>JBJELY010000186.1:0-4363 GCA_051879395.1 Roseburia sp. | reverse complement strand
AAGGAACAATCTCTGATTTAAATCCACGAGCGTCAAATTCCGATTGGAACTGGCATTTGAAAGTTAAAAAACCTGGAGAAAGTTCATTTACAGATATTACAAATTCTGTTTCATTCGATACTTCACTTTCTGCTGGTTCATTTAAAATTTCTGGAATCGATACAACAAAAATCGGCGAAGGAAATGCAGAATTCCTTGTTATTGCAACAGACAAAGCCGGAAACACAATCAGCGAAGCAAGTGGAAAAACTTTAACACTCAATATTAATCAGGATTCCGACAGACCTGAAATAAGTTTAAGCACGATTTCAACAGCGGGAACTACAACTCTTTCAAGCGGAACAATCACAGGAACAATTTCCGATGATGACGGCATTGAAAAACTTGAAATTCAAGTTGTAAAGAAAAATGCAGAAATTTCAGATTCTGGCTGGAAGGAAGTAACATTAAACGGTTCAAACTGGAGTTACACTTATTCAGACGGAAATAATAACATTGACGGCGATTATTACCTTTATTTCAGAGTTAACGATAAGGCAGGAGGAACATTTACTTCTTTAAATGCAGAAACTTCTGATGCGACTGCAAAACTTTCTTGTCCTAAGATTAATTACAGCGGTTCAGGAGAAGTATGTTCAAAAATACCATTCAGCATCGATACAGTTCCACCATCGATTAATATCGTTCAGTATAAAATTTCTTCTGATAATGCCGCTTGGTCAGAATGGACAGAGTTGAGTCATAATACAATTTTTGGCGGAGTGGAAAAACGCTATATCAAGTTCAGATTTGAAGCACACGATACGGTAACGGCTCAAGACGCTCTTGTTGTTACAGTAAATATTTCTGGTAAAGAAACATTTTCTACAAAAGACAGTACAATTACTCTGAACATTTCAGGTGATAAATACGGCGATTATTACTATTTTGAAACCAATTCTCTTGATGCTGAGGATTTAGCAACTGGTTCATATACATTTAGTTTTGATGCAAAAGATAAAGCCGAAAAACCGTCTACATTAAGTTATCAAATAAGAATTGATAATACTGCACCTGATTCAATTTCAATTAGAAATTACTCAGGAACGACAGAACTTACAGGAAATATTGCGCTTAACGGCCTTTGTTCAGATGAAACAAAAGGAAATTCCGGCGTAAAAGAATTGTATTATTTAATTCCGAAAACAAGCATAACTTTACCAGAAAATGTTGCGGGTTCTTCATTTGGAGAACAATGGGAAAGTTCTTCTCTTGAATCTTCAGGACTTTGGGAATTTGAAATAAATTCAGACAATATTTGTGAAAAAGCCGCTTCTGGAATTACATTAAAAGACGACTTTAAAGGTTATGAAACAGCGTCTAATTCCGGCGTATTCAGTCTTCCGCTTTGGTTTAAAATTGTTGATGTGGTTGGAAATGTTGCTTACAAAACAGGAAATTTCATCCGCTACAATCCAGATGCCGATAAACCTCGCGTTTCAATGACTTACCCTGTTCACAATGTAAAAGACGGTGAATTCAATTATGTAATAATGGGCGGAACTGTGCGCTTTACAGGAACTGCAGAAGACGATGAAGGAATTGCAGGCGTTTATCTTCAGTTTGATATGAATGGCGACGGAATTTTTGAAAACGGTGAAAATATCAGCGGTTGTCCTTACGATTATGCTTCAACAGTTGTCCCAATTCCACATTCTACTTCTAATGAACGCGGCGTAAAGGCAAACGGAACTCAAAGCTGGAATTATTCCCTTAAAATTTCAAATTTGGATGGACTTCTTTATTCTCCTGAAAATAAAAAAACGCTCAATGTTCGTGTTGTAGCGGTAGATACAGGAACAGCAGATGCACCTCTTGTTGGCGCCTGGTCAGAAGCAGTTCATATTTCTGTAAATAAAGATGTTCCGGCATTTGAAACTGTAAGACTTTCTCAGTTTGATGGAAGCGGTTCTGTTATAAAAACGATTGATTATGAAGATGACAAATTTATTTCAGGCGAAAACTGGTATTTAATCGGAAAGATAAGCAGCAACGCCGGAATTTCTGAAGTAGATGTTACAGATTTATCTGGAAATTCTATAGGAACAATTTCAATCGATACAACATCTGGAATTCAGATAACCGATAACAATAATTTCATTAACGATAAAACAATAAGCGGCGGAAATATAACCGAACTTGAATACAAAATTCCTGTTTCAACTGAAAATCGCTGGGCAATAAAAATTACAGTTTCCGACAATTCTGAAGAGAAAAAGTCTAATTATTCAAATTACAGTCTGAATATAGACAACACTCCGCCTTCATTCTACGATATGCGCTCAGATTCTGAAATTTCTAAATACGGAACAATAAAAATCTACAGCGGTGAATACGGAAACGGCGGACAAGTTTTAAGTGATGTGAATAAAATTCAGAATTCCAACGGAATGTTTACTCTTGCAGGCCGAACTACAGAAGCTGGAAGCGGTTACGAAAATATTCTCTTCTACTTTAAGCGAGTTCCTGAAAATATAACGGAACAAAATCCAGTTCGCGTTTACAATCCGATGAAAGCTCACGGTGCGACAAACAAAGAAAACAGAACGGACATCACAGAATCGAATAAAACAGATGGAAAAGTTTACATTAATTCAGACGGACTTCCAGTTCTGTATACGACACAGATTTCTATAAACGATAGCAACAAATTTGAATTTACTTCAAATGCAGTTCAGAATAATGATAATGTTAGAATCGGCGGACTTGTAAAAATCGGCGGAATTTACAGAAAAATTTTGAGCGTAAATTATTCAACTGGAACTGTAACTGTTGATTCAGAATGTGAAACTTCCAGCACAGAAGCAGAATTTGTTTACGCAATGGTAATCGATAATTCCGGAGAAAGTTTTAACATCGATAATTCCATTAAGAACGACGATGGCGACGGAATGGTAGAATCTTATTCAAAGAGCGGAACAAATTACACTTGGGATGCGTCAATTGATTCAACTCATATTCCAGACGGACCGATTGAACTTCATATTGTTGCCTTCGACAAAGCCGGAAATTCTAACCACGGTTATGTAAAAACGGCAGTAAGCAACAATGCACCGCGAATTGCACGAGTTCGACTTGCAACAGACTTAAACGGTAATTCAACTTACGAAGAAAACGAAAAACAGGTTTTTGCATACCTTGAAACAGACACGCTCGACTGGGCAGAAAACACAAAATCTAAGGGAACTGAAATCTGGAATCTCGATGGAAAAGTGAACGGAAGCGTATGGACAATTAAAAACAATCTTCAGATAGAGCCGGAATTTGTAGGCGGAACTGCACCGTTCCATTACATTTTCACAAAAGAATCAGGCATTGAAGAAGGAAAAAATCTTTCTTCGCCAAAAACAGGAAGTGCAACAGGACAAATAAACGGAAATAAAGAAGCGTTTGTAATTCCAAATTCCAGCCTTGATACTTCTGAGCCTTATGAAGATAAAATTAATACTTATCAGTTCAGTTTCTGGGACTCAACAGAAGAAACAACGCCGTGCACAGATTCTCAGTGGACAGTTTTGAATGTTCAGTTAAAGCAGGATATTATCGATAATTTTGCGCCGAAAGTTGTTGTAAAACCGTTCTTCTGGAACAGCGCAAGCGACAACAGCCTTTATAAAAATTCTCTTGATAACGGACACATTGAACTTGAAGGCGACCTTGATTTTGAAAATACTCCGTTTACAAATGCAGACGGCGAATACGATAAAGACCCTAAAGTTTCAGGAAAAATCGTGTTCCGCGGAACTGCTTACGATGATGTGCGCTTAAGTTCCCTCTGGATAAAATTCAGCGGCTTTACATTCAATAATTATGTAACAGAATCAGGTTATGGAACTAACGGAACAAGCAATGGTTATGTTCAGACTGCGTTCTATAATATTCAAGATAATTCTTGGAATAATTCTAGTGCAACGCTTGAATCTGACGGCTGGTCTTTTGAAACAACAGACGAATATTTTGACCAGAAAGGACACAAAGTAAACTGGGCACTTACTATCGATACAGCAAGAATTTCTACAGTTACCGCTGTTGACGCAGAATTTGCCATTATGGCAGTTGACCATGTAAATACTGACACCAACAAATCAAGCGAAACAGATCATATCGTAGTAACCGATTCTGGACAGACAGATACTTCCGACAATGTTTACAACAAACCGAAGTATAAAGTTGATGTCGTGCCGTATATTACGGAAGTTGAAACAAGCTTGAGTATATTAAAAAAGAAGAATCCTTCTGTATATACCCGAACGGCATTGGGACATTATTCTGTTGCATCAAATGAAGAAGTAACGATTAATGGTTTTAATCTTGATAATTATAC
>JBJELY010000185.1:0-4442 GCA_051879395.1 Roseburia sp. | reverse complement strand
TGCTACGGGGGAGAAACATCTTTATGAAACGGTAAAGGCAGAGCTTTCCTGTGGCAGTTACACCTTTACCACTTCCGGCAAGTCGGTCTTAAAAAACGGGTGGAAAGATTTTGAGGATGCCTTTAAACGTTCTTTTAAGACAACGGAAGATAAAGAGCAGGAGGATAAGAAACTACCGGAGCTTTCCGAGGGGCAGACTTTTGACGGGGTACAGACAAAGATTAGTGAGCATTACACAAATCCCCCAAAGCACTTTACGGAAGATTCCCTTTTGTCTGCAATGGAGCGAGCCGGAAGTGAGGATATGGGAGATGATGTGGAGCGTAAAGGACTTGGCACACCTGCCACCAGAGCGGACATCATTGAAAAGCTGGTAAAGGACGGTTTTGTGAAGCGTGAGAAAAAGCAAATGATTCCCACAGAGGACGGTATAAAGTTGATTACGGTGCTTCCGGATGTGGTGAAGTCCCCGAAACTTACCGCTGATTGGGAAAATGCCCTTACCCTTGTAGCAAAGGGCGAGTATTCCATGCAGGAGTTTATGGATGGCATTGCGGATATGGTAAAGAACCTTGTGCAGACCTATCACAGCATTAGTGACGAGCAGAAATCCATGTTTGGAGGAAATCAGAGCGCACAGGAAGCCCTTGGAAAATGCCCGAAATGTGGCGGTGATGTTGTAAAGGGAAAATATGGTGCTTACTGCAAAAATAAGTGTGGTATGAATGTCGGCAAGGCTATGGGGACTGTACTTTCCGATACGCAGATTAAGAGTATGCTGGATGGGAAAAAGACTTTTGTCAAAGGCTTAAAGGGAAAGAAAGGCACTTACGATGCTTACCTGATTCCGGAAGGAATTGAGGATTATTCCTATACCAAAGATGGCAAGGAAATCAAAGGCTCACAGTATAAGGTCAAGCTGGAGTTTGCAAAAAGAAGTAAGTAACAGCATAGAAAAATGGAGGATACGAACATGAGTGAAGTAAATGAAAATGTAACTGTAAACGGAGCCGGAACACAGGATGAGGAGCTTGCGGCAAAGAATAATGAAACCAAAGCGGAGAAGTTCATCCGCCTTGGAGAATACCGTATGAACAAAGCGATTGATGCGATTGGAAGGTTGGAACACCTTGCCAATAAGTCAGCTTATGAATATACAGCAGAGCAGGTAGAGGCTATGTTTGGTGCTTTGGAAAATAAGGTAGCAGATGTAAAAGCAAAATTCAGTACAAAGAAACAGGATAATACATCTTTTTCTTTTGGAACACATGCAGAGTAAGGAGGAAACCAGGAATGAAACAGTTAGAAAAAGAAATCACGGAAACAAACAAGCAGAGCATGATGAAACGTTATCAGCTATATGGAACGAAAGCATCAAAGCTGGCAGACAAATCACAGAAGAATACTGGGAAGGGAGAGAGAAAGTAATGGAATATAAGGATTTTGTAGAACAGGTAAAAGAGCAGATACAGGATTTTTTACCGGAGAAATTTGCAGATGCAACGGTTTCTGTTCATCAGGTGGTAAAGAATAATGACTGCGTTTTGGATGGTCTGACAATCCGGACAGAAGAAAGCAATATTTCTCCAACCGTATATCTGAATCCGTATTTTGAACAGATACAGGATGGAGCTGAGATGGATGATGTGCTTGGGCAGATTGCAGCCACATATCAGGCACATTATATTGACCATGATATGGATGTATCCGCAGTGACTGATTTTGACAATGTCAAAGACAAGATTGTGTGCAAACTCATCAATGAGGAAGCCAACAGGCAGTTCCTTGAGGACAAACCATACACCAAGGTGGAAGATCTGGCGGTTGTGTATCAGATTTTAATGGACAAAAATGCGGAAGGCACTGCAACCATAACGATTACAGATAATCTGATGGACAGGTATGGGATTACCCTTGAGGATTTGCACGAACAGGCTCTTTTGAACATGGATGTTTTACAGCCATACAGCTTCAAGGGAATGAGCGAGACCATTATAGAAATGATGGCTGGGGACATTGCAAGGGATAATGATATGGATATATCAGAGGCAAGAGAAATAGCGTTACAGATGATACCGGATGTTCCTGACACGATGTTTGTACTGACAAATGATACGAAGGTAAATGGAGCTGCCGTCATATTAAATGATGATACCAGACAGGAAATTGCAGACAAGGTTGGAGACTTCTATGTATTGCCTTCATCTGTGCATGAAACGCTGATTATCCCGAAAGATGCCGGAATGGAGCTAAGAGACCTTGAACAGATGGTGCAGGAAGTGAACCAGACACAGGTAGCACCGCAGGAACGTCTTTCGGATCATGTGTATGAGTATGATGCAAAAGAACATGAGCTGTTTCGCAGTGACCGTGCCGAGGAACGTGCAAAGCAGAAAGAGGAAAAGCGTGATGAGAAGAAAGAACGTCCTTCACTAAAAGACAGACTTGCAGAAAAGAAAAATGATGTGATGAAGATGGATGCTGATAGGAAACATCTTGCGGCAGATAAGAAGAAGGAAGCGGTGATTTAACCACTTCATATGTAACAAACAGGAAAGCGGCCAATTTAGGCTGCTTCAGAATGTAGACAAAGAACGTATTAATAATCAAAAATGGTATATTTAAAGAAGGATGCCAATGCTCTACCTAGTACACCGATTTCTAAATAACTACCCCATATAACTTGCCTGCTTTTCCAATTGCACCATTCCAAAAGCCTCGACGTAGCCCGCTACGCCTACGTTTTTGGAACAGTGCCCTTGAAAAAACATTCAGCGTTATATGGTGCAGTTATTTAAGAAACGCTGTACTAGGTAATAATATAATGATTTTATATATAATTCCGATATTATATATGTTGTTGAGTTGTAGGAGGAGAGGTATTATGAAATCAGTTGTATTTAATGAAAAAGAGATAGAAAGTTTTAAGAAAAGTGGCGTAATAAAATACGCCATGTTGGCTTTAGCGACACCTATTGGTTTGATACTATCTTGTGTGTTAGCTTATATAAATATTGATTTTATGGAGCTACTAAAAATATTTAGTGAAAATATTTCTAATCCAGAAATATTGGACGAATTAGCACAGATTATGAGTAAGTGGTATATCATTTCTGGTGCTATTGTTTTTGCAGCATTGTTATTGCTTGTTATATATTTCGTTCGAAATAGAAAAAATGATGAGGATGTTTTGACATGGGGGCAGGCTATATTTCTTGCTATTGAGTTAATATTAATATCTCAAGTAGTATTACCATTATTCACTGTTACAATGGCAATAGTGATTGCGCTTTTATATTTAGTATTTTTTTCATCTATGTTGTTGAAAAATATAATTGGATGTGGAACATATTTATTTGTGTTACTTGTTGAAAAGATTTGTACGTCTTCGGGGATAGAATTGACTTATGGTGAGTTTATAGGACAAGAGAAGTATTCTATTTTTTTGACAATGATAACATTTCTAATATCGATACCGTATATCTTATCTTTTTTGTTAAGAATGGTTAAAAAATTTATTCAAGGAGTTACTGGAAATAAATCTGTGGCACTGATTTTTAAGCCGGCCGAAGCATTAATAAGTATTAATGTGTTGCGTTATGCTATATATATACTACTATTTTTTACAAGTGTTTTTACATATAGTGTAAATGTATCACAATCGGATTATGTTTTTTCTCTTGTCAAAGAAGCATTGTTAGAATTTGTGTTATTAGATACGGTTATATATTCGATTATTTCTAATATAAGGGATACAAAGAAAAATCATAAACAACAAAATATGAGAAGGTATTACGTTCCGTTTAAATATGATTTGGAGTTTGTTCTATCTGCAATTACTATGCACAATTTGAAGGATAAAGAAATGTATGCCCGTATTAAATTTTCTGTAGATATAAATAAAATTCTGAAAGAAAAAAGGCAAAAAGATGTAAGTGAGATAGATAATTTGTTAACAGATATTTCTACAAATTACTATAAAATTGAGATTTTGGAACAAAAAATAAAAGTAGCATTAAGTAGGATAATTGATTTGATTGGATAATCGTGTGTATACAGGAGTAAATATTTTTTTTTATTTAGGAATAGTCATTAAAAGAAAATGCAAGTATATTTTTGCTAATATACTTGCATTTAGTATTTATAGAATTTTGTCTATATTCTGAGGCAGCCACTTTGGGCTACTTTTCTGCTATTAGGACAAAATGAATCGAAAGGAGTATCTATGGCAGGAAAATATCATTATATATCTGCACTGGCAGAAATGACAGCGGCAGATATTGTAAAAAACGAAAATGAATGGACCAGATTTCTGACCACGGCTGCAAGGCTGTATAAATATCCCTTTAACGAGCAGATGTTAATATACGCCCAAAGACCGGATGCAACAGCCTGTGCTTCGCTGGAAACGTGGAATGAAAAGATGAATTGCTGGGTCAACC
>JBJELY010000184.1:0-18723 GCA_051879395.1 Roseburia sp. | reverse complement strand
CAACCTTTTTATTTTTGAAAAGTTGGTGTCACATCATTGACTAATGTACATTTTTCTAATATTTTTAGGAAATCTGTGTTTCCAATGCAACTTTTGCTTCTGTAATTGCATCCGGGATTCCAGCTGGGTTTTTACCACCTGCCTGTGCCATGTTTGGACGTCCACCGCCGCCACCACCGACTTTTCCGGCAATCGCTTTGATTAAGTTTCCTGCATGAGCTCCTTTTGCCATTGCTCCCTCTGTTGCCATTGCAACTAAGTTTACTTTTCCTTCTGCTTCAGATGCTAATACAACCACACCTTCGCCAAGTTTGTCTTTTAACTGATCTCCCAAGTCGCGTAAGCCATTCATATCAACACCTGCTACGCTGGTTGCTAATAATTTTACGCCTTTAACTTCTACAACCTGATCCATAACATCGCCAAGCGCCTCTTTTGCAGCTTTACTCTTTAAGGATTCATTTTCACTGCTCAAAGCCTTGATTTCTGCCATCATATGTTCAATCTTTTCCACTAAAGTAGCTGGTGTAGCTTTTGCAGCCTTTGCAGCTTCCTCCAACTGTGCTTCCACCTTTGCATAATATGCAAATACGTTCTCACCCGTCAAAGCTTCGATACGACGAACTCCGGCAGCAACACCACTTTCTGATATAATCTTGAATGCTGCGATTTCACCTGTATTCTTTACATGAGTACCACCACAGAATTCTTTGGAGAAATCACCCATAGATACAACGCGTACTGTCTCTCCATATTTTTCACCAAACAGTGCCATTGCACCTGTTTTCTTTGCATCTTCTACGCTCATGATGTTTGTCTCAACAGCAAGATTTTCTGCAATCTTATCATTCACGATTTTTTCAACTTTTGCTATTTCTTCCGGTGTCATTGCCTGGAAATGGCTAAAGTCAAAACGTGTTCTCTCAGCATCCTGATAAGAACCTGCCTGTTCTACATGAGTACCTAATACTTCACGAAGTGCTTTCTGCAATAAATGAGTTGCAGAATGGTTTTTACAGGTCTGACCTCTTAAGCTTGCATCTACCACTAATGTTACAGCATCTCCGGCTTTTATCATACCGCTTGTCATTTTACCGATATGACCTACTTTTCCACCTAACAGTTTCACAGTATCCTCTACACGGAATTCTCCATTTGCACTACGGATAATACCTTTATCGCCCTGCTGACCACCCATCGTAGCATAAAATGGAGTCTGCTCTACAATAATAGTTCCGATTTCGCCATCAGATAATGCCTCTACAAGTTCTGTCTCTGTCGTCAAAACACTTACCTTAGAGTCGGCAGTGAGTTTATCATATCCTACAAATTCTGTTGTAATCGATGGATCAATAGATTCATATACTGTTACATCAGCTCCCATATAGTTTGTAACTTTACGGGCTTTACGGGCTGTGGTTCTCTGAACCTCCATTGCCACTTTAAATCCTTTTTCATCAATTTGGAATCCCTTTTCCTCTAAGATTTCCTGTGTCAAATCCATCGGGAATCCATAAGTATCATAAAGTTTAAATGCATTTTCGCCAGATAAAACTTTCTCACCCTTTGCTTCCATTTCAGCTTCCATCTCAGCTAAAATAGAAAGTCCCTGGTCGATTGTCTTATTAAACTTCTCTTCTTCCTGTGTCAGAACTTTTAAGATAAAGTCTTTCTTTTCTTCTAACTCAGGATATCCATCTTTACTCTCATTGATAACAGTTTTAGCAAGCTCTGCTAAGAAAGTTCCTTCAATACCAAGAATTCTTCCATGACGCGCTGCACGACGAATGATACGACGAAGTACATAGCCACGTCCCTCATTCGATGGCATAATACCATCTGATACCATAAAAGTTGAAGAACGGATATGGTCTGTGATTAAACGAATTGAAACATCATTTAAAGCATCTGTCTGATAAGTTTTTCCTGATAACTCACAAACTTTGTCACGGATTGCTTTCATTGTATCAATATCAAAAACAGAATCTACATCCTGCATTACAACAGCAAGACGCTCTAATCCCATACCAGTATCAATATTTTTCTGGTCAAGCTCTTCATAACCGCCCTTACCATCTCCATTAAACTGGGTAAATACGTTATTCCATACTTCCATGAAACGATCACATTCACAACCAACTTTACAGTCTGGACCGCCACAGCCATACTTTTCGCCACGATCATAATAAATCTCAGAACATGGACCACAAGGACCTGCACCATGCTCCCAGAAGTTATCGCATTCTCCTGTTTCCGGATCACGATAGAATCTTGTAATACGTTCTGCCGGAACTCCAATCTGTTTGTTCCAGATTTCAAATGCTTCCTCATCTTCTCCGTAAATAGACGGATATAATCTATCTTCTTCTAATCCCAAAACCTTTGTCAAAAATTCCCAAGACCATGCAATTGCTTCTTCTTTAAAATAATCTCCAAAAGAGAAGTTTCCTAACATTTCAAAAAATGTCAAATGTCTTGCTGTCTTACCAACATTTTCAATATCGCCGGTACGAATACATTTCTGACAGGTTGTCACTCTTTTACGAGGTGGAATCTCCTGCCCTGTAAAATATGGTTTCAATGGTGCCATACCAGCATTGATTAACAATAAACTGTTATCATTGTGTGGAACCAGAGAAAAACTTTTCATTTTCAAATGACCCTTGCTTTCAAAAAAATCAAGGTACATTCTACGTAATTCATTTTCACCATAAAACTTTTTCACTTTTAACTTCCTCCAAAACTGTAATTTAGGGCGCACTGATGCCAGTGCTCCCTATATATCTTTGCAAAAGACGATACTTATTTTAATCTAATCTTCGTTCTTAACCTCAGAACTATTCATCGCAGCCGCTTTTGCATCTTTATTCTCTCTTAATTTCTTTCCTACGAAGAATCCCGCTACCGCAATCAAAACTAAAATCACAAAAATAATAAAATATTGCAAGAACCATCCTATCAATGTCATAAGCGTTACCTACCTTTCATAATCCATTTTATTATAGTCCATTTATTCTATAAATTCAATCATTACCTTTGGTTTCTTTCGCTATTTTTCTCCTGTAACCTGTCTTTTTAATCTTCTCTGATTTCAAAAACCTGATTTTCATCTTCGATTTCCACAACACGTTCTGCCATCCTGTGATTGGATATCTTTTTTAAATAACGGCGAATACCACGGTAATCCTGCCACATATGCATTGGAAATACATATTCTGCATTTGTATGACGTAAAAAGTAATCAATTCCCAAATCTTCATATTGCTCTAATCTTGGATCTAGTGGCACAAATGCCAAATTGATATTTTTATTTTCTAATTTTCGAATCTGCGCTTTATAATTAGATTCCATTACTCCATTTACTAAATCTCCAGCACCTTCCCATTTCCAGTTATTCAAATCTCCCGCATGGAAAAAGCCCGCTCCATTTGTCTCCACATAAAAAGCAACTCCAGCATCCGTAGAACGATAGGTCTCAATTTTCATATCATCTAACTTATACTTTGCATTTGGCCCCACATATAAAATACGTTCCCGAACCTCTGGAGAAATCCCATGCTTCTTTAAAAAATTAGGACTCATTTTTATGTCCTTAGAAAAAATATAATGAATATTTTTGTACTTTTCTGCCCATCTTAAAATATCCATATCAAAATGATCCTGATGTTTATGACTTGCAAACATATAAATTGGCGTATCCGATTCATACTCCGGGATAACTCCGCCAAAACTGTATCCTGGAACGCGGTCGCCCTTAAAATAATCAAATATTAATACTTTTTCATCTACTTCTATCAAGAAGCAGCTATGGTGAATAAAAATTACCTGCATATTACTTCTATCCCCTGACTTTTTCTGATTTGTTTTAAAATATTACTGATTATATCCTATTTTTTATAGTTGTACAATAGACAAACTCTTTTCAAACATTCAAAAAAGCGCATTCCTTTCCGGAACACGCTTTCTTCTAAATTAATAGAAATTCCTCTAAATAATAATACACACAAGGCCACCGTTACTGTCATTTACAATTTTTTGCATTGTATCCTGTAGTTTCATTTGGCATTCATCATCCATCATGGCAATCTTATTTCGGATCCCATCTTCCATCAATTCCCCTAAAGATTTTCCAAAAATACTCGTCTCCCAGACACCTTCTTTGCTTTCTTCCCCCTGCTTAATATAAGAAATCAAATCATTTGCCTGTTCTTCGCTCCCAACAATTGGAGCAATTTCTGTTTCAATATTCGCCTTAATCATATGAATGGAAGGAGAAACCGCCTTCATTTTTACTCCAAATTTATTTCCATGACGTATCAAAACAGGATCTTCCATCGAAATATCCGCTAGTTGTGGTGTCACAACGCCATAGCCTCTTGCTGTTACCGACTCAAAAGCATCTGATATTTTTTCGTAGGAATTTTTCAATGCAGCCATTTCTTTTATCATGGATATCATCTGATATTCTCCCTGAATCGGAACACCTGTCAGCTCACTAATATTCTCATAATAAAATTTTTCTGCCACATCCATTCTGACTTTCACACATCCTTTTGCCAAATCCATCTGATCTATCTGAATGGAAGTCACATATTCACCAGGCTCATAAACACTTCCTGAAACATCCCTTGCCTTTTGCATCGTTCCAAGGATTTCTCCCGCCTTTTGAATCAATTCCTGCTTCATTCTATGGTCCTGCGACAACATTTCCGTCCATTTGGGAATGAAAAACTCTACACGATTAACTGGAAATTCATATAATACACTTTCTAGAATTTTAAGGACATCATCTCTTCGTAACTGTTCACAGTTAACCGGCACCACAGGCGTCTGATACTTTTCATATAATTCTTTTGCCATACGTATTGTCTCTTCACTGTAAGGCTTTGCAGAATTCAATACAATTACAAATGGTTTTCCAATAGAAGAAAGTTCTTTTACCGTTTTTTCTTCTGCTTCCAGATAATTTTCCCGTTCTAATTCTCCGACACTACCATCTGTTGTTACCAGAATGCCTATGGTCGCATGGTCTCTGATTACTTTTTCTGTTCCAATTTCTGCGGCATCCACAAAAGGAATTTCATAATCAAACCACGGCGTTTTTACCATCCGGTTCTCATTTCCCTCAAGATGTCCCACTGCTCCATTTACCATAAATCCCACACAATCAATCAATCTGATTTTTACACTGCTTCCATCATTTAACTGAATCAGTGCTGCTTCCTGCGGAATAAATTTGGGCTCCGTTGTCATAATTGTCTTTCCGGCTGCCGCCTGCGGAAGTTCATCCATAGCCCGTTCTTTACTATGCATATCCTCCATAAACGGAAGTACCATTAAATCCATAAACCGTTTAATAAAAGTCGATTTTCCAGTTCTTACCGGTCCAACTACACCTATGTAGATTTCTCCTCCTGTCCGGTTTTTAATATCCCGATAGAGGTTAAACTCCCTGCTTTCTGCAAACTGCTCCATATTTCCTCCATAAATTTCTCTTTTTTATGCTTCCTGACCCTTGTTATCTGTCGTCACGAAACGTCTTATTACTTTAATTTATGAAGCAGTCATGCCAAATAGAACTCTGACTATTTACGAATACGAAGAATACCAGGAACACATTCAAATGTTACCTCGTTCACATCTCCACAATACTCACCATCTGCATGCAGTACCATCGTTTCTTTCATTTTTACTTTATATTTACTACAGTCTACTACCTCAAACCCAGGGATACTTTCATGCTTTCCCAGTACAAGAAATGGCAGACAAAAGAACGTTAGAAGCTTTGGTATCCGCCATGCACAACAGACAGAAAGTTTTCCATCATCAGATTTCGCTCTCGGCGCCATAGGAATTCCTCCCCCTTCACAAGGCTGATTCATCCCTGCCAGAAAAATAGCATGTATAAAATTTCGTTGTCCTTTATGGTCAAAACGCGCTGCAACACCTGTTGTTTTCATAGAAAAAAGAGAAGCTATCGTCAGTAATAAGTATGTCAGTTTTCCCATATGTAATTTATTCAGAAACTTCTTCAATTTTGAGTGCAGAGCTTTTTTACAAACCTCCGCATCTAATCCCACTCCTGCACTTATCGCAAAATATCGCGGCTTTTCACATTCATTCCAGGAAACCCGTCCTAAATCCATCACATATTCTTCTTTGCAATCCAAAATTGCCCGTAACGCTTCTACAGGCTCTTTACTCAAGCCCAACCCTCTTGCAAGATCATTTCCAGATCCCGTTGGTATCATGCCAAGATGTATTTTTGAAAAATCAGTAATCCCATTCAATACTTCATTCATGGTTCCATCTCCGCCCATGACAATCAAATTAATTTCTCCTTCTTTTTCACTGATTTCTTTTGCAAGCATAGCTGCATGCCCTTCATATTGTGTAATATGAACACTGTAGGAAACATTTTCTTTTATTAATGTTTCCTCTACTTGTTTCCAAAGTTTTTTTCCTCTTCCTGTCCTTGATGTCTGATTTACTATAATTTCATACATAAAAAAGCCCTCTCTTCCTACGAAACGCTACGTTCCGTGGAAGAAAGAGCTTTTTACAAATTATTTTTTCCCTTTTTTCTTCTTTTTATCTTTGGAAACAGTCTTTTCAGCTTTCACTTCTGTTTTTTCTTCTGTCTTTTCTTCTGTTTCCTTCTCCACATCGAACTCACGTCCGTACATCTGCATATATTTGCGAAGACGTTTTGCCAGTGGATTATTAATCTGATCTGCAGTTGCACGCCATTTCCAGTTATCTCCTAACGTAGATGGTGTATTCATACGTGCTTCTGAACCGAGTCCGATTAAATCCTGCATTGGTACAATAGCTAACTCGCTGACACTTGACCATGCGCCTCGCATCATACCCCAATTATAACCTTCCTCTTCTGTCAGATTCAAGTATTCTTTTGCAAATTTTACACTTGCCTTTGGAGCAGTCTTAAACCAGCCCATTAAGGTATCATTATCGTGTGTTCCTGTGTAAACAACACTATGTTCACAGTAATTATGTGGCAGATAATTACTATCATCTCTTGTATCAAATGCAAACTGGATAACACGCATTCCAGGGAAACCGGAATCTTCTACTAATTTTATAACAGAAGGTGTTAAAAATCCTAAATCCTCTACAATAATATTAAGTTTTCCTAATTTTTTCTCAAGAGTGCGGAATAAATCCATTCCAGGTCCTTCTCGCCATTCACCATTCTTTGCCGTATCATCTTTTGCAGGAATTGCGTAATAAGAATCAAATCCACGGAAATGATCAATACGCACAATATCATATAATTTAGACATTGCAGCAATTCTCTTTGTCCACCAGGTATACCCATCTTTTTTCATAACATCCCAACGGAACAATGGATTTCCCCATAACTGTCCATCTTCTGAGAATGCATCCGGTGGACATCCTGCCACATCAATTGGATTTAATTCCTTATCTAAGTAAAACTGTCCTGGATTTGCCCAGACATCTGCACTGTCTCCTGCTACATAAATTGGAACGTCTCCAATAATTTCAATTCCTTTTTCATTCGCATATGATTTTAAATCCCACCACTGCTTGAAGAAGAAATACTGAAGCATCTTATAGAATTCGATATCCTCTGCATATTCTTTCTTTGCTTTTTCAATTGCAGCCGGTTTTCTGAGTTTTAACTCTTCGTCCCATTCAAACCATGCTACACCGTCATTTGCATCTTTTAATGCCATAAACAGTGCATAGTCCTCCAACCAGTCTGCTTCTTTTTTACAAAATTCTGCAAATTCCTTTGGCTCTGCTTTTTTAAAACGGACATATGCCTTTTTTAATAAAGCATATCTGGATATGTACATCGTTCCATAATCCACATACTGCTCACTTCCACCCCAGTCAAATGATTCACATTCTTTTTTTGTTAATAATTTCTCTTTACACAAAATCTCAAGATCTACAAAATATGGATTTCCTGCAAAGCTGGAAAAAGACTGGTATGGAGAATCGCCGTAACTTGTCGGACAAATCGGCAGAATCTGCCAATATTTCTGACCTCCCTTTACCAAAAAATCAACAAACTTCTTTGCTTCTTTTCCCATAGTACCAATTCCATAAGGGGATGGCAGGGATGAGATGTGCATTAACACTCCACTGCTTCTCATTGTTTGTGTTCCTCCTGAACTTACTCTATAATTTTCTAATACTTTCTCCACTTACAAGCTCAAACGGTACCACCTCATGAATGGCATCCCTTTTAAATTCCAGCTGACCGAATAATAATTCAATGCTTCGTGTTGCAAGTGTCTGATATTGTTGCTTTATCGTGGTAAGTTTTGGATGATAATACTCTGCCAAAACCGTACCGTCAAAACCAATTACGGATATATCCTGTGGAACCTTGTAATTCATGTCAATCAACGCCCGGATTGCCCCGATTGCCATCACATCTGACATCGCAAAAATTGCGCTGATATCAGGTGCACTTTTTAACAGACGTTCTGTTGCCCGGTATGCACTGTCAAAAGAAAATCGTGCCTTAGAATAATCTTTTGTGGCATCAAACGGAATCTGATGCTCTTCAAAGCTCTTCTGGCATCCCAAATAACGCTGTTTACTGGTATGAGATCTTGCTATATCACCACCAATCACTCCGATCCGCCTATGTCCTGCATCAATCAATGTATCCACTGCACATTTTGCAGCAGCAATATCATCTGTTGCAACACTCGACAAATTTGGAAAATGTAATGCATCTGCCCTGTTTGTTACCAATACACAGGGAATTTCCACCTCTTGAAACCCATCTTTAAAATAGTCCGGATTACCACCTAAAAAAAGTAATCCCCTTGGCTTCTTTTCTCTGGAGATGACAAGCGCCTGTTCTACTTCATTTGCATCTTCATCCAGATAAGATACCATCAATGTATAACTTGTTTTCTCTATAATCTGCTGTATCTCTTCTAAGATGTTTGCAAAAAGCATATTGGAAGTTCCCTTAATCAGGACTCCAATTGTTTTCGTCGCTGTCTGTTTTAAATGCTTTGCATTGTTATTTGGTACAAAATTATATTTTGCAACTATTTCTTCAATTTTCTTTTTTGCATCAGGACTCACGTCCCTTCTTTCGTTTAGCACTCGCGAAACTGTACTGACTGAATAACCAGATTCCCTGGCTATATCTTTTATCGTAACCATATTTTTCATTCCTGTCTACTAATTTTTTCGTTTTTTTTCGTAAATTTGTAATTTTTGTAAAAAATAGACAAAAAACGTACTCTTACTATTATAATATCAGCCTTTTACTGCTCCTGCAACCACTCCTTCAATAATGTATTTCTGACAGCAGGCATAGAAAATGATAATTGGAATGATTGCGAGTACTAACATTGCCATCATGGTTCCCCAGTCAACTGCACCATATCCACCTTTTAAGTACTGGATGACAATAGGAATTGTCTTATATTTTTTCAAATCCAATACCAGATATGGAAGTAAATAGTCGTTCCAAATCCACATTGTCTGTAAAATTGCTACTGTAATCGTTGTCGGACGCATAATCGGCATAACCACCTGAAAGAATGTCTGAATCGGTGTACAACCATCAATCATGGCAGCCTCTTCGATTTCCAGCGGAATACTTTTTACAAATCCGCAGAACATGAAAATTGCAAGTCCTGCTCCAAATCCTAGGTAAACTAAAATAATTCCGATTGGATTGCTTAAATGCATCATATTAGCAAGTTTCGATAAAGTAAACATTACCATTTGGAATGGTACAATCATCGAAAACAGGCAAAGCATATAAATTGTTTTTGTCCCCTTGTTCTGTACACGCGTAATATACCATGCGCACATAGAGGTACATAATATAATAACTGCTACAGAGCCAAGTGTAATAATTAAGGAACAGCCAAATGCGTTGAAAAAGTTCGTCTTTTCAATTCCTTTGATAAAGTTTGTCAGGCCAAAGAAAGATCTTTCATTTGGCAATTCAAATGCATTTCTTGTGATAAAACCTTTTTTCTTAAAGGAGTTAATCAGCACCAGAAAGATTGGATATAAATAAAATACAGTTAATATCGAAAAGAATGTTGTTAACAACCAGCCATGTTTTGCCTTCCGAACTGTCAACACCTGATCTTCTTTTTGTTTTTTCTGTGTTCCTTTTGCCATTACTGCTGCACCTCCTTACTTCTTGTCATTCGGTTTTGAATCAATGCAATGACTGCTACTAATAAGAAGAATATAACAGCTTTTGCCTGACCGACACCTTCCCATCCTTGTCTTGCGTAGAAGGTATTAAAAATATTTAAGGCTAACATTTCTGAGTTATTAGATGGTTCTCCTGCTGTTAATGCCAGGTTCTGATCAAACAGCTTGAACGAATTGGTTAATGTTAAAAAGGTACAAATGGTAATAGATGGCATCACCATTGGAATTGTTACATTCTTCAATACCTGCCATGCACTCGCGCCATCGATTTTTGCCGCCTCAATTAATTCTCCCGGTATATTCTGGATTCCGGCAATATAGATAATCATCATATAACCAACCTGTTGCCAGTTCATTAAAATAATTAATCCCCAGAAACCATAGGCAGAAGAATAGGTCAATGTTTTTCCAAAGTTTTCTAAAATTCCGTTTAATAAAATCTGCCAGATATAACCTAATACAATACCACCAATCAAGTTTGGCATAAAAAATACGGTACGGAAAAAGTTAGTACCTTTAATTCCCTTTGTTAAAAGCATCGCTATGATAAATGCAAACACATTTATTGTAAGAACGGATACTACCGTAAACAAGGCTGTAAATCCCAATGCGTGTAAAAAGGTTGCATCTGTAAAAACTCGAAAATAATTTTTTAATCCTACAAAAGTTGCATCTGTAACCGTCGTAAATTCACAAAACGATAAATAGATACCCATAAGAAAAGGAATTATAAAACCGAATGTAAAAGCTACTAAAGTTGGGAGTGCAAAAATAGGAAAATATTTTTTAATAGATTTCTCCATAATCTGTATCCTCTCATTCCTTGATGTTCCAATAGATTTTTCCCATAGAAAAACAGGAAAGGTAATTCTTTTTTAAAGGGGACGTTTGCAAGCGCCCGCCCCCTTTTTTGTTTTATGCTTATAGATTTTTAGTTTGCAATTATTAATTTACTGCCTGATATTCTGTTGCCCATCCATCTACGAATGCAGAAACAACGCCGTCCCAGTCACCGGTTCCCTGTGCATATTCTAATAATGCAGAACCAACGCCATCTTTCCAGTTTTCAGAAGGAATAGATGAGAATGTCCAAGTAACAGGTGTCTTTCCATCTGCAATATACTGATTTGCATCCTGAATAAATACATTATCTGCTTCATATTCACCAGTAAAGGTATCGAATGGTGTTACAAAGTTCATAACGTTTGTCATAGAATCACGTCCAGTATCAGATGTAATTACCCATGCAAGGAAATCTAAAGTAGCCTGAATATCTTCTTCAGATGCTTCTTTGTTTACACACCAGTAGTTTTCAGAACCGGTACAAAGTCCCTGATTCTCTTCTCCTTCTACTCCGACGTAAATTGGCATCATACCCATATCTTCTGCTGTTACAAGATATCCGTTATCTTCACTTGTCAGATTTCCATATTCCCATGTACCATTCTGATAGAATACAGCTTCTTCCATACCGAATTCTGATTCTGCTTCATCACCTGTTTTGCTAGATAATAATCCTGCATCACAAGTAGAATCTGTAATGTATAAGTCCCAAATCTGTTTGTAGTTATCTAAATAGGTACCTTCAATTGCTTCTGTAGAAGAAATTCCTTTTTCTTTGTATTCATAGTAAATTGGAAGATTTGCTAAGTGTGTTTTAAATCTCCAATCGGAAGAACCATCCATACCTGCTGAAGTGAAAGCACCCTGTAAATCATATCCAAATTCATCATTGATTTCATCTAATCTAGACTGAATATCATCTGCTACTGCTTTTAATGTTTCAAAGTTGTTAATTTCATCGATAGATGAAATTACTGCATTATCCATTGTGCAATAGTCATTTAAAATTGTCTTGTTGTAGATAATACCATATGTTTCAATTACGTAAGCAATACCCTGTACTTCACCAGAATCTGATTTTAATGCAAAATCATCATTTGTCAGGTGAGAATATAACTCAGAGTCTGATAAATCAAGGCAATAAGAATCCCAGTTTGCAAGACCTACCGGACCATTTACCTGGAATAATGTAGGTGCTTCAGTTTTTGCCATTTCTGATTTTAATGTCTGCTCATAAGTACCGTCTGCTGCTGTAATAACAGTTACTTCTACCCCTGTTTCTTCCTGATATGCAGCTGCTAAGTCCTGCCATGCCTGATCCTGTTCCGGTTTGAAGTTCAAATAGTAAACAGAACCACCTGCTTCATCTCCAGCACTCTTGTCTGCGTCTTTGTCTGCAGTCTTGTTTGTTGCCTCTGTTGTGTCTCCTGTACTTCCCCCATCAGATGCTCCACAACCTGCCATCATGGTAGCTGACATTGCTGCTGCCAATACTACTGACAAAACTCTTCTTTTCATATTTCCTTCCTCCTAAAATAATTTAAATTTTACTTGAAAACGTTATCGGTAATGTTTCCGGTAACGTTTTCAGCTGATAGTCATATTTTAGTGTTTTCTCTAAAAAATAGCAATACCCTCTTTGCATTTTCGCTATATATTCCAAATTATCCTTTTCATTTTTGTTATTTTTGCACAAACCATAGTCACTTTTCTATATCACTTTTTCAATTTGCTGTATATGGGATTTAAGTCATAATTTGGGAAAACTTATCTTCACTGCCTTGTAAAAGATTTTTGAACATGATACTATTTGATTAGTTATGAAATGTTTTCTTGAAAGGGTTTGATAATACAAATGAATGAACTGTTAAAACACAAATTATTACACAACATGAAACGACTTGGCACTTCTATTAAATGGGTCGTTTTTTCTATTGTATCCGGACTTCTGGTTGGGTCCGTTGGTACTCTATTCTACTTTGGAATGTCGTTGGTTACCTTAGTGCGCAGTAAACATCCGTATCTTATCTTTTTACTTCCTTTGGGCGGAATTATGATTGTAGCATTTTATCATATTCTGCATGACGAAAAAGATACCGGTACAAATTTGGTACTCTCTGCCATCCATTCCGATGACGAATTACCTCTCCGCATGGCACCGCTTATTTTTATTTCTACTTTGATTACTCATTTGTTTGGTGGTTCAGCAGGACGTGAAGGAGCTGCTTTACAGCTTGGTGGAAGTATTGGAAATGCGCTTGGGAAATTATTTCGTTTTGATGATAAAGATAAACATATTATGATTATGTGCGGTATGAGTGCCGCTTTTTCAGCTCTTTTTGGTACTCCAATGGCTGCGGCTATTTTTTCCATGGAGGTCGTAAGTGTTGGTATTATGCATTATGCAGCTTTAGTTCCATGTGTCATCTCTGCCTTGATTGCAAGAGGAATCGCTTCTTCTTTTGGTGTATGCCCTGAAGTTTTTTATCTGGACGCTTTGCCACGTTTTTCCATAAAATCAGCTGTTTTGATTTCTTTGTTGGCAATTCTTTGTGCCGTTGTAAGTATTCTCTTTTGTATGATGTTGCACCAGTCAGAACACTTCTACAAGAAATTTTTTAAAAATCCTTATTTAAGAATTTTTGTTGGAGGTTGTATTATTGTTATCCTAACACTACTTGTCGGCAATCAGAATTACAATGGTACCGGCATCCATACAATTTCGCAATGTGTCGAGGGCAATGTAAGACCTGAGGCATTTTTCCTGAAAATGCTTTTTACTGCTTTAACGCTTGGTGCCGGTTATAAAGGCGGGGAAATTGTTCCATCTTTTTGTATTGGTGCTGCTTTCGGATGCCTCTTTGGTTCTCTGATCGGTTTTTCTCCAGCACTTTGTGCTGCGGTAGGCATGACGGCCGTTTTCTGCGGTGTTACCAACTGTCCGATTACTTCTCTGTTAATCAGCTTCGAGTTGTTCGGTTATGACGGAATGCCTTATTTCCTCCTTGCCATTGCTTTCAGCTATATGCTCTCTGGTTATTACGGACTCTATAGCAGCCAGAAAATTATTTATTCCAAATATAAAACGAATTATATTAATCGAAAAACACACTAACGGGACGTACATTCCCGCTCGGCAGGGACTGTCCCTCCTGTCCATCGGGGACGTACTTTCCCACTCAAAGAGGACATACTTACTGACAAAAAATGGGTATGAACTGAACTTCAATTGTTAGATTTTATTCTAACTTTGAAATTCAATTCATACCCGCTTTTATCATTAGGAGACTAAGTCCCCATCTTTACCAGATTCTTTTTTAAAACAGTATAGTCACATAATTTTTGTTTATACCACAAACAGTTCTGACAGCTTTCCGTAAAATCTTCTTCCGTCAAATGTTCTGCTGTAAGCTGGCATAATTCCTGATAAGAGTAACTTTGATGTTTTACCAGCCCAATTTTTTCTCGTAAAAGTTCATCTTTTATTGTCACATGATTCGCATCCTGCACGCATTCCCCACTTTCTGTAAGATTGGGGCAGTTTTTACAAATCATATCAGTACTGCACACCAATTCAACTTCCATTTCCGGATGTTCTCGAAGCTTTTGCACCACTTCGGTCATATTTTTGCAAAAATCTCCAGAATATCCCATTCCCTGATATAAATTTGTACATAGTATGTGATGAACACGAAATTTTTCCATTTCTTTCCCTCTAAGCTTCTGCTGGGAGCAAATTTGCTGCATTTAATGCTTTTCGTAACGCAATCGCAATAAAATAAGCTCCTACCACTGAAATAACATCTTTCACAAGATACGGAACTGATACCAGTAAAAAGCTTCCCCAAATGGTTGTAGATGCAACTACTGCATACCAGATAGTTCCTAACAAGTGGCAGACTGCAAGTCCTGCAATTCCCAATATAACCTGAATCGCTTTATTTTTTACACTTAAAGAAATTCCACATAAGAGGGTAAGGAAAATGAATCCCCATAAAAATCCTCCTGTATAACCGAAGAGACAGGATACTCCTCCTGTCATTCCTGCAAATACAGGAACTCCGACAGCGCCTACTAAGATATAAATAATTGTAGAAGATGTTCCTTTTTTAGCTCCAAGAACATATCCGCACAATGCCATTGCAAATGTCTGCAACGTGATTGGAACTCCACTTGGCATTGGTATTTTTAAAATAGACAGTACCGCTAATACTGCCGTAAACATTCCGACTGAAACTACTGTTTTGGTTGATATTTTCATTTGTTTTTCCATCCTTTTTCTCTTTTATTTGTGCACTGAAAATATCTTAATCCTTTCTTTTTCGATTGTCAACTCATTTTTAGCACAAGTTAACATTTTCGATTCTTTCCAAAAATGACATCATAATTAATACTTTTATAGAAAATATCTTCCATATCCTGCTTCTTTAAATCCATATTTCCTAACATCCACATTGTTTTTGCAATTACAGACTCTAATGTCATATCATAAGATTCTAAGAAGCGACAATATTTTTTCATATCATGTCCGACTTCATAGACTGTCATATCACTTCCCTCATGCGCCACCTGCGTTGCCATAATGACAATTTTTTCCGGATGTTCCTGACAAAGTCGATAAAAATCCTCTGCTAAAGATTTCGGAATACCACCTACCCCAAAGCTTTCTACAATGATACAATCATAGGAATTAAAAATAGCCTCTAAAATCACCGGTTTAATTCCCGGTATCAGCTTCATCAAAAATACATTTTCGTCCATTTCCTCATAAAACGCTACCTCTTCTTCATATGGAATCATCGGAATGTAACGCATAATATTCATATCCTGGATTACTGCAAGACACGGATAATCAATGGAGGAAAATGCATTATAACTCTTCGAACGCACTTTTTTGGCTCTTGTTCCGGCAATTACTTTTCCATCAAATACAATCTGCACTCCCTGGGATTTTTCATCCGATGCATATAAAAAACTATCAATCAGATTTGACTTTGCATCTGTAATCTCCATATCGATAGGCTTTTGTGCTCCCGTAATGACAATTGGCTTTTTCGAATTCTGTATCATATAAGAAAGCGCTGCCGCTGTATACGCCATAGTATCCGTTCCGTGCGCAATAACAAATCCGTCATATGTTTCATAATTTTCACGGATGCAATGCACTATTTTTTTCCAATGCTGTGGCTCCATGTTGGAACTATCAAGATTTAAAAGCTGGATTGCCTCGACTTCGCAAATTTTCTTTACCTGCGGAATAAATTCTAACAATTCCTCCGGTGTAATCTGCGGTTTCAACCCGTTTGCAGATTTTTTAGACGCTATGGTACCACCCGTTGCAATAAATAAAACCTTTTTCATTTCAAATATCCTTCCTGCATTTGCTTCTTTTCACTATATTATCCCTCTATCCATGTTCTAATATCCTGTAATAATGCTGCAACATTTTCTTCCTTGGTTGCCCAACAGCTACAGATACGGACTGCACTATGGGTCTCATCCACTCTCTTCTGATATTCTACCGCATATTTTTTGTTCAATTTTTCCAATAATTCATCCGAAAAAATCGGGAACTGCTGATTTGTTGGTGAGTCGATTAAGAAGTCAACTCCCATTTGCTGCAATTCCTGTCTAATCTGTTCTGCAAGTTTCGCTGCATGTTTTGAAATTTCATAATAAAGCCCGTTTTCAAATAAGGTCTGAAACTGAATTCCTAGTAATCTTCCCTTTGCCAGCATTCCTCCACGCTGTTTAATATTATAGCGAAAATCTTGTTTTAAAGCATCATTCGTAATTACTACTGCCTCTCCAAATAATGCTCCTACTTTTGTTCCTCCAATGTAAAATACATCTGTATATGCAGCAATATCTGCCAACGTCAAATTATTTTCTTTGCACATCAATCCATAACCCAAACGTGCTCCATCTAAAAACAAATACAGTCCACGCTTTTGACAGACATCATATAATGCCATCAATTCTTCCTTCGAATAAATGGTTCCAACCTCTGTTGGATTCGAAATATAAACCAGCTTTGGCTGTACGGTATGTTCAAAACTTGCATCTGCAAAATGCTGGTCCACATAGGAAGCCACCTGCTCTGCTGTTAATTTTCCATCTTCGGTCGCGATTTCTAAGCACTTGTGACCACATGCCTCTAATGCGCCTGTTTCATGCACATTGATATGTCCACTTACAGCTGTAATTGCACCCTGATAGTGTTTTAATGCTGCAGAAATAACCGTCACATTTGTCTGAGTTCCTCCTACTAAAAAATGAACTGCCGCATCTTCTGCATTACATTCCCCGCGAATCAAATCTGCCGCTTTTTTACAATACTCGTCTTCTCCATATCCCGGTGTCTGTTCCATATTAGTCTCTGCTAATCTCTCTAAAATCAAAGGATGACATCCTTCTGTATAATCTGAATTAAAACGAATCATTTTTTCTTTCCTCTTTCTTATTTCATCCAATAGACCTGTTACATTTTCGCACCAATCATATCTTATCCATAGTATTTTATATAGTTCTCTACAACAAAAAGGAACTGCCCTTCGACAATTCCTTCTGTTTTACTTATTTCTCACTGTACATTATGCTTTTGGATTTGAAATTGCAATTAGTTTTTCCAATGTTTCCAGTGCTTTTCCTGAATCAATTGTCTGTCTTGCTAATTCTACACCAGAAGCAATGCTTTCTGCAACCCCTCCTACATAAAGAGTTGCACCTGCATTCAATAATACAATATCACGTTTTGGTCCCTGGAGCCTTCCTGCCAAGATATCCTTAGTAATCTGCGCATTTTCTTTTCCGTCTCCGCCTCTTAGTTCTTCGATGGAACAAGGTTTCATTCCTACTTCGTCTAAATGGAAGGTAAAGGTCGTTACTTTTCCTGCTTTGATTTCTGAAATTGTGGTATCACCTGTCAATGTGATTTCATCCATATTATCTCCTCCGCTTACGACAAAAGCATTTTCCACGCCAAGTCTGCTCATTGCCTGTGCAATCACTTCTGTCAACTTTGAATCATAGACTCCGACTACCATATTTTTTGCACGAGATGGGTTTGCAAGAGGTCCTAAAATATTAAATACCGTACGGATTCCCATATCTTTTCTCGCCTGACCAACATATTTCATGGATTTGTTAAATAACTGTGCAAACATAAAACCGATTCCCGCTTCTTCTACACATTTTTGTACGAGTTCCGGCTCTGCCATAATATTAACCCCTAATGCTTCTAATACATCTCCTGCACCGGATTTTGAAGAAATGGAGCGATTTCCATGTTTTGCAACCGGAAGTCCTGCCGCCGCAACCACAAAAGCTGCTGTTGTAGAAACATTAAATGTATAGGTACAATCTCCACCTGTTCCCACCAAATCAACATAATTTTCGACCTTTGGAGAAATGGTATCTGCTTTATCCCGTAATACAGAAGCAAGACCTACTAATTCTTCTAAAGTTTCTCCTTTCATACGAAGTGCTGTTAAAAAAGATCCGATCTGCGCCTGGCTTGCTTCTCCGCTCAACATAATTTCCATTGCTGCTCTTGCTTCTTCTTCTGTCAAATTCTGTTTTTCAACTACTTTTGCAATATACTCTTTCATTTCTAGTTCCTCCCTTATGCATTGGTAGTGTCAAGTTAACTACCTTTTTTTATTTTTATAAACCTTATATTTTCAA
>JBJELY010000183.1:0-67553 GCA_051879395.1 Roseburia sp. | reverse complement strand
ACATATGGTGATTGTACGACAACTAGTCATTTGATAGATATTTGGTTTCAGCAAATTTGCAAAAAAAGTAACAGCATTGGTGTAGATGAAAAAGTAGTTAGAGATACAGTGCATTATACAGTGGATGTATTAGATAAAATAGGACGTCTATACGCTCCAAAAAGAATCTTAAATGTAGATGAAAGAGGACTTGACTATTTGGTATATGCGGAATTGCTTATAAAAGATGGACAAAAAATTGGATTTGTTCATCAATCGATTCTAGATTATTTTATTTCAAATAGGATGACAGAGCAGTTTTTTGCTGGAGATAAAATTGAACAGATAGTAGGAGAAATAAATAAGCAAACGCCAGGTAAACGTTATCAGGTTCAAATGTTTTTGCAAAATTTGCTTGATTATGATAGTGGTGATTTTTTATCTGCCGGAATCCAATTATTAGAATCTTTACAGATAAGATTTTATGTAAAATATGTATTTTATGAGATTTTGAGACAAGTATCCGAACCAGATGAGAAGATTGTAGAATATGTAAAACGAGAATGTAAAGATGAAGGCAAGCGTGATTATTTTGTAAATAATGTTGTGTGCGGAAGACATGCGTACATTACTATATTAAGAGAATCCGGAATCTTGGAACAGTGGTTTTCTGATGATAAAAAGAAAAGTACTGTCTTTGTTTTGCTTAAAAGTATTAGTCCGGACTTGGATATTGAAGACATTGCGTTTATCAAAAAACATTCATTTGTAAACGAAGAAGATGATAAAAAATTTATGGGATGCTTTTTGCATGATATCATGGAAGAAAGTGACGAGCTGTTTGAACTAAGAATGTTGTTTTATAATAAGTATCCAGTATGGTCACAGGAACTGTATATAGATGTTAAAGCAATGATGAAGCATTGCGAATCAAGAACGATTAGACTGATATCGTTTTGGTTAAAAAATAAAATTACATCTAAGGGAAAAAATGTGTATCGATATGAGGAAGAACTTCTTGCTGTAACAGATTCATATTTGTTGCAAGAGGCTAAGTATGTATTGGATGAATTGACACAATATATTCCGTTACAAGATGCAGATGAATTATATTTTAGTGATTGGTCGGGAAGGTTTTTTCAGCGTAGGAGTTTGGAAAGAGCGGCTGTTGAGTTGTTGAAAAAGGCTAATGTTGCGATAATCGCGACAGACGCGGAATATTTTTGGAAATATTATGCTCCTTATATGGGTAGGAATTATGCTATTTTTAACGAATTAATTTTGCATGGTTTGCAGTTTCTGCCAGAATCATATAGTAACCAGGTTGTTGAATATTTAACGGGAGATTTTGATAAAAAGATATTCGATCGCACAAGTGGAGCAGAGGATCAATTAGAATTAGTCAAGAAAGCCCTTAAGGTTCATACTAAATATTGCACAGAAGAGTGTCTGAATACATTTCTTGAAGCAGTGGAAAAATATGTTTCGCCACAAAGTTCTGAATGGTATAAGCGGAGAATAGAGTATAATCAACAAAAAGAATATTCACGCGTATATTGGAGCTTTTGGGGAGATTTTCAGTATCATATATTACAGTGCGTTACGCATGAACGCCTCACATCTAAGTATAGGGATTTATTAAATGTGCTTGATAGAAAATTTCAAGGAAAAACAGACCGGTATATCAATGGAGATGGACATTCGGGTTGGGTAAAATCACCTGTTGCTGGTAAAAGGATAGGAAAAAAACAATGGCTACAAATTATTACAAACGATAAAATAGCCGATAGAAATCGCTCACACTGGAAAGAAGTGGACGGTGGATTTATAGAAAGTTCACTAAGCATGTATGTAGGAGATTTTCAGTCTGCGGTGAAAGATGAGCCTGTTGAAATGATAAAAATTGTCATTGAAAATAAAGAAAATGTTGTACCAGCTTATATCGATGCAATGTATTCGGGTGCTGAGTTTTCAGATGCTATTGAACTAGTTGAGAAAAATCTTTGGGAGCAAATGTTTAGTGAATTTCCTTGTGATATGAGAAGTCAGAGGGCGTTACATTTTTGCGGAATAATTGAAAAAGTAAAGATTTATTCTTGGTCTGATGAGGTGATAGAGAAATTAAAGGAAATTGCTGTTTACTATGAGGAAGGAGAAGAAGAGAAGGAAATAAAAGATAATAAGGAATTGAATTGTGAGGAGTTGATAAGCAGATCTTTAAATTGTATGAGAGGTCATGCAATAAGGGCAATAGGTCATCTTCTATGGGATAATCAAGCGTTGTTTGTAGAGTTTAAAGATGTTATAGATAAACTCACATTAGATGATGATGAGGCTGTTCGAATGGCTTGCTTTTATGCATTATGGCCTATATATAATATTGATAGAGAATGGGCAGAAGAAAGAATACTTCGTGTGTATGAGTCGGATGTTAGAATGGCAGGCTTTCATGATTCGAAGGGTATGTTTTTTAGATTATATTCCAAATATAAAGAGAGTGTTTTATCGATAATTCAAAGGTGTTTTGAGACAAATGATAAGCGACTTGTGCAAATGGGTGGATATTCGATTTGTGAATTTTACATTAGGTATAACGAGTTTAAAGATGTGATGTCTAATATGGAGCAACTGAATGAAGAACAAGTAAAGGCGATTTTACATATGGCGGTCATATATCTTAAATTCGATGAATATCGTGAAATAGGTAAAGCAATTATTTTGAAGTACAAGAATTCTGAGGTTGATGTTGAAATGCCATTAGGTAGTATGTTTTATGATAATCTTGTTGATGTAGGGCGTGATTCGGAATTCCTAAGGGAAATTATGAAATCAAAGGTAAGTAAAAGAATGGTTTATTCATTTGTGCATTTTTTGGAAGAGAATGCATGCTCAGTAAAAGACTATGCTGAAGTAATAATTGCTTTGTGTGAAAATGTACTTAGTACGCCTCTGGAAGAACTAGCAACTCAATGGGGAATAGAAAGCGATATTTCAAAACTCATAATTGCATTATATGATGAAACTGCTAATTCAGACAATGGATTAGATCAGGATGTAGCAGAAAAGTGCTTGGGATTGTGGGATGTGATGTTCGAAAAGCAAATTGGACAAGTAAGAGATTTGAGCAGAAAATTAATGGAGCGTTAATGTGTTTTGTGGTTAAGAGATAAGTACTTTTGGTCAACTTGACCAAAACTTGTCTCAATTTACAGTTAAGCACTTTTGGTCCATTGGACCAGAAGTGCTTTTGCCATATTTAGGGGGTAAGGGTGCTCCCTTCGCGAACGACATAGGAGTACGGTTTCCTGCGTAAATTGCCATGCAACTTTATGCGTATCCTGTTATTAGTTTATGGCCAAATTCAATTGTTGGAAGACCATTCGTAAAGTTGCTGCAAGCCTTGATTTTACTAGGCTTTCACGGCAAGCGTTTAGATTGTTGGAAAATTCGCCTAAAACATTGAGTTCGCTATTCGGATCATCCGAACAGAACTTTAGGCGATTTTGCAGAGTTTCTGCAGAACGAGATATGAAGTGTTCCAACACAATTTGAGAAGAAAAACGAAATAATGTATTCAGATTATCCGAAAGGGCGATGGAATGACCATCGCTCTTTTTTCATGCCCGGAATTTTGAATTCAGATTTTCTGTAGCTGGCGAAAGCCTGAATTCGGATTGTCCGAACGTAAGGTGCGGGAAATTTTGAAAAAGTTGCAACTTTTTTGCGCCAGATTTAGTAATTAGCTTTTTTTCAACCCAAATGTATTGTGAAAGGAGCGGATGAGAAATTACAAAAAGTTTTGAGAATTTTTTACAATCAGCTTTTTGAGGCTCCAAGTACCTTATGTAAGCAATAAATTACAACTAATTTCAGTTTGGGTGAAAGGAGATGATGAATTATGGAATTAGTGGAACAGTTGAAGCATGTATATAGCTACAACGAGATTTATGAGCTGTTGTATGACGGTCCGGTATCGTTTGACGATATCAAAGCACATTTGATGCTGGATTGTCACAAACCAGAGTCAACGGCGCGTTCCTACATTACGGCAATCAGAGGAAGTAATCCTGGGATGATTATCGTAGATGAGGAAGCGGAAACCATGGAACTGAATAAGGAGGAAATCCTTGACTTCGAGGAAAATTTGCAATTGCTGTTTGATTGGAATTTGTATGACAAAAGATTTTATGAAATCAAAGGATTGGAAACAGACTTGAGTGATGCTAAGTATGAGATCAGAAATATGCAGTATGAACTCGATAAGCAGAAAAGAGAATCCAAGGAGAAGATGAAAGACTTGGAAGAGAGACTTTCTTATTACCGAGGTAAGCGCTTATCAGGGTTCTGCGAGAAGAGAATCATGAATCTGGATACCGTTAGTATTGGAACTGACTGTATGAAGGATTTAGCCAATGATATGGATTCACCAATCAAGCGCCTGCAACGTTGGTGGAATCCGTTCCAGAGAATCAAGAGAGAGTATCGAATTCGTAGAATGTTTGCGCAGGAAATGGTTTCTGGTCATTGGTTCATTACTACAGAGATTGAAGGCAAGGATCACAAGTGTATGTTAGTTCCGATTGATGAATTCAATGATTTGTATGAAAGACTTAAGAATTGTCTGAAAAACTACGAGTCAACCCATCATCTGAACAAGACGGGAGGATGGTGGAGCAATTATTGAGATTTGTAGATGTAAAAACGAAGTTTACCAATTACTCCGTTGTTCCTAATGACTTATATGGAATTGGAATTAGTAGCACCGCCTTAGTTTTATATGCCAAGCTTCTCAATCGAACTAATCTATCCATCAGTAACAACCGTGTGGATGAGTTTGGAAGAGTATATGTCCTATATAAACTTGAGGACTTGGCATTGGAACTAGGTAGAAGCGTATCTGCGATAAAGAGCAACATGAATGAACTTGTATCAGCAGGGCTGATAGAAAAACGAAGAGCAGACAAAGGACGAGCTAATATGATTTTTGTAAAAGTTCCAGAGTCGAGTGTAACGGACACAAAGCTGCCTCAAATTGGGGCAGAAAATAAACCATATTTCGGTTCGAAAATTGTCGGTTCAAGGGGCAGAAAAGTACCCCCTAATAACTTTAAGAATAATACAAAGATAATAACTAATTATGATTTTGAGGAAGGAGAAAGTTTATGAGTGAAAAAGTGATTACAAAGAAAATTAAATATTGTGACAAATGTGGGGAGCCATTGGAGATGTTATTTCCAAATGGACCAATATTAGGTATGGATCGTCATCCAAGAATGTGTGAATGTATGCGCATAAAGAATTTTCAAGAAACAATGGAGCGCCGTGAAAGAGAGCGCAAAGAAAAAATTAGTCGTAACAGATCCATTTGTTTTGCAGACAAGAAGATGTATGAGTGGAATTTTAGAAATGATGACCGCTCTGTTCCGGCTATGGTTCATGCCAGAAATTATGTAGACAAGTTTGAACTGATGCTTGAGGATAATATCGGTTATCTTTTCTGGGGTGGTGTTGGTACCGGCAAATCATATATGGCTGCATGTATTGCCAATGCTTTGATAGACAAGGAGTATACCGTGAAGATGACCAACTTTGCAACAATCATCAATGATTTGTTCTGTTGTGAGGACAAGAATGAGTACATAGATGCTTTGGCTAAATATGACTTGCTTATTATTGATGACCTTGGAGCGGAACGTGGAACTGAGTATGCAGTGGAGAATGTGTTCAATGTGATTGACAGAAGATATCGTTCCGGTAAGCCTCTTATTATCACAACCAACTTACATTTATCCATGCTTACAAACGAGCAGTCATTGGATAAAAAGCGTATTTATGACAGGATCTTGGAGTTATGTATTCCGATTTGCGTAAATGGAGCCAGCAAGAGAACAGCGACAGCAAAAGAGAAGATGAAAGAGATGCAAGAAATCGCTAAGTCATATCAGAAAGACTAACTATTAAAAGTCAAGTCCTAAAATGAAAAAATTTGAATGAATTGCAGAACTACATTTCAGATATAAAAGAATCAAAAATGATTCTTAGAACCTTGAAAACTGCATGGCAAACAGAGTGTCATTGCTGGCACTCAAAAAGGAGTTATTTACAGAAATGAATTACGAAGCACTTTGATATGGCTGTCCCGATTTTTCCATTGCATAAATCGTTCTTACAAGTTTCTTTGTAGCATGGGATAAAGCAACATTATAATGCTTGCCTTCGGCTCGTTTTTTAGTAAGATATGTTGCGAAAGATTCATCCCAATGGCAGACATATTTGGTTGCATTGTAAAGGGCATACCGCAGATACCTTGAACCACGCTTTTCCATATGGGAGTAACAGTTATCTAACTGTCCCGATTGGTAGGTAGAGGGTGACATTCCGGCATAGGCAAGTATCTTATCAGGAGAATCAAAACGGCTGAAATCACCAATCTCAGCAATAATCATGGCACCCATGCGGTAGCTAATTCCTGGAATGGTAAGGATTGGAGAATGAATTTTATCCATGATGGATTTAATTTCATTTTCGATTTCTTCAATCTCTGCATTCAGTTCACGAATAAGTTTGATGGTATGCTTTAGTTCCAAAGATTTTGCAGGCATATGAGAACCGATAGAAGTTCTTGCAGCTTCACGAAACATAACAGCGGTATCTTTGCCATATCTGCCCTTGGAACTTTCAGTGAGCAGATTGGAAAGTCTTGTAAGATGAGCATTAGCAACTGAGTCTGCACTTGGAAATTCGGATAGCAGAGCATATACAGAAGCCATATGAAGTGTGGGAACGAGCTTTTCCAATTCAGGAAATAGAATACAAACAAGCCTGGAAACAGAAGTTTTCAGCTTGGCACGTTCTTTTACTTTATCAAAACGATAACGAGTTAATGACTTTAGTTCTTCGTTGTGGTAAGATGTGTCTGAGTAGGACTTTAAGTTCACATCAGACATTAGCATGGAAGCAATCGTGCGGGCATCTACTTTATCCGTTTTCGTCTGTCTAAGGCTTAGACTTTTTCTGTACAGATTTGTGTGTGACGGGTTGATAACATAGGCGGCCAAACCTTTATCAATGAGATATCCCAAAAGATTGTAACTGTAGTGTCCAGTGGCTTCTAGTCCTACTTTTACTTTTGTTACATCTTCCATAACGGATTCAATCTTTTGATAAAGATTATTGAAACCATCTAGGTTGTTAGCGATGGTAAATGCTTTAAATAATACTTCTCCATCAGAATTTGTGATAAAGCAATCATGCTTATCCTTAGCAACATCAATTCCTACGTAAATCATAATAATCTCCTTTGAAAAATATTTGACACTGTTTTAGAACCACAGGTGCTCCTTGTGATTGTAACCTCGTTCTAAATAAACCGTCATGCGGTATCTAACTGATTAACAAATTAACAAAGAAACTGTGGTTGGACCCTTTCTGCAACCATCAAGTGGTAGGAGGCGTTTACCAATCCACAGCATCTTATATATCATAGTCGAACCTACAGAAGAGGTAAAGAAGAGACTATGACTTAACAGTTATAAAGACCTTGGAGAGGGTCTATAAAAACTACTACTATATAATACGAGGAGGGGATGCGATTGAGTAATTACGAGATTCCATATTGGAAAAAATACACCTTATCAATTGAAGAAGCTGCAGCTTATTTCAGGATTGGAGAGGGAAAGCTTCGAAGATTAGTCCAGGAGAATCCAAGAGCGGATTATCTGCTTTGGAATGGTAACAGGGTTCAGATTAAGAGGGAGGAGTTCGAGAAGTTTGTAGATACGCTGAGTGCGGTGTAGAATCATATTTTTTGTGAGTGTTTGGGTGAAATATATATTCAAGTGATAATAATGCTTTGGAAGAAGAATTAGATGAACAGGTGGTTGTCGTAGAATTTGCGTCAACCACTTGGTATGGTGCTATTAGGGGGAAAACACAGACACGTATGAGATAGTGTTTTAAGAAGGTTGAAATATACCTTCTTATTTTGTAAATTGGGCATGCGAAATTTAAATAAAAATTTTTGAAATTTACCTTGAAGGTTAATTTCTGATTGACAAATTGTGCAGTGGATGATATTATTAATTTACCTCAAAGGTAAATCTGAGTTAAGGGGTGATTGATTGGACATAACATACAAGAATAAGAAAATTATGAAAATCTGTATGGATGCTAAAGTTGCCGATCGAACCTACGGAAATGAGATGTCAGAGAAGATTCAAATGCGAATAGATGAAATTAGAGCAGTAGATACTGTGGAGGAGATGATTCAATATCGCATTGGGAGATGTCATCCGCTATCAAATAATAGGAAAGGGCAATATGCAGTTGATTTAGTTCATCCATATAGATTAGTGTTTGAAAAACATGGCAATGAAATTCAAATTGCTCATATTATGGAAATAGTGGATTATCATTAAGTGAAAAGTGAATAGGAGGTAGCAAAATGGTGAGAAGTCGCAGTTTTATTGCAACGCCACCAGGAGCGACAATAAAAGAACAGCTTAACGACAGAGGGATGAGTCAGAAAGAGTTTGCTGCAAGGATGGATATGTCTGAGAAACATATTAGTAAGCTCATTAACGGCGAAGTTCAGTTGACTCCAGAAGTGGCTGTTAGACTTGAGATAGTACTTGGTGTGCCGGCAAAGTTTTGGAACAATTTAGAGGCTATTTACAGAGAGAAACTTATAAAGGTTGAGGCTGAAAATGCAATGGATGCAGACGAAGCTTTGGCCAAACAATTGCCATATAACGAGATGGCTAAATTTGGTTGGATTCCAGAGACCAGAGATTCAAAAGAAAAAGTAATAAATCTTAGAAAATATTTTGAAGTTGTTGAATTATCCTTATTAGAAAATACTCAAATTACAAGAATTGCATGTAGAAGACTTGCGGTAACAGAAAAGAGTGATTTGGCTTTATTAGCATGGGCTCAGGAAGCAAAAATTATGGCTCGAAGTATTGAAACTGAGCCAATAAATATCAAGGGACTTATTAATATTATTCCAGAGATAAGAAAAATGACACTTCAGAAACCAAAGGATTTTTGCCCAAGACTTAAATCATTGTTGGCAGAGAATGGAATAGCGCTTGTATTCTTACCGCATTTAAAGGGGTCTTTTTTACAAGGAGCTTCTTTCATGGATGGAAATAAAATTGTTGTAGGAATAACTGCAAGAGGAAAAGATGCCGATAAGTTTTGGTTTAGTTTATTCCATGAGCTAGGACATATTGTCTTAGGTCATATAGGAAAAGCTGATGGTACTACTTCGCAGGATGAGAGTGATGCAGATGTGTGGTCAAGGGATGAATTGATTCCGTTGGATTTATTTGATTCATTCAAGGAGACCCAGAGTTTTTCAGCAACTAGTATTCGAAAGTTTGCAAAAGAGAATGGAATTGCACCTGGAATTGTTGTCGGAAGACTGCAGAATGAGGGCTGTATAAAGCATAATATGTTGAATGAATTAAAAGAGCATTATACCATAGCTGTTTAAAGGCAATGAAGGCATCAGCGGGAGCTGGTGCTTTTATGATATTTGAGCGATGAAGAACATATTGGGAGGAATCAATACAATAAATATTGATTAATGGAAATAAAAAAGAGGTATTCGGTTAAATGTTTGAAATCTTTTCTACAAGAGAGGTTGTTGGAGCATTTTATTTTATACTATTTATGATATTTATGTTATCAAAAAAGGAATTAAGATCAGGGATTGTAAAGGTAATAAAATGTGCTTGTAATATAAAACTTGTGATTCCCTTTTTTCTTTTATTGGGATATATAAGTGCGTTTATTTGTATTTTTATGCGTACGCCTATTTGGAATAATGTATATATAAAGGATATAGTAATGTGGTTTTTATTCATTGGGGTTCCATACGTTTATAATGCAGCTTCGGATGGAGAAAAGAAACATTACTTTGTTGGTCTTTTTTTGAGTAATATAAAATTACTGGTAGTGTTGGAGTTTTTTGTTGGAACATTTACTTTCAGTATTATCACAGAGTTAATTATGCAACCAATATTGACATTTCTTATTCTGTTACAGGCGGTAGCAGCAACAAAGGAAGAGTGGAAATCTGTGGAGAAGTTATTGGATGTGCTGTTGGGAATCACTGGCTTTGTAATTCTAGGTTTTACAGTTAAATCTGTGATGGGAAATTATCAAGATGTTAATCCGATAGCTACATTAATATCATTTTGTATTCCAATTGTGTTTTCTATTTTATTTGCACCATGTGCATATATACTTGCAGTGTATGCAAAATATGAAAATGTATTTACAAGGATCAACTTTGTAACCCCAGTGGAGAGGAAAATTCGTGTCAAACGATACAGGAAGATATTTGGTGTGTGTGGATTGTCCTTTAAAAAGCTGTGCGAGTTTTATAAAGAGTATATTAGAAAAATGTATTTGCAAATGAGTGATAAAGAATTTGATGAGATTATAGAGAATTTTAGAAATGTGTAAATTTAAGAAACTAGTTAGATTAGTTTTTATTAAATAGATACGAAGAGGAAAAGTAAAGATGGTAGCAGAAACGCAGGTGTTTAATAATAACTCTATATATGTATATTTTTTGTCATGTATAGTGATTTTTAGTTATCAACATTTTTCAAAACGTCAGAAGATATCGTTGATATATGCAACTACAATTGCAATGGAAATTATCTCTCAATATAGTTGGAAACTTACATCAGTTATGTTGTTTATTTCAATGTTTATTCTAGAAGAGTACTTGTCCGATGATAAGGTGAAATGTGAGTTACTTAGCAATTTTTGGTACAAAACCGTTGATTTCATGTATCAGTTCATTTTTATTGATACAGGAGTATGTATTGCAATAAACGTTGTAGTATCAGGAAAGTGGTTCAGAAACTTTTTGGTTAATAAGGGAATACCTTTGGGCGTATTTTATGGCATAAATATATTTATTTTGCTAATTACAATTCATATGCTTAATACATCAAAGTTTGGCTTATGTGATTTTGGAACTATAAAGAGTTATTTTGATAAATTTGATGGTAAGAAAATAAAATGGGATAGTTATGAGCTGCAACGTAGATTTGATGTTATGATAGAGTTGGAGGATAAATCCTATTTTGATAGGAAGAAATCTTATAATTGGCTTTCTGTAGAGTTTATCAAGTACAAGATTAAAGAATATAAAACAAATAAGGAATGGAAAAAGCAATATAAAGAGAAAAAAACTTTGTGCCAAATATTGAAATGTATATGGCGGTTAATTAAACAATTTAGATTATTTAGATACATTATTAATAAAATAAAGTGTAAATATTTGGAATCCACATGGTCGGTTAAGGATGCTTTTCAACGATTGAAAAGAAAAATTCGTGGATGTTCTACTTTAGAGATGCAGCTTATACGTAATATCGGAATAGAAAAAGGTTATGGTAAGTGTGTTATACGGAGAAAATTTTTCGAGTTTTTCTATACATATCTCTTTTTTAATGGACTAAAAAGCTATTACGAAAATACTCAGAATAATAAACGTAAAGAATTTAAAAAATTTATTTTATATGTCTATTTACATTCAATAAAATTGAGTATGTTTGGTAACGATTTTAAATCTATAAATATGCTATTTGAACAAGAACGAGTGGAAGAGTGGGACATAGATGAGTTTTATGTTGCAATTCTCTCACTGACAGGGGCACCAGTTACACCGAAGAGAATGGTTTTATATCCTCATGCTATCATTAGTATAGGAATTGATTTAAATAGAGCTTTGGCATGGCGAAATATGATTAGGGATTTGCGTATTACAGAAACAAAAAAAACAAACCTTGCTGAAGAGGAAGTAAAAAGAGTGTTTTATGTTATACAAGGTAGAATTATTCCGTATATAGAAGGTGGTATATTTTACGGACCAAATGATGGAAAAAATGATTGGCCTAGCTATGGAGAAAATAATTGTTGGGGGTTTGCAAGAACCGTGTATTGGCATATTTGGTGGGAAAGGTTTTCGAACAAAACGGGTACAGACGATGATATGATGCGAGTATATCATTCATTGGCAGATCGTACTATTACACCAGAACATTGTCAGAAGTATTTAGGGGAAGCTGAACCTGGTGCAGTTATAAGAATATGTGATGAGATAAAAGGTAATGATCGGATGGGGAAAAATCGACATTCTCAGATTTTACTGAGCCATGACCAGAATGGAATTGTTATTTATGAAAGCGATAATGAGAATACGAGAATAGGATATTACACGTGGGAGCAATATGCTGCTAAATTTGGAAAATATAAGTACTTTAAATATATAAAGTGGCCAACGTATACTCGTGAAGAAATTTAATGGGACTAATATATTTAGTTGTTTACTTATAGCAATATTCATGTTAGCATGATATGTCGATATTCTTTTATCTTACGAGATAAGAATACTTCGGCTGATGAAGTTTGTGTGAGTGATACCAAATGCAAATGGAGGTCTTCGCGTTGGTTTATGTGTTGAGCCAACAGTATCTTTACTCTTCGGAGGAAATAGCGAAAATGCATAAAAATGTCTTCTAGAATTTCTAGGAGGCATTTTTTTCTGCCCAATTTAGTAATTAGCTTTTTTTCAACCCAAATGTATTGTGTAAGGAGTAGATGAGAACTTACAAAGAGATACAAGAAAATTTGCAATTAGCTTTTTAAGAATCCAAATACTTAATAGAGGACGAATCATACATATCAAGTACTTGAGAAATTCTGAAAAAGTTGAAGAAAGAAGAGGCCTGACGTGTTATAATGTTTATATGCCATGTCACGCCTTGAAGTGGAGGTAGAAAATGAGCACAAAAAGACGTGACAACAAAGGAAGGGTTCTTTTGAATGGAGAAATCCAGGAAGAATCCGGAAGATATCGTTATCGATATATTGATATCTTAGGTAAAAGAAGAGAGCTTTATAGTTGGCGACTTACCGAGGCAGATCCAACACCTGCGGGTAGGCGAAGGGACAAATCGCTTCGTGAAAAAGAGGAAGCAGCAATGCTCTTACAGTTCAAGGGAATATCTGGTTCAGATATGACAGTTCTTGATTTGGTGGAACGATATATTTCCCTTAAGACAGGAGTAAAGAAGTCTACACAGTGCGGGTACCAAACTGTGATAAGCAACTTGAAGAAAGAGCCGTTTGCACTTAGGAGAATTGATTCTATCAAGATTTCAGATGCAAAGCTTTTTCTAATCCATTTGCAACGAGAAAAAGGGATGAGCTACAGCTCGATTCACAACATCAGAGGTGTACTTAGACCGGCATTTCAGTTGGCGGTGGATGATGACCTTATTATGAAAAATCCTTTTGGATTTGAGATGGGTACTGTGATTCAAAACGATAGCAAGAAACGAGAGGCAATCACCACGGAAGAGAAGGAGAATTTTTAGCTTTCGTGAGAGCAGACAATCATTATAAGCAGTACTACGATGCGTTCTGTTTATTGTTTGCAACGGGACTTCGAATCTCAGAATTCTGCGGACTTACAACCAGGGATTTGGATTTCAAGAATAAGGTGATTCATGTGAATAAGCAGTTGGTTCGTCATAGTGATATGGAATACTATATTGAGACGACTAAGACTTCCAGTGGTAAGAGAGATTTTCCGATGGATGATGAAATCGAAGCGATTTGCAGACGTATTATTCAGAATCGTAGAAAACCAAAGGTTGAGAAAGTAATCAAAGGAGCATCTGGTTTTCTATTCTATGACAAAAATGATATGCCACGAGTTGCATTACATTGGGAGAAGTATTTCCAGTATGCAGTAAACAAGTACAACCGAACACATAAGGTTCTAATGCCTAAGATAACACCTCATGTTTGCAGACACACATTCTGTAGTGAGAAGGCGAAAGAAGGTATGAATCCGAAGGCACTTCAGTATCTGATGGGACATTCAGACATTGTTGTTACATTGAATGTTTATACTCATATGGGACTGGATGATGCACGTAAGGAACTAGAGAAAATGAGGGCGGTGAATCAGTAAAATACACCTCGATTTGTACACCTTTCGTACACCTTTTGCCCGAAAAAATGAGGGAAAATTTGAAAAGAAATGAAAAAATACAAAAAATGAAACTGATTTTATTGGGTTTCACAAAATACTCGCAAACCCAGTAAAATCAATGCTTTGAAAGGTTATAAGAAGTTATGAAAGAGAAGATTAAAGTCCTCATGTGCTGTCACGGCAACATCTGCCGCAGCACCATGGCCGAAAGCGTATTCACCCACCTGGTGAAACAGCATGGTTTAGAAGAAAAATTTGAAATTGATTCAGCAGCAACCAGTCGGGAAGAAATCGGCAATCCACCGCATTATGGGACAGTAAATAAGCTCCGTCAGCAAGGAATCCCGCTTGTGCCACATCGTGCACGTCAGATGACGAGAGATGATTATTTATATTACGATTACCTGATTGGAATGGATATTGCGAATATTCGTAATATGACCCGGATTGCAGGAGGTAGTGATAGCCAGAATAAAATTTATAAGCTTTTGTCTTTCGGAGAAGATGGAAAATTAAGAGAGGCAAATGATGTTGCGGACCCTTGGTACACAGGCGACTTTGATGCTACTTATCGAGATGTAATGGATGGCTGTGAGAATTTTTTAGAATATTTAAAACAGAATGGGATTCTTTTATAACCCGTATTTTGCTCAAAGAATCTATATTATTCCATTGTGTTATACCGATATAAGAAAAATGGAATAACAAAAGCGAAAGATTTTGAAAAAATCTCTTGCAAATCGAAATTTTCTGTGGTATAAATGTTACAACATTAAAACATTAAAGCGATGAAAGAGACTCTTATCTTCAGACGTCGACAGGAATACAGCGTCACCGACTGAGAGCGCTGTTTGAAAGAGGAGATAATGGGAACACTCTGGAGCAGACTGGTTGAACAGGTTTCGGGATAACGAACTGAGACCGCCGAGTAGGTCAGTACGTGGATGCGCGTTAAGCATATTGAGTGGAAGAATGATTTGTTGATAATGTCATTTTTCAAAGCGGGTGGTACCGCGGGATCAGAAATAGTAAGAAGTCTCGCCCCAGGAAAACAATTTTGTTTTCCTGGGGCTTTTTGTTTGGGTAGAGTCAAGTTTTTTTAAGGGAGGATTGGCTACCAGAACAAAGATTTTAACAGAGGGAAGAATCCGAAAGGATTTCTTCCTCAGCTCGAACTTGCTCGAGATGATTCCGTCCCGCTCCTAATAATACCGCAAAAGCGGAATCGTAAGGAGAGTACAAGACATGGAATTTATGACAGGAGTAACCAAAAAAGAAACATTAGAAATCAGCGAACTTTTATCTGGAGACTACATCGGAAAACGTGTAAAAGTAAATGGAGCAATCCATACCATTCGTGACATGGGAGAAGTTGCCTTTGTTGTATTACGAAAAAGAGAAGGACTTTTACAGTGTGTATTCGAAGAAGGTGTCACAAAATTTGACTTAAAGCAGTTGAAGGAAGCCTGCACGATTGAGGTGGAAGGAACAGTAAAAGCAGAAGACCGTGCGCCAAATGGAATCGAACTTCGAATGGATACGATTGTAGTTTTATCTGAGCCGACAGAGCCAATGCCACTTGCCATTTCCAAGTGGAAAATGAACACTTCATTAGAAGCAAATTTGAACAATCGTCCAATTGCACTTCGTAACATAAGAGAGCGTGCAAAATTCCGTATTCAGGAAGGTGTGGTAAGAGGCTTCCGTGACTTTTTATATCAGCAGGGATTTACAGAAATCCATACACCAAAATTAGGTGCCAAAAGTGCAGAGGGTGGAGCAAACCTGTTTCGTTTGGAGTATTTTCACAGACCGGCTATTTTGCAGCAGAGTCCGCAGTTCTATAAGCAGATGATGGTAGGAGTTTTTGACAGAGTATTTGAAACAGCTCCGGTTTTCCGTGCAGAAAAACACAATACCAAGCGTCATTTAAATGAATATACCAGTCTTGACTTTGAAATGGGATATATCGATAGTTTTGAAGACATCATGGCAATGGAAACAGGATTTTTACAGTACACCATGAACTTATTAGAAAAAGAATATGCAAAAGAGTTGAAAACCTTAGGCGTGAAGTTGCCGAATGTGGATAAAATCCCGGTTGTTCGTTTCGACGAAGCAAAGCAGAAAGTTTCTGAGAAATACAACCGCCAGATTCGAAATCCATACGACTTAGAGCCGGAAGAAGAGGCATTAATCGGACAGTATTTTAAAGAAGAATGTGATGCAGATTTTGTTTTCGTAACACATTATCCTTCGAAAAAAAGACCGTTCTATGCGATGGATGACCCGACAGACCCGACTTATACCTTAAGTTTTGACTTATTGTATCAGGGATTAGAGATTACAACAGGCGGACAGCGTATTCATGATTACAACATGTTAATGGAAAAAATCGAAAAACGTGGAATGGAATCAGAGGGAATGGAACAGTACTTAAGTTGCTTTAAACATGGAATGCCGCCACACGGAGGACTTGGAATCGGCTTAGAGCGATTGACCATGAAATTAATCGGAGAAGATAACGTCCGTGAGACCACATTATTCCCTCGTGATTTGAGCCGCTTAGAGCCGTAAACAGAATTCATAAGAAAAGGAATCAGATATGCATTTCATGGAACAGTTAAAAAACTATGTTCCTTATAATGAGCAGGAGGAACAGGACAAAGCCGTGATGTTATCATTGTTGGAAACGGCATCGGATCTTTTTTCAAGAGAAAATAAACTGGCGCATTTTACCGCATCCTCCTGGCTTTTAAATAAAGAGCATACAAAAGTATTGATGATTTATCACAACATTTATCATTCCTGGTCTTGGACAGGAGGTCACGCAGACGGAGAGACTGATTTGCTTGCAGTTGCAAAAAGGGAAGCAATGGAAGAAACGGGAGTAACCGATATCAAAGCCATTTCGGAAGAGATTTTTTCGATTGAGACCTTGACCGTTGATGGTCATGAAAAAAGAGGAAGTTATGTACCATCTCATCTTCATTTGAACGTGACCTATTTATTAGAGGCAGATGAAGCAGAAGTGCTTCGAATAAAGCCGGATGAGAATAGCGGAGTGAAATGGTTTACATTAGAGGAAGCGGAGAAGGCCAGTAGTGAACCGTGGATGGTGGAACGAATCTATCATAAGCTAAATGAGAAAATTTGGACAAAATAGAACTACAGATGCAGTATATCGCAACAGCTGAAAAATCCAGCAAGTAAAAAAAGAAAAGAGGAGAACCGTGAAACATTTAGGAACAAAAACAATCGAAACGGAACGTTTGATTTTAAGACGTTTTACACTAGAAGATGCAGAAAAAATGTATACGAACTGGGCAAGTGACCCGGAAGTAACAAAATACCTGATGTGGCCGACACATGAGAGTGTAGAGACAACCAAAAAAGTGTTAGCAGATTGGGTTGACGCATATGAAAACGACACCAAGTACGAATGGTGCATTACCTTAAAAGAAACAGCAGAACCGGTCGGAAGCATGGGAATTGTTAATATCAATGAAAAAGTAGAATCTGTGGAAATCGGTTATTGCATCGGAAGAGCATACTGGCATCAGGGAATTACCTCAGAGGCTTTAAAAGCCGTCATGGATTTTTGTTTTGAAGAAATGGGAGCAAGACGTGTGGAATCCCGTCATGATCCGAAAAATGTACATTCCGGTGATGTGATGAAAAAATGTGGCATGAGCTACGAGGGAACCAGAATTCAGGCAGATTGGAACAATACCGGAATTTGTGATGTAGCACTTTACGGAAAAGTAAAAGGGGGAGAGTCTGCGCAGGAAAAAGCAGAAACTTCCAGCCAGTCGGCAAAAACAAAAGTATCCGGTCAACGAAAGAAAAATGTCATTTCGGATGAAACAATCGAATACGTTGGAATTCTTGCCAAACTTGAATTGAATGAAGAAGAAAAAGAAAATGCGAAAAAAGACATGGGTGAAATGTTAGATTACATTGACCAGTTAAATGAATTAGATACGACCGGAGTAGAACCGATGTCTCATGTATTCCCGGTTCATAATGTATTCCGTGAAGATGTGGTCGTAGACCACGATGGCAGTGCGGACACTCTTGCCAATGCACCAGTGAAAAAAGACGGCGGATTTAAAGTACCAAAAACAATAGGTTAGGCAAAAAGGAGAATCGAACTATGAATTTGATGAGTTTAACTGCCGTAGAACTCGGCAAGAAAATAAAGGCAAAAGAAGTGACAGTAGAAGAAGCAGTAACTGCCGCATTAGATGCCATCGAAGCAAAAGAAAAAGAGGTTCACAGCTTTGTGACAATCGACCGTGAGGGCGCATTAGCAAGAGCAAAAGAAGTGCAGAAGTTAATCGATGAAGGAGTGTTGACAGGACCTTTAGCTGGGGTTCCGGTTGCAATCAAGGATAATATGTGTACCAAAGACATGTTGACCACATGCTCGTCTAAGATTTTATATAACTTTAAGCCAACCTATACGGCAGAAGCAGTTAAAAATCTGGAAAAAGCAGGGGCAGTCATTCTTGGAAAAACCAATATGGATGAGTTTGCGATGGGAAGTACTACAGAGACATCTGCCTATGGAGAAACCAAAAATCCTTGGAATACAAGTCATGTACCGGGCGGTTCTTCCGGTGGTTCCTGTGCAGCAGTAGCAGCAGAGGAGTGTTCTTATTCCTTAGGATCTGATACCGGTGGATCAATCCGTCAGCCAAGTTCTTTTTGTGGCGTGACCGGAATTAAACCGACTTATGGAACGGTTTCCCGTTATGGGCTGATTGCGTATGGTTCTTCTTTAGATCAGATTGGACCGATTGCAAAAGATGTGACAGATTGTGCCACAATTTTAGAAGCAATTTCTTCTTATGATGAAAAAGATTCTACTTCCGTAAAAAGAGAAGATTTAAACTTTACAGAAGCATTAGTAGACGATGTAAAAGGATTAAGAATCGGAATTCCAAAAGACTATTTTGGAGAGGGACTTGATCCGGAGGTAAAAGAGGCTGTGCTTGCAGCAGCTAAAGTGTTAGAAGAAAAAGGTGCCATTGTAGAAGAATTTGACCTTGGACTTGTGGAATATGCAATCCCTGCCTACTATGTCATTGCCTGTGCTGAGGCAAGTTCCAACTTGGCACGTTTTGACGGTGTCAAATACGGATATCGTACCGAGCAGTACGAAGACCTTCATAATATGTATAAAAAATCACGTTCAGAAGGTTTTGGTCCAGAAGTAAAAAGACGTATTATGCTTGGTTCTTTCGTTTTAAGCAGCGGTTATTATGATGCTTACTATTTAAAAGCACTTCGTACCAAGGCACTAATCAAAAAAGAATTTGATAAGGCATTTGAAAAATATGATGTAATTTTAGGACCGGCAGCACCAACAACCGCGCCGGAATTAGGAAAATCTTTAAGTGACCCGATTAAAATGTACTTAGGAGATATTTATACCATTTCCGTAAACTTAGCAGGTCTTCCGGGAATTTCACTTCCATGTGGAAAAGACAGTAAGGGCCTTCCAATCGGATTACAGTTAATTGGGGATTGTTTTGAAGAAAAGAAAATCATTCGTGCAGCTTATGCATTCGAGCAGACCAGAACTTATGAGCATAGCCCGCTCGCATTAAAAAATTAGGAAAGTCTGGAAAAGTAAGAAAAACTAAGATTGTAAAACAATATTAAGCTGTTATGAATGGAGGAAAAATTATGAGCAAAACATATGAAACTGTCATTGGACTTGAAGTCCATGTTGAATTAGCAACAAAAACAAAAATTTTCTGCTCCTGTTCCACAGAATTTGGAGGAGCTCCGAATACACATACCTGTCCGGTCTGCACCGGAATGCCTGGTTCTCTGCCTGTTTTAAATAAACAGGTAGTGGAATATGCCATTGCAGTAGGACTTGCAACCAATTGTACAATTACCCAGTACTGCAAATTTGACCGGAAAAACTATTTTTACCCGGATAACCCACAGAACTATCAGATTTCCCAGTTGTATTTGCCAATCTGCCGTAACGGTGGTGTAGAAATTGAAACAGCAGCCGGCAAGAAAACCATTGGAATTCATGAAATTCATATGGAAGAAGATGCGGGAAAATTAGTACATGATGAATGGGAAGATGTTTCCATTGTAGACTACAACCGTTCTGGTGTACCTCTGATTGAAATCGTATCCGAACCGGATATGCGTTCTGCAGAAGAAGTTATTGCTTATCTGGAAAAATTAAGACTGATTATTCAGTATCTGGGTGCTTCTGATTGTAAATTAAATGAAGGTTCCATGCGTGCCGATGTCAACCTTTCTGTTCGGGAAGCAGGTGCAAAAGAATTTGGAACCCGTACTGAGATGAAGAACTTGAACTCTTTCAAGGCAATTGCACGTGCAATCGAAGGGGAACGTGCCCGCCAGATTGAATTAATTGAAGAAGGAAAACAGGTTATTCAGGAAACACGTCGTTGGGATGACAATAAGGAATATTCCTTTGCGATGCGTTCCAAAGAAGATGCACAGGATTACCGCTATTTCCCAGAACCTGATTTAGTCCCAATCGTGATTAGTGACGAATGGTTAGAAGAAGTAAGAAAACGTCAACCGGAATTACGAAGTGAAAAGTTAGAGCGTTACCGGAAAGAATATGGAATTCCTGATTATGATGCGGATATTATTACCGGACATAAGAAGCTTGCCGATATTTTTGAAGCAACTTCAGAAATTTGCAAGAAACCGAAGAAGGTATCTAACTGGTTAATGGTAGAGACCATGCGTCTTTTAAAAGAGAATGACATGGAGCCGGAAGACTTAAGTTTTTCACCAATTCATCTTGCACAATTGATTGATTTGGCAGATGCTGGTATAATAAATAGTACAGTTGCAAAAGAAGTATTTGAAAAAATATTCAAAGAAGACATTGACCCGGAAAAATATGTAGAAGAAAATGGATTAAAGACTGTTCATGATGAAGGTGCTCTTCGTGCAACAATTGAACAGGTGATCAAAGACAATCCGCAGTCAGTGGAAGATTACCGCAACGGAAAAGAAAAAGCGATAGGTTTCCTGGTAGGTCAGACAATGAAAGCAATGCAGGGAAAAGCAAATCCTGGTATGGTAAATCAGATTTTAAAAGAACTGTTATAAGGCTTTCATGCAAGATTTACCCAGTCAGCAATTTTGAGAGGTCGGATATGAAATATCAATTACCGAAAAAGTATGAAAAAATCTTCAAAGGCAAATTAGAAGAAATTTGTAAGAACTCCAGACTATTAGAATCGCATCAGTATATGCAACACGGAACTACAAGTGTTTTCAGACATAGTGTATCGGTTGCCTATGTCAGCTATTATCTGGCATTGAAGTGGAAAGTTGATGTTGATGTGGAGTCTTTGCTCCGTGGAGCTTTTTTGCATGATTATTTTTTATATGATTGGCATAAAAAAGAAGACTGGCATAGATGGCATGGATATCATCATGCAGATAAGGCGTTGAAAAATGCGATGGAGGATTTTTCCTTGACTCCAATTGAGCAGGATATGATACGCTGTCACATGTTTCCGTTGAATTTGACGAGAATTCCGCGGTATAAGGAAAGCTGGATTTTGTGCTGGGCGGATAAAATTTGTTCGAGTGCAGAAACGGTGGCAGGAATTGCCTGGAGAATGAATCAATTGATTAAATATCTGACAGAAAATTTAAAAATTGCAGCGGCAAAATGATATATAAAGAATTCAAAAAAAGGAATTGATGTGTTGCAGAGGTAACACATCAGTTCCTTTTTTCGGGTAAAAATTGGAGAAATGGTAAAATAGGAAATCTTTTTCCGGTTTTGGAAGAAAAGAGCACGGTTTCATTTGGTATACTATATTTAGATAGATTATTTTAAAAAGCTGACTTATGATTAGGTTTTTGAAACAAATTTATACTAGGGGATAAATATAGGATGGAATTTATATATGAATATTACGAATTTGGAAATGGCCCAAGCTACAATCGAGATGTTTGGTGGCTTTATCTGTCTTATGCTGGCAGTTATTATAAGGATGAATGGACATGAAAGAAATAGTTGGAAGATGCTGAAATGGATGTTTATTGCAACTGCAGGTATCTTCTTTTCAGAGGCATGTGCATATATTTTCCGTGGTAATACAGATAAATTTAGTCTGTTTATGACCAGAAGCAGTAATTTTAGTGTATTTTTTCTTGATATTGTCCTAGTTGGCTGCTCTATTTACTGTATGTATTATCTGCTAGAAGAAAAAGATGTGGTTCCAAGTAAGATATACAAAAATATAGTTCGTATCTGTGTGATAGCAAGTTTTCTTATTTTGGTTACTAATTTGTTCACAAAATGGATGTATTACTTTGATGAAGCGAATTATTATCATAGAAATACAGGCTGGTATGTCTACACGGTATTAGATTTAATCTGCATTCTTACTAGTACTGTTATGTGTATACGTTATCGCAAGGCTGTAAAGAAAACTATGCTGGCAGCCCTTTTGCTTTATACTTTTATGCCTGTGATAGCCATTATTTTGCAAGCATTTATCTATGGAATCTCCATAACCAATATTGGTATATTTATAGCACTATTTTTGATGCTGTTGGCTTATTTGAAGGAATGGAGCAGAACGAAGGAAAAAAAGGAAAGGGAAAGAAAGACTTTTGACATTGTCATTCTATTTATCATTATGACAATTAGCATGAGCGCATCCATGATTTCCTGTATAGTTTCCATTGAGCATATTTCAAACAAAAACTCCGAGAATAATAGTATGCTGATTGCACATATGGTAAGCGACAGCATAGAAAATGAATTTTTAAAACCGATTGTGGTTGCTGAAACGATGTCAAATGACTATAGTTTGAAAGAATATATGAAAAAAAGCGGCGAGGATTCACCGCATGCAGTGGAAGATGAGGTGGCGGCTTATTTAGATTCTATCAAAACGGGATTCGGTTATCAGATGGTCTTTGTTATTTGTGATGAATCAAAAGCATATTATACCTATGACGGAATCAGCAAGTACATTGACATAGAAAATGATGAACATGATATTTGGTATAGGCATTTTCTGGAAGAGGGAAAGCATTATGATTTGGAAGTAGATACGGATGAACTCAATCAATGGGAATTATCTGTTTTTGTAAATACGGAGATTACCGATGAAAATGGAGACTTTCTAGGAGTATGTGGCGTCGGCGTTAAAATGACAGAGTTACAGAGGCTCTTGAAAACGTATGAAGATGAATACGATGTAAAAATTAATCTGATTGATCAAGAGGGATTGATACAGGTTGATACAGACGGAAAGCGCATCGAACAAGAGTATATAGACAATTCCTATTTGAAAAATGTAAAATCTGATGAATTTTACTATGAGAAAGGGCCTCAAACCAGTCGTATGACAAAATATATGGAGGATTTGGGCTGGTATCTGGTTGTGGAAGATTGCGATCCGGATAAGATGAATGTGGCAGAACTTACGGCATTAAGTATTATCATTTTTCTGATTGGGTTAGTGATGATGGGAATTGTTTTCTTTATTATGTCAATTCGAGAGCGAAAGGCATCAAAAGAATTGATGGAAAGAAGAAAAATATCCATAACCGATGATATGACAGGCCTCTTCAACCGCCGTGCTTACGAAGAAGACTGTATGAAGATACAGGAAAACAATTTGGTTCCGAAGATTACCATGATAATGATGGATGTAAATGGATTAAAAGCAATCAATGATACCTATGGACATATGGCAGGAGATGAATTGATTATTGGTGCTTCAAAGTGTATTCAGACATCATTAGGAAAACATGGAAAAGTATACCGAACGGGTGGAGATGAATTTGTAGTATTGCTGGAATGTACCAAGAGCCAGTTGAATGATATGCTTCAAACCTTTGAGCATATTACAGGCAGCTGGAAGGGAACATATCAATGTGAGCTTTCTATATCAAAAGGAATTGTAGTGGCGAAAGAGCATGAGGATCTGACCTTTGATGAGATGAAAGAACTGGCAGATAAACTAATGTATGAAGATAAAGACGAATATTATAGACGTACAGGTAAGGTGCGTAGAAAAATTTAGTGTTATTGGATAAAAGAATCCCGCTTTATGAACCAAGCTCCAATCGTTAGATTTGAATCTAATTTGGGGTGAGGTTCATAAGGCGGGAATTTTTAGGTGCGTTTAGCAACGCATATTTTTTATGCTAAGTTACCGGTATATAATTGATAGTATTTTCCGCGTTCTTCAATTAACTTATCGTGGTTACCGCGTTCAATGACACGTCCCTGTTCTAGAACAATGATACAGTCGGAATTCTTGACAGTGGAGAGACGATGGGCGATTACAAAAGTCGTACGACCATGCATCAGTTTATCCATACCGTCCTGAACAATTTTTTCTGTTCTGGTATCAATCGAAGAAGTAGCTTCATCTAAAATTAGAACAGGTGGATCTGCAATAGCTACTCTTGCAATTGCAAGGAGCTGACGTTGTCCTTGGCTTAAGTTTGCGCCATCACCTTTTAGCATGGTGTTGTATCCATCTGGAAGCTGTCGGATGAAGGTGTCAGCATTGGCAAGTTTTGCGGCTGCAATGACTTCTTCATCGGTAGCATCTAATTTACCATAACGGATATTATCCATAACAGTGGCGGTAAAAAGATGGGTGTCCTGAAGAACAATGCCTAAAGAATGACGTAAGTCATCTTTTTTAATCTTATTGATGTTAATACCATCATAGCGGATTTTTCCATCCTGAATATCGTAAAAACGGTTGATTAAGTTCGTAATTGTTGTTTTTCCGGCACCGGTACTACCGACAAAAGCGACTTTTTGACCTGGTGTCGCATAGAGGTCTACATTGTGAAGAACAACTTTTTCCTCTGTATAACCAAAGTCTACATCATCAAAAACAACATCCCCTTTTAGTTCTACATAATCCACGGAGCCATCTGCCTGATGGGTATGTTTCCAAGCCCAAAGCCCGGTACGTTCCGGTGTCTCGGTCAGAACGCCATTTTCCATTTTTGCATTAACTAGGGTGACATAACCGTTATCGGTTTCCGGTTCCTCGTCTAACAGGTTAAAGATACGTTCACATCCGGCAAGTGCCATAACGATATTATTTAACTGCATACTCACCTGGCTAATCGGTTGATTAAAACTCTTGTTAAAAGTTAGGAAGCTGGCAAGCGATCCGAGGGTAAATCCGCCAATTCCATTTAAGGCAAGAATACCGCCAACAATGGAGCAAAGGACATAACTGATATTTCCAATCTGTGCATTGACTGGCATTAAAATATTACCAAAGGTGTTAGCATTGTCTGCACTTTCAAAAAGTTTATCGTTTAGTTTATTGAAATCATCCATACTTTCCTGTTCATGGGTGAAAACTTTTACAACTTTCTGACCATTCATCATTTCTTCAATAAAACCATTAACGGTGGCAAGATCTCTTTGTTGTGCAACAAAGTATTTGGCACTTAATCCACCGATTTTTTTTGTTGCAACAAGGGTAACACCTACCATAACAAGGGTAAGCAGAGTCAGAGGGATACTTAACGTAATCATACTGACAAATACACTTACAATTGTAATGGCACTATTTAAAAGTTGTGGCATACTTTGACTAATCATCTGTCTTAACGTATCAGTATCGTTTGTATAGGTTGACATGATATCGCCATGGGCATGGGTATCAAAGTAACGGATTGGAAGTGATTCCATATGGGTAAACATATCATCACGGAGGTTGCGTAATGTTCCCTGAGTGACATAAACCATAATTTTACTCTGTACATAAGCAGCTACGACACCGCATCCATAAAAGAATGCAATCCGCATAATCGCATGCGCAAGGTCTGAAAAATCAGGGTTGGCACTTTGTAAAAGAGGAGTAATGTAGCCGTCAATCAGAGTTTTCATAAATAAAGTTCCCTGAACATTTGCAAGTACAGAGACAAAAATTAAAACAACTACAATGATGCAATGGATTGCATAATTTTTAAAAATATATCCTAATAATCTTGAAAATAATTTGCCTGGGTTTTGAACCTTTGGTTTTGGACCTCTTGCTCTTGGTGCGCCAGGACCATTTATGGGTTTTGCATTTTTCATCTGTTCTGGCATTATGCAACACCTCCTTCATCAAAGTCACCGCTTCCCTGTGTCTGGGATTCATAAACTTCACGATAGATTTCATTTGTTGCTAGTAATTCATCATGGGTGCCAAATCCATCAATGATACCTTCATTTAAAACAATAATGCGGTCGGCGTTCTGAACGGAAGAGATACGCTGTGCGATGATTAATTTTGTAGTGCCCGGAATTTCCTCTGCAAAAGCTTTTCGGATTTTAGCATCCGTAGCGGTATCAACAGCACTTGTACTGTCATCCAAAATTAAAATCTTAGGTTTTTTCAACAGCGCCCTTGCAATACAAAGACGTTGTTTCTGTCCACCGGATACATTGCTTCCGCCCTGTTCGATATAGGTATCATACCCATCAGGAAAACGTTCAATAAATTCGCTGGCACAGGCAAGTTCGCACGCATGGCGGCATTCTTCATCGGTTGCGTTTTTATCTCCCCAGCGCAGATTTTCATAAATCGTACCGGAGAAAAGAACATTGTTCTGTAATACAACAGATACTTCATTTCTTAAGGTATCTAAATTATAGGAACGGACATCTTTTCCGCCGACTATAACACGTCCGTCAGTGACATCGTAAAGCCGGCTGATTAGGTTGACCAGAGAAGTTTTAGAACTTCCGGTACCACCGATGATTCCAATGGTTTCTCCCGATTTGATGGAAAGATTGATATCATTTAGAACAGGTTTTTCTGCTGTCTTATTGTATTGGAAAGAAACATGGTCGAACGTGATGCTTCCGTCTGGTACTTCAAAGTCAGGGTGTTCCGGGTTTACCAAATCACTTTTTTCATTTAAGATTTCAGCAATTCGTTCTGCACTTGCAATACTCATAGTTAACATAACAAATACCATGGAGAGCATCATTAAACTCATCATAATATTCATGCAGTAAGTCAGAAGACTCATCAGTGCTCCGGTTGTAAGGGTATCACTTACAATCATTTTGGCACCAATCCAGCTGATGGCAATGATACAGGAATAAACAGCAAGGAACATAACCGGGTTATTCCAGATGATAATGCTTTCTGCTTTTACAAACATATTGTAAATTTTCTGACTTGCCTTTGTAAAACGTTTCTTTTCGTAGTCTTCACGCACATACGCTTTTACGACGCGGATAGCAGAAACATTTTCCTGTACGGAAGCATTTAAGTCATCGTATTTTGGAAATACCTGTGAAAAGTATTTATGTGCTTTTACCGTAATAAAAGCAAGAATAACGCCGAGTACAAGTACGGCAGCCAGATAAATGCTGGCAAGTTTTGGACTGATAAAGAATGCCATACACATCGCACAGATTAAACTGATTGGTGCGCGGACGCACATACGTAGAATCATCTGATATGCATTTTGTAAGTTTGTAACATCTGTAGTCAGACGCGTGACAAGTCCCGCTGTACTGTATTTATCAATATTGGAAAAGGAGAATGTCTGGATATTTTCATACATTCCTTTTCTTAGATTTCGGGCAAAGCCGGTGGAAGCTCTAGCACCGTATTTTCCGCCGAGAATACCAAAAGTAAGGGAAAAACAGGCTGCAATAATCATTAGAACTCCCATTTTATAGATGTGATTCATGTTGCCGGCAGAAACACCATAATCAATGATAGATGCCATCATTAATGGAATAATTGTTTCCATGAGAACTTCTGCGATCATGAAAATTGGAGTGAGCAGGGAATCTTTTTTGAATTCCTTGATTTGGGCTCCAAGGGTTTTTAACATAAATAGAACCTTCCTTTCTCTATTTTATTTTCAAAATAGTATTGATTTTTAAATGTTAGTGTGCTAACAATATAGTTATACGTCAGGAAATTTTAATTGTCAATGGGGAAGGAGCCCAAAATATATGGAAATTAATAAAACCATCGGACATAAGCTTCGAATCATCAATAAAGAAATCAAGAATCAGATGGAGGAGAAAAGTCAGCGGAATCATGATGATTTAACGGCAATGCAACATTGGGTGCTTGGATTTTTGCATGATCATCAGGATCATGAAATTTTTCAGAAAGATATGGAAGAGGCTTTTTCCATATCAAGGGCAACAGCAAGCAATATATTGGGATTAATGGAAAAGAAAGGACTGATTCAGCGTGTTTCGGTGGAGCGGGATGCCAGATTAAAAAAAATTCTGTTGACAGATTTGGCAAAACACAGGATGGAACAGGCAGAACAGGATATGCAGGAAATGGAGGCCATGCTTGTAAAAGGGATGACGAAGGAAGATGTGGAAGTATTTTGCCACTACCTGGATATAATAGCGGAAAATCTAGACATAGATTTATCCGGAGAAAACCCAAGATGTTGTGGTCAGGAACGAAAAACACCACATGACAAAATTGACGAATAAAATGTAAAAAATTTGGTAATTATGAATAAAGGTGTTGTAAACACTAGGTTTGCGACACCTTTTTTTGTGTTTTAAAATGAAATTACATACATAATCTAGTGAAACAGATTGACAAAGACACAATATATTGTATAATAAACTTGATTCTATTTCTGGTGGGTTAGAAAAACAGCATGAGAATAAATTAGGAAATAAGTATCATAACGATTTTATATAGATGAAAGATTAGAAATAGATAAAGGAGAGTCAAAAGAAATGAAGATTATTAAGCGAAGTGGAAGTGAAGATATTTTCGATATTAAGAAAATTGAAGCGGCTATTCGCAAAGCTAATGACAGTGTAATCGACTATGAGAAATTAACGGAAGAAAAAATACAGGAGATACTTGCAAATGTAGAGAAGGCTTGTGAGAATATGAAACGGTCTCCAAGCGTAGAAGAGATTCAGGACATGGTGGAGAACCAGATTATGAATCAGCGTGCATTTAATGTAGCACGTAATTATATTACATATCGTTATAAAAGAGCATTGGTTCGTAAATCCAATTCGACAGATCAACAGATTTTAAGCCTGTTAGAGTGCAACAATGAGGAAGTAAAACAGGAAAATTCCAATAAGAATCCGACCGTAAATAGTGTACAGCGTGATTATATGGCAGGCGAAGTAAGCAAGGATATTACGAAGCGTTTTCTACTTCCACCGGATATTGTGGAGGCACATGAAAAAGGAATTATTCATTTCCATGATGCAGATTATTTTGCCCAGCATATGCATAACTGCTGTCTTGTCAATTTAGAGGATATGCTTCAGAACGGAACGGTTATCAGTGAGACAATGATTGATCGTCCAAAGAGCTTTTCGACTGCTTGTAATATTGCAACACAGGCAATTGCCCAGATTGCAAGTTCTCAGTATGGTGGACAGAGTATTTCACTTTCTCATTTAGCACCATTTGTTCAGGTAAGTCGTGAAAAATTCCGTAAGACAGTTCGTTCAGAATTAGAGGCTGCAGGAATTGAACCATCAGAAGAGATGGTCAATAAAATTGCAGAAATTCGTGTCAAAGAAGAAATTAACCGTGGTGTGCAGATGATTCAGTACCAGGTCATTACATTAATGACAACAAATGGACAGGCACCATTTGTAACGGTATTTATGTATTTAGATGAAGTGCCGGAAGGACAGCTTCGTGATGATCTTGCTGCGGTCATTGAGGAAGTTTTGCATCAGAGAATTCAAGGTGTTAAGAATGAAAAAGGTGTTTTTATTACACCTGCATTCCCGAAATTGATTTATGTATTAGAAGAAGATAATATTCGTGAAGGTACAAAATACTGGGAGTTGACCAAACTTGCAGCAGAGTGTACAGCAAAGAGAATGGTGCCAGATTATATTTCTGAAAAAATCATGAAGAAGTTAAAAGATGGTAACTGTTATACTTGTATGGGATGTCGTTCTTTCCTTACGGTAGACCGTACCAAAGAGAACTACGCGAATGCAAGTAACTATGTTCCTGGTAAAAAGTATTATGGACGTTTCAATCAGGGTGTTGTTACTTTAAATCTGGTGGATGTGGCATGTTCTTCCGGAAAAGATATGGATAAGTTCTGGGAGTTAATGGATGAGCGTCTTGACTTATGTTATCGTGCACTTATGGCAAGACATAACCGTCTGCTTGGAACACCTTCTGATGTGGCACCTATTTTATGGCAGAATGGTGCACTTGCCCGTTTGAAGAAAGGTGAAACGATAGACAAACTTTTGTATGATGGATATTCTACTATTTCACTTGGATATGCAGGACTTTGCGAGTGTACGAGATATATGACAGGCGTTTCGCATACTGATCCAGAAGGAACACCGTTTGCATTGGAGGTTATGCGTAAATTAAATGATGCCTGTGCAAAATGGAAAGAGAAACATAATATTGATTTCAGTTTGTACGGAACACCATTGGAATCTACAACTTATAAATTTGCAAAATGTTTACAGAAACGTTTTGGTATCATTGAAGGTGTAACAGATAAGAACTATATTACGAATAGTTATCATGTGCATGTTACAGAGCAGATGAATGCTTTTGATAAGTTGAAATTTGAATCGCAGTTCCAGGAATTATCACCGGGTGGTGCTATCAGTTATGTGGAAGTACCAAATATGCAAAATAACTTAGATGCAGTATTATCTGTGATGCAGTACATTTATGACAACATAATGTACGCAGAATTAAATACAAAGAGTGATTATTGTCAGGAATGTGGTTATACCGGAGAGATTCAGATTGTAACCGATAAGGACGGAAAACTCATTTGGGAATGCCCAAATTGTGGTAATCGCAATCAGGATAAGATGAGTGTAGCTAGAAGAACTTGTGGATATATTGGAACACAGTTCTGGAATCAGGGAAGAACACAAGAGATAAAGGAAAGAGTTTTACATCTGTAAAACGACATAATATGCCAATGGCAGATACAAGGGAAAACAGGAAGTCGTTTCGAAAAAACGGCTTCCTGTTTTTGTGTATAAAGAAAGTGCGTTTTCATAAATCTTTTCAAGGTTTGGCATTTTGAAAAAGAAAGCATATGATATACGGAGTGAAATGTCGAGGTAGCAGATGCAGAATATACGATATTTGCAGAATGAAGTTGTAGACAAAGGTAGGTTACGTGTTGATGTAACCACGTCAAGAGAAGGCATCCCGGTTGAAGATGCTAAAATTGAAATTTCTTATTCCGGGGATCCGGAGGAAAATTTAGAGGAAGTGGTCACGGATGAATCAGGACAATCAGAAACGTTGGAACTTAATACTCCGCCATTGGAATATTCCATGGAACCGAGCGAGAGGCAACCATTTGCCCAATATTCGATCCGGGTTACCGCGGAAGGGTTCCGTCCGGTCACTGTCACTGGAATTGAGGTTTTTTCAGATCAGACATCGGTTCAAAAAATAAGAATGGTGCAGGAAAATGCCCCAGGAAATCCGATTGATACAATTGTCATACCAATTCATACACTTTTTGGGGATTATCCGGCAAAGATAGCAGAATCAGAAATCAAGCCGATTACAGAATCAGGGGAAATCGTTTTAAGCCGTGTTGTAGTACCGGAGTATGTAGTAGTACATGATGGAGTACCGACAGACCCTACGGCAGCAGATTATTATGTGCGTTACCGGGATTATATCAAGAACGTTGCTTCTAGTGAAATTTATTCTACCTGGCCGGATGCAACGATTCGTGCAAATGTTCTGGCGATTATGTCCTTTACCATGAACCGTGTGTACACGGAATGGTACCGGAATAAAGGGTACAATTTTACGATTACTTCCTCTACTGCATTTGACCAGAAGTGGTCTTATGGAAGAAATATTTTTCAGAATATCTCTAATATAGTAGATGAGATGTTTGAAAACTATTTATCAAGGCCAAATGTAAAACAGCCGATATTGACACAATACTGTGATGGAGAGAGAGTTACTTGTAGCAATTGGTTGAGCCAGTGGGGAAGCAAATTTTTAGGAGACCAGAATTATACGCCAATTGAAATTTTGCGTTACTATTATGGAAACAATATGTATATTAATGTGGCAGAGGAAATCTCAGGAATACCGGCTTCCTGGCCAAGGGTTGATCTTACAGTGGGGTCTACTGGCGACAAAGTTCGCCAGATGCAGGAGCAGCTAGCGAGAATTGCCCGTTCTTATCCGGCAATTCCGGTTATAACACCGGATGGAATATATGGGCAGGCAACCAAAAATGCTGTAGAAAAATTCCAAGCAATTTTCGGTTTACCAATTACGGGCATAGTTGATTATAGAACATGGTATAAGATATCAGAAATTTATGTGGCAGTTACAAGAATGGCAGAATTGGTGTAAGCTCTTTGTGATGATAATAGATTCGGTTGTCGAAAGATACCATCCAGTTTTGATGGTATCTTTTTTTCGAAAATAGACAAAAAAAGGAGAAAAATGTGCAAAATATTGAAAAAATAAAACAACGCTACAAAAATGTTGTGTAAAGTGCACAAAAGTATTATAATGGAAATATATATCATACTAACTAGGGAGGAAGAAAAAAATGAAACAGGAAAAACAAAAGAAAATAGTTTCTATAAGGACAAAGCTTCTAGGAACCATACTTCCGGTAGTAATCATTATTGTGTTACTGTTAGTAGGAGTAGCTTATTATATTTCCAAGAATATTATAACGCAATATTCGAAAAATCTTTTGAATTCATCCATCGATAATCAGGTTAATGAAATCGAAGCATGGCTGAATGAAAATCTGGCTTCATTTCAAAGTGTGAAACAGGTAATAGAAGGAACAAACCCAAGCGAAGAAGAACTCCAGGTGATATTAAACCAATATTATGGATATAGTGATAATTATCCGGAAGGATTGTATATAGCGGATGAAAATGGTCGCTTGATGAAGGCAGAGGGGTCTGAAAAGATAGAGAGTAATCCAACTGAATCAGTATGGTATCAAGCAGGATTGACGAGACTGAATATGGGATTTACCGATGCATATACAAATGCAAATGGAGAGGCAGTTATCAGCGCATCTGGTATTTTAAATGATAATTCCGGAAAAATGAAGGTAATATCCGCAGATTTATCGCTTCAGCGTATTAGTATTATTGTAAATAGTTTTGTGGAAATGGATGACGCACAGGCATTTTTAATTAATTCAGCAGACGGTACCATTCTTGCGCATCGGGACAACAGTCTTATTTCTACAAAACTGGGTGATTCTAGTGACAGTTTTATGAAAGGCGTGGAAGAAAAGAGAGAACAACGCGATTATCAGATGACAGAAATAGATGGTAATATGATAGCTTTTGCAGAGGTACCAGGAACGGATTGGATATTGGTATCTTATATTCCAACGTCAATCATTTATTCTGATATTAATACGGTTAGAATTGTAATGATTGTCATAGCAAATGTTTCAGTATTAATCTTGGCCATTTTAATTGCACGTGTGATACATGTTACAATTAAACCGGTAAAAGAACTTACAAACATCATTACTTCCATGACAGAAGGTGACTTCACGGTAAATGTCGAAACAAAAAGTAATGATGAAATTGGTGTTATGAGCCGGGGAGTAGAGAAGTTTATTGAATCAATGCGTGGTATGATTTCTTCTATTTACGGAGTATCTGGTAAATTACATATACAAGCGGATAACAGTAATCAGGTTTCAGGACAGATGTACGATGCGTCTAAAACGCAGAGCCAGTCTATGCAGGAATTAAATAATACGGTTGAACAGTTATCCCTTTCTGTTAATGAAATCGCAGAAAATGCAACAACATTAGCAATGGTAGTGGCGGATACAAGAGAAGATGGAGAACAGGTAGACAACAAGATGAAAGAAACTGTGGAAGTTTCGCGCAAGGGAAAAACAGATATGCAGAATGTTGGTGTTGCAATGAAGAGCATTAATGAGTCTGTTTTAAAATTGCAACAGGCAATTGACAAGGTTGGAAAGGCTTCCGAAGAGATTACGAATATCACGAGTGTCATCAGTGGGATTGCAGAGGAAACAAATCTGTTATCTTTAAATGCGTCAATAGAAGCTGCAAGAGCAGGAGAAGCAGGAAAAGGTTTTGCAGTTGTTGCAACAGAGATTGGTCAGTTAGCACAGAATAGCGCAAGTTCTGTACATAATATTGAGAATCTTATTTCTGAAATCAACGAGTTAGTCAAAGATGCAGTTAGTCAGGCAGATGATAGTGTAAACAACATCAACAGTAGTAGCGAGCTGGTTGGGGACGCACTAAAGACGTTTGATATTATTTTTGACAATATCGATGTGGTAAGTAGTCTGGTACTGCAGATGATTGAAAAGGTAGAAAAAGTAGATGAGGTAGCAAGTAGTGTAGCTGCAATTTCCGAAGAACAGGCAGCAAGCTCGGAAGAAATTCTGGCTACGTCAGATACCATGGTAGAACAGGCCAATACCATTACCGGCAATAGCCAGGCAGTGGCAAGTGATGCAAAAGAATTGACGGCATCCGCAAAAGAACTGGCAGATCAGGTTGAAATGTTTAAGATTGAGAAAGGAGAGCGCTAGAGATGAAGAAAAAGCTTGGAATATTATTGAGTATTGCAATGATTGGAATGTTTTGCTTTAACGGCTGTAGTAGTACAAGTACGGCAAACGGTGGAAACATTAAGGTGCTTCTTACTTTAAATTCAATGGATACTTTTCGACAGATGTTAGTAGATGCGGCACAGGAGGAAGCGTCAGCTGAGGGTGTTCAGCTAGATGTAATGGATGCGGAAGAATCCATAGAGAATCAAGTAGAACATATTAAAACGGCAGTGGCGGAAGATTATGATGTTATTATCTGTGGACCGGTATCAGCAGATACTGTAGTGGAATTAAAGGCGAATGCAGGCGATACGCCAATCATATTTATTAATAGCTGTCCGGATGACAGACGACTGGAATCAGGAAAAGATATTTATGTAGGTTCTGATGAAAGTGTAGCAGGGCAGTTTCAGGCGGAATATGTGTTAGACAAGTTTGCAGATAAAGATGAAATTAATGTAGTTTTGTTAAAAGGACCAAAGAATCATTCAGCAACGAATGGAAGAACAAGTGGAGCAAAACAAACGTTAGAAGCTAGTGGAAAGAAAATCAATTATGTTTTTGAAGATTATGCAAATTGGGATACAGAGCAGGCAAAAGAAATGTTTGAAATATTTTTAAAGACAGGCAGTCCGGTAGATTGTGTGATATGCAATAATGATGGAATGGCACTTGGAGTAGTGGAAGCCTGCAAGGAAGCAAAGATTGATTTAAGTGAATTACCAATTTTGGGAGTGGATGCAACTGCTGATGGTTGTACAGCAATTGAAAATGGCGAAATGGCATTCACGGTTTATCAGTCCGCTGTTGGACAGGGAGAAGCTGCTATAGAAGCTGCTGTAAAATTTGCAAAGGGAGAATCCATCGGAGAGGTGGAAGGAGTAACAGAAGACGAAAAATATGTCTGGGTACCATTTGAAAGAGTAGATAGCAGTAATGTATCAGAGTATAAGTAGGGAAAGATAAATGGAAAATCCGTATTTTCAGATAAGGTAATATCTGGGAATGCGGATTTTTTATGTCGTAGAAATGTGAGAAAAAGGCAAGATTCAAAACAGGGAAGAGACCGTTTCCACGGTTGGTTTTTCAGTAGGTTTGTGATAGAATACTTTTAGAAAAAATAATCTGGAGTGGAAGGAAAATCCTACTGCTCCTAAATGGAAGGTTTTATGAAAAACTATAAGATATTGATACAGTATGATGGGACAAGATATAAGGGCTGGCAGAGCCAGAAAAGCACAGATGCAACGATACAAGGGAAGATAGAAGCGGTATTATCTAAGTTTGCCGGAAAAGAAGTGGAAATCACTGGTTCCGGCAGGACGGATGCGGGCGTTCATGCAAGAGAGCAGGTTGCAAATTTTCATTTAGAAGGGACATATGATAAAGAGGAAATTCTTTCTTATTTGAATCATTATTTGCCAGAAGATATTGCTGTTTTCAAAATAGAAGAGGTAGACGAGCGTTTTCATAGTCGTTACCATGCAGTTGAGAAAACGTATGTATACAGAATTCATAACAGCGAGATTCCAAATGTATTTGAACGGAAATATGTTTATCAGTATCCGGAAAAGTTGAATATAGCAAGAATGCAAAAAGCCGCCATGTATTTGACGGGGACACATGATTTTACTTCTTTTTGCGGAAATAAGAAAATGAAAAAATCAGCAGTCAGGACAATTTATGATATCCGAATTGAGCAGATTGGAGAAGAAATCCGGTTATCTTATTGCGGAAACGGATTTTTGCAGAATATGGTTCGGATTTTAACCGGAACACTGATTGAAGTAGGAAGTTATCGGCTCGAACCAGAGGATGTTAAAAGAATTTTAGAACAAAAAGACAGAGAACAGGCTGGATATACGGCACCGGCAAGCGGACTGATTTTATGGAAGGTACAGTATTAAGATGGAAAAATGGCTGGTATTAAATAAAGGCGCAGATTTTAACGGGATTGGCAAAAAATTTCATATTAATCCTGTCACAGCCCGGATTATTCGAAACCGGGAAATTATAGAGGAAGCGGATATTCAAAAATATTTATATGGAACGTTAGAAGAATTATATGATCCATATTTGTTGAAAGATGTAGTTCTATTGACTGATATTTTAAAAGAAAAAATAAAAGAAAAGAAAAAAATTCGTATTATCGGTGATTATGATATTGATGGAGTGATGTCAACTTATATTTTAAGAGAAGGAATCCGTGCCTGCGGAGGAGAAGTTTCAACACAGATTCCGGATAGGATGAAGGATGGCTATGGAATCAATGAAAATTTGATTCAAAAGGCATACGAAGATGGTATGGACACCATCCTAACCTGTGATAATGGGATTTCAGCGATTTCTGAAATTGCATATGCAAAATCATTAGGACTTACGGTTTTAGTGACGGATCATCATGACATTCCATTTGTGGAGGAGGACGGAAAGAAGCAGTATTGTAAAAGCAATGCAGATGCAATTGTAAATCCAAAGCAGGAGGATTGCCGTTATCCTTTTGGAGAACTTTGCGGGGCAGCAGTGGCATGGAAGGTAATGCAGGTTCTCTATGAAAAAATGGGAAAATCAAAGGAAGAGACCTATGTTTTTTTGGAAAATGTGGCATTTGCAACAGTAGGCGATGTTATGGATCTGACAGATGAGAATAGGATTTTAGTGAGGGAGGGGCTAAAGCGGCTTCGTCGCACGAGTAATCCAGGAATGAAAGCATTGATTGCACAGAATAAGTTAGAACCGGAACAGATTACGGCGTATCACATCGGTTTTGTATTAGGACCATGTATTAATGCAAGTGGCAGACTTGATACGGCAAAGAGGTCATTGGAACTTTTTTTACAGCAAGACGCGGTGAAAGCAGCTGAGATAGCAAGTGAGTTAGTGGAGTTGAATATCCAGCGAAAAGATATGACATTAGAAGGTGTAGAAGAGGCGGCAAAGATAGTAGAAAAAAGTATGAAAAAGGATAAAGTACTTGTAATCTATCTGCCCAAGGTGCATGAAAGTCTTGCTGGGATTATTGCAGGAAGAATCCGGGAGCAGTACCACAGACCGGTTTTTGTGTTGACAAGAGCCGAAGATGGTGTGAAAGGATCGGGACGTTCCATAGAGGAGTACTCTATGTATGAGGAGATGTGTAAATGTCGGGAACTTTTTACAAAGTTCGGTGGTCATCCCATGGCAGCAGGTCTTTCCATGCCAGAGGAAAATGTGGAACGATTCAGGCTGAGGATAAATGAGTTAACGGAATTGACAGAAGAGGATTTTATTCCGAAAATCAGGATTGATGTGCCGATGCCTGTTACATATGTGACAACAGATTTGATACGGGAATTTGATCTGTTAGAACCTTTTGGAAAAGGAAATACGAAACCTGTTTTTGCAGATCGGAATTTGCGAATCCAGCGAGCATGGATTGTTGGAAAAAATCAGAATGTATTGCGGTTGAATCTTCAGACGGAAGATGGAATCGGAATATCTGCAGTTTATTTTGGAAACATAGAAGACTTTAGACAGTATTTTGTGTTAAAATATGGAGAGCAGAATTGGGAAAATGCCTTAACGGGGAAAAAGAACGATATTTGTATGTCGATTATTTATTATCCTGATATTAATTGTTATCAGGGAATGGAAAGTGTTCAAATTGTAATTAAAAATTATAGATAGCTATAAAATAGAAAAATAGAAGGGAAAGGGAGAGTAGGATGTTTGGCGGAAAAAAAGGCAAGGTATTAGAACAGGAATTACAGACAGCACAGGAAAAGCAGGCACAGCAGATGCAGATACTTTCCGGTGTTGCGCAGAAAAAGGATATGTTTGAGGAACAGTTTGCCAGAGTAACAGCTTCTAGGGCACAGATGGATACGGATTTGTCTGAAGTAGTGAATCACGTAAAGTATGTGAAAAATATGGCAGAAACAGATGGAAATCGTGCTGAGAAATTTGGAAAAAACGTTACAGAAACAATGGATGAGATACAGGCAGTTTCTGGTTTGCAACAGAAATTTTTAGAGCAGGTAACCGAGCAGCGTGATAAAATCCAGGAAATCGTGGAAAGCAATAAACATTTTACAACACCAACGAAATATTTGACAGAATTTTCAGGTGGGTTCAGGGAGACAGAAGAGGGGATTTTGGAAAACATTGGAAAGATGAAAGAATACGCAAAAAATATGAGTGTATTATCTTTAAATGCTGCGATTGAAGCTGGACGAATGGGAGAATCCGGGAAAAAATTTATAGCAGCAGCAGAAGAAGTGCGTACATTCTCAGGACAATATGAGCAGACGGCATATCTTGTGGAAGAAGAACTGAAAAAATTAGAAGAAAAAAATGCAGAATTAGAAGAGCAGATGAAACATTTGACTGCATTGTTACGGGAAAATAATATTTCAATGAGCCATCTGATGAAACAAAGCATGGTATGTGTCGATGAATACAAAGGTGAAATGAAAACAATTGATACGGGACGTTTGGATGAATTGAAGGGTATGGCTCTGGAATTGAGTGATCATGAGAAAGAAATTGGAAATCGTCAGGACTGTATTCTGATTCAAATGGAAGAAATTGGAAAAGAGTTTATGGAGCAGAAAGAATGCATGGATGAACTTGAGAAAGTTTGCAAAGAAGTGGTAACATCTGTTACAATATAGTAGGTGAGTATAAAAAGGTCGACATAAGACGATTCAAAGGAAAAAATCCTCTTCTCATCTAGTAGAATCTGGATTTTTTCAGCAAAATAAGGAGGATTATATGGCAACGAAAGAAAATTTTTCATTTCTGTCAGCAGATGGAAAAACAAATGTACATGCAGTAAAATGGTTACCAGAATCAGGTGAATATCATGCAATCTTGCAGATTACACATGGAATGGTGGAATATATTGAACGATATGACGATTTTGCCAGCTTTTTGACAGAAAAAGGATTTATGGTGGTAGGACATGACCATATTGGGCATGGAGAATCCGTTACAGACGAAAGTGAATGGGGCTTTTTTGAGGAAACTCATCCAAGTGATACCTTAATTGAGGATATGCATCAGCTTCGTACCATGATTCAGGCTGAAAATAAAGGTGTTCCATACTTTATGTTAGGTCATAGTATGGGATCTTATATGTTGCGGAAGTATCTGGCATTTCATCATGAAAATTTGCGTGGAGCCATTATTATGGGAACCGGAAGCGTGCCAGATAGTACTACAAAGTTAGGACTAAAAGTATGTAGCATAATTGCAAAATTTAAGGGCTGGCATTATAGAAGTAAATTTGTTCGTAATCTTTCTTTTAGTAAGCCTTATAAAAAATATGATTTAACAGGAAAAACATTGAATAATAGCTGGCTGACAAAGGATGAGGAAATCGTGAAACAGTACTATTCAGAACCGAAATGTAACTTCATCTTTACAGTCAATGGATATCGTGGTTTAATGGAAGCGGTATTGTTTGATAACCAGATGGAAAATGTGAAGAAGATTTCCCCCAAATTACCTCTTTTTATTGTATCCGGAAAGGATGATCCGGTAGGAGATTGTGGAGAAGGGGTAAAAAGAGTTTATGATATGTTTAAGGAAGCAGGAAGCGAAGATATTACATGGAAATTGTATGAAAATGATCGCCATGAAATCTTAAACGAAACAGATAGACAGCAGGTATATGAAGATATTCTGGCATGGATGACAGTGAGAATCGATACCTGATGCTATAGATAAAATAACAAAATGGAGGCATTATAGTGAAAAGGAATAAGAAAAAGATTTTAAGTGTGTTAATGGCTGTATCAGTTCTTATGACATCCTCTACTGTAGCATGGGCAACAGAGACATCATCAGAAGAAACTGCAACAGATGCAACATCGAATGCAGAGGCTTCATCATCAGATGCAACGACTGATGTAAAGGGAACTGTAACATCTAATACAGGAAGTGAGAGTAGTTCTGAAGCTACTTCATCAGAGTCTGCAGAATCAACAGGGGATGAAGTTGTAATTACAGAGAAAGACAAACCATATCTTGCATTAGGAGCTGATTTAACAGACGAACAGCGAAATACAGTGCTTGGATTTATGGGCATTGATCCTGCTAATCTGGAGCAGTATGATGTTGTTTATGTTACAAATGAAGAAGAACATAATTATCTGGATCAGTACATTGATTCAAGTGCAATCGGAACAAGATCATTATCTTCTGTTGTGATTGTAAAAAGAGAATCCGGAAGTGGTTTAAATATCTCTACCAATAATATTAATTATTGTACAGTTGGTATGTATAAGAATGCATTGACAACAGCAGGAATTACAGATGCAGATATCATTGTAGCAGGACCAACTTCTATTTCAGGAACAGCAGCATTGGTTGGAATTTTTAAGGCATATAAAGAAATTACCGGGGAAGAGATTGGAGAAGACGTAATTGATACAGCGTTAAACGAACTTGTAATCACCGGTAAATTGGAAGATTCTATTGAAGGTCTTACAGATGAGGAAGTAGAAGAATTTATCGCATATGTAAAATCTCTTATTGCAGAAAAAGGTCTTGATGATGAGGAAAGCATTAATGAAGCATTAGATGATGCTTGTAAAAAATATGATGTTACATTAACAGATGAAGAAAGACAGCAGATTATCGACTTGTTATTAAAAATCAGTTCTCTTGATATTGATTTAAGTAGTTTAGTAGATTATGCATCTTCTCTTTACAATTCATTCAAAGGAAGCGGAGACGCATCCGGTATTTTTGAAAGTATTGGAAACTTTTTCTCTGATTTATTTTCAAAAATTGGAGACTTCTTTAAAGGATTATTTTCATAGCAATAATGAAAAATGGGACGAAGCTTGAAAAAACTTCGTCCCATTTTTTAAATTCTTTTTTGCAAAAAAGCAATCAGTTTTTCGAAATGCATTGGTCGTCCCTGGATTTCTTGAACCTTCAATCGATTTTTTTCATTAAAACCAACTAAAATATTGTGATTTGCTTCTGAAAGGTAATCAATAATACCATCAATATCGGATTTAATATTCTTCGGACATCTGATATAAAGATGCTTATTTGCTGTAATATGAAGTGTATAGGAAATACTAAAATGATACCAGAAAAATTTATGCAACGTGGAATATTTGTAAATCCATATAATTTCATTAATTGGTACTACGGCGACACCGTAATTGGAAGTTTCAATAAAGAAATGCTCTGTAATGAACATGTCTTCTGTTGCAAGCTGTGGAAGTGTAGCGAGTTCTTCTTCTGCCTGCTCTAATAAGTCCTTTGGCTTTCCAAACAGTGCCAGATTTTGACAAGGTGGCGAAAGGACAGGGAAAAACATCCATAAAATATAGAAAAAAATACATCCGAGTGCATATCCGCCGGTCAGAAAAATGCATGCAAATAAGCAGAAATTCGCAATTGGGTTATAGTCAGGCTCGCTGAAATAAAATTTGGAAACTTTTTCGCTGATGCCATTTTCTGTCCAAGCTAAATCTTCTGCAAGATGAAGGCGTAATTCAGCAAAACTATTGGTATTACCACAGAGTTTTCCTTTTAATTCTACTTCATCGATAGAAGGAAGCCCTTGTTCGCAGGTAGTTGGAGCAAGCAATACAATCAGACAACCGGAATCCTGCATCGTGTAATAAAAATAGCCGGTAGTACGTCCATATTTTGTTTGTGTATAACCGGTAAATTTTAAATCAGATAAGGTTGTATGAACATAGGCTGCAGAATTTTTTTCATAAGCTTTCTCAAACTGTGAACTAGTGAGGTTGGCTGGAAAAAGCAAATCTGCCAGTGAAAAATAGAACCATAAAACTACAACTAGTATTAAATAAATGATTGGAGCAAATAGTTTTCTTTTATAAAGAGATTTGATATTTTTGCTGATATAATGTTCGTACTGTTCCATCACATAAAATCCTTTTTGCCGTTTTCTTTTAGTATAAAGGTTGTCTAAAAAATAATCAAGTGAACTTCACCCTAATTACTTGCTTTTCCGCAGGAAAGTTGATAGTATAACAAAGAAGCAAAAGTAAGAAAGGCAAGGAAATTCTTATGGAAGCATATAGTAGTTTTGCGCAGGTGTATGATTTATTCATGGATAATGTTCCATATGAGGAATGGAGTGAATACCTAATTGGTCTGCTTCGGGAATATGAAGTGGAAAATGGTATTGTTCTGGATTTGGGATGTGGAACAGGAAAAATGACGCGTTTGTTAGAAAAGTCCGGATATGATATGATAGGAATTGATTGTTCGGAGGAAATGCTGGAAATTGCCAGAGAAGCTCAGATAGAGTCGGGAAATTCCAATATCCTTTATTTGTTACAGGATATGAGGGAGTTTGAACTTTATGGAACAGTACGTGCGGTTGTCAGTATTTGTGATTCCATGAATTATATATTGGAAGATGAGGAATTAGAACAGGTATTCCGACTTGTAAATAATTATCTGGATCCTAGAGGAATTTTTATTTTTGATCTGAATACTGTGCACAAGTATCGTGAACTGTTAGGTGAAACCACGATTAGCGAGAATCGGGAAGAGGGCAGTTTTATCTGGGATAATTATTTCGATGAGGAAGAACAGGTAAATCAATATGATTTGACATTGTTTATCAAAGAAGAGCACGATTTATACCGTAAATATGAAGAAACACATTTTCAGCGTGCCTATACGCTAGACCGCGTGAAAGAACTTTTGGAAAAGGCAGGAATGGAGTTTGTAACAGCGTATGATGCCTTTACAAAAGAACCGGTAAAAGAAACAAGTGAAAGAATTTATGTGATAGCAAGGGAGAAAGGAAAAAAATGACAGATTACATTGTAAGAGCAACGGCAGCGGACAGTCAGATACGTGCGTTTGCCATTACATCTAAAAATTTAGTTGAAGAAGCAAGAAAACATCATAATACAAGTCCATTGATGACGGCAGCGTTAGGAAGACTGTTGTCAGGAGGCGCTATGATGGGAACTATGATGAAGGGGGAAAAGGATTTACTGACCCTTCAGATTCAGTGTAGCGGTCCTGCAAAGGGATTAACAGTCACTGCTGATTCCAAAGGAAATGTAAAAGGATATGCAGTGGTACCAGACGTCATTTTACCGCCGAATAAAATGGGAAAACTGGATGTAGGTGGTGCGCTTGACATGGGCGTATTAAGTGTTATTAAGGATATGGGACTAAAAGAACCATATGTAGGGCAGACTGTATTGCAGACAGGAGAAATTGCAGAAGATTTGACATACTATTTCGCAACATCGGAGCAGATTCCTTCGGCAGTAGGACTTGGTGTTTTAATGAACAAAGATAACACTGTAAAGCAGGCAGGTGGTTTCATTATTCAGCTGATGCCATTTACTAGTGATGAGGTGATTGAAAAATTAGAGAAAAAAATTGCAGAAATTGCTTCTGTAACAGAAATGTTAGAGCAGGGATTGAGTCCGGAAGGAATCTTAGAAGAAATTTTAGGCGAATTCGGACTTGAGATTACAGATACAACACCGACAGCTTTCCAATGTGATTGTTCGAAGGACCGAATTTCAAAGGCACTTGCTACTATTAGCAAAAAAGATATGGATGATATTATTAACGATGGAGAAGAAATTGAAGTAAAATGTCAGTTTTGTAATACTGCATACAAATTCAGTATTGAAGAATTAAAGGAGATTCGAAATTGAGACAGGGATTTATAAAAGTTGCAGCGATCACACCTAAAATTAAAGTGGCAGATGTAGCTTATAATACAGAATTAATTTGTAATTCCATCAGGGAAGCAGCTTCACAAGGCGCTAAAATCATGGTTTTTCCGGAACTTTGCCTGACAGGGTATACTTGCAGTGATCTTTTTTTACAGGATTTGCTGTTAACGTCAGCAAAAGAGGCATTGATTCAGATTGCCAAAGAAACGAAAAATGTAGATGGACTTGTTTTTGTCGGACTTCCGTTAGAACATCAGGGAAAGTTGTATAATGTAGCAGCGGCTTTAAACAGAGGGGAGATTCTAGGTATTGTGCCAAAGACCTACCTTCCGAATTACAATGAATTTTATGAGGCAAGACATTTTACAAAGGGAATGGAAAGTTGTGTGGAAACAGAACTTATGCCAGGAAAAAAGGTGCCGATGGGTACGAATCTGTTGTTTTCCTGTGCAGAAATACCACAGTTGAAGGTCGCAGTAGAGATTTGTGAGGATTTGTGGACGCCAAATCCGCCAAGTATCCGGCATGCGCTTCATGGTGCGAATATCATTGTAAATCTTTCGGCTTCTGACGAAACAACCGGAAAAGATGTTTACCGGGAAGATTTGATTTCCGGTCAGTCAGCAAGATTGTTGTGTGGCTATATTTACGCAAGTGCCGGAGACGGAGAATCAACGCAAGACGTAGTTTATTCTGGGCATAATGTAATCGCAGAAAATGGAAGAATTTTAAAAAAAGCAGAACGTTTTGTGAATGAAACGATTTATTCTGAAATTGATATTCAGAAATTGAATGCAGAACGGCGTCGGATGACAACGTTTGAAGTTTTGCCAGAAGATAACTATCGTAGTGTATCATTTTCTATACAGATGGAAGAAACGACATTAACACGTTTTATTGATCCGGCACCATTTGTTCCGGGGAAGAAAGAAGACAGAGAGAAACGTTGTGATGAAATTTTAATGATTCAGTCAATGGGATTGAAAAAGCGCTTGGAGCACACGAATTGTCAGTCGGCTGTTGTTGGAATATCCGGTGGATTAGATTCGACACTTGCTTTATTGGTTACGGTAAAAGCATTTGATTTGCTCGGATTAGAACATAAAAAGATTAGAGCTGTGACAATGCCGGGCTTTGGCACGACAGACCGGACTTACGATAATGCTGTAAAATTAATTCAGTGTCTGGGATGTGAATTCATCGAGGTTGATATTAAAGAAGCTGTTAACATTCATTTTAGGGATATCGGGCAGGATCCGTCTGTGCATGATGTAACATATGAAAATGGTCAGGCTAGGGAACGGACGCAGATTTTAATGGATATTGCCAATAAGACAAATGGTATGGTAATTGGAACCGGAGATATGTCAGAACTGGCCCTAGGCTGGGCTACTTATAACGGAGATCATATGTCTATGTATGCAGTGAATTGCTCTGTACCAAAGACGTTGGTGCGCCATCTTGTAAAATATTATGCCGATACCTGCGATGAGTCGGAACTTACAGAAGTGTTATTGGATGTTTTAGATACGCCGGTTTCACCGGAACTGCTTCCACCGGAAAATGGCAAAATTGCACAGAAAACAGAGGATATTGTAGGGCCTTATGAATTGCATGATTTTTACTTGTATTATTTGATGCGATTTGGTTATTCGCCGGCGAAAATCTATCGTCTTGCCAAAATAGCATTTGCCGGAGTTTACGAGGAAGCTATTATTTTAAAATGGCTGAAAACATTTTGTAGAAGATTCTTTTCACAGCAGTTTAAGCGTTCCTGTCTGCCGGACGGACCGAAGGTTGGTACGGTGGCAGTATCACCAAGAGGCGATTTGCGAATGCCGTCGGATGCCTGCGCAAGTCTATGGCTGAAAGAATTGGATGAATTAATCTAGGGAGATGTTCTATGGTTCAGTGGGGACGTACTATTTTGAATTTTAGGGACACACTTAGGTATTAGAAAAGGAGACATGATTCGTGAAAGACGAAATCATGTCTCCTTTTCTGATATCTAAAACATCCTGACGAATTAGGAACGAGGAAGTGTATGAAGAACTTCCTTGCCTTCTGGCTGTCTGGCCCAACTGCGACCATAAACAAAAGAGTAAGTAAAGGCTGCCAATACAATTCCGGTTACAACATCGAAAACAGAATGCTGTTTTAAAAACATAGTGGAAAGAATAATGCTGATACAAAGGATGGCAGAGCCATATCGTACTTTTTTATTCTCTTTAAAATTTTCACAATGCCATACAGCAAGATTGACGCCGATGGAATTGTAGACGTGAATACTTGGAAACAGGTTTGTAGAGGTGTCAGTGGAATAGAGCCATCTTACTGCCTGTGTAAAAATATTGTTGTGCTCAAAAGTAGTTGGTCTTAAATAGTGTCCATTTGGATAAATTGTAGAGATCACTAAGAAGACTGTCATTCCAGTAAAAAGGAAAGCACATAATTTATAGTATTCGTTTTTATTTTTTAAGAAGAAATAGGAAATTCCCCATGCCACATAGGCAAACCATAATAAATATGGAACAATAAAGTATTCGCAGAATGGAATATAATCGTCTAAAGCCACATGAATAACATGGAAATGTGTTGTGACGGTATCCTCCAAATAACCAAACCATGGTAAATAAATGAGAAAATATAAGAGGAGGAGTCCATGTTTATTTTTTTCAATAAATTCTGTAATTTTCTGTTTGAAGCCGATTTTCATAATGATCTCCTTCTTTCGATTGAAACAAAATGAATTTTTATCTTTGGGAATTATAGCACAGTGAAATTTAAAGAACAATTATCTTTCTTTTATTTTAAGAAAGATTATTCAATTCTTAATAATTAAATACGAGGAATTTAAGGTTTTTGTGCAAAAAGTCAAAGACGAGAGAGAGGTTTTTACATATTTGTTAAGAATCTCCGAATTTGTTGACATCATGTTTGGAACCTTTATAATAAAGAGTGGACTTTTTTGCAATGGCTTTCTATTAAGGGATTGCAAAGATGGAGAAAGGACATATATGATATGATGAAAAAAAATGAAAAAGAAACTGAAAACGTAACAGTGAAAAAGCCTTTTTATCAGCAAAAGTGGTTTTTAATTGTAATGGCAGCAGTAATCATACTAGTATTGGCGTATGTTGGAATGGCAATTTATTTCCAAAGCCACTTTAATTTCGGAACAACAATCAACGGGGTTGCTGCAGGAGGAAAAAATGTAGAAAAGGTAGAGAGTCTGATAAAAAAAGGGGTAAAGGGATATACTCTGACGTTAGAAGAACGAAACGAAAAAACAGAAGTTGTTTCTGGGGAAGAAATAGCGCTTGAAGCAGATTTTGATGGAGAAATAGAAGCACTTTTAGAGAAGCAGAATGGGTTTGCGTGGCCGGCAGCTATTTTTCAGAAGCCTTCCTATGCATTAGAAACAATGATTGTTTATGATGAAGATGCATTAGAGAAGACAATAGAAGAACTTGACTGTATGCAAAAAGAAAATCAGGAGGCACCTGTAGATGCTTCGGTTGCAGATTATACAGAAAAAAAAGGGTATGCTGTAATCCCGGCAGAACAGGGAACAACCATTAACCAGGAAATAATGGTTCAGGCAGTAAAGGATGCAGTTTTAAATCTTGCAGAAACACTGGATTTGGAAGAGGCTGAATGCTATGAAAAACCGGCATTGGATGAGAATGATAAAGAGTTTCAAAAACTTGTAGAAAAACTCAATGACTGCGCTGGCGTTACAATTACATATGAAGTCGGAGATGCGAAAGAAGTATTGGACGGAAGCACAACCAGCGAGTGGCTTTCTATTAGTGATGATATGGAAGTATCGATTGATGAAGAGGCAGTTGCAGAATATGTTTCAGGACTGGCAAGTTCTTATAATACATGTTATAAGGCAAAAACATTGAATACTTCTTATGGTTCCACGGTGACAATTTCAAAGAGTACATATGGATGGAAAGTGGATAAAGAAGGGGAAGCAGCTCAGATTCTTGCAGATTTAGAGGCAGGAGAGGATGTTACAAGAGAAATTGTTTATTCACAGACTGCAAACAGTCATGGCGAGAATGATTATGGAAATTCTTATGTGGAAATCAATCTGACAGCACAGCATTTATTCCTTTATAAAAATGGTGAACTTGTTGTAGAATCTGACTTTGTATCAGGAAATTTGGCAAAAGGAAATGGTTCTCCGACAGGAGTATATGGAATTACTTATACAGAGAAGGGCGCGACTTTAAAAGGGGAAGGATATGCAACAAAGGTGAATTACTGGATGCCGTTTGCGGGAAATGTCGGCATGCATGATGCAACCTGGCGAGATTCATTTGGAGGTTCTATTTATAAGAGAAGTGGTTCGCATGGATGTATCAATCTTCCACTTAGTGCAGCGAAAACTATTTTTGAAAATGTAGCAGCAAATTATCCGGTACTGGTATATGAACTTCCAGGTACAGAAAGTGAAAAAGGAATTGCACAGGATGCTGCTTATGTTGTAGATCAGGCAATTGCAGCAATCGGTACCGTATCGATGGAAAGTCAGGCGACTATTTCATCTGTGAGAAGCCAATATGATGCGTTATCCGAAGAAGCAAAAGGTTATGTAAAAAATTATGAAACTTTAGCGGCGGCAGAGGCAACTTTGGCACAGTTACAGGCAGATGCAGCAGCACAGGCTCAGGCGGCAGCTAATGCAGCTGCAGCGGAGCAGGCAAAAAATGAAGCACAACCGGTCATTCAGGCAATTAACAATATAGGAACGGTTACACTTGAAAGTGAAACTGCAATTACAAATGCCAGAAATTTGTATGACAAGTTATCGGATGCGGCAAAAACGTATGTTACAAATTATAGTGTTTTGACAGACGCAGAGAATACACTCGCGGTATTAAAAGAAGGTTCTAATAGTTAAAAAATTGGATAAGCATTACTAGGGTCTATGTAGAAAATGATGTACAGTATTCAGCAAAATTAGGAAAGCAAGGGTACTGTACATCATTTTTTATTTATAGAGATTCTGAATGCCGTTGGAAATAAGCTAATATGGTCATAAATGGCGCAAACGGTTGTTCAAGATAAAAGAAAAAATGTATAAAATTAGAGAAATTCTTTCCTATTATTGAGAAAAAGTAAAATTAGTAAAAATTAACAAAGTTTAGTGAAACCTGTAAAAACCCTTGCATTTTCATGAAAATTGAGAAATAATATGGATAGTTGCGCAATGTATGCGCAAAATTGGAGGATGTTAGAGAATGGAACAGGATGAAAAAGAAAAAAATATTACAATTGCCGATGTAGCAGAAGCACTCGGAGTTTCAAAGACAACTGTTTCGCGGGCGATTTCTGGAAAAGGAAGAATTGGAAAAGAGACAAGAAATCGTGTACTTGCTTATATTGAAGAACATAATTACAAACCAAATGTAATTGCAAAGGGACTTGCACAGTCAAAAACTTATAATTTGTGCGTTGTAATGCCGGGAGAATATGATGTAGTGGATTTGACTTTTTTTCAGGAATGTTTGTTTGGAATACAGGAAATTGCTGGAATTATGGAATATGATATACTGCTTTCTATTTGTCAGACAAATGATATTTCTTCTTTAGAACGAATTATAGCGAATCGGAAAGTGGATGGTGCAATTTTAATGCGGACATTTGTAGAAGATGCGCAGATTGAGTTTTTACAAAAGAAAAATGTGCCATTTGTAACAATTGGAAGCAGCACATACCCATATGTGGTTCAGATTGATCATAATCATAAAAGCGCTTGTAAGGAATTAACATCAATTATTCTGATGAAGAATTTGAAAAAGATTGCGCTGATTGGAGGCGATGAAACGCATGTTGTTACCCAGAGCCGTTTGCGTGGATTCCGTGAGGCATATGCAAAAATGGGCGAGGAGATAGATGAAAGCCTCTTATTTTTAAATCTGGACAACCATATTTTAGTTGATAAAGCAGTAAAAGAAGCCTTGGAAAGAAAGGTTGATTGTATCTTATGTATGGATGATGCGGTCTGCAGTCGAGTGTTAAAGATGCTTAGAGAACAGCAGATTAAAGTTCCACAGGAAGTGAAAATAGCTTCATTTTACAACAGTACGATTCTGGAAAACAGTGTGCCGTCTATAACTTCTTTGAGTTTTGACGCAAAAGAGCTCGGTATGGTGGCATGCCGTACCTTATTAGACTTGATAGAGGGAATAGAGGTAAAAGAAAGGACATTATTATCCTATGAGGTTGTTTTGAAAGAATCTACAAAATAGTTCGTATGATTTGAGACGTGATTTTCTTTGGAAAACACGTCTCTTTTTGTTCCATTGATGAGCTTTAAAAATGATTGTTAAAGAGCGAAAATGCTTGAAAAATAAAGGTTTATCGGTTGCACAATGGTCGAAAATGAAAAAAGATTGTTTGATAAACAACAATCAACCTTGTGCATTTTTGCTAAAAAATGGGCGAATTTATTATAAATCATGCACATTGACACAAAACACCATACGTAATATACTAAAACTACAGAACAACCGATTGCGCAATGTGCGCAAATAGGAAAGAATAGAAAGTTCTGGAATAGGAAAAAAGACAGGGAGGATTTTTCAAAATGAAAAAGAAAGTGATTAGTGTATTACTGTGTGCAAGTATGATTGCAACAATGGCTGCTGGCTGTGGAAGCGACAAAGCAGATGACAGCACAGCTGACAACAGTGCAAATGAACCAGAAACAGAAGCTCCTGCAGAGACAGGCGATGATGAAAGTGGTTCCTCTGAAGATTTAGTTGCAAACTTAGTTGCAATGACAGAGGGAACTGTTAACTTAACATTCTGGTGCTCTGAAACAGATGCTTACCAGACAGTTATGAAAGAAATCGTTGAGAACTTCAAAGCAGAATATCCAGATGTTGATTTTAATATCACAGTTGGTTCCTGCTCCGAAGCAGATGCAAAAGACGAAGTAACAAAAGACGTAGAAGCAGCAGCAGATGTGTATGTATTTGCAGACGACCAGTTGAGCGAGCTGATAGCAGCAGGTGCATTACAGACAGTAGATACTACATTTACATATGATGTAAGTGCTGAAAACGGAGAAAGCTCTGTAGCAGCTGCATCTAAAGATGGTTCTTTATATGCATACCCAATGACAGCATCTAATGGATATTTCTTATATTACAATTCAGATATTATCTCAGATGTAAGTTCCTGGGATGCTATTTTAGAGCAGGCAAATGAAGCAGGCGTAAAAGTTGGTATGAACGTTGCTGATGGATGGTATATCTACAGCTTCTTCGCTGGTGCCGGACTTGAAATGACAAAAAATGATGACGGAACCAATACATGTAACTGGAATGCAACTGATACAACTCCTACAGGAGCTCAGGTTGCAGAAGGAATCGAAGCAATTACAAAAGATCCAGCATTCGTTTCTATGGCAGACGAGGATGCTATGACAGCAGTAAAAGAAGGAACATTAGCTGCATATGTAAGTGGTACATGGGATTCTACAACAGTAGAAGCAGCTTATGGTGATGGATATGCTGCAGCAAAACTTCCTACTTTCACAGTAGATGGTGAGCAGATTCAGATGGGATCTTACGCTGGATTCAAATTAGTAGGTGTTAACCCACTTTCTGCAAACAACAAAGAAAGTGAAACAAACCTCTTCTGGTCTATGGTATTTGCTGAATATGTAACAAATGCAACAAGCCAGGGAATGATTGCAGAAGCAACAGGTGAAGGTCCTTCTAACACAACAGCAGCAGAAGGAATTTCTTCTCCAGCTTTAGCAGCATTATCTGAACAGTCTGCTTATGCTGACTTACAGGTTGTTGGTGATGCATACTGGGATCCTGCAAAAGCTCTTGGTGCAAGCCTTGTAGAAGGTGCTGATGACGTTCAGTCATTACTTGATACAGCAGTAGAAGGTATTACACAGTAATCCTTTTTGAAAAATAACAGGATAAAATCCTGAAGTAAGAAGTACCCCATATTCCCTTAGGGATGAGATACACTTCCAGGGGAGTGGGGTATTTTTTTGGAAAAGAAATTACCTGAAAATAAAAACTGACTCTGAGAGGAGTTCCCTATGAAAAAATTCTTAAATGGTTTTAAAAAATATTTTGCTGACTTTGGAACCGCAGTTGTAAAAGGCGATATCTGGACGAAGCTGTCCCTTCTCATAATGGGGATTGGATATATTGCAAGAAAACAGATTGTAAAAGGTATTCTGGTAACGATAGTAGAAGCTGTTGCAATCTGGTTGATTGGAGGCTTTACATGGCCTTATCTGAAAAAACTAAATACATTAGGAACTGTAGAAAGAAAAGAAATTATTGATTTTAAGACATTGACAAAGACTGTAAATGATTATGATAATTCACTTTTAATCCTTCTGCTATCCATGATGGGATTTGTAATTATTGTAGCATTTATTTTGCTATACATTGGAAACATCAAAGCAAACTATAAAGTGCAGTTAATGAAAGAAAATGGAGAACATATCAACAGTTTCCGTGAAGACATAAAAGAGTTGTTTGATGAGAAGTTCCATATCACATTATTGACCCTTCCAAGTATTGGAGTTCTGCTTTTTACCGTTGTACCGTTATTATTCATGATTCTTGTAGCCTTTACGAATTATGATGAGGCACATCAGCCACCGGCTAAATTATTTACCTGGGTAGGATTTGAAAACTTCAAGACATTGTTTACCAGTACTTCAACGGTTACCTTTGGATATGCATTTGTAAGAGTTTTGGCATGGACTTTGATTTGGGCATTTATGGCGACGTTTACGACCTATATTGGAGGAATTATCCTTGCAAAGTTCATTAATGATAAGAGAACAAAGTGGCCAAAGCTTTGGAGAACGCTATTTATGATAACCATTGCAATCCCGCAGTTCGTAACATTGCTGCTGATTGGAAAAATGTTTGGCGATTACGGTATCGTAAATACATTCTGCAATAAAATCGGATTAACCGGATTCTTACAGGATATTGGTCTGGTAAGTAAGGGACTGTCCTTTATTCCATTTTTATCCAAACCTGGTTGGGCACATGTCATGATTATTCTGGTTAATATCTGGGTAGGTGTACCATATCAGATGTTGATTGCGACAGGAGTTCTTTTGAACATTCCGGGCGATCAGATTGAAAGTGCAAAAATTGATGGCGCAACAGAATTCCAGATTTTCAGGAAGATTACAATGCCATATATGTTATTTGTAACAGGACCAAGTTTAATTACACAGTTCATTGCAAATATTAACAACTTTAACGTAATTTACTTATTAACGAATACTTATACGACGACGAATATGTCACTTGCGAATTCCAATGCAAAAGAAGTAGATCTTTTGGTAACATGGCTCTTTACGTTGACGAGTGATCAATCGAACTACAAGATGGCATCTGTTATCGGTATTATGGTATTTATCATTTGTGCAGCACTATCGTTAGTAGCATTTACACGAATGATTAAAGGTGACAGAGAGGAGGAATTCCAGTAATGAAAAAGAAAGTAAAATCCGTATTAAGACATGTGGTTTTAACATTACTTGCAGCTTTTTGGTTATTGCCAATCCTCTGGTTATTGGTAACATCCTTGAGCTCTTATAAGGGAATCAATACATCAAGATTCTTCCCGGAGAGTTGGTCACTAGATAACTATGTACAGTTATTTACCAGACCTGATAATGTTGCGAATTTCCCAGCATGGTTTAAAAACTCTTTTATTGTAGGTGTATTTACTTGTCTTGTCTCTACCATCTTTGTATGTATGGTGGCTTATGCGATGAGTTGTATGCGTTTTAAAGGAAGAAAGTTCTTAATGAGCTTTGCAATTATTTTGGGAATGTTCCCAGGTGTACTTGCCATGATTGCAGTTTATTTCGTATTAAAGAGCTTTGGTTTGACCAACAGCCTGATAGGATTGATTATTGTATATTCGGCAAGCTCTGGTCTGGGATATCTGATTTTAAAAGGATTCTTTGACACGATTCCGGCTTCCATGCGTGAGTCGGCAAGACTAGAGGGGGCAAATGAAGCAACGATTTTTGCAAAAATCATTCTTCCGCTCTCAAAACCAATGATTGTATACACTGTAATTAATTCTTTCCTGAATCCTTGGATGGATTTCGTATTGGCAAAATTAATTATTACCTCAAAAGATCCTTCGGATTGGACCGTTGCGATTGGACTTTTCAATCTGCTTCAACGTTCCTTAATTGGTGATTACTTCTCCGTCTTCTGTGCAGGCGGTGTTATCGTAGCGATTCCGATTTCCATTCTGTTTATCATTATGCAGAAGTTCTATGTAGAAGGTATTACAGGTGGAGCAGTAAAAGGTTAAAAACGAAATGTTATACATTGATTCGGGCAGCATCCCCATTGTTGCTTCGAACAATGAAAAACATATTATGAAGTTATGAAAAAATAAGAAAGCTGCAGTATGCAGCGAATGGAGGAAAAAATGGACAAATTTGTATTGAATCTGATCCATCGTCCGGAAATGGTTCCAGAATATTCTGCTACCGTGACAGGACAGGGAAAAGAAGAGGATATCGGAGATAAAGCTCTTTTAACAGAGTCTTTGGATATTTTCAAAACACAGCAGAGACTTGCACATGAGAATGGATTAAAAGTAACTATTCAGATGACATATGCTTCTCTTTTTAATGATGAAGCAGTAGAGATTGCAAAACATGATCATGAAGTATATGGAGATGAAATTGCATTATCTTTACTTGGACTTCCTTGCGAAGAATTCCGTGAAAAATATAAAACAAAAGATTTCTGTATCTGGATGTTCTCTATGGAAGATAAAAAAGCAATCGTAAATGATGTTTTTGAAAAATTCCATGACAGATTTGGTTTTTATCCGGAATCTACAGGTTCTTACTATATGGATGCAGATTTAATAAATTATATTAAGGAAACTTATCCAACCGTAAAATGTGCAGTTGCAACTTGTTGGGAAGAAGGACCAAAAGCATACCATACCTGTAACAATTCCTGGTATACATTATTTGATGGTGGCCCATGGGCTCCTTGGATTCCATCTAAACAGAATACACATGCACCAGCAGCAAATGCAGCAGAAGATAGTGGTATCGTAGCAATTCCACATCTTTCCCGTGATTTGATTGCATGTTATGATGGAAATGGTTCTAACTTTGGAACACATCCACAGAACGTACTTCGTGGTATGATTTATGATACAAAGACTTGGGAATATCCATATCTTTATAACTTGATTGACCAGTATCGTTCGCTTGAAAAATATAACAATGGATATTCTTATAATATGATGTTCGTTGGACCTGGCTGGATGAATAAAATGGGACGTTGGGAGCAGCCATACGAGCTTCTTTACAAATCCTATAGTGATGGTTGTGCATACTATGGAAAACTGAAAAAAGAAGGTCAGTTAATCGATATGACAATGTCCGAATTTGCGGATTATTACAGAGAGAAAAAGGAAGTCAACCAGAACAATTACAACGTACCAGAATGTGCACTTTGGAGAGATATTTTATATGGTTCAGAAAAACAGTTATTCTGGTATTGTGACCCATATATGAGAGCCTGCGTTAACATGGATCAGGGTGGAGCAATTGTAGACCTTCGTCCATATGCAGCAAAATTAGAGTGGCCGGTTGGTATCGGAACAAAACATGTTCAGGATGCATCTTATCCATTCCTGATTCAGGAAAAATATCGTGCAGGTTACTTTACCCATTATGCAGGAGAGGGAACCGTAAGAAGTGCAAAACTTTCTTACAAAGGAGAAGAAGTTGATCTTTGTCTCTGCCCGACAAAAGCACATTTTTCACAGGAAGGAAAGACCAGAATTCTGACACTTGATCCTGTTACAATTGAGTTTAAAGATTTGACAATCAAGCTTCAGACAAAGGAATATTTTGAGGAAGGTTCTTCTAATATTAAGATTGAACGTAACATCCTTGAAATGAGTGATCCTACAGCTGAAGTAGTATTAAACGAATATATGGTAGCATGTTATGGTACTACAGAATATTCCGAAGATATGTCAAATATTACATTAAAGATTGACGGACCGGAAGAAAAGACAATCCATTACGAATACAAATGTCGTGAGGAGGGTGTAAAAGGTGCCGCAGAAGTAAGTGCAGTTATCCCTGAAATCGAGACAAGAGTATCTATGACAGCATCAGATGCTGAAGCAGAAGGATATGTAAAAGAAGGATATGCTTTCTCACCAATGTTTACATTGGGATATAGAAAAACAATCTCAGATAAGGAGGTATTTGCAACATGGCTCAACTTGGCAAAGGCAAATTAAATTATAGATGTCCATCTTGTTTTTTAAGAGATCTTGACATTGATATGTTCTATAATAAAGAAACAGGAATTTACAGCTGTATCCGTTGCCAATACAGAGGAACGGAAGAGGATGTATTAGAAAAAAATGAAATGATTCGTTTTCGTTATGGCGCAATGAACAAAAGATTTACAAAATTTGATTTTGATTAGGCAAGAGCCACGCATATGCGCATGACTCCGGTATTTTCAAAAGGCGCATAGGAAGTATTCCCTATGTGCCTTTTCTTTTTAGAAAAGCGAAGAGGCAGAAGCGCTCTTAGGTTCTAATTTATGCAGAAAGTTAGAAAGGTATGGGGAACATGGGTAAGAAAAAGAAGGATACCATGGAACTTAGATTTTATGAGATTCCACAAAATGAATATGTTCTGGCACTGTTAGGAGAAAGCTGGATTAGGGATTATGGACATGATGAGACAAATTTACATTTTCATAATCTGATGGAAATTGGATATTGCAGAAATGGAAAAGGTGAACTTATTTTAAACGAGGAAGTTAGAAATTATGAACCGGCAATGTTTAGTATTATTCCACAGAATTTTCCGCATATCACGATAAGTAATGCAGAAGAGGAACAGAGTTTTTGGGAGTATTTATTTTTGGATCCCGCGCAGATTTTACAGGAGATGTATCCGGACAATCCACTTTATCAAAGAGAAGTGCTAGAGAAAATCAATCAAAAAGCCGTCTTCGTTTACGAGTGGGAAAAAAGGGATCTCGCCATTATAATCAAAATGATTATGGAAGAAATGAGAGCACAAAAACCACATTATCAGGAATGTGTCCGGGGAATGATGATGGCTCTTATGACAGAAATTATTAGAATGAGTGAAGCGGAAGAAAAAGTAAAAGAAGTGCGGAAACGCGCTGGAATTACACAGATTTCGGATGCCCTTGACTATGTTCGCGTGGAATATGCAAGAAATCTGAAAGTGGAGGAACTGGCAAATGCCTGTCACATGAGTGAAACACATTTTCGAAGAGTCTTTGAGACGTATATGAATATGCCACCAATGGATTATATTAATCTGATTCGAATTCAAAAAGCATGTGATATTATGAAAAAAACAAATGATTCTATGGACGTGGTGGCACAAAAAGTTGGATTTTCCACAACTTCAACATTTAACCGGAACTTTAAAAAATTCTTGGGAACATCACCTTATCAGTGGAAAATCAAACCGGAAAATTATGAAAGAAAACTTCTGAACTTTAATATTTCAGCATTAAAGGGATGGTAAAAATACATTTATAGTTATAACAAAGCGGATGTAAGAAGACCGCAGAATGGAGCGAAACATGAAATTTGTAAAAGGTATGGATTTATCAACGTTATTAGAACTAGAGCGTTGTGGTGCAAAATATTATGATGATGGAAAAGAGACGGATATTTTGGAAATTATGAAAAAATATGATGTAGATACGATACGTATTCGTCTTTGGAATGATCCATGGTCGGAAACTGGAGAATCCTATGGAGCTGGTGAAAATGATCTAAAGACATCTTTAGAAATTGCAAAAAGAGTAACAAAAGCCGGATTTGGAGTGCTCTTAAATTTCCATTATAGTGATTTCTGGGCAGACCCGGGAAAACAGTTTAAGCCAAAGGCATGGGCAAATTATGGAGTAGCCGAATTAGAGCAGGCTGTTTATGATTTTACGGCAGAGACTATGGAAGTATTTGAAAAAGAAGGCGTTCATATTACGATGGTTCAGGTAGGAAATGAGCTTTCCAATGGATTACTCTGGCCGGAAGGAAAAGTACCAAATTATGATAATATCGCCAAATTTGTGAATGCAGGAATTCGTGGAGTTCGTAAGGTGGATGCGGAAGTGCCAATTATGATTCATTTAGATAATGGTGGAAAAAATGAATTGTATCGGGAGTGGTTCGATAACTTTATGGAGCGTGGAGAGGATTTCCAGATCATCGGTCTTTCCTATTACCCATTCTGGCATGGCACACTTGATATGTTAGAATTCAATATGAACGATATTGCAAAACGTTATGGAAAAGACTTGCTTGTGGCAGAAGTATCCATGGGATATACGATGGAAGACTATAAAGAGTATGAAAAACTTTCAGATGAAGAACGAAAAGGTTATGCGACACGTCAGGAATTGGTAGACAAAATTGAGTACCCAATGACTGTTCAGGGGCAGTATGACTTTATGGAGGACTTTTTAAACCGTATCAGCCATGTAGTAGATGGAAAAGGAAAGGGATTCTTTTATTGGGAGCCGGCATGGATTCCGGTACATGGATCCGGTTGGGCAACACCTGCATCTTTACAATACATAGAAGATCCGGGTCCTTGTGGAAACGAGTGGGCAAATCAGGCATTGTTTGATTACAAGGGAAATGCCCTGCCAACCTTACAACTGATCCGTGATTTTAAAGCAGAATAAAATATGTACTTTTGTTGCATGATTTTTGAACTTTGTTGCAGTATGAAGGGAATTTGTTGCAAAGTGCAAATATCCAATTATAATGAAAATATAAGAATAGGAGGATTAAAATGGTTTGGGAAAATGTACTCGCAAAATTTAAAGAATTATTTGGTGGAGAAGGTGAAATTGGTGTTTATTTTGCACCGGGTCGTGTAAATATGATAGGAGAGCATACCGATTACAATGGAGGTCATGTATTTCCATGTGCATTGACGATTGGCACTTATGGTGTGGCAAGAAAGAGAAATGATAAGAAATTACGTTTTTACTCCATGAACTTTGAACAGCTTGGCGTGTTGGAATCTTCTGTAGAAGATTTAAAGCCGGAAAAAGAAGCTGATTGGACAAATTATCCAAAGGGCGTGATGTGGGCATTTGGAGAAAAAGGAATGAAAGTAGAATCTGGTATGGATCTTGTATTATTTGGTAATATTCCAAATGGTTCCGGATTATCCTCTTCTGCATCGGTAGAAGTATTGACCGGATTTATTTTAAGAGATATGTTTGGATTTGATGTTACAAATCAGGATTTGGCACTGATTGGACAGTATTCCGAAAATAAATTCAACGGTGTTAATTGTGGTATTATGGATCAGTTCGCGATTGCAATGGGAAAAGCAGGTCATGCCATTTTCTTAGATACCGCTACGTTAAAATACGAATATGCACCAATTAAACTGGAAAATGCAAAGATTGTGATTTCCTGCAGCAACAAAAAGCGTGGTTTAGGAGATTCTAAATACAACGAGAGACGTTCTGAATGTGAGACTGCTTTGGCTCAGATTAGTGAAGTGATAGGCATCAACAGCCTTGGGGATTTGACAGAAGAAGAATTTGAAACCTATCAGAGTGCAATTAAAGATCCTGTATGCCAGCAACGCGCAAAACATGCTGTTTATGAGAATCAGAGAACGATTAAAGCAGTAGAAGCGTTAAAGAAGAATGATGTGAAATTATTTGGTGAATTGATGAATGCATCTCATGTGTCTTTGCGTGATGATTATGAAGTAACAGGAATTGAATTAGATACGTTAGTAGAAGAAGCATGGAAGATTGATGGTGTCATTGGGTCCCGTATGACAGGTGCCGGATTTGGTGGATGTACGGTCAGCATTGTAAAAGATGAGGCAGTGGATACTTTCATCAAAGAAGTAGGTGCTGCTTATGAGAAAAAGATTGGTTATGCAGCAGACTTCTATGTGGTTGAAATCGGAGATGGTCCGGTAAAACTTGCATAAAACAGTAGTTTCAGTGGATGATGGAGAAATGAAAAATGATTCAGGAAAAGATTTTAGAATTAACAGAGTATGGTCTTGTAACAGGTCTGATTGAAAAAGAAGACGAAAGATTTACAATCAATCGTTTTCTAGAGCTTTTTCAATTAGATGAAATCGAAGAGGAAATTGCAGAAGCTTATGCAAAAAGACCTGCGATGACAGTAGAAGAAGCAGAGGAAAAATTAGATGGCATTTTGAATGAGATGATGGATTATGCTCATGAACAGGGAATTCTGAAAGAGGACAGTATTGTATATCGTGATCTTTTTGATACCAAAATCATGAGCCTTATGGTGCCAAGACCGAGTGAGGTACAGAAGAAATTCAAAGAGCTTTACGGGAAATCTCCGGAAGCAGCGACTGATTATTTCTATAAGCTAAGTTGTGATACAAACTACATACGTAGAAATAGAATAAAAAAAGACCAGAAATGGACAGCGGATACAGAATTTGGAACGTTAGATATTACCATTAACTTATCCAAACCGGAAAAAGATCCAAAAGCCATTGCAGCAGCAAAATTGGCAAAACAGAGTGGTTATCCAAAATGCTTATTGTGTAAGGAAAATGAAGGATATGCAGGACGTGTCAATCATCCGGCAAGACAGAATCATCGTATTATCCCGGTAAGAATCAATAACAGTGACTGGTATTTTCAGTATTCTCCTTATGTATATTATAATGAACACTGTATCGTGTTTAATGCACAGCATACACCAATGAAAATCGAGCGTGCCACATTTGAAAAATTATTAGATTTTGTGACACAGTTTCCACATTATTTTGTTGGTTCGAATGCAGACCTTCCAATTGTCGGAGGTTCTATTTTAAGCCATGATCATTTCCAGGGCGGACATTACGAATTTGCAATGGCAAAAGCGCCAATCGAGAAAGAAATCAGTTTTCGTGGATTTGAAGATGTAAAAGCAGGTATCGTAAAATGGCCAATGTCTGTTATTCGTATTCAGGCAAAAGAGAAAGAGCGTCTGATTGAGCTTGCGGATAAAATTTTACTGGCATGGAGAGGTTATACGGACGAGGCTGCATTTATTTTTGCAGAGACAGATGGGGAGCCGCATAATACGATTACACCAATTGCAAGAAGACGTGGTACGGATTATGAACTGGATTTGGTTCTTCGAAATAATATTACAACAGAAGAGCACCCATTAGGAGTTTATCATCCTCATGCAAAATTGCATCATATCAAGAAAGAGAATATTGGATTAATTGAAGTAATGGGGCTTGCTGTTTTACCAGCGCGTCTGAAAGATGAGATGGCACATTTAGAACAGGCACTGTTAGATGGAGAGTCTCTTCGTGCGAATGAGGAACTTGCAAAACATGCTGAATGGGTAGAAGAGTTTCTTCCAAAATACGGTTATACAGCAGGAGCAGCATTAGAAGGCGTTGTGACACCGGAACAGCTTCATGAAATGATTCAGACAGAAATTGGACTTGTATTTAATGAAGTATTAAAGGATGCCGGAGTTTACAAATGCACAGAAGAAGGAAGAGCAGCTTTCTTACGCTTTATAAATTGCGTTTCATAAGTCGGTTATATAAGGAACACCATCAATTTTTTGATGGTGTTTTTTCTTGAAAAACTTTACATTCCGGATGTATTATTGTAAAGTGTATAAAGATACCGTCTTTATGAAAATGATTTCAAAAAAAGATGTCATAAAAACTGATAAAGATAGGAATTGGGAAGTAAGACGGGAAAAGAAAGGCGTGTGAATTATGATTTCAAAAAAGATTGAAAAGGCTTTAGAAGGAAGTTCTGTCATTCGTGCCATGTTTAATGAAGGTAGAGAGTTGGCAGAAAAAATTGGAGCAGAGAATGTATATGATTTTTCTCTGGGAAATCCGGCAACACCGGCACCTGAGGCTTTTAAACAGGCAATTATAGATTTATTACAAGAAACAGATCCGATGGAACTGCATGGCTATATGGCAAACTCCGGTTTCCCAGAGGTTAGAGAAGCGATTGCAGAGAATTTGAATCGTCGTTTTGGAACAAAATTTGATTTTTATAATGTTGTTATGACAGTAGGGGCAGCAGGTGCTCTGAATGTTATTTTTAAGACAATTCTGAATCCAGAAGATGAAGTGATTGTATTTGCACCATATTTTGGTGAGTATAAGCATTATGCGGCAAACTTTGATGCAGTGATTGTGGAAGTAGCACCAAATTACGAGAATTTCCAACCGGATTTAGCTACATTTGAAAAGAAGATTACGGCAAAGACAAAAGCAGTTATTGTGAATACGCCAAATAATCCGACCGGAGTAATTTACAGTCCGGAAACAATGACAAAGATAGGCGAAATCTTATCTGCAAAAGAAAAGGAATTTGGAACAGATATTTATCTGGTTTCCGATGAACCATATCGTGAATTGGTTTATGATGGAAAAAAAGAGGACTTTTTAACAAAATATTATCATAATACTTTAGTAGGTTATTCTTTCAGTAAATCCCTTTCTCTGCCGGGAGAACGAATTGGTTATGTTGTAGTACCAAATGAAGCTTCTGATGCAGAAAAATTGTTAGGTGGAATTGAAATCTCAAACCGTACGCTAGGATTTGTCAATGCACCGGGATTAATGCAGAAAGCCGTTGCACGTTCCTTAGAGGAAAAAACGGATGTTGCATATTATGAGAAGAACCGTAAGCTTTTATATGAAAGTTTACAGAAGTTAGGATTTGAGTGTATCAAGCCGGAAGGCGCTTTTTACATGTGGGTAAAGGCACCGGGAGATGAAGAAGAGTTTGTTACAAGCGGAAAGAAATACAATATCATCATGGTAAAAGGAAGTGCATTTGCATGTCCGGGATATGTTCGTCTGGCATATTGTGTTTCTTATGAAACCATTCAGCGTTCTATTCCTGCATTTGAAAAATTAGCAGAGGAATATGGACTGAAAAAATAGAGCAAAAGTTTGACGGCCAAAGAAAGAACAGGGGAAAAGCACATGAAGAACTGGGAAACATATGTAAGAAAAGTAGTTCCCTATGTACCGGGGGAACAGCCAAAGAGAAAAGATATTATCAAGTTAAATACAAATGAGAATCCATATCCACCGGCACCAGGGGTTTTAAAGGCTTATGAAGCGTTTGAAATGGATCAGTTGAGGAAATATCCAGATCCGGCTGCAGAGAAGCTTGTAGACGCTATAGCGGACTTCTATGGGCTGAAAAAAGAGCAGGTGTTTGTGGGAGTTGGTTCTGATGATGTTTTGGCAATGATATTTTTGACCTTTTTTAACAGTAAGACACCGATTCTTTTTCCGGATATCACATATTCTTTTTATGATGTGTGGGCAGATATGTTGCGGATTCCTTATGAAGTACAGCCTCTTGATGAGAAGTTTCAAATTAGAAAAGAGGATTATTATAAAGAAAATGGAGGAATCATTTTCCCAAATCCAAATGCACCAACGGGTGTTTTGATGGAACTTTCTGAAATAGAAGACATCATAGCACATAATCCGGATTCCATTGTCGTTGTAGACGAAGCCTATATTGATTTTGGAGGAACTTCTGCGCTTCCTTTGATTGATAAGTATGAAAACCTTTTAATAGTACAGACCTTTTCAAAGTCACGTTCCATGGCTGGCATTCGAATTGGATATGCAATGGGATGTGAAAAACTGATTAAGTATATCAATGACGTGAAGTATTCCTTCAATTCTTATACCATGAATCAGTTGACAATTGAACTCGGTGCAGCTGCAATTGCGGATAAAGAATATTTTGAGGATACAACGAAGAAAGTAATTGCAACAAGAGAGAAGACAAAAGTAAAATTAAAAGAACTTGGTTTTTCGTTTGAAGATTCCATGAGCAATTTTATTTTTGCCAAACATGAAACAGTTCCGGCTGAGGAGATTTTTGCAGCGTTAAAAGAAGCAGGAATCTATGTGCGTCACTTTACGGCAGAGCGAATCAAAAATTATCTTCGCATCAGCATCGGTACAGAGGAAGAGATGGAGGCATTGATTTCTTTCCTGAAAACATATTTAAAACAGTAAAATTTTTAGAGTAGTAAAAAGAAAGTAGGTTTTTATGTTAAAACATTATATTATGATTTTTTTCATATCCATGGTTCCATTGATTGAATTAAGAGGTGCGATTCCATATTCACAGGTGTTTGGGTTACCGATTATTCCTTCTTTTATTATCTGTATTATTGGAAACATGCTTCCAATTCCGATTATTTATCTTTTTGCAAGAAAAGTATTGGAATGGGGCTGTGATAAGCCGGTGATTGGAAAATTCTTTACCTGGTGTCTGGAAAAGGGAGAAAAAGGTGGAAAGAAACTTCAGGAAAAAGCTGGAAAAGGTTTGTTTGTAGCATTACTGCTTTTTGTAGGAATTCCGGTCCCAGGAACCGGTGCATGGACAGGAACACTGGCCGCAAGTATCTTGGATATGGATTTTAAATCTACGGTAACAGCAGTGTTATCCGGCGTTCTATTAGCAGGAATTATTATGATGGTAGCAAGTTTATTAGGAGTTACGATATTCTTGCAGTAAAAATAAGATATTTTAACAAAGAAGAAGCTGTCGCTATAACAATATTTCATTGTTATAGTGGCAGCTTTCTTAGAAAACGAATCAATTGTGCAGGGACCTAGAGAGCAAGGTCTAACTGCTGGAGGGTACCTGTCCCTCCGTTCTCATAGAGGAAGAGTCCGGTTTTCCGGATGACTGCCTCTGTTTCATTTGTGATCTGGTTTTTGATGGAGTAATTCGTATCCTGGTTTCCAAGATAAATGGCGCCCACACCGGCTTCCCCTAGACCACAGAGTACATCTTTCCCAGTGGAATCTTTTGTCCAGATGAGAAGTTTTGAAAAAATCTCATCGGCTTCATCAATCCATCCATTCTGGTCTTTGTCATAAGCGGCAAAATCTTTGAATCCATTTCCGTTTGTAGTTCCAAAAAGCTCACTTCCATTATCAATGCGTCCATTCTCGTTTTTATCATAGGCAAGATAACCGCTTCCTTTCGCAAGGGCAGAGATTTCTTCCGAACGACCGTCTGCATTCAGATCAAAAAAGAATTTCTGATCGGAAATATGGGCAGCAGTTCCGCTTAGATTAATCACGAGTGGGTCACATAATTGCGGAGTTCCATAGGAAATCATGCTGGAAGTACTTTCTGTAAAGGAACGTGACATTTCTAAGCTAATCTGGATAGAATAACTTTTTCCATCTGCTGTCACAACTGTTCCTTTTGCGTCAAAACAAGTTGTTTCCTGTTCAGAATAATAGAAACTGGAAACATATTCACCGCCTTCTCCAAAATTATTAATGGTAGAAGAATCGGATGATTTGGTCAGGCTCATGTCCGGAGCTTTTCCTTTTTTTCCAAAAAGCAGATAAAGGAGATAGTCAATGGATTGTCGCCTGAGTTCGTCTAAGGATTTTAGCTGCTCTTTCATTTCAAGACCATGAATACTCTGGCTCATCTGAAAGCGGTTCAGCAGATCCTCAGAATTGTTTTTGTGTGCATCTTCTCTCTTTGTGCTAGAATGTTGCCCGTTTTTTTCTTCTTCCCGGTAAACGGATTCGTAAGAAGTTGTGACCGAAGCAGAAGAACCATTTACAACATTCCAGGTAGAAAGAGTACTAGAAGCACTGGTTTTTTCCTCATAACTTCTCTGTGAGTTCATTCGAATAGAATCAGACTGAATGATCACACATATTCCTCCCTTTTAGAATAAGCCGATTGTTCTTTTTTGCTTCCTTGTAAAAAAGAATAAAAAAAGACGGCAACAAGTAAGAAAATCCATTTTCTTAAATGTACCGTCCATGGCTTCATTCCAAGAATTTTTGAAAAAATCTGATGGCCTTTCAAATCTTTTCAAAAAAAATATCGGTCAAAAGTCATAATATGCTTAGTAGAAAATTTAATCTTAAGAAATTTGTTCCTTTAAGCGCAAAACTCTTTGATTTCTTTTTTGGAAGCCAAAGATAAAAAGCAGCATTCCAATTGCGGTTGCAACAATACCAACGATAAGCCAGAAAAAGAAAGAAAACAAGGTATCGCCATAGGAAAGGAACTGCTCCAAAACGGTTCCCCAGAAATTGAACAGCATGTGGAAAAGAATGGAGAAATAGATAGAACCACCCTTTTCACAAATATATCCAAGAACTAGACCAAGGCAAAATGCATAAGTACCCTGCAGCCAATTCAAATGGAGAAAACCAAATAAAAATGCCTGCAACAGGTTTGCTGCCCAAAATGGAAGACAGCGTTTGGCACTGCTCATGGTGACACCACGGCAGATTAATTCTTCGCAAATCGGCGCCAAAATGACGGAATATAAAAATAGTCCCAAGGTAAGTGTATCATCCATACCGGCACTTTCTATTAATTCTTCGTAAGCGGTCAGCCAGCTTGGGAAAATGCTGGAAATCAAAGTAATCAGGTAGGAACAAAGGTACTGTGTTCCGGGTACCAGAAATAAAATACCTACAATCATAAGTGGATGAAGTGTTTCCTTTGGCTTTGGCAGATAGTTTGCATAAAACTGTAAATAATACCAGATTCCAAAAATTGCAATCGATAATAAGGAATAGATTACCATGACATAAGAATTGAATCCGGTTGATACCCAGGTGTTCTCAAGTGCAGAAAAAGCTTCTATCAAATCAGAACCATGTGAAATCAAGGTAACAAGAGAGGACATTCCCATCATAAAAAAGGAAGCCGCAAATTCTAAGCCGAATACCAGCAAAACTGGAAGAAAACTAAAGAAAAAATATCCGATTTTTTTCGCCATATCAATAACCCCTTTATATTTTTTTGTCCTTGTACGAAAAAAAGGACTAGATTTCCATATAAGACTTATGTTATTATATCAATTTGTGAGATTGTTTGCAAGAAATGTATTTACTTTAAAACTTTAATATGCTAAAATATTAGTACATGAAGTCGATGTGTGTAAAGGAGATAGAGAAATGAGCAAGAAGCTTAGAACAGAAGCAGTAGATCATCTTTTTGATGCAATACTAAGTCTGGAAAATCGAGAAGAATGCTATACATTTTTCGAAGATGTCTGTACGGTCAATGAATTACTTTCTTTGTCCCAGCGTTTTGAGGTTGCAAAGATGCTTCGTGATCAGAAAACATATTTAGACATTGCAGAAAAGACAGGTGCAT
>JBJELY010000182.1:0-4509 GCA_051879395.1 Roseburia sp. | reverse complement strand
TATAAATTCTACTTCATGCTTTTTGAAAAAATCGTAAAAATATTTTACATTCTCAAGTTGACTCCACTTAACAACTTTAAAATCATCTGTATCAATATTGTATATTTTTGCATTCAGTGTTCCGAGCATAAATGGTGAATGCGTAGCAATAATAAATTGGCAATTCAAAAATCTTGCCATTTTATTAATTTCATCTGCTAATTTAACCTGATTTTCTGGAGATAATGAAACTTCTGGTTCATCTAGTAAATACAATGCATCCGGTAATAAGTATTCCATAAAATACTGAAGTGACGTTTCCCCATTAGAGTATTTTTCTTGTGCAAATATAATATATTCTTCTTGCTTACGGCCTTCCTTGGATGCTAAAAATTTTTCTGCTTCTTTTTTTGTCATACCTTTTTGCACGTAATCATATTCCATACCATCAGACAGCACTTGTCTTTGTTGAATCTTCTTTATTTCATATAGAATATCTTCGCTTTTAATATATCGGCTGCTTTTAGGTATTTCCAATTTTCGTCCCAGGTCATCTTCACCTAAATCATACAAACATTCACTGGAAAACTTCCCACAATAATCAACAAGCCCAAACCCATTACAAGTCGCATATTCTTTTCCATTAAGTCCAAGCTTATTAGCAATAATATTTAGTAGAGTGGATTTCCCCGAACCATTGTTTCCATAAAGAACTGTAATTTCAGGAAAGACAAATGGTTCTATATCCTTTTCCCTAAAAACATGGTACGGATATATATTAGGATTGTTTACCTTTTTATCACTTAGTTTAAAGCTACTTAAATATATCATGTTAAGTTTTCCTTTCACGGGAATAATCATTTGAAGTTGATTTTGCTTTTATTCTACTTTTTGTCTTCTTTCCCGTACCTTGCCCGATAGCGATAGCATCTTTCTATCTCTTTCTCAATGCATTTCTGTGTCCCCTGCTCCAACACTTTCGGAATATCCGGCCATATCGTAAGCAATTGTTCCTTTGTGATATCGGGTACTGTCTCAAGGATTGCTTCCATGAGAAAGCCGCTGCAATGTGATGGTCTGTCCAAAGAACTGTCATAATTACATACTACTTCCATAATTTCATCAATGTGTTCTCTATACGCCTTATATGCCTCACAGCGCTGTATTCTCCTTGTATAGTCACGGTTCACATTGTCCCAGTCTGTTATTTTTTTATCTCGTCCTATACGCCCATTGCAATTGGCGTACCACAAGGCATATTCCTTTGCCTCTTCAAAGCTAGTAAAACTAAACAACAATTTACCAAAATCATGCAATTCAAACTCGTCAAATGTAATCCACTTATAATATGTGTCGTTATACTTCCCTTTTATTTTAGATGACTTTGGAAAACAAGGAGGACCAACAACATCCGAATAATCTTTGCAATACAAATTAAAAATCGCATCATCTATGGGAGTTATACAACCGTCTCCTCCAACTCGCCAGTTCTGACAAAAAATTGTATATTTTGATCCCATTACTCGTCCATCTTCTTCTTTTAGTACTATTGCTACTGCTGCATATAATTGTCCATGCTCGCCTTGTCGATTGAAGTGCTTCCACCCCATCTCTTCCTCTGTCAAATAGTTTTTCTCTATCTCCTCACGTGTCGGAGTTCCCTTTGAAAATGGTTCCTTTTTATTATGAATATAGTTAATGGATTCCAATTCATCAAAACGAACCCCTAACGCTTTTGCGATCCGATCAAGCGGTGGGAAAGATGTTTCTATCATTCTATATCCACGTTCCTCATCCCGCTCCTCATTCAGTTCCTTATTTGCACTCTGATACGCAGGAAGATAGTCGTTTCTGACCATAACACGGTCTTCTGTCAAAAAAGTCCATCCTTCATTTTCAATTGCATATACCTTATGGTTGTTTTCAAATTTATCTATTCGACGAAAAAAATCAAAATGTTCCCCCAAACGGTATTCAGAAAATGGAAGCGCCTCCAGCTTAAGAAAATAATATTTTTTATCTTCTGTCACCATCTCTAACCTTCCCAAACTTGTATCTGCTATATTGTGACTGATTTTAAAATAAATTACTTTTTCCCAAAATTCATCATTCAAATCACACAAATCAAATGTCTTCATAAAAGCCCCCTATCTATCGTACATAGTATTCCTTCCCGTTATCCAAACACAATGCTGCAAGTTGTCCACCCTCAAAACATGCACCACAGTCGATCGCTATATGATTGTTTTTTCTATAAATGTATCCCTGTTTTGGATTGTCAATAATCATCTGGGTTGGAGTATGTCCACTCACGGCGAGAAAGTTTGAAGAATATGCCCGGTCAAAATCAACTCTCTCCCAAACTAATTCATCAATCTCATAGTCATCCATACTTCTCCCCGGTGAAAAATTAGAAATTGCGGCATGCACCAAGAGATAATTAATCCCCGCCACCGAGACCATGGCGTAAGGCTCGAACTCCTCCAAATATTCCATAATGTATTCTCGTTCTTCCGGACTAAGTTTGGAGAATTCCGCCAGTGTGCTTTCCCCTCCGTTGCACATCCAGTCAGCCAATTTTCCCATGTCCTCCACAGTGAGGCTTTCCGTGAATTCAGTCGTAACTTCCTTCAATGCAAGTCTCAGTCCATAATACGCCATAATCTCATGATTACCGATAATCGGGAAAATATTGGGTTTTGCCATCATATAGCGCAACACTTTGATGGGATGAGGACCACGGTCAACGACATCCCCGAGGACATACAGTACATCTTCCTCTTTCAGTTGGATTTCCTCTTCGACCAACTTTCTAAATTTGGCAAACTCTCCATGAACATCACTGGTTACATATATCATGCATTTTTCTCCCTAGGCGAATTTTTTGATAGCATCCAGGAAAAGCATCGCTTCTACCGCAGGTGTTCGTGATGCATAGGCCGCATTCTCAATCCCATCTGTGAGCAATAGCCTCTCCCAAAGTTTCGGGTATTCGTCAAAATCCCATTTGCAGTCATCTAAGATTACAAATTCCTCAATCTCCGGATGGGCCTCAAGATAATCGTGAATTCCGGAACCGCGTTCGCAATGTCGTTTGTCCTTTGTTTCGTCCTTAATTTTAAGACCGAACTTTGCTAATTTTTCCTCCAAGTAAACATAATCATCATTGTCCTTATGTAACTCCTTCCAATCGGAAGAGAGAACGATGTCTCCTCCTCCATAATCACGGATGGCCTGCGCGAGTAATTCCACACGGGAATCCACGATTCCCTGATAGCCCTTGGGCGTTTGCTTTACTGTGCGCCTTGTATTCAGGACTCCATCAACATCTAGAAATACTGTAAATGCCATTGTGCTCCTCCTATGTGAAGATCTCCAAACCGACATTGGTTTGGAAGCGGATTAGTGGGTTACAGTTTGTATTTTACGGTTTGGAAAGTGAAATATGTTTCGGGTTTTTATCCTCGTCATATCAAAATCTTCCATTACACGAACCTACACCTTAAGACCGGTTCTCTTACAGGATTTCTAAATGCCCTTGGGTTCAAAACTCTTAGGCAAATTACTTATAAAGAGGCTTACACCTTCAACAATTCCTGCGTTGCGCTCCAACTCAACATCCCCCAACTCTTTAATATAGTTTTCAGTTTCCTCTACGAGATTAATTCTGATTGTTCTACCTGCCATAGCAATTCTCTTTTCCTTTTTTAGATTATTCAATGCACTAGATTGCAGTTTTCTCTACAAAAATATTGCCAAAAAAGACCTCTTTTCTTGAAGTCTCCTCCTTTCCATAGCGTTTGTACACAGACTTGATGCAATTTCTTGTTTTAATGTACAAATTACAAATAATACGTAGTTTTACTCCAATTAACTGTAAAAAGTCTCTGGCGTACAACCTTTATTATCAATATAAAAGTGGCAGAGTATCTTTCTTGGAATCCCTCCAAAGAAAAATTTCATTGCAGAGAAATTTTCATTAACTGCATCAAACTTAATTCCATGCTCCTCACACCAGTCAACAGCATCCTCCAATAGTTTCTCTTCTCTGCAGGTCCACAAAATAAGACTTGCACCTTTTGCTTACAACGTATTCAATGTTGCTATTAGCACATCATTAGCAGGTCCAAGTCGGTCAGCCACTCATACATAGCGTGCCATTAAAATCAACAGTTTGCTCTGTCTTCCTCTTCCCGACGCTGTCTGTCAGGAATTGCCGCACCCCGCTTGCTTTCTTTCTCTCTGTTCACTCCTATATGTAACTATTATCGTATGTCACACCATATACTAATTACCTTTCGTAAGCATCTCATTACAAATCACACGACTTAACCGCATTGAACGTCTCTCTATACATTGTGCGGCATTGCTAAAGAATTGAAGAAATTCATTTATATATCTTGGCATTACCTCTCCATTAAAGTGGCCAGACCAGTACTCAATAGGACGCAAGTCTTCATCACAAAAATCTTGTAGATAGTTCACTTCAACAAATCGATACCAACTACCAAAATCCTTCAAAAGCCATTT
>JBJELY010000181.1:0-4538 GCA_051879395.1 Roseburia sp. | reverse complement strand
GGTGTGCCGAATATCTTTAATGTTTGGGCAGATGAAGGCTGGGAAGAACCGGTGATTGAAGAGAGATTTGATCCGGACAGAACGGTACTTTCGCTTTCTTTCAAAAAAAGCGGCGATAAAAAAGCGGCGATAAAAAGCGGCGATAAAAAAGCGGCGATAAAAAGCGGCGATAAGAAAGTGACGAAGAAAACTCAAATGCAATATGATAGAATTCTTGAATTTATGGAAGATGGAAAAGAGTATGGTATTTGGGATTTCTGTGAATTGTTGGGATTAAAAGAAAGTCGTACTAAAGATATTTTGAAGGGACTTTCTGATTATATTGAAATTGTTGGAAGCAATCGTGACAGACGGTATAAGAAGAAAAAATAATGAAGTTATTTAATGGTTTTGATGGAAGGAGACAAATGTGTTTCATATTATAGATGAACATTTTTTTGTGCCATTGGCATCTCCAAATAAGGTGGTATATTGGGAATGTATTTGTAAGTTGTTTTCCGTCATGGATCACCAGCTTTCTTTTGGTGTGGAAAGAGATGTTCTGGTAGAAGAGCTACAATACTATTTTGAAGCATCACAGGCAGCAGATCTTGTAGGGGAAGATGTGGAAGGAAAATCTGCAAGGGACAAAGCAAACTGGATGATTCGAAAGCTGGAAAATTATGGATGGATTGATATTGAAACAGATAAAAGCTATGTACAAAGAGTTAATTTTAAGGAATACGCAGTCAAGGTAATAAGGACGCTCCTTGAGATTGCGGAAGGAAAACAGATTGAATATCAAGGATATATTTATACGATATACAGTCTGGTGCGGGGCACGACGGACAATCCTGGTATTGTCCTTTTATCAATAGTTGAAAATACAGATATGCTGATAACCGGTTTGAAAAACCTAAGTTCCAGTATTAAACATTACATAGATGAATTGACCAAATATAAAACACCGGCTGAGATTATGAGTGTTCTTTTCAATGATTACATTGAGAATATCGTGGACAAGGCTTATCATCGGTTACTTACCTCAGATAATGTTTCAAAATTTCGTCCGGAGATTATAGAAAGATTGGAGAGCAAAAGCCGGAGTAAGTCTTATGTGGATAAAGCGAGCGAAGAACTGGCGGGCATTCGGGAAATTTCGAAGGATGAGGCAGAGGAACTGGTCTACCACTATATTCATCAGGTGATAGATGCCTTTCAGAATATGGATGAGATTCTGTCAGAGATTAATCGCAAGAATACGCAGTATCAAAGAGCAGCAATCAACCGGGCAAAGTTCTATTTGATAGGAGGGGAAGATGTCAGAGGACAGATTAAGGAAATCCTATCGGGGATGAACGAAAAAATCAACCAGGAAGAAATGGATTTGAGCGGAATTTATCGAATTGAATTCATGGATGAATTAATCCGGATTTACAGTTCTGCTGTATTGGATGAAAAGTCTCTATATACGCCGATTGAGGGGAAAAAAGCATTTGAACCTGAAAAGCTTTTGGATACGGAACCGGATCAGGAACTTCGAGATGAAAAAATGAGACGGATGCTGGAAAAACTGGCAAGAGTTATAAATCCGGAAAAGGTAAATAATTATGTGGAAAAACATCTTGGTGACAGACATGAAATGCTGGCTTCAGAGCTTCCTCTGAAAAATACAGATGATTTTGTCAAGATGATCTATATCAGACTTTATGGGCAAAGAAAAAATATGAGGTATACGATTGCCGTAAAAGATATGATAAAAAAAGATGGCTATCGTTTTAATGATTTTACGATACATAGGAAGGAGCATTGATAGGAATGGATATTCTGGACGGAATGCTACAACGGGATAAAGACGATTTTTCACGAATCTGCAATCGACTGCTAAGCTCTTGCTTTCTTTGTAAGAGAAATGAAACAAATAAGTCAGATTACTATTTTGTGATGAAATATAAAGAAAGATTTTCGGACTGTTTTGCTCTTTTGGGATATCGTTTGGAAATCAATGAGGAATATGGTGTCATTCAATTGACAAATCCTCAGAATTATAATCGCTATAATATGAAGCTGTTCGAATCCATTCTCCTATTAATTCTTCGGATCCTTTATGATGAAAAAAGAAGAGAGCTCTCTGTTTCGGATGAAGTAATTGTAAATGTGGGAGATATTCATGATAAATTTTTAAGTCTGAAAATCAGGGATAAGATGATTGATAAAACAACTTTTCGTAATGCAATAAGCACATTAAAAAGATTTCAGATTATTGAAACGCTTGATACCAATTTGACGGATGAAGAAGCACGCATCATTATCTTCGATGCCATTCTGATGGCTGTTCGCGTGGAAGATATAAAAATTGCTTATGAGAAACTGGAGAATTACAGAAAAGGAGGAAAAGACCGTGAAGAAGCTGATGAGAGTGAAGCTGATTAATTGGCATCGATTTACAAATACGATGATAGAATTTGAAAAATCTACTTTGATATCCGGTGAAAATGGTGCAGGTAAATCTACTCTTTTAGATGCAATTCAGTTTGTGGTAATCTGTTCCACGAATTATTTCAATAAAGCGGCACACGAGAATGGAAAGAGAAAACTGACAGGATATATTCGCTGCAAAACAGGACGGGAGAACAGACCGTATGAGCGTACCGGTGAAATCAGTGCACATATTGCGTTGGAATTCTACGAAGAAAAAAGAGATAAGTATTTTGTGGTAGGTGCAGTGGTAGATTCTGCTTCTGAAGGACAGGAAAAAACGGCAAGGTATCTGATGGATGGTATTCGCCTCGAGGATTCTCTCTTCTTTCAAGGAAAGACACCGAAGTCAATCAATCAGTTCAGAACAACGAATGCTAAGAAGATTAAGCAATGGTGTACGACGGACAAAGAGGCCAGGTCTATGATCAAAAACAGGTTTGGACGAATTGAGGATAAGTTTTTCAGACTGATTCCCAAAGCTCTGGCTTTCAGACCAATCGACGATATCAAAGATTTTGTTTATTCCTATGTATTAGATGAAAAAGAAGTGAATATTGATGTGCTGCGTGAAAATGTACGTACATATCAGGATTTGCAACGTACATTGGAGAATGTGAAAATCCGTATTGGAAGATTGGAAAAAATAGGTACAATGCATGATCAGGCAGTGGATGGTTTGCAAAAGGACAGACAGTACGAATATTACCTTGCCAGGGCGGAAGCTGATCTGGTCAGCAGCGAAAAGCAGGAGCTGGACAGAAGAATAGAACAATTAATGAAGAAAAAGTTATCCTATGCAGAAGATGTTGAACGTGTCAGAACGGCTATAAAAGAAGAATTTCAGCGCATTGGCAGAACACCGGAACCGCGTATTTTATGTGAGATGTTGGAAATCACGGATGATTCTTGGAGAAACGCGGTAGAGGGTTATTTGAATACACAGAGATTCTATATTTTGGTGGAACCAGAGAATTTTGACATTGCACTGGGAATATATGACAGACTTCGAAAAGAGAAAAAGGCATACGCAGAATCTGGATCAGTATGATACAGCACCGGATGGTTCTCTGGCTACAGTTGTAACTTCAAAGAATAAATATGCAAAGCGCTATATTAATATGGTTTTGGGGAAAGTGCACATGTGCACACATTACCGGGATTTGAAAAGTTATAAAACATCTATAACAAAAGAGTGTATGAAATATCAGAACAATGTTGCCATCGCCATAAAGCCGGCCATTTTTGAAACCCCATATATTGGTCAGAATGCACTGAAAGTGCAGTTAGAGCAAGCCAGAGAAAAAAGGGAAGAGATAAAGAAACAATTGGATCAGCTTCATGACAAATTGGAACAGTTAGAATTTGTTCTGAAACCTTTGGGAACAGAGCATGATACAGATATTAAGTACAGATTAGATGTCATTGGTGATTTGCGTCATGTTGATCTGGAAATTAATAAATGTAAAGAAAATATTGCTACCTTGGAGAAAAACTCCAATATGATCATGAAACAGATACAGCTGCAGGCATTAGAGAAAATATTGGGAGAGTTAACTGTTAAATTAGACTCTTTAAACAGAGCAGCAGGCAAAACGGAAGAAAGAATCAGCCTGACAAAAGAGCAGGTAGCAAATGGGCAGATAAATCATACTGAAAAATCAGTTATTTACGAGGAACTAGGAACGAAAGCCCAAGATTCTCTGCCTGTTTGGAAGCAGGAATATGAGAAACAGACGGAGGATAAATCTTTCTCACAGTTTCGGGATAATTATCTGAGACGGAGAAAAGCGAATCAGACACTTGTGGATAAGGCTGTAGATTCCATGAAGGAATTAATGGGCGAATATAAAACGGCCCATGATTTTGGAGCACCGGCCACGATGGAAGGTTATCCGGATTTTGAAACAGAATATTTGAAGCTTAAGAATTCAGAACTTCTGCAGTATGAAGAAAAGGTAGATGCTGCCAGACAGGCAGCAGAAGAAGAGTTTAGAGAGCAGTTCCTGTCCAAATTGCAGGAAAACATGAAGATGGCGCAGGCTGAGTTCAAAGAGCTGAATAAGGCACTTGATGATATT
>JBJELY010000180.1:0-4541 GCA_051879395.1 Roseburia sp. | reverse complement strand
TATATTCACGATTCCGGAAAATATCAAATTGTTTTTAATTTAATTATGTTTGAAAATTTCAAAAGTTAATTCCACCGTCCGCTTATGCGGCTCAAAATTCGATTTTATGTTATATGGCGATATTTCAGTTAAGGTTTAGTGTTTCATTCAAGGTACATAGTGGGAGGGGAAGCAGTCGCTTTATCCTCTGTTTACAAGAAAAACAGTATTCTCCTTTTTCATCATTGACTACTCACTACTCTGACACCAGCATCCAAAACCTCGATCGCTTCTGTAGAATGCAATGCTTCTACATTACGATTCTCCAACTCCTGTAACAGGGAGACGCTTATGGACAATTCACAGGTAAGCAGGAAAAAATCACGTTGCTCAACCACTGTTACTTGATGTCCAAATTCTGCCAAGTATAGACCAAGCTCTGCTCCCACATGACCACCGCCTATAATCACTACCTTCTTTCCCAAACGGTCTGGATCATGGAATGCATCAAAGGACTGGGTCCCTTTTTCTGCTCCCGGAATTTTTGAAAGTTTCTGCTTTGCACCTACTGCGATAATCGCTACATCTACCTCTGATTCCCGAATCATATCCAGGGTTGCCTTTGTATTAAGCTTGATTGTCAAATTAGAAAGCTTTCTTGCCTGCCTCTCCAAATATTCGTGGCATTCCTTAAGTTCTGACTTAAAACTGACTTCATCCGTAATCGTAATCTGTCCACCCAGTTTAGATTTTTGCTCATATAGGGTTACATCATGTTCCCTCTGGGCTGCAGCAATCGCAGCATTAAGTCCCGCTACCCCGCCTCCTACAACAGCAACCTTTTTGAGACGATCCGGCTTTGGTATTAACAGCTTTGAGATTCCCTGATGAGAGAATGGATTAACCGCACATGCACCATCATGCGTTGGCTCATCCACAAGTGCTAATTCCTTTCCTTTAAATAATGCTTTTCTTCTGTCAAAAACTGTTCTCCTTCTTCCGGTGTGGATATATATCCAACAACACTAATCGGAATATTGATGCCGGGCGTATTTTTTATGATTTCGCTTGCCCATGCATTATGCATCTTAGGAAGCACATAGGTAGGATGCATTTTGGCTCTTGTGCTATTACCCAGTCTGGTTCCACAGGTAATATGCGCCATATCTACATAATCCTGCATTAGTAAAATCTGCTGTGCAGTATCTTCAGGGGTAACGCCACCTTCTACTTCATCACTTCCATTTCTACACCAACAATATATTCTCTCTATAACCACCCCTGATTAGCTTTAATCATATGACTACTTTTTTCTTTTATTCTCCTTATTTCCATGTACTTTATCAAAATCAACTTAAATTACATAATCTTCATTCAAATCACTCTCATCAAAAAATTCCTTGTAAATCACCCGTCTAATCTCTGAAAAATCAATGCTAGTACGATTCCTTGGCCGCCCCAGATTCACATTTACAATCTTTTTGATGGTACCAGGTCTACTAGATAAAACCACAATTCGATCCGCCAGAAAAACTGCTTCATCAATATCATGCGTGACAAGTATCATAGTGGTCTTTTCCTCTTTCCATATACGCAAAATCTCTTGTTGCATATTAATTCTGGTAATGGCATCCAATGCACTAAATGGCTCATCTAACAGCAAAAGATCTGGCTCTTGAATCAGCGACCTTGCAATGCTGACTCTCTGTTGCATACCACCTGATAGTTGAGAAATAGAAGCATCAGCAAAACTTTCCAGTTCCACCAGTTTCAGCATTTCTTGTGCACGCTTGTTTACCGCTTCCTTTCCAAGTTCTTTTTTTTGAGCATCAGACAATCCAAAGGCTATATTATCCTTTACCTTAAGCCATGGAAACAATCTGGATTCTTGAAAAATCATTCCTCTCTCCAGACTCGGGCCTGAAATCGGTTTTCCATTCATCTCAATACTACCCTCTTCTATAGTTTCCAAACCACCTATCATACGAAGAAGCGTGCTTTTACCACATCCAGAAAAACCCACAATGCAGATAAATTCTCCTTTTTTTATCTGAAAATCAATATCATCAAGTACGTGAAGACTATTTCCATTTATGTCAAAATCCTTACTTAAGTGATTAATTGTTACTATATTCTCTGTTACACTCATACACATATCTCCTATGCCTGTTTCTGTCTTTTCTCAATAGCAGCCACTACTGTATTTAACAGATATCCCAAAACGCCAATTACAAACACACCACCCAACATCTTGGCAGGCTGAGACATTTCCCTCGCATATGAAATCATATAACCCAGTCCTGCAGATGCCGCAAACATCTCAGCACCAATTACACCCATAAGTGCATTGCCGCTGGCAATTCGAAGTCCCGTAAAAATACTTGGCATTGCTGCCGGCAAAACAACCTTTGTGATTGTTGTAACCTTTGACTTCATAAAAATAGTAGAAACCTCCAGATATTTTTTATCAACACTTTTGATTCCACTAACGACATTTAATAGTACAGGCCAGAAGGTTCCAATTGCAATTACAATAATTTTTGACTCTTCATCAATTCCAACCCATAAAATTAAAATCGGCACCCAAGCAATAATCGGAATAGGTCTAAGCACTTCTAAGAGCAGTTTCATAGCATTGTTAATTCTATGAAATAGACCAAGAATAATACCAACTATAATTCCCACTGATGCACCTAAGAGATAGCCTAAAATAACTCTTCGTAAACTGATTCCAATGTCTCTGGGAAGTTTTCCATTCAAAATTAATTTCCACAATGTAGAACCAATTTTAGTTGGTCTAGGCATAAGTGTTTCTTTAATTATTCCATTCATGGCAAGCACTTGCCATAAACACAGTAATAGCACCGGAATAATAAGTGATATTACAAAACTTCCTATCTTTTTTTTCATAAAAGGCACCTATCCTTTTCTTCATAAAATATAATTACTTAGTAGAAAAATAAACAAAAAAGGGCTAAACTATCATCTGATTTAAATCTCCTGTTGTCTGGTCAGTTATATTTACCAATATATTATTTTAATCAAAATATATTATAGGCCTGCATAGCTTTCTATCTCTACTTTCTCTACTTAAATACTAGGAATTATTGAAATAAATATTACTCTAGCTCCCCCAAAAATGCAACATTTTTGGGGGGAAATTGATTTCTACTCTTTGCCTAATTTTTATAATTCTATGTTATAAAATTTGTCTCATTTAACCACTTTTTATATATAGCAAATTTTAGAAACTACAATTATGTTTCGACTATGCCTATCGACATATTAAAAATAAGCATCTGTCCTTTCGAATAACGTAAACGTCAAACCATGCACTCAACGTTAAAATTAATTTCCTGCATTTTTCCGGAAGACATTCTGACCAAGGCATCAAGTAAGCTTTTCCACTTCTTCGTAAGACGATGTGCCATTCCTGATAGCATCCTCAATCATTCCATAGGTAACGTTCTTACAATTACATACGATTTTGTCGCTCTTCATAGATCCCTTTATCCTCTATTCCAAACCAGACCCTCACGAAGAGCCCTCAAAAACTATGCTCTTTTTTATGCCTGCCCATCACGACAAACCCTCAAATAGATTGGCAAACCCTCAAAAACTTTGATTACCCGACAAATCTCCTTAAGGTATGGAAGATTTAATTACTTAATACACAAGAGAGGACGCTGCATCATACCCATCGTGCACTGCCGTGCCGATTGTTCCGATTTTCCGGCAGTCACCCACTTTGATTACGTCTACAGCTGTTCCTACAAACTCATCAGCCTCCTGCTCTTTTGGCCTCATACCGGTAGCGTAAACAATAGTATCCGCTTCAAAAAGTTCCTCTGTTCCATTTTGATCAAGGGTAACCACTCCTTGGCTTGTGATTTTTTTAATACTATGGTTTGTGTAGTAATTAATTTTTTTATTTTGATCAAGATGTTGAACCGTATGGTTTCGTAAAGATAAAGCAACTGTTGGCATGATATCTTCCTCAGGAGTCAGAAGTATAATTTCTTTCCCATGTTCTGCCAGATGCAAAGCTGCTTCACACCCTGACAATCCTCCACCTATAATTACAATCTTTTTCCCAAGATTTTCTTCATTATTGTATATGCCAAGTACATTGAGACTGCGAATTTCTTTTGCTCCCTCAAATTCCGGCTGATAAATTTTGCCTCCAATGGCCACAATTACCGCATCAGGATGGGTTTCAAAAATCAATTCCTTTGTAGCATTAGTTTTTAAATGTACTGTTACATCAGACTTTTCTATTTGACGAACCAGATACTCTCTGTATTTTCTATCTTCCTGCTTAAACCAAACCGGATCAGTGAAAATGCATGTCAACCCTCCTAATTTATCTTGTCTTTCATACAAATCCACCAAGTGACCACGTTTGGATGCCTCCAATGCTGCCACCATACCACCGGGGCCACCACCAATTACCGCTACTTTCTTTTTATTCTCGGGTGCCGGAATCTCACCAATCAGAGCACGATGTCCAAAAGTCGGATTTACATCGCAACACATCAAAAGCGTAGCCTTCCAGTCATCTA
>JBJELY010000179.1:0-69320 GCA_051879395.1 Roseburia sp. | reverse complement strand
GGACTCAACCGTTTTTGTATAGTGGTAGGGTGTCACATCAATTGTAACCCTACAAGATTTCCTAAAAATATTAGAAAAAACTGTTGACTTAAGAAAAATCTGTGCTATAATTAATTGCAGTGCAGTAAAATATTACCCAAACAGTTGAATATGCACAATACGCAACTGGAGGGAGGTTAGGTGTGAGATAATGTCTAGTGTAATAGTAAAAGAGAACGAGACTTTAGATAGCGCTTTACGTCGTTTCAAGAGAAACTGTGCTAAAGCAGGTATCCAGCAGGAAATTCGTAAAAGAGAACATTACGAAAAACCAAGCGTAAAACGTAAGAAAAAATCTGAAGCTGCAAGAAAAAGAAAATATAACTAATACGCATTAAATAAGCTGTCGCATTGCGACAGCTTATTTTTTATTCTATGTGGGAAAACGCGAAGCATTTTTGGAAGTACCGCACGGCGACACGTTTAGTATCCAAAATCTTCCCCTATTAAGATGACTTTGATTCGGCCTTTTGTTCCACTTCGTCTTGTAATCACAGTTTGGTTGCAGATGCAGTCAGGAGAAAGGCAGTCAGCACAGACACCGGTTACGGCACATGGAGTTTTCTTATTCAGGCGGATGCAGTTCATCGGTGTGGCGGTTTGGTGAACACGTGAAATTGCCTCTTCTTCATTTGCAGCAATTTTATTCATACCGACAAGAAGGATGACATGTTCCGGTCCATAAATTAAAGCAGCAACCCGGTTTCCGTTTCCATCAATGTTGACTAATTTTCCGTCTTTTGTTAATGCATTTGTACTCATAAAATAAAAATCAGAGGAAAGAGCATCATGATACATTTTCTTGACTTCCTCAGGATTAGATGCAGTACTGCGGTCAATCAGGGTGATGTCCTTTTTGCCTCTGAGAGCGGTAAGCATTCCGGTTTCTTCTAAAGTCATTGAACCACCGAAGCTGACAGTGGAGCCAGGGGTTAAAAAGGACAATGCCTTTTCGACTGCTTCACAGGCGGTTGGACAGTAATATGCTTCCATCTGTCTTTTTTCTAACTGTGTGATAACTGTTTCGGCAAGTGTTTTGTAATAAGTTTCTTTTGGACTCATAGAGTAAGCCTCCTGTTTAATTGTTTTTCATTATATAAAACCAAAATCAGGTTAAAAATATAAGATAAGCATAGTACTTTTCAGAAAAAAAGGAAAGGGAAAAATTCTAAAAAAAGTTAGTTTGATAGAACTTGACTTTTTTTTAGAAGCGTCTACAATAAGAAAGTATCACGATTGAAAGCAGAGTCCGTAAGGGATGGTAGCTGAGTGGTGAAAAGTCAAACGGAAATGGAGATGGACAATGAAACGGAATTTGAAGAAAATGATTTCTTATTATAAGCCTTATAGAGGAGTATTTTGGGCGGATATGTTTTTTGCAACATTATCTGCAGCAATTGCATTAACATTACCACTTATTATTCGTTATGTGACATCCACTCTTATATATATGGATGCGGAAGTGGTCTTTCGGCGCATTCTTTATATTGGTGCGGCCATGCTTATAATGGTTGTGGTAGACTGTTATTGTAAGTATTTTATTTCGAATCAGGGACATGTTATGGGGGCAAAGATTGAATATGATATGCGTGCGGATATTTTTGCACATTATCAGAAACTTTCGTTTGCATTTTATGATAATCAGAAGGTAGGACAGCTAATGTCCCGGATTACGTCGGATTTATTTGATATCAGTGAGTTGATGCACCATGGACCAGAAAATGTGATTTTGTCGGTGATAAAGATAGCAGGTGCATTTGTAATTCTGATGAACATTAGTCCTGTTTTGGCAGCGGCAGCTTTTGCAGTACTTCCATTTATGTTTGCTTATGCTTATCTGGTTAATGGAAGAATGCGTCGTGCGTTTAAACAGAACCGAATTAAGATTGCAGATATCAATGCACAGATTGAGGACAATTTGTCCGGAATTCGTGTGGTGAAGTCGTTTGCAAATGAAGATATTGAAAAAGAAAAATTTAAAGAAGGAAATAACGGATTTTTAAATGCAAAGAAAAACAGTTATTTCTATATGGGAATTTTCCATGCAGGACTCGGTTCCTTTACAACTTTGATTCAGATATCGGTCATTATTGTAGGAACCATTCTGATTGCAAAAGAAAATCTTTCCGTCAGTGATTTGCTGACATTTTTACTATATATTAATGTTTTTACAGACCCAATCAGAACGATTATTGATTTTATCGAACAGTTTCAGAATGGATACACAGGGTTTGAACGTTTCATGGAGATTATGGATATTGAGCCGGATATTAAGGATGCCAAAGATGCGATTGAACTGAAGGATGTAAAAGGTGATATTACATTTGAAGATGTGTCGTTCCAGTATGAAGAGAATACAGAGAAAGTATTGAACCATATTAATTTGCAGGTAAAAGCAGGTTCTTATATGGCATTAGTAGGCTCTTCGGGAGCTGGAAAAAGTACACTGTGCTCTCTGATTTCACGATTTTATGATGTAACAGCAGGTAGCGTAAAAATTGATGGAAAAGATATTAGAAGCCTTACTTTAAAGAGTCTCCGTGACCATATCGGAATTGTACAACAGGATGTGTATCTTTTCGTAGGAACGGTGTATGATAATATTCGTTATGGAAAGCCGGATGCAACGAGAGAAGAAGTAATTGAGGCAGCAAAGAATGCAAATGCTCATGATTTTATTATGGCATTGCCGAACGGTTATGATACCGATATCGGCCAGCGCGGAATTAAGCTTTCTGGTGGACAAAAGCAGAGACTTTCAATCGCAAGGGTATTTTTAAAGAATCCTCCCATTTTAATTTTTGATGAAGCAACCTCGGCATTAGATAATGAAAGTGAAAAAGTAGTACAGAAGTCACTAGAAAAATTGGCACAGAACCGTACTACGTTTGTAATAGCACATCGACTTTCTACAATAAAAAATGCAGAGAAAATCCTTGTTTTATCTGATGTGGGAATTGAAGAAGAGGGAACACATGAGGAATTGATGCAAAAAGGTGGCATTTATGAGAAACTTTATCAAATGCAGTTTGCAAAATAAGGAAAAATTTAGTACAATACAACTGTTTGCATGAAAAAGTTAACAAAGAAAATTTAAATAAGGGAAAAGCTTAGAGAAAGAAAGCTTGAATAAAGAAAGAAGGAATAGAATATGACAAAAATTGATATTATTTCAGGATTCCTTGGAGCAGGAAAAACAACATTTATTAAAAAGATGATTGATGAAGTATTCCAGGGGGAAAAAATTGTTTTAATTGAAAACGAGTTTGGTGAAGTTGGAATTGACGGTGGATTTTTAAAGGATGCTGGAATTGAAATTACGGAAATGAACTCCGGATGTATCTGCTGTTCCTTAGTAGGTGACTTTGGTAAAAATTTAAATGAAGTTATTACAAAATATCATCCAGACCGTATCTTAATCGAGCCATCTGGTGTAGGAAAACTTTCAGATGTCATGAAATCTGTAATCGACATTGAAAAAGAACAGGATGTTAAGTTGAATGGTTTGATTACTGTTGTAAATGCAACAAAGGCAAGTAAGCAGATGAAAGCATTTGGCGAATTCTTCAATAACCAGATTGAATATGCGACTACAGTTGTTTTGAGCAGAACCCAGAATGCAACACCAGAGCAGTTAGAGCTTTGTGTAAAACAGATTCAGTCCTTAAATGCAAAAGCTGCAATTATTACAACTCCTTGGACTGATATCAAAGGAGAACAGATTTTGAAAGTAATTGAAGGACAGGATTCTCTGGAAATGAAATTAATGGCTGAGGAACATGCAAAAGCAGAAGAGCATGAGCATCATCATCATGACCATGAGGAACACGAACATCACCATCATGATCATGAGGAACATGAGCACCATCATCATGACCATGAGGAACATGAACACCATCATCATGACCATGAGGAACACGAACATCATCATGAGCATGGAGAGGATTGCACTTGTGGTTGCCACGATCATGAAGAGCATCATCATCACGACCATGAGGAACACGAACATCATCATGAGCATGATGAAAATTGTACCTGTGGTTGCCACGATCATGAACACCATCATCATCATGCAGATGAAGTATTTACAAGCTGGGGCAAAGAGACTCCTCATAAATTCACAAGAGAAAAGATTGAGGAAGTGTTAAAGACATTTTGTGAGACAGATGATTATGGTACCATTTTACGTGCAAAAGGTATGGTAGAAGATGTAAATGGTTCTTGGATTTATTTTGATATGGTTCCGGGAGAATATGAACTTCGTGACGGAGAACCTGATTACACAGGAAGACTTTGTGTAATCGGTACTGATATTGAAGAACACCGTTTAGAAGAATTATTTGGAATTGCATAGGAAAGGTATGGTTTGAAATATGGAAGAAATCCCAGTATATTTATTTACGGGTTTTATGGATAGTGGTAAGACCACATTGATAAAAGAAACTCTTTTGGAGAACGGATTTGCAGAACAGGGAAAAAGCCTGATTATTTGCTGTGAAGACGGGGATGAGGAATATTCGGAAGAAGAATTAAAAAGAATCAATACTCAGGTCGCTTATATTGAATCAGAAGAAGAGTTTACGGGAGAAAAAATGCAGGAATTACAAAATGCATATCTTCCGGATCAAATTTTTATTGAATACAATGGAACCTGGGGCATGGATATAATCTTAGAAATGAAAATGCCAAAAGGCTGGGTGATTGTACAGTCTTTAGCAACAGCAGATGCAACTACATTTGACATGTATCTTAGCAATATGCGTGCGATGATTATGGAACAGCTTTTTGCGGCAGATGTTGTTATCTTTAATCGGTGTGATGACAATACCGATCGTGGAAAATATCGTCGAAGTGTAAAAGCATTGAACCGAAAAGCGCAGATTGTATATGAGAGGGCAGATGGAACCATAGACGACAGACCGGAAGAACTGCCATTTGATATTTCCGGGGATGAAATCGAAATTACAGATGCCGATTATGCAATCTGGTATATGGATGCCTTGGAAAATCCGAAGAAATATGAAGGAAAGAAAGTTTCGTTTTTAGCTCTTGTCTATAATCCGGATAAGTTGAAAAAAGGTATCTTTGTTCCAGGAAGATTTGCGATGACCTGTTGTGTGGAAGATGTAACTTTTATTGGATTCAAATGTAAGTATGAAGAGGAAGAACAGATTCCGCATAAATCTTGGATTAAGATTACAGCAGAAGTCAGAGTAGAATTTGCAAGAGAATATAAGGGAAAAGGACCGGTCCTTTATCCAGTATCCATCGAGAAGGCAGAGAAACCGGAAGATGAGCTTGTATATTTTTCATAAGAGGTTTTAGAAGAAATATTTTTAAGAAAATAGAAGAAAGAGCGAATATTTTCTCATTTTGAAAAAATATTTGCAAAAAAAGAGGAAAAGCCGTTGCTATATTTCGGCTTTTCCTTTATTATAGTAACGTGTGAGTGTAAACTGATGAACTCAGAAAGAAGAAAGCGAAAAATGAATTAATGGGGATTAGAGCATTTTTCAAAAAGATTTAGGAGGAAAAACATGTATCCAATTGTAAGAAGAGAAAAACTTGCAGATAAGATTTATCTGATGGATGTCAAAGCACCTCGTGTAGCACAGCATTGTGAACCGGGGCAGTTCGTCATCGTAAAAATTGATGAAGAAGGAGAACGTATTCCATTAACTATCTGCGATTATGATAGAGAGGCTGGAACAATTACGATTGTTTTCCAAACAGTGGGAGCTTCTACAGAACGTATGGTATCTTTACAGGAAGGAGATGCATTCCAGGATTTTGTAGGACCATTAGGATGTGCATCTGATTTGATTTCAGAAGATATTGAAGAATTGAAGAAAAAGAAAATTCTTTTTGTTGCTGGTGGGGTAGGTACTGCACCTGTTTACCCACAGGTAAAATGGCTTCATGAACATGGCGTGGACTGTGATGTTATCATGGGTTCCCGTAATAAGGATTTATTGATTTTAGAAGAAGAAATGAAAAAGGTTGCAACAAACCTTTATGTGACAACAGACGATGGTTCTTATGGATTCAAAGGAACTGGTACAGCTCAGTTGCAGGAGCTTTGGGACAAAGGCGTTCGTTATGACCATTGTGTTGCAATTGGACCAATGATTATGATGAAATTCGTTTGTAAATTAACAAAAGAACTTGGAATTCCAACAGTTGTTTCTATGAATCCGATTATGGTAGATGGAACTGGTATGTGTGGTGCATGCCGTCTTGTTGTTGGAGATGAAGTAAAATTTGCCTGTGTAGATGGACCAGAATTTGATGGTCATTTAGTTGATTTTGATCAGGCGATGAGAAGACAGGCTCAGTATAAGACAGAAGAAGGAAGAGCTATGTTAGCATTAGAAGAAGGCGATACCCATCATGGTGGATGCGGAAATTGTGAATAGGTGCGAAAAAAACATCACAATTCAGAGAAAAATGGAAAATATGGAGGTTGAAAATGGACGTATTAACAAGAGTACCGGTTCGTGAGCAGGAACCTGCAGTCCGTGCAACGAATTTTGAAGAGGTATGTTTAGGATATAACGAAGAAGAAGCAATGGCAGAAGCTGCACGTTGTTTAAACTGTAAAAATGCGCAGTGTATGAAAGGTTGTCCTGTTTCTATTAACATTCCGGGATTTATTGCAGAAGTAAAAGAAGGAAATTTTGAAGCTGCTTATCATATTATCAGCGAATCATCAGCACTTCCGGCTGTTTGTGGACGTGTATGCCCACAGGAAACACAGTGTGAAGGAAAATGTATCCGTGGAATCAAGGGAGAAGCTGTTGCGATTGGTAAATTGGAGCGTTTTGTTGCAGACTGGGCAAGAGAACATGGTATCAAGCCTAAGAAAGCAGAAAAAATGAATGGACATAAAGTAGCTGTAATCGGTTCCGGCCCTGCAGGTCTTACCTGTGCTGGAGATTTAGCAAAACTTGGTTATGACGTGACAATTTTTGAGGCACTTCATGAAGCAGGTGGTGTACTTGTCTATGGTATTCCAGAATTCCGTCTTCCAAAACAGAAAGTTGTTGCTGCAGAAGTTGAAAATGTAAAAGCACTTGGTGTTAAGATTGAGACTAATGTTGTAATTGGAAAATCTACAACAATCGATCAGTTAATGAACGAAGAAGGATTTGAGGCAGTCTTTATTGGTTCTGGTGCAGGACTTCCAAGATTTATGGGAATTCCTGGTGAACAGGCAATGGGCGTTTTCTCTGCAAACGAATTCTTAACCAGAAATAACTTGATGAAAGCATTTTTGGAAGGTTATGACACACCAATCAAAGCGGGCAAGAAAGTAATCGTCGTAGGTGGTGGTAATGTAGCAATGGATGCTGCCAGAACTGCAAAACGTCTTGGGGCAGAAGTACATATTGTTTACCGTCGTGGAGAAGAAGAACTTCCAGCACGTAAGGAAGAAGTACATCATGCAAAAGAAGAAGGAATTATTTTTGATTTACTTCAGAATCCAACAGAATTATTAGTAGATGAAAATGGTTGCGTAAGAGCTGCAAAAGTAATTAAAATGGAATTAGGTGAGCCGGATGCTTCTGGAAGAAGAAGTCCTGTTGAAATTCCAGGTTCTGAATATGAAATTGAGGCAGATACCGTGATTATGTCACTTGGTACTTCACCAAATCCATTGATTTCTTCTACAACAGAGGGACTTGAAATTAACCGCAGAAAATGTATTGTTGCAGGAGAAGAAGATGGCGCAACTTCCAAGGAGGGTGTATTCGCCGGCGGAGATGCTGTAACAGGTGCAGCAACCGTTATTCTTGCAATGGGTGCAGGAAAAACAGCAGCAAAAGGTATTCATGAATATTTAAGCCAGAAGTAAACTATAAAGGTAAATATAGTTAAAAATAAAAAGAATCTGTTTTTATTCGTCATGTTGACGGATAGGACAGGTTCTTTTTTGCGTAGAAAGAAGAAAATCGGGCATACTGATAAAAAAGATTCGAATATTAAAATCAGGAGCAGAGAATGGCAAATCAAATTACGCAGGACACGGAGAATACGTTACAAGGAATTGGTTTAACGGAAAAACAGGCAGAAGAATACAGACAGCAAGGATTGGCAAATATACGGCCAGATTCTTCTACAAGAAGCAAAAAAAGTATTATTTGTAAAAACGTGTTTACGTATTTCAATTTTATTTTCCTGACAATTACGATTTTGCTGATATTGGTACGTTCTTATCGTGATTTGACATTTTTGCCGATTATTTTTTCAAATACAGCAATTGGAATTCTACAGGAACTTCGTTCAAAAAAAATTCTGGATAAGCTTACTTTGTTGAATGATCCGCAGGTAATAGTAATCAGGGAGGGAGAGAAAAAAAGAATTTTGGCGGAGGAATTGGTAAAAGAAGATGTTGTGGAATTAGCAGCGGGGAATCAGGTGCCGGCAGATGCGAGGGTTCTTCAGGGAGAGGTGTTTGTGAACGAGGCTCTTCTGACGGGAGAAGCAAAAGAATTGCAAAAGAAAGAAGGAGAAGAGCTTTTATCTGGAAGTTATATTGTATCGGGGAAATGTCTGGCAAAGTTGGAAAAAGTCGGGAAAGAGGCCTATATTTCAAAGTTGACGGTCCAGGCAACAAAGGGAAAAAATGGGGAACAATCTGAAATGATTCGTTCCTTAAATCGCCTGGTCAGGATTATTGGAGTTTTAATTCTTCCGATTGGAACACTTCTTTTTGTACAACAATATTATGGGGAAGGTGCAGGACTAAAAGAAAGTGTCACCGGAATGGTTGCGGCTATTTTAGGTATGATACCGGAGGGGTTGTATCTGCTTGCAAGTGTGGCAATGGTGGTAAGTGCTATGCGTCTGGCAAAACAGCAGGTTCTATTGCATGATATGAAGTGCATTGAAGCATTGGCAAGGGTGGATGTATTGTGTGTGGACAAAACAGGAACCATTACAGAGGCAGCAATGGAAGTAGAAAAGGTTGAGATTTTGGAGGGAGAGGAACAGGAGATACTGGAGTTGTTGGCTGATTTTGGAGAGAATATGCCGACAGATAACGAAACGATGAAAGCAGTTCAAAAATATTTTAGATCTGTTACAGGAAGGAAGACAGAAAAACGGATTCCCTTTTCTTCAGAGAGAAAGTATAGTGCCATGCAGTTAGAGGGGAAAAATTATGTGCTAGGGGCACCGGAACGCCTAGTTTCCAAAGATGAACATAAAGAGAAGATAATGGAATATCAGAAAGATGGATACCGGGTTTTGGTGTTTGGCAGATATGAGGGGGATTTAGAAGAAAAGGAGTTAAAAGGGAATCTGATACCAGAGGCATTTTTATTGTTTTCAAACCCGATTAGAAAAGGTGCAGTGGAAACGTTTTCATATTTTAGGAAAAGAGGTGTTGCGTTAAAAGTAATTTCAGGCGACCATCCCTGTACAGTATCACGAATTGCAGAACTGGCAGGAATCGAAAGGGCAGAGCAATATATAGATGCGACAGAATTAGTGGATGAAAAAAAGATAGAAGAGGCGGTAAGCAGATATACAGTGTTTGGAAGGGTAACACCCGAACAGAAAAGACTTTTGGTTCAGGCACTAAAAAAGCAGGGAAAGACAGTTGCTATGACAGGCGATGGGGTAAATGATGTATTAGCATTAAAAGAGGCCGACTGTAGTGTTGCAATGGCATCAGGTAGTGAAGCGGCGGCTCAGGTGTCGCAACTAGTTTTAATGGATTCAGATTTTTCGCGAATGCCAGAAGTTGTTATGGAAGGACGTAGAGTGGTAAATAATATTGAAAAAACAGCAAGCATGTATTTAGTAAAAAATATATTTTCCATGTTACTTGCCGTTTTTTCTGTGTTGTTGCATATGGATTATCCACTCGAACCTTCTCAAATTTCATTGATTAGTACCTTTACGATAGGTCCGCCTTCTTTTTTTCTTGCTTTGGAACAAAATACAAAACGAATGGAAGGACATTTTTTGAAAAAAGTATTTTTACGGGCATTGCCAGCGGGATTAACAGATTTTCTGGCTGTAAGTGGTCTTGTTTATTTTGCGCGGGAATTTGACATTGCACCGGACTGTGTTTCAACGGTATGCACCGTATTGATAACTATAGTTGGATTTTGGATGCTGATACAGGTGGCAAAGCCTTTCCGACCGAGGCACGGAATTTTATTGGCAGGCATGATGGCAGGCTGGTTATTTTGCGCAACGGTAATCAGTCCGTTGTTTGCAATGCAGCCATTATCGAAAAGATGTATTCTTTTAGTGATTCTTTTTACTTTGGCAGTAGAACCTTTTTTACATTACCTAAAGATGGGAGTGGAGCAGTATTTGTCGAAAAAGTAAAAATAGACAAAGAACAGCAGAATATACAAAAAAAATTGTAAAATATGTGGTAAACATAATATAGATATGGTATACTTTAGTTAGGGAAAGTAGAAAACAATAATGGAAGAACCGCAGGAGAAAGAGCGGAGGAGAAGTAAAATATAAGGAAAGGGAGAGGACATATGACAGAAAGTGGACACTATGATTTATGGGCAGACGGATATGCAGAACAGGTACATTTATTAAAGGACACAGATGAATATCCTTACAGTGGATATACCAAATTATTAAATGAAGTATATCAGCTGGTACATGGGGTAGAAGGAAAAAAAGTTTTTGATGTTGGATTCGGAACAGGAATTTTAACAAGAAAGCTATACCAGGAAGGTTATCAGATTGTGGGAGTAGATTTATCGGAGCGACTGGTGGAGATGGCAAAGGAATCTATGCCGAATGCCAATTTTATCCACTATGATATTACAATGGGACTTCCAATAGAATTGTTGCATGAGGAATTCGATATCATTTACAGTACCTATACCTTTCATCATTTGGATCGTTATGAAAAGCCAAAGTTTATTGCAGAATTACTCCGGCACGTCAGAGTTGGTGGGAAAATAGTGATTGGAGATTTGGCATTTGGCAGCATTAAGGAAGTAAAACAATTTCGAAAAGAAAATAAGGATGCATGGCAGAGTAACGATATGTATCTGATTTTCGAAGAAATTTGCAAGGATTTTCCAGGGGTAGAATGTAAAAAGATTTCAAGCTGTGCAGGAATTGCTGTTATTACCAAACAATAAAAAAATTCCGTCTGCTAAGAAGAAGCAGACGGAATTTTTTTACGCGAGTAGCGAGGAAAATCGAGTGCTTGCATAAAGATTTGACGAGCACCGCGATAACTTGAGAAACTCGCAGAGCGTGTTTCTCATAGTCATGGGTTTCGTGTAAGGCAGGCAAGAAGTCTGTCATTGTCTTCCGGATTCATTAGGCAGAAACGAATATATTTATTGTCTAAGAATGGGAAGGTGGAGCAGTCACGTATCATCATCTTTTCACGGATGGCCCTGTCAAAAAGTTCCTGAGATGTCAAATCATCCCGAAGAATTTTAACCAAAATGAAATTACCGTCAGGGCGATATACTTTAAAGTCAGGATTTTTTGATAAAATATCATAGACGCGGCTGCGTTCTTTTGTAATCAAATCTCTAGTATGTTTGATATAGGAAGTATCACGGAACATGGTTTCACCGGCAACAACAGCAAGAGAATTAATGGTCCAAGGATTCTTTCTGGTATTGATGGATTTGATTAAATCACGGTTTCCAGTAATTGCATAGCCGAGACGAAGGCCCGGAGCGGCAAAAAATTTAGAAGTACCACGAAGAATGATAATATTATTATAATAATTTGTCAGAGAAACAGCGGAAATTTCATCCGGATGTTCTGCAAATTCTACATAGGTCTCGTCCACCATGACATAGATATCGTGTTCTTTGCAGGCATCTAAAATCTGACGCATCTCTTTCTTTGGAATAGAAGAGGAAGTCGGATTGTTTGGATTACAGATAACCAGCAAATCAATACTTTCGTTTAGATGAGAGGTAAAGTCAGTCACATCTAACTGAAAATCATCTTTTTCTTTCAAAGGATAATAAAGTGTAGTTCCGCCGCCGAGAGAAATTTCACGTTCATATTCGGAATAAGTAGGACCGAGAATCATTGCTTTTTTCGGATGTTCAATCTGAATAAAGAGCGAAATGAGTTCAGTAGAACCGTTTCCAACAATGACATTTTCCGGTTCTGTTCCACAATATTCGGCAATACAGGTTCTAAGAGAGGTGTATTCTCTATCTGGATAGCTTGTGATGGCATCAATTTTTTCGGATAAAGCAGTGCGAAGAAGAGGGGAAACGCCCAATGGATTTACATTCGCAGAAAAACTGATAATTTCCTCTTTTTTGATACCGTAGATTTCTTCTATTTTTTCTAAGTCACTTCCATGAAAGTGGTCTTTGTGTTTTAGCATTGATAACTCCTCCAATTTAGTTTATAATCTATTATAGTCATTAAGAATAAAAATGCAAATAAAAAAGTGATGAATCTGACAAAAATCAACAGAGTTCAAGCAGAAAAGCAGGTGTCATTTTGCGTAAACGGATACAACAGCTAGCAAGGGGAAAGTTCGAATACGCCAGACCCATACTGTCTCTTTCTACCAGTAAGATTGAGATAGAGGTATTAGAAGGAAGGAATTTTACAGGAGATTTTGTTGTAAAAAGCACGAATCAGGTAAAAATCAGGGGAATTGTTTATTCTTCTAATTCCAGAATGGAATGTCTGACTCCTCAGTTTGAAGGGGAGGATGTACGGATTCGGTATGAATTTCATAGTGAAGGATTGAGTGAAGGTGATGTTCAAAAAGGAGAATTTTGCATTGTATGCAATCAGGGAGAATATAACCTTTCTTTTGTTGTGTCTATTTCTAAAATATATGCAGATTCTTCCGTTGGTAAAATCCACAATCTTGGGGATTTTACGAAGCTGGCAAGAGAAAACTGGGAAGAAGCATATCGTCTTTTTTATTCGCCATATTTTTCTAATTTATTAAAAGAAAAAGATATACAGGAGCGCTTTGTCTACGAAGGTTATAAAAAGGCAGTTCCTTCGAATCAAAATCTGGAAGAATTTCTAGTTGGAATTCACAGAAAGAAAAAAGTGTGTTTTTCCTTAGAAGAAAGCTCTGCTGTTTTTTATGAGGTGACAGAGCCACGAAAAGAATGTGTTTCCATCAAAAAGGACCAATGGGGATATTTATCACTTCAGGTGTCTAGTGATGCAGAATTTCTAGTACCTGGAAAACAACATTTATCAGCAGAAGATTTTATGGGAAGTGTGTGTCCTTTTGAATATTATATCCGGGAAGATGCATTACATGCAGGGTATAATTACGGACAGCTTATTTTTGAAACACCATACCAGAGAGAAACTTTTTCTGTTTGTGTGAATCGTGCTGCAAAGAAAGAAGAACTTCTGCTTTCGGAACATCAGCAGATTGAGGAATCCAAAGTCAGATTGATGAAATTATATTTGGATTATCGTTTTAAGAAAATTGTAACGGGAGTCTGGGCAATAAAATCAATTGAAATTTTAAATCATTTATTAGCATTAGAACCGGAATGCGATATGTATAAATTGATGAAGGCACAGGCATTTTTGATGAATCGTCAAAAGCAGGATGCAATGTGGATTCTTGACGAGTTTAAAAGAGAATGCATAGATAGAACTACACCTATATGGGGATATTATCTCTATCTTTGCACCCTTGCGGAAAGAGAAGAGTCCTATGTGAACCGCTTAACAGCGGCAATTGAGGAAATTTTTAGAGAACATCCGGATAGTGATTTATTGTTTTGGATTTTACTGTTTTTACAGGAAGGATATTATGATAATAGCGCTAGAAAATTAAAAGCAATTGAGCGTTGGATGGCGGAAGGAAAAAGAAGTCCTTATTTCTATATGGAGGCATTTTATCTAATCTGGCAGGAACCATATTTGTTGCGTAAATTAGATTCTTTTGAACTGCGGATTCTTCATTGGGCAATGCGCTATCAGATGATTACAAGAGATCTTGCATTGCAGATTATGGAACTTGTTCCGGTAAGGAGAGTTTTTGAAAAGAAGGTATTTGAACTTTTGAAGGCTTGTTATGATGTCTGCCCGGAAGAAGAGATGTTAGATGTTATCTGTTCTTATTTGATTCGAGGACAGTGTTATGGTAGTACTTTTCATGAATGGTATGAACGGGGGATAGAGGCGAATCTTAGAATTACCGGATTGTATGAAGCATATGTGATGTCGCTGGATCGGAGAGAAGTGACAGAGATACCGAGAATCATTCAAATGTACTTTCAGTATCAGTGTGATATGGCGTATCAGTATAAAGCAGTCTTGTATGTAAATATTATTGCGGCAAAAGAAAAACAACCGGAAGTATATCGCAAGTATCGGAAAATGATGGAACTTTTTGCAATGGAGCAAATAGAGTTAGGACATATTGATGATAATCTTGCAGTCATTTATGAAGAAATGGTTAGTACGGGAATTCTCAGTCAAGAACTTGCTTACGAACTCTCTGATATTATTTATACTCATAAATTGACCTGCTTTGAGCCGGAAATTCGATATGTGGTGGTTTATCAGAAGCAGATGAAGCAGCCACAGAGAGTAGCCTTAAATGACGGTGTTGCCTATTTCCAGATTTTTTCAACAGATTTTCTTATTTTTTTGGAGGATGCATACGGAAATCGTTATTTAGGAAGTTTTCCATATCAGTTGGAAAAAATGATGAAAACGGGAACGTACAGCAGAAAATGTCTGGAGTTAGCACCAGATTCCCTGCCTTATGTGATTTATCATTTTAATGGGAAAAAGAGTGCTTCAACCTTTTTAGAAGAAGATAAAAAGTATTTTAATTTTCTTTTAAACTCAGAAAAAATAAGCAGTTTGTATCAAGCGGAAATGTGCCCGGAAATCATTCGTTTTTATCAGAATAGCGAATATGATGGAGTTGTTGAGGAATATTTGGAGAATGCTGAATATGAGTTGATTACACCTTCTGCGCGCAAATATATGCTGGAATTGCTGATAGAAGCAAGACATTACGACAAGGCATATGAGATGATGCAGCGCTATGGGTATGAAGAACTGGGAATAGCAGCAAAAGTTGCAATGTGCAGTTATCAGATTGCAGAGCAGGGATTTGAGGAAGAAGATTTTCTGCTAAATCTTGTTTGGGATACCTATTGTCAGGGAAAATATAATGATGTGATGATGATGTATCTCACCAGATATTTTAATGGACCAACCAAACAAATGGCAAAACTCTGGCAGGATGCGAAAAAGTTTTCTTTAGACAGTTATGAGCTGGAAGAACGGATTTTGACGCAGATGCTGTATACGATGGATTATGTAGAAAATGTGGATGAAATATATGATTCCTACTGTCAGGCAGGGGGCACAGAGCTAGTTCGTCTCGCATATATTAGTTATTTTGGCTACTATTATGTTGTGAAAAATATGGTGGTACCGGATCAGATTTTTGCCGAAATCGAAAAACGTTTATGGGAAAAAGAAGAATTGAATGAACCATGTCGGCTTGCGCTTTTAAAATATTTTTCAGAAGAACCTCCAAAAAGCCGGGGAGAATATGAATTGTTAGAAGAGTTGTTGGCGGAATTTTCCGAGAAAGGTATGATTTTTTCTTTTTACAAGAAGTTTCATCAGGATATCATTATGCGTTATCAGCTTTACGATAAAGAATTTGTGGAATATCGCACGAAGCCGGGAACGCATGTGACGATTCACTATTGTATTGGAGAACAGAATGACCGTTTTCTGGCGGAGGATATGCCAGATATATATGAGGGAATTTATGTTAAACAATTTGTTATTTTTTTCGGAGAGACAATACAGTACTATATTACGGAAGAGGATGCAGGAAAGCGTGAAATTACACAAAGCAGTACTATTTCTTGTCATGATTTGTTAGGGGAAACAGAAGAAAGCCGTTATCATATGCTCAATGAAATCCTATTGCAAAAGACATTAGGGGATGAGGATGAATTAAGAAAAAAGATGTTGCAGTATAAAGGAATGAATGAGGTGTCTAACAACTTATTCCATTTGTTATAAAAGAGAAAGGAAGGTGACAGTATGAAAGAAAAATATTACTACATAGGGATAGACTTACAAGAAGAATATGCTATGGTAAGTTATTTTACACAGAATCAAAAAGAGCCGGAAACAATGAGTACTGTCGCCGGAAGTGAAGTTTACCAGATACCACTATTGTTGGCGAAGCGAAAAGGAATTGGGCAATGGTTTTTTGGAGAAGACGCAAAAAAAATGGCAATGTCAGAACAGACAGAAATGATTGACGCACTTTTGGAAAGAGCAAGAAAAAAAGAATTGATTCAGGTAGAGGGACAGACTTATGAAGCAGTTCATTTGCTGGCTCTTTTTCTCAAAAAATTAATTCTGCTTCCTAATAAGCTTGGAAATCCGATTCTTCCGGATAAATTAGTATTGGTTTTAAAAAGCTTGAACAAAAATAAAATGCAGATGTTTCAGGAACTTTTGCCACAACTTGGACTTGAGCGGGAACAGTTCCTGGTGATTGATCAGAAGGAGAGCTTTTATTATTATCTTTATCATCAGGGAGAAGACTTATGGCTTCATGATGCGTTCCTTTTTGATTATGGAAAAGAAACCATGCGTTATTTTATTGCTAAAAAAAATAAAAAGACAACGCCACAGTTGATTACAATTGACGAAGGAACTACGGATGTTATTGGTGGCGATAAGGATACTGCGTTTTTGACAGTGATTCAGAAATTGTTTCAGAAAAGAATTGTTTCATCTGCTTTTTTGATTGGAGATGGATTTGATGGGAAGTGGATGCAGCGTTCTTTGGCATTACTTTGCAAAGGAAGACGGGTATTTATGGGAAAAAATCTCTATTCCAAGGGTGCTTGTTATGCTGCTTTTGCAAAATCAGAGCAGGAAGACTGGCAATTTGTTTATATGGGTGATAATGAAATGAAAATTAATGTCAGCCTGAACGTAAAAAGACATGGAGTGCCGGAATTTTATACTTTGATTTCTGCGGGGGAGAATTGGTATGAAACAAGTAGAATTTGCGAGGTTCTATTAGAAGGTACACCGGAAATTGACTTTTGGCTTCAGCCACCGAGCAGTGCAGAAGCAAAGGTGGAGACTTTGGAATTGGCAGATTTACCGAAACGGCCGGATCGTATGACAAGGCTTCGTATTCAGGCAAAGCCGACTTCAGATCATGAAGTTATGGTTAAAATCTGGGATTTGGGATTTGGAGAAATCTGGAAGAGTTCGGAGAAAAGCTGGGAGTATCTGATGAAGTTGTAGAGGCAGGAGGGACAGGTAAAAATGGGTGAACTTTTACTTTGTAACGGTATGCTTGCAGCCATGCCATATTATATAGAAAATGTTTCTTTCAATATTTATTCCTTAGAGGAATTATGTTATTATTTAGAACAGAATATCTATTTGTTAGATCCTGATTTTATGAACGAAGAACTTTGTAGCTGGATTGAGCATGAGGCCGGAAATCCAACGTTAGCATGTAAACTTCGAACTTTGAAAAATACAGGAGGAAGTCTGCAGGAGTTTGTTTCCGCAATTTTAGAAGAAACGGGATTTTGCTCGCCTGATGAGATAAAAGATATTGAGGAAAAATTAAAGGAATCAGAAGATAAGACAGGGTATGAATGCCAGAAAATGCGGGCAGATAAATTGATGCAGAATCAGAAGTATAAGAGTGCAATTGCTGAGTATCAAAGAATATTGCAGGAAAATATGGGAAAAGTACCTGCCGACTTTTTGGGAAATGTATGGCATAATTTAGGTACTGCCTACACAAAACTTTTTTTCTGGAAGGAAGCAGAAGAGTGTTATAAAAATGCTTATGAATGGAATCAAAATCAGGAGTCATTAAGGGAATGGTTGATGACCTACCGCTGTATGCGGGATGAAACAGGATTTTTGACAGTAGCGGAAGAGCATTTTATGACGGATGAGGAAGTTCAGAAGATAAAGGAGAGCGTTACACAGGCAAGTAGAGACGAAAAAATGCAGGAATTTGAAAAAGAAGTGCGAGAACTATTTTATATGAAAAAATGTGGACAGGAAGCTGCATTCGAGGAAAAATTTTCAGAACTGTTAGCCGAATGGAAACAGGACTATAGAAGAATCTGCCGAGAGTAAAGGGGGAAAGATATGTTTTTCTTTAAGAGAAAAAAGAAGCAAACAAAAGAAAATGTAGAAGCTGATTTCCAGGAGATACGGGAACATCTTGTTGCGCCGGAAGAAAATGATAATCCGGAAAAGGTAGAGCATTATGCAATTGATTGTTGTGAACAGATGATAGAGACCTCTAAGGAACTGGAAGATCAAAAAGCGGAATATAGGGTTGTAACATCTTATTTGAATGATATTGAAGTGTTAGAGAATCTTCCGGAGGAAGAAAAAAAAGAACTGGCTGATACGGCGCAAAATGTAGTTCAGTTGAATCAGACACGAGATGAGTTTTTAAATACTTCCAAAAAAATTTCAGATGCGCAGTTTGCACAGATGCAACAGGAAGAAGATGAAATACCAAAAGCAATTAAGCGTCTGCAATCGAACGAAGCTTATCAGATGACTGTAAAACGAGACATGAGTTATCTGGATGGGAAGAAGCATCAATGGACTTATCATAAAGAAGAAATGAAGCGGCAGAAAAAATTCCTGAAAAATGCAGCCTATGCTTTGGCGGGAACTTTTGCAATTGTTGCAATTATTCTTTTTACTATTCAGTTGGGATTTCAAGAAAATGTAGGTCTTGCATGGACTATACTTGTGTTTGCTGCTGCAGGAACTGGAGTCTATATCAGTTGGAAGATGCAGGATTGCGTATTTGAAATCAAACAGGCAGAGGTTAACATTAATGGTGCGATTACTTTATTGAATAAAGTGAAGTTAAAATATGTTAATATTACCAATGCCGTTGATTATGCATGCGAGAAATACCATGTAAAGGGTAGCCATGAATTAAATTATATTTGGGAACAGTATATGGAGGCAGTAAAAGAAAAGGAAAAGTACGCAAGAACTAATGAAGATTTAGAATATTTCAATGGAAAATTAATTCGTATGCTGAAAAAGTACCAGTTGTATGATGCAAAAGTATGGATTTATCAAGCGCAAGCCCTCGTAGAGAAAAAAGAGATGGTGGAAGTAAAACATAATCTGCTGGTGCGTAGACAGAAGTTGAGAAGCAGAATTGAATATAATATGGAAAATTTAAAAGCTCAGAAGCTGGAAGTAGAAAAGATGATGGGAAAGATGGGAGAACATGCGGAGAAGATACAACAGATTATAGATGCAATTGAGCGGATAAGCGAAGCCTAGTTTTAGGCTTCGCTTTTTTCGTGAAATCTTTAGATGAAGTTCACATAGTCATCACTTAAAAACTTTACATTAATTTTACAATAAATTTGCAAAAGTAGAAAGGAGAGAGAAAATGGTTCAGAAGGTATTTAATCGATATGAAAAGAAATTTTTGCTGGATGAAATACAATACCGGGAGATACGAAAAGCATTAGAACCTTATATGGAAGTAGATGCTTATGGATTGTATAATATTCGAAATATTTATTATGACACGCCAGATTTTGAGTTGATTCGCACTTCATTAGAAAAACCGAAGTATAAAGAAAAATTTCGTGTCCGTTGTTATGGGCAGCCAACAGAGGATGCAAAACTTTTTTTGGAAATAAAAAAGAAGTATAACGGATTGGTCAACAAGAGAAGAATTACACTTAAGAAAAAGGAAGCAGAAGATTATTTGGAAAGAAGAAAAAAGCCAGAAGACCAATCTCAGATTTTTCAGGAAATAGATTATTTCTTGTCTCATTATCCATTAGAGAAAAAGCTATATTTAGCATATGACAGAATAGCATTGTTTGGAAAAGAAGATGCAGAGTTTCGTGTTACGTTTGATCAGAATATTCGAAGTAGAACGAATGATCTTACTCTCGAAAGTGATGAAGATACAGAGGAACTTTTAAAACCGGGATATTATCTGATGGAAGTAAAAATCTTAAATGCAATGCCTATTTGGTTTGTACAGATTTTATCAGAACTTGAAATACGAAGTGTTTCTTTTTCCAAGTACGGAAATATTTATTTGAATAGACTTTCGTCAGAATGTTATCAAAGAATAGAAGAAAGTGAAAATATCAGAACCGTAGAGCAGGAAGCATTTATATCTACTATGCTGCCGGGAATTGCGGTATCAATATAAAAAATAGAAAGAAAAAAGAAAGCGAGAAAAGAAAATTATGTTAGAATCTTTATTATCAGCAAGTACATCAAGTGTAGCTAGTGTAACTACCGGAATGGCTTTTATTTATACGATATTAGCAGGAGTATTGGGATTAGTGATTTCCCTTACCTATTTAAAAACTGGAAAAGTATCAAAGAATTTTGCGAGAACTTTAATTATATTACCAATTCTGGTATGTGTTGTAATGCTTGTCGTAAATGGAAATCTTGGAACTTCCGTGGCGATTGTAGGTGCATTTAGCTTGATTCGATTCCGTTCTCTTCAGGGAAATTCCAGAGATATTGCATTTGTATTTTTTGCAATGAGTATAGGTTTGATTTGTAGTATTGGAGACATCCTTTTTGCAATGGGAATTACAGCTTTGGTATGTGTAGTTTTAATTGTGTTAAATCTGATCCATTATGCAGAGGTGAAGACAGAGGAAAAAGAACTGAAAGTTACTATGCCAGAAAATTTGGATTATATGAATTTGTTAGGTGATTTGATGGAACGCTATACAACAAATTATAAGATGGCAAGAGTAAAAACAACAAATATGGGAAGCCTTTATGAAATTACCTACGTAATTCAATTAAGGGAGGCAGCAAAAGAAAAAGAATTTTTGGATGCAATTCGTTGCAGAAATGGAAATTTAACAGTGATTTGTGGCAGACGTGATTATAATGCAGTAGAAGAATTGTAGGGAGGAGAGTTATGAAAAAGAAGTATATAGCAATGTTATTAGGAACTGTGTTGATGTTGGGGGTTACAGGAATGAGCAGCTGTGGAAGAACAACTGATTCAGAAGATAACTCAAGTCAGGAAGAAAATGTAGATCAAGAAGATAGTACAGAAATAAGTGAATATAGTGAAAAAGAATTTGACACAATGGCATCGATTACTTTAGGAAGTAGTATTTTGATAGAAGGAACGGGTGCCTCTGTAGAAGATACAATAGTTACAATTACAGAAGCAGGTGAATATATCGTAGAAGGTTCTTTGGAAGGAGGAGCCATTGTAGTGGATGCAGATGGTGATGTAAAAATCACATTAAATGGTGTGACATTATCCAATCAAGAGGGACCTGCTATTTATGAAAAAAGTGCAGATAGTTTGACAATCGAAGCAATCGAAGGAACCGAAAATGTTCTGTCAGATGGAAGTGAATATGTAACAGATGAAAATGGAGAAACGGAAGGAACTGCAACAATTTCAAGTAAGGATGATTTATATCTGATTGGAAATGGAGAGGTTACGATTACCGGTAATTACAAACATGCTGTGAAAGGTAGTGACAGTGTTTGGGTAGAAGGCGGAACATGGATTTTATCAGGAGAAAAGGATGGAATTCATGCGAATGATTATTTGACAGTAGATGGTGGAAGTATTGAGGTTGTTTCCTGCAACGAGGGACTTGAGGCAGAAATTGGAGTTACTGTTAATGGAGGAACTATTTCGATTAACTGTGAAGATGATGGAATCAATGGAGGAAGTGATATTACTATCAATGGAGGAACAATATATGTCAATGCATCGACAGGAGATGGAATTGATTCAAATGGTAGTTTATCAATTCATGGTGGATTGATTTTAGCTTTCGGTGGGCAGGAACCGGAATGCGGTTTGGATTGCGATCAGAATGAAATCATAATTACAGGTGGAACTATTATAGCAACAGGAGGAAGTAACAGTTCTCCAAGTGAAAGTGAAGATACGCAGTACGCAGTTCTTTTAGGGGCTGCAAGTGCAGGAGATACGATTGGAATTCTTGCAGAAGACGGAACTACTATTTTGGCTTTTGAAGTAAGTGAAAATTATTCGAATTTGCTCTTTAGTTCAGCTGACATTTCAGAAGGTGGAACTTATACCATATATACGGGCGGTACGATTACAGGTGGAACGGAATATTATGGTTATTATGAAGGAGCTTCCTATGAAGGAGGAACAGAGTCTAAAGTTTTTACAGCGGATTCCATGCTGATTGAAGCAGGTGGAAGCGTTGATTCCATGATGGGTGGAGGAATGATGCAGGGAGGACCTGGTGGAAGAGGAAACTGGTCAGATAGTGAGATGCAGGAGGGCGAGATGCCGGAAATGCCAGAAGGAGGAATGCCGGAGGGTGAGATGCCAGAAATGCCAGAAGGAGGAATGCCAGAAGGCGAGATGCCACAAAATAATTCGAATGGTGAGAACAAGTGATAAATGGCGAACTTTTTTTTCAAACCCACATAATTTAGTAATGTAATAGGATTTGAAAGGAAAAAGCATGAAAAATTATCATATGCAGGAAGGGACGGAAGGATCCTGCAGAAATTGTGATTCGGTAGAAATGCCATATAGAGGTGGCAGAGGAATGATGCCAGGACGTATGCCAAGACCTATGGAAGAGTGCAGAATGCAGATGCAGGTTGCGATGGCATATGTTCCATGGCAGGAATTTCATACCGTGTATGAACCGGAAAAGGCATTGATGGTAGGAACCATTTTCCCGGAACTCGATAAACCATTTTGGGGAAGAGGAGGGAGAATGAGATGATGAACACCAATTGTCAGGCAATGACAAGAGAACAATTGCTAAATTTTATTGATGTAGTTAGTTTTACAGTGTATGATCTCATGTTGTATTTGGACACACATCCATATGATGAAGAAGCATTGAATTACTTTAATCAATATATGGATATGCGAAGAGGTGCACTTCGTGTTTATGCAGATAGCTTTGGACCATTAACGATTGATATGGCAAATCCTGACCGAAAATGGAGCTGGGGCGACCAGCCATTACCATGGGAAGGAGGAAGCTGCTAATGTGGAATTATGAAAAGAGATTAGAGTATCCGATTAATATTACACGTCCTAATGCCAAAATTGCGCAGATTATCTTAAGCCAGTACGGAGGTCCCGATGGGGAGGCTGCAGCATCTTTGCGTTATTTGTCACAGCGTTACGCGATGCCATATCGCAGGGTGGCTGGTTTGCTGACTGATATTGGCACGGAGGAACTTTCCCATCTTGAAATGGTCGCAACAATTGTTCGCCAGTTGACAAAGGGATTAAGCGCAGAAGAATTAGAAGCAGCCGGATTTGCGCCGTATTATGTAGATCATACAGCAGGCATCTGGCCACAGGCGGCAGGTGGCATTCCGCTTAATGCTTGTGAATTCCAATCCAAGGGAGATGCAATTACAGATTTATTTGAAGATATGGCAGCGGAACAAAAAGCAAGAACTACGTATGATAATATTTTGCGTTTAGTGAAGGACCCTGAGGTCTGCGATCCGATTCGTTTTCTTCGTGCAAGAGAAGTTGTTCATTTTCAACGATTCGGGGAAGCGCTTAGAATGGTTCAGGATGAGTTGGATTGTAATAATTTTTATATGTGTAATCCGGAATTTGATCCAAATTGCGGAAAATGAGGAAAAGAGGGCAGAAATGTCCTCTTTTTGAAGTTGCAGAAAGTGTCGAGAGGTGCCACTTTTTGGTTGACAGAAAAAAAATTAAGGAATAGTATGTTACTGATAAAAAATATCAAAAAAGGAAAGATGGAATTGGAATATGACATTAGATAAATTACCAATTGGAAAAGAGGCTGTAATTACTTCGGTTGGAGGAGAAGGTGCATTGCGATGCCGTTTGCTCGACATGGGACTTATCCCAAAGACAAAGGTTGTTGTGCAAAAGATTGCTCCTATGGGAGATCCGATTGAATTGAGGATTCGCGGATATGAGCTTACAATTCGTAAGGAAGATGCTGGAAAGATAGAAGTAAGCTGCGAGGAATAAAATCAGCAGTTGCAGATGAGGAAAAAGAGGAAGGATAGGTAATCGTATGGTTTTAGCCTTAGCAGGAAATCAGAATTGTGGAAAAACCACATTATTTAATCAATTAACAGGTTCGAATCAGCACGTAGGGAATTTCCCGGGTGTAACAGTGGATCAGAAGATGGGAGAGATTCGTTCTGTTAAAAATTGTACCGTAGTGGATTTGCCGGGAATTTATTCGTTGCGTCCTTATACGAATGAGGAAATTGTGACAAGAGATTTTATATTGAATGAAAAGCCGGATGGCATTATTAATATTGTAGATGCAACGAATATTGAACGTAATTTGTACTTGACTTTGCAGTTGTTGGAAATGCATATTCCAATGGTACTTGCTTTAAATATGATGGATGAAGTGCGTGGAAATGGAGGAGCAATTGATTGTGACAAAATGTCAGAATTAATTGGAATACCGGTCATTCCGATTAGCGCGGCAAAAGATGAAGGAATTGAAGACTTAATACAGGAAATTGTAAAAGTTTCAAAAAATAAAATATATCCCAAAGTATCTGATTTTTGTGAACAGGGACCGGTGCATCGTTGTATTCATGCGGTTTCTCATCAGGTGGAAGACCATGCTATGAAAATTGGAATGTCACCACGTTTTGCGGCAACAAAAATTGTAGAAAATGATACAGATGTTGTGGAGCGTCTTGAATTAAGTGAAAATGAGCTTGATATGATGGAACACAGTATTGCGGAAATGGAAAAAGACCACAATATGGATCGGAATGCGGCAATGGCAGATATGCGCTATACGTTTATTGAGCGGGTTTGTGCAAAATCAGTAAAAAAATGCCAGGAAAGTAAAGAGCATATCCGAAGTGTCAAAATTGATAGTGTATTAACAAATAAATATTTGGCAATTCCTATGTTTTTAGGAATTATGTTTCTTGTATTTTTTCTGACGTTCAATGTAATAGGTTCGGCACTGAGCGATTTGTTAGCGATGGGAATTGATGCGTTAACAGAAGTTTGCGATAGAGGACTTACAGAGTATGGCATTAATCCGGTAGTACATAGCCTGATTATAGACGGAGTGTTTGCAGGTGTAGGAAGTGTATTGAGTTTTTTACCTATTATTGTAGTGCTGTTTTTCTTCCTTTCCATATTAGAAGATTCTGGTTATATGGCACGAGTTGCGTTTGTTATGGATAAACCGCTCCGTAAAATTGGATTATCCGGCAGAAGCTTTGTACCAATGTTGATCGGATTTGGATGTACGGTACCGGCTGTTATGGCAAGCAGGACATTATCTTCGGAACGTGACCGTAAGATGACAATTATGCTAACTCCATTTATCAGCTGTTCTGCTAAAATTCCAATCTATGCTGTATTTGTGGCAGCATTTTTTCCGGGGAAAGAAGCCATTGTTATGATTACGCTTTATGTAACAGGAATTTTAGTTGGAATATTAGCAGCGTTCTTATTAAATCATACTGCATTTCGTGGGCATCCAATTCCATTTGTGATGGAACTCCCGAACTATCGTTTTCCATCTGCAAAAAGTGTTTTGCAGTTGATGTGGGATAAGGCTAAAGATTTTATTGAACGTGCATTTACGGTTATTTTTGTAGCTACCATTATTATTTGGTTCTTGCAAACTTTTGATACCAGATTTAATGTAGTGACAGATAGTGCAGATAGTCTGTTAGCATTGATTGGACAGGTGATAGCGCCTGTTTTTGCACCGCTTGGATTTGCAGATTGGAGAGCATCTACCGCATTGATTACTGGATTTACGGCAAAAGAAGCAGTAGTAAGTACATTGGGAGTCCTGACAGGAACGACAACGTCAGAATTGAGCGTAACATTAAGCAGTTTATTTACGACACGTTCGGCCATCAGTTTCTTAGTGTTTACACTGCTGTATACCCCATGTGTAGCGGCAGTTGCAGCGATTCGTAGAGAAATGGGAAAAACATCACAGGCTGTAGTTGTAGTTTGCTTACAGTGTATCGTAGCGTGGTTAATGGGATGTCTGGTTTATCAGATTGGAGGTATGTTCTTTTAAATGCAGATTTTAGATTATATATTACTAGTGCTTTTAGCGACATGGCTCGTTTTTGTTATCAGACATCTGCGAAAACATCGTAAAAAAAGTGGGTGCACAGGATGTAGTGGATGTACGGGTATGTCTTGTGAACAGAAAAAAGTGCAACATAGCCGTAGAATTTAAAGAAAGGGAACAGTTCCCTTCTTGTCATATGCAAAAATTTGGTATATAATAGCGAAAGATTTGTAGCTTCTAAAAGAGCAAGCTACAGCAATGAGAAAGGATAGGTTATTTCAATGAGTAATAAAGTAAGAACAAGATTTGCACCGAGCCCAACCGGAAGAATGCATGTGGGCAATTTGCGTTCTGCATTGTATGAGTTTTTGATTGCGAAACATGCAGGCGGAGATTTTATGCTTCGAATTGAGGATACCGATCAGGAACGTTTTGTAGAAGGTGCTGTTGATATCATTTATCGTACAATGGAAAAAACAGGTTTGGTTCATGATGAAGGTCCTGATAAAGATGGTGGATACGGACCATATGTGCAGAGTGAGCGTATGAAAACCGGTATTTACATGGATTATGCAAAACAGTTAGTAGAAAAAGGAGAAGCATATTATTGTTTCTGTGATAAGGAACGTCTGGCATCTTTAAAGACTGAGGTTGTAGATGGAAAAGAGATTATGATTTATGATAAGCATTGTCTGTCTCTTTCAAAAGAGGAGGTAGAGGCAAACCTTGCAGCTGGTAAGCCATTTGTAATCAGACAGAATATCCCGAATGAAGGAACCACAACCTTCCATGATGAACTTTATGGAGATATTACCGTTGAAAATGCAGAATTAGACGATATGATTCTGATTAAATCCGATGGATATCCAACCTATAATTTTGCAAACGTAGTGGATGATCATACTATGAACATTACACATGTAGTTAGAGGAAATGAATATTTGTCTTCTTCGCCAAAATACCAGAGATTATATGACGCTTTTGGCTGGGAATCTCCAACTTATATTCATTTGCCATTGATTACAGATGAAAATCATAAAAAGTTGTCAAAGAGATGCGGACATTCTTCTTTCGAGGATTTATTAGAACAGGGATTTTTAACAGAAGCAATTATTAACTATATTGCGCTTCTTGGATGGAGCCCGGAAGATAATCGTGAAATCTTCACATTGGATGAATTGATAAAAGAATTTGATTATCATAGAATCAGTAAATCACCGGCTGTTTTTGACTATACGAAGTTAAAATGGATGAATGGTGAATATATTAAAGCAATGGATTTTGATAAATTCTATGAAATGGCACTTCCATATATCAAAGAAGTAATTAGCAAGGATCTTGATTTTAAGAAAATTGCAGCAATGGTAAAAACACGTATTGAAGTGTTCCCAGATATTAAGGAGCATATTGATTTCTTTGAAACACTTCCGGAATACGATGTTGCAATGTATACCCATAAGAAGATGAAGACCAATGCAGAGACTTCTTTAGAAGTATTAACAGAAGTTCTTCCATTATTAGAAGCACAGGAAGATTATTCGAACGATGCTCTTTATGCAATGCTTTGTGATTATGTAGCAAAGAAAGAAGTGAAGAATGGTTACGTTATGTGGCCAATTCGTACTGCAGTATCCGGAAAACAGATGACACCAGGTGGAGCAACCGAATTAATGGAAATATTAGGAAAAGAAGAATCTATCGCCAGAATCAAAAAAGGCATTGAACTTTTAAGTAAATAATTCAGAGGTAATCTATGAGTTTTAACCCATCTCAGGAGGAGGCCATCCGTCATAAGGATGGCCCCTGTCTGACATTAGCAGGTCCCGGTTCCGGTAAGACCTTAGTTATCACACAACGAACAAAAAATTTAATAAAAGAGTACGGAATTAATCCGTCTAATATTCTGGTCATTACATTTACAAAAGCGGCAGCGATGGAGATGAAAGCCAGGTTTCAAAAGTTAATGGATGGAGAGACTTGTCCTGTGACATTTGGAACTTTTCATGCGGTATATTTTACGATTTTAAAACATGCCTATCATTATAGCGCAGATAATATTATCCGGGAAGAACAGAAATACCAGTTCATGAAGGAGATTATTTTAAAACAGCAGTTGGAATATGAAGATGAGACCGAATTTATTTCCTCGATTTTAGGAGAAATCAGCATGGTAAAGAATTCAGGAGTAGAACTCGCGCATTATTATGCAAAAAACTGTGCAGAAGAGGTATTCCGGAGAATTTACCGCCTTTATGAAGACAAGCTGTATCAGAAGCGTCTGATAGATTTTGATGACATGTTGGTTTATACGTATGAACTTTTTCAAGAACGAAAAGACATTCTTTCGGCATGGCAGCAGAAATATCAGTATATTCTGGTGGATGAATTTCAGGATATTAATAAAATTCAGTTTGACGTTTTGAAAATGCTGGCACAGCCACAGAACAATCTTTTTATTGTAGGAGATGATGACCAGTCTATCTACCGTTTTCGCGGCGCAAAACCGGAAATTATGTTGAATTTTAAGAAGGATTTCCCGGAGGCAAAAGAAATTCTTCTGGATACGAATTATCGTTCTAAAGCGAATATTGTAAAACATTCCCTACAGCTTATTAGCCACAATAAGGAACGCTATCAGAAAAATATTGTAGCAAACCAGGAAGATGGTGCAGCCATTGATTTTCAGCTTTTTAATACCCAGAGAGAAGAAAATTCCAGGATTATCTGGGAAATTCAAGAGCAGATTGAAAAAGGAAGGAATTATTCTGAATTTGCAATTTTATTCCGAACGAATACACAGCCCCGGTTATTGATGGAGCAGTTGATGGAGTATAATATTCCATTTCGAACCAAAGATAATATTCCAAATCTTTATGACCATTGGATTGCAAAAGATATTTTTACTTATATCAGAATTGCACAGGGAAGCCGCTTCCGAAAGGATTTTTTGCAGATTATGAATCGCCCGAAACGTTACATCAGCAGAGATTCACTGGATGAAGAAACGGTAGCTTTTGATGTCTGGGCATGGTATTATGAGGAACAGCCATGGGTGGCAGAGCGGATTGAAAGGCTCGAATATGATATTAAAATGTTGTCTGGAATGAAACCTTATGCAGCAATTAACTACATACGACATGGAATTGGATATGATGATTTCTGTCAGGAATATGCGGATTATCGAAGAATTAATCCGGAAGACTTGTTTGATTTGTTAGATGAATTGCAGGATAGTGCAAAAGGATATGACAGTTATGATGCATGGTTTGAACATATTGAAGAGTATGAAAAGGAATTAGAACGCATGCGCCAGAAGCAGAATTTGAATGAAAATAGTGTGGCATTGGCGACATTACACAGTTCTAAGGGGTTAGAGTATGAATCTGTCTATATCATAGATGTGAATGAAGGACTGATGCCCTATAAAAAAGCGGTATTAGACCCTGAGATAGAAGAAGAACGACGAATGTTCTATGTTGGTATGACCAGAGCAAAGAGGGATTTACATTTATTTTCCATTAAAAACTTGAATAATAAAAAAATGGATGTGTCACGTTTTGCAAAGGAAGCACAGTTTTCAGATACGAACGAAAAAGGATAAAAGAAAAAACGGGAAATTCCAAGCGGAGTATGCATTTGCCAATAGGCAGGCACATTGTTGGAATTTCCTGTTTTTTTCAAAAGATGACAGTGGAATTTTATTCTTCGTCATCTTTTGCAAGTTCGTCATATTCTGCTTCGTCTAATAATTCGTCGAAGCGGTCAGATACAGCTTCGTATTCTTCGTCACTTTGGATGTTTTCTAAAGATGGATTGCCTTCTGCATCTTCAGAGTAACGGTAAATGAAAACTTCACCATCTTCATTTGGTTCACCTTTTTCATCTAATGGGAGCAATGCGATATAATCCTGCTCACCGATATCAAAAATAGTTAAAATTTCGCATTCTACCTGACTACCATCGTCTAAATCAAGTGTGACACGGATGTCAGCATCTTCTTCTGTATTCAGCTTGTTCTGGATGTCTTCTTTTTTTGCCATGGGGCACCTCTCATTCTTTTCCTAATATTTGTAACAGTCCTATTATAAGGAGAGGAGTTCTAATTGTCAACGACCATAAAATATTTTAAAAATCTATACAAAATTGAAGAAAATGGGTATAATAAGAAGACGCATGGAACAGACAGATAGAAAAAAGGCGGCCGATAATATGGAAATAACGATAAAAGAAGGAAATTATGAAAGACTTGGAGCATATATGAATCATAACGCTCTCATATTTACATTTGAAGGAGAGCGGGAAGATGATTGCGCAATTCTTTTTTATGAAAAAAATACAGGAAAAGAAATTAAGATAGAGATTCCGGAAGAATATTGTCTGGGGTCTCTTCGTTCTGTAAAAATAGAAGGTTTGCATTGGAAAGATTACAATTATAACTATGTAAGAAATGGAATTGTATACACAGATCCTTATGCACGAAAAATAGTAGGAAGAGAGTGTTGGAGGGATGAAAATCGGGAAAAGCAGAATTATCGGATATGTGGAGGATTGGAAAGGGATGGATTTGACTGGAAAAAGGATCGCCATCCGGAGATTGCAAAATCTGATATGATATTATATAAACTGCATGTGCGTGGTTTTACGATGGATGGAGGTGCCCGTGGAGGAGATAAAGGAACGTTTGCGGGCGTGACGGCTAAGATTCCATATTTAAAAGAACTTGGAATTACAACCGTAGAAGTAATGCCGGTTTATGAGTTTGAAGAATTTGAGTTTGAAAAGGAGCCAGAACTTCCAGACTATTTGAATTGGATAGAACGGGAGGATGACAAAATTAAGAAACCCGTGCAAAAAAAGGTGAAAGAACATACGAATTTTTGGGGGTATACAAAAGAAAGCAATTATTTTGCAGTAAAAGCTTCTTATGGGAAGAAAAATGCAACATCGGAATTGAAAGAATTGATTCGGACACTTCATGAAAATGAAATGGAATTTGTGATGGAGCTTTATTTTGATGAGAGAGAAAATCATAACCTGATTTTGGATGTATTGCGTTATTGGCTTCGGGAATTTCACGTTGATGGTTTTCATTTACTTGGAGAAAATCTTCCTGTCACAGCAATTGTACAGGATGCAATTTTAAGCCGTACCAAGATTTTTTATACAGGATTTGAATATGCGCTTTTGGAAAAGAAAACTGCGTATGACAGATTATACGTGTATAATGATGAATATCTGTATCCGGTTCGTAAAATGTTGAACCATTATGGGGGAAAGATGAATGAATTCGCTGGACAGCAGCGTAAACAGCATGATGTACAGGGATTTGTAAATTATTTAACTAGTAATAATGGATTTACGTTGATGGATTTGTTTTCTTATGAGCAAAAGCATAATGAGAAAAACGGAGAAGAGAATACCGACGGAAATGACTGGAATTTCAGCAGTAATTGTGGGATAGAAGGAAAAACGACCAAAAAGCATATCAAAGAATTCAGAGAATGCCAATTGAGAAATGCAATTGCAATTCTTTTTCTTGGACAGGCGGTGCCATTGCTTTGGTCAGGAGATGAGCTTGGGAATTCCCAGCAGGGAAATAATAATGCATACTGCCAGGATAATGAGATAGGATGGGTAAACTGGAAAGGGAAAAAACGCTATCAGTGGTTGACAGAGTTTGTAACGAAAATGATTGCATTTCGAAAAGCACATCCGATTTTGACAATGGCAGAACCGATGAAGATGAATGATTATGCAAATCAAGGAATGCCTGATCTGTCTTATCATTGTGAAAGTGCCTGGACGACCGGAGTTTTACCGAATCAGCAGGCGTTGGGAGTCATGTATTGTGGAAAGTATGCCAAAAGAGAGGATGGTTCTTTTGACAATTACCTTTATGTTGCTTATAATTTTCATGTTGGAGATAGCGAACTTGCGCTTCCGAAGCTTCCAGGAAGAAAAAAATGGTATCTTGTAATGAATACAGGAAGGGCCGAAGCACCTTTTTTAGAAAAAGAGGAAGTTTTGAAAAATCAGCAGAAAATTACAGTGAAAGGACAGACAGTCTCCATTTTGATTGGAAGATAGTTGACAGGGAATTTAAAAATGAAAGCATGGAAACATTTTTGCACGATTAATCATCATAAAATGCTTGTGATGAAAGGGTGCTTTCAGGTTGGATTATATAAGCAGGGATTATTGCATGACCTTTCCAAATACTCTCCAACAGAATTTTTGGTTGGATGTAAGTATTATCAGGGAAATATGAGCCCAAATAACGCAGAACGAATGGATGTTGGATATTCTTCTGCATGGCTTCACCACAAGGGTAGAAATAAACATCATCTGGAGTACTGGATAGATTATGGTGTACCAGAAAAAGATGGTCCGGATCAGGGAAAACATAAAGGTCTTTGTGGTATGAAAATGCCAATTAAATATGTAGTTGAAATGTATATTGATCGTATTTCGGCATCTAAGAATTATCAGAAAGAAAAATATAGAGATGATAGCGCATGGCGCTATTATGAGAACGGGAAGTCTGTTCATCTTCTTCATGAGGATACCAGAGCTTTATTAGAATTGTTATTGCAGATGGTGGCATTAAAAGGAGAAAAAGAAACAAATACTTTTATTCGCAATCAACTTTTAAAAGGAAAGATCCCTTATGAAAAAGAGGAGTTAGAAAATCTTCTGGAAAAAATAAAAAACGAGTGAAAAGAAGCCGCTTTATCGGAATTCTATTTAAGAATCCGGTAAAACGGCTTTTTCGATGAGAGCAGGACAGAACCGTTTCATATCATCGGGAAGAGGTGCAGTAAAGCTTAATGGTTCCCCAGTAATTGGGTGGCGGAATTCTAAACGGTAAGAATGTAAAGTCTGCCGGTTTATTTTGGAAAAATCAGGGTAATATAAAAAGTCGCCAAAGAGAGGATGACCAATATATTTCATGTGAACTCTTATTTGATGGGTTCTTCCGGTTTCTAAATGCAGAGAAATAAGTGAACAGTCGTCAGAAGAAGCAAGCCTGTGATAGTGTGTAATGGCAGTTTCGCCCGTTTCAAAGTTGACTTCACGTTCAATTGCAGAACCATCTTTTCGCGCAATAGGAGCGTTAATAGTGCCGGATTCATCTGGAGTTCCAGCTACAATTGCTAGGTATTCACGCTTTACTTCACGATTTGCAACTGCTTTATTTAAAATAGCGGCACTTAGCATGTGTTTTGCAAGAATTGTAAGACCTGTTGTATCTCGGTCTAAACGATTCATACAACGAAATGTGTAGTTAATACCCTTTTCTTGAAAATAGTAAGCAACGGCATTTGCAAGTGTATTATCAAAATTATGGATTGAAGGATGAATCGGCATATCGGCCGGTTTATTGATTACTAAAATATCTTCATCCTCATATATAATCTCGAAAGGGTGGGAAACAGGGATAATATGTTCGGAAGAGTCCTCTTCAAGCAAAGTTACAACAAGGGATTCACCCTGTTTCAACTTTGAGGAAAAATATTCCCAGGTTCCGTTTTGCAAAATGCTATCCGGTGTTTTCTTTAAATGAACCAGTACAGCATGAGAGTAGCCCTTTTCTTTTAAAAATTTTTCAATGGTTTTTTCATTGTCTTTTTCTGTAATCTCATATGAAAAAATGCGTTTCATTAGGTACGTTTCCTTTCTTGGGGCAAGCCCTGTTTCCCATTATACTAGAAAAGCAAAAAAAGAAAAATCTTTTTTTACGAGGGAAAAGCACAGATATCCATGAAAAATCATAAGATGTATCAAATAGGCTTTTAAGGTGCGTTTTGAAAACTTTTTTATCACCCCTAACACCAGAAGAAGAATTAGCATGTCTGAATAGAATGAAAAAAGGCGACCTTGAGGCAAAAAATGAACTGATTGAGCGAAATATGCGTCTGGTTGCTCATATCGCAAAAAAATATCAGAATGCGGGCGAGGAAATGGAAGATTTGATTTCAATAGGAACCATTGGATTAATAAAAGCAATTACAACTTATAAGCCGGATTATGGAAGCCGTCTGGCTACTTATGCAGCGCGTTGTATTGATAATGAGCTTTTAATGCATTTTCGTGCAAAAAAGAAAACGGCAAAAGATGTTTCTCTTTATGAACCAATCGGAATGGATAAAGAGGGAAATCAAATTCATCTTATGGACGTCGTAGAAGGAGAAGAAGTAGATGTTGTGGAAGAGATGGAACGAGGGAGAAAGATTGAAAAAATGTTAAAAATAATGCCAACAGTTCTTTCGAAGCGCGAATATGAAATTGTGATAAAACGTTATGGTCTATACCAAAGGGAACCATTGACACAGAGGGAAATTGCAAAAGAAATTGGAATTTCGAGGTCTTATGTGTCAAGAATTGAAAAAAAAGCATTAGATAAACTGAAACTTTATTTTTTAGAAGAATAGTCTTTCAAAAAGATGGAATCCATGTTATCATGATTTCATCTTTTTATGTTGTCAAAAATTCTGAAAAACGGCGTTCTGCCGGAACTATAATCCACCCAATAAATAGAAAAGGAAAGGGGAAGTAGTTTGTATAGTATTGTAACTACATCGATAGTCTGCGGAATAGAAAGTATTCTGATACAGGTAGAAGCAGATATCAGTGAAGGACTGCCTGTTTTTGAAATGGTAGGCTTTCTTTCCGCAGAGGTAAAAGAAGCAAAAGAGCGTGTCCGTACGGCGCTAAAGAATTCTGGTTATTTACTTCCGGCAAAAAGAATTACCATTAATCTTTCACCAGCCAATATTAGAAAAAGTGGAACAGGATTTGATCTTGCAATTGCAGTTGCGGTTTTGACAGCGCTTGGCGTTGTATCTGATAGGAAATTGGAACAGACACTTATAGTTGGAGAACTTGGGTTAAATGGACGCATCCAGCCAATTGATGGAATCTTGCCTATGATAGCAGAAGCAAAAGAGAGAGGAATCTCACAGTGTATTTTGCCGGAGTTAAATAGAACAGAAGCACAAATGGTTTCAGGAATTCGGATTTTGGGGATGAGGGACTTAAAGGAAGTTATTGCATTTTTAAATGAGGGAATTTATGAGGAAAAAGAAGCTATATATATAGAAGAAATACCTGTGAATAAGAGCCTTCCGGATTTTTCTGAAATCAATGGTCAAAAGGTGGTAAAACGTGCTTGTGAAACAGCTGTAAGCGGAATGCATAATCTTTTGATGATTGGTCCGCCGGGAGCGGGAAAAAGTATGATTGCAAGTAGAATTCCTACAATATTGCCGCCTATGGAAGAAGAGGAAAAAATGGAACTTTCTAAAATATACAGCGTGTGCGGGATGTTTCGGGAGCGTGAGAAGTTATTAGAAATCAGACCGTTTCGAAGTCCGCATCATACAATTACGGCACAGGGACTTGCTGGCGGTGGACAATATCCGAAACCGGGAGAAATTTCTTTGGCGCACAAAGGGGTACTCTTTCTGGATGAATTGCCGGAGTTTCAGAAATCAACCCTAGAAATATTAAGGCAGCCCATGGAGGAAAAGAAAGTTCATCTGGTGAGAATGCATGGAAATTATACCTATCCGGCGGATTTTATGCTAGTAGCAGCCATGAATCCATGTTCCTGTGGCTATTACCCTGACAGGCAGAAATGTAGATGCTCCCAGGTGGCGATTGAACGTTACTTAAACAAAATCAGCCAGCCATTGTTAGACCGGATTGATATTTGTGTGGAAGCAGCACAGATTTCGTATGAGGAACTGAATGGAACAAGTTTAAATGAAACCTCAGAACAAATCAGGGAAAGAGTAAAAGTAACATTGGAACGGCAAAAAGTACGATTTCGGAATGAAAATTTTTTCTATAACAGTCAGATTCCATCGTCAAAAATAAAAGATTACTGCAAAATTGAGCATGGTCTGGAAGAATATTTAAAGCAAAAATATCAGAAATTAAATTTGACGGCGCGTTCTTACCATAAAGTTTTAAAAGTTGCGAGAACGCTTGCAGATATGGAAGAATGTCAGCTGATTCAAAAAAGGCATTTAGAAGAAGCATTCTGTTATAGGAGTCTGGAAAGAAAATTTTGGGAAAATGGGGGAATGCACCGATGAAATATCAATATTGGTTGGCAAATATCCATGGAATAGGAAATCGGAATATTCATAAACTATTAGAAGCGGCAGACTGTGCGGAGGAAATTTATTTTTCTAAGAAAGAACAATTGCAGAAAATACCGGGGATTTCAATATCTAAAATAGAGGCGCTTATAGAAAGTAAAAAAAATTGGGATTTAGATGGGGAACTTGTAAAATTATCGGAAAAAGGGATTGATTTTTGGAGTATCGAAATGCAACATTTCCCGGAGTGTTTGAAAAAAATAGAGGATGCGCCTTATGCTATTTATGTAAAAGGAAGATTTCCGCCTGCTCATAGCAGAACAGTTGCATTGGTCGGAGCAAGAAGCTGTAGCCGTTATGGTCGTATAGCTGCGGAGGAATTAGGGGAAAAACTTGCACGGTCAGGCGTGAATGTAGTGAGCGGAATGGCACTTGGAATTGATTCTTTTGCGCATTGGGGAGCCTTAGAGGGAAATGGAAATACATTTGCAGTACTTGGATCGGGGGTAGATGTGTGCTATCCGGTAGCTAATCGTGATTTATATGATAAAATTTTGGAACAAGGTGGGATTATCAGTGAATATCCACCCGGAACACAACCGATAGCACGACTTTTTCCGGCGAGAAATAGGATAATTTCGGCAATTTCGCAAATTGTAGTTGTAATTGAGGCGAGAGAAAAAAGTGGTTCCTTAATTACGGCAGATTATGCATTGGAACAGGGAAAAGATATCTATGCGGTACCTGGGGGAATTTATGATTCTTTGAGTAAGGGGTGTAATAGCCTGATTCGTCAGGGAGCTGGAATAATTTCTGATGTGGATGAATTCTTAAAAGAGTTAGATTTTATCCCGCAAATGAATCCGGCTCCTCGAAAAAATAAAAAATTATCTCTTGAAAAAGATGAAATGTTGGTGTATAGTGTGATAAGTTTACTTGGGAAGAGTCTGGAAACTTTGTTGAAGGAAACAGCTTTGGAATTGCCGAAAATGATAGAAATATTGGAATCGCTTCAACAAAAAGGCTTGGTAGAAGAATCATTTAAGAATTTTTATATAAGACGAAATTAGGGACAGATTAAAAGGAGATAGACAAATGGCAAAGTATCTTGTGGTTGTGGAATCACCAGCGAAAGTGAAAACAATTAAAAAGTTTTTGGGGAAAAATTATGAGGTTGTTGCATCGAATGGACACGTACGTGATATGCCAAAGAGTCAGTTAGGATTTGATCCGGAAAATGACTACGAACCTAAATATATTACAATACGTGGAAAAGGAGAAATTTTGGCAAAACTTCGTAAAGAAGTGAAAAAAGCAGATCGAGTATATCTCGCAACTGACCCTGACCGCGAGGGGGAAGCCATTTCCTGGCATCTTAGTCAGGCTTTGAAATTGGATGAAAAAGAAGTCTATAGAATTAGTTTCAATGAAATCACACAAAATGCGGTAAAAACATCTTTGAAAGAGCCAAGGGAAATTGATATGGATTTGGTAAATGCCCAGCAGGCAAGAAGAATGCTGGACCGAATGGTGGGATATCGAATCAGTCCGTTACTTTGGGCAAAAGTAAAACGTGGTTTAAGTGCGGGACGAGTACAGTCTGTCGCACTACGTATTATTTGTGACAGAGAAGAAGAAATTAATGCATTTATACCAGAAGAGTATTGGACACTGGATGCAACACTTTCCATCCCAGGCGAGAAAAAGCCACTAATTGCCAAGTTTTATGGGAATGAAGATGGTAAGATGACAATTTCTTCGGAAGAAGAGATGCAAAAAGTCGTCAAAGAAATAGAAAAAGAAGAATTTAAAGTCCTTGAGGTAAAGAAAGGGGAAAGGGTGAAAAAAGCGCCTCTTCCATTTACAACAAGTACCATGCAGCAAGAAGCATCGAAAAACTTGAATTTCCCGATTTCCAAGACAATGCGTATTGCACAGCAGTTGTATGAAGGAGTCGATATTAAGGGACAGGGTACCGTTGGTCTGATTACATATCTGAGAACGGACTCTGTACGAATCGCAGAAGACGCTGATGCGGATGCAAGAAACTATATTACAGAGAATTATGGCGAGAAATACGTAGCTACGGAAAAAACAAAGAAAAAGGAAAATGGAAATAAAATTCAGGATGCGCATGAAGCAATTCGTCCGTCTGATATTTCGAGAACACCGGCAATGGTGAAGGATTCTTTGTCAAGAGACCAGTTCCGTTTGTATCAGTTAATTTGGAAGCGATTTGCTGCCAGCAGAATGGCGCCAGCTGTTTATGAAACTACAAATGTGAAAATAGGGGCAGGAAACTATCGTTTTCACGTGTCTGCATCTAAGATAGCATTTGATGGATTTATGTCTGTTTATACGAGTGAAGATGACGAGAAAGCAGAAAACAATGTTTTGTTGAAAGCGATTGATGAGACAACGGAACTTCATTTAGAAGGATATGAAGATAAACAGCATTTTACCCAGCCACCTGCACATTTTACAGAAGCGTCACTTGTAAAGACCTTAGAGGAACTTGGAATTGGAAGACCTAGTACGTATTCGCCAACAATTTCAACAATTCTTGCAAGAAGATATGTAGTAAAGGAAGCTAAGAATCTTTATGTAACAGAATTAGGTGAAGTGGTAAATTCCATTATGAAAGAATCTTTCCCAACTATTGTAGATGAACATTTCACTGCAAATATGGAATCTCTGCTGGATAGTGTAGAAGATGGAAACGTAAACTGGAAGACAGTTGTTAAGAACTTTTATCCGGATTTGGAAGCTGCAGTAGAAGTAGCAGAAAAGGATTTGGAAAAGGTGAAAATTGAGGACGAAGTCACAGATGTAATTTGTGAAGTCTGTGGACGTAATATGGTGGTAAAATACGGACCTCATGGAAAATTCCTTGCTTGTCCGGGATTCCCTGATTGCCGTAATACAAAGCCATATTTAGAAAAAATTGATGTGAAATGTCCAAAGTGTGGAAAAGAAGTCGTTCTGAAGAAAACGAAAAAGGGACGTAAGTACTTTGGATGTGAAAATAACCCGGAATGCGATTTTATGAGTTGGGCAAGACCGGTAAATGAACCGTGTCCAAAATGTGGCGGATATATGGTAATAAAAGGAAATAAGATTGTATGCGCAGATGAAAAATGCGGGTATATTACTGAAAATACTAAGAAAGACTCATAATTGTCAGAAAAATTACAAAATTGTTGCAAACTGAATGAAAATGTGCTAACATTGTTTCAAACATGGAAAACTAGTTTGAAAATAGGAGGCAAGTAAAATGAGTGTTCAGTTATTGGACAAGACGAGGAAAATCAATAAATTGCTCCATAACAACAATTCATCAAAGGTTGTATTCAACGATATTTGTGAAGTGCTCACAGGTGTCCTTGATTCCAATATACTTGTTATCAGTAAAAAAGGTAAAGTACTTGGGATAGGGATAGCAAAAGGCGTCAAGGTAATAAAAGACTTGAGCAGCGCTGAAGTGGGCGGATTTTTAGATCCGTTGTTAAATGATCGTTTATTAGGGGTTCTTTCAACAAAAGAAAATGTAAATCTTGAAACATTAGGATTTTCAGGAGATACAAAGAGTTATTGTGCGATTATCGCACCAATTGACATTGCAGGAGAACGATTGGGAACATTGTTCGTATATCGTCGTAAAACGCAATATGATATTGATGATATTATTTTAACAGAATATGGTACAACTGTAGTAGGTCTTGAAATGATGCGTTCTGTTAATGAGGAAAATGCAGAGGAAACACGAAAGCTTCATATTGTAAAGTCGGCAATTAGTACTTTGTCATTTTCTGAGCTAGAAGCAATTACGCATATTTTTGATGAATTAGATGGAGACGAAGGAATTCTTGTTGCAAGTAAAATTGCAGATAGAGTTGGAATTACTCGTTCAGTTATTGTAAATGCGCTTCGCAAGTTTGAAAGTGCTGGCGTGATTGAATCTCGTTCATCAGGAATGAAGGGCACGTATATTAAGGTTTTAAATGATTTGGTTTTTGATGAACTCGATAAAATTCGTAATCAGACTGTAAGAAGACGTAATATAAATAACAGTGGGAAGACGAATGGAATTAATGACAGCGATGTTATTGATAGTTAGGTTTAGAAAATGATATGATTATTTGAAAATGAAGGTTGTACAACAGCCTTCATTTTTTTGCCTATTTTGGGAAAAGTTTTCCGAAAACGGTCAAAAAAACAGTGAATTGTATGCTATAATAATATAAGATAATGGGCAGGTAAAAAATGTTACAAAAATTTTACAAAACCAAATATATTGTGGAAAAATTGATAAAAATGCACAATATAATGTAAAAATATGAAAAAATACTTGTCTTTTTTGCAATATATTCTATAATAGAATCATGAATTGTAGTACAATTTGTTGGTTCTGCAGGTGGAAGGGAGAAAACTACATGATAAACACAGATGTTTATAGTTATATTAATGTTTTGGATAAGGCAGCTGATGCGAGCTGGATGAGAGAAGAGGCAATTTCTAATAATATTGCAAATGTCAGCACACCGGGCTACAAAAGACAGGATGTAGATTTCGAGTCGGTCCTCCAAAAAGAATTGGGAAATTCACAATATACTTCATTAGATGAAAAAGTAAGGAATGTAGATTTGAGTGGATTGAATGTTTCTGCCTATACAGATTCAGCTTCGTATTCTTACCGATTGGATGGAAACAATGTAGACATTGATACGGAAAATGTGGAACTTGCTTCGGAAACGATCCGTTATCAGGCATTGACAGAAAACTGTATTGCTTCGGAATTTACCAGGCTTACTACAGCATTAGGAAGATAGAGGAGGTAACACATGGGATTATTTCAGTCGTTTGATATCAGTGCGAGTGGTATGACAGCACAGCGTTTTAGAACGGATATTATTGCACAGAATATTGCAAATGTGAATACGACAAGAACGGAAGATGGAACACCATATCGCAGAAAAATTGTTACATTTGCAGAAAAGCAATTGACACCGTTTAGTACATATTATTCTACATCACGGAACGCAGGAATTGTTGGAAACGGTGTAAAAGTTACAAAGGTTACAGAAGACACGGAAACAGATTTTGTTATGGAATATGATCCGTCCCATCCTGACGCAGATGAAAATGGATATGTTTCTTATCCGAATGTAAATACAGTAACAGAAATGACTAATCTGATTGATGCAACAAGGGCATATGAAGCAAATACAACAGCGTTTGATGCCAGCAAAAGTATGGCGCAGTCAGGATTGGCAATTGGTAAATAATTTGTAAAAGAAGGGAATATGAATGGATATTACATCACTTACAGGAATCTCATCGGATTATATTAATTCGATTGCAGAGAAAAATTCTTTGGTAAACACCTCGGACGACAGCTTTAGCTCTGTTTTAGATTCTGCTATTAATATGTTAAATGAGACGAATGATTTACAAAAAGAAGCAGAATCCGCAGAAATTCAATTTGCATTAGGAGAAGCGGAAAATACGCATGATTTACAGATTGCATTACAAAAAGCGAATCTTGCGTTGCAGTATACCGTTGCAGTACGTGATAAAATGATTGATGCATACAAAGAAATCATGAACATGAGTGTCTAAATTAAAAATAAAGACAAACTTCGAGAGCAAATTGTTACTTATAAATAAAAAACGAATGATAGAGGGAATATTATGCCGGAACAGGTTCAGAAAATATTAGATAAGATAGTAGAGTGGTGGAAAGCATTTAACACCAAACAAAAAATACTGATTACAAGTCTTACAGCGACAGTGATTCTTGCACTTGTTATTTTAGCAGCAATTTTATCCCAACCTGAAATGGTGGAATTAGTTGTATGTGAATCTACTGCAGAAGCAGGAGAGGTAAAAGAACTTTTGACGGAAGAGGGAATAGAATTCAATATTCTGGATGACAACCTAACGTTTGAAGTAAATGAAAAGGATAAAGCAAACGCAGCGATTTTACTTGGTCAGAATGATATTCCAACAGAAGGCTATGATATCAATAGTGTGTTCGATGGTGGATTTAGTACAACAGAGGCGGATAAAGCCAAAAAATACAAATTATATTTAGAAGAACATTATGCAGAAAGCTTGGAATTGTTTGAAAATGTAGAGTCTGCAAAAGTAAATCTGGAATTACCGGATGAGGATGGAACGATTCTTGCAAAAGAAGAAGAAGCTTCAGCGACAGCAATTTTAACTCTTTGCGATGATATGGACGCAGATCAGGCATATGGAATTGCACAGTTTTTAGCAACAAACCTTGGAAATTCCAACACTGATAATATTATCGTAATGGATTCCCAGACAAATGTTTTATATTCGGGAACGGATTCTTCTTCTAGTATTGGAACAGCAAGTACACAGCTTTCTTTAAGAGAAAAGGCAGAAAATCAGATTGTAAGCAAAGTAAAGGAAGTAATGAAAGATTCTTCCATCTGTGATGATGTGGAAGTTGCCACAAAGCTGGATATGAATTTTGATGACTCAAATGAAGCAACACATAGATATGAACTTCCAGATGGACAGTCGGCAGGATTACCATCTACAACTTATGATTATGAATCCAATGCAGTCGGAGGCTCTGCGGCAGTCCCTGGTACGGATTCGAATGATGATGATACTACATACGTAATTCCGGATGATGAATATACAGAGTCTAACGTTACGGAAAGTAAAAGAGAGTTATTATATGATGAAATTATAACAAACACAAATAAGGCAATTGGTACTTATAATTATGAAGATTCTTCTATTTCAGTAATTACGACAGATTACGTTCTTTATAGTGAAGACGTTTTAAAAGCGAATGGCGAATTAGATGATATGACATTTGATGAGTATAAAGCTGCAAATGGAGATCGTGTAAAAGTTGAGGTAGATGAGGAACTTTATGAAATGGTTGCAAATGCAACTGGATTTCCGGTAGAAAACATTACGATTATGGCATATCAAGAACCGGTATTTGAATCTTCCTCAGAAAGCGGAAGAAGCTTAGCAGATTATTTACAGATTGCATTAGCAGTATTGATATTCGCGGTACTTGGATTCGTAGTATTCCGTAGCACAAGAGGAGAGCGCGAAGCAGAACTGGAAGAGGAACTTTCTGTGGAAAGTTTATTGGAATCTACAAAAGAAAGCCAGGCGTCCTTGGAAGATATAGGATTTAATGAAAAGTCAGAAACAAGAATTTTAATTGAAAAATTTGTGGATGAGAATCCGGAGGCAGTTGCATCTTTATTACGGAACTGGCTGAACGAGGAATGGGAATAAGTAAATTATTTCTAATATAGATTTTCGAAAAAGAATGGGAGTATGCATATGGCAGCGGAAGAAATGTCGGGCGTTCAGAAAGCAGCAATTTTATTGATTGCTTTGGGACCTGAAAAATCAGCAGATATTTTTAAACATTTAAAGGAAGATGAAATTGAAGAATTGACACTGGAAATTGCAAATACCAGAAGTGTATCTCCACAGACAAAAGAAGATGTACTAAATGAATTCTATCAGATTTGTCTGGCACAGCAGTATATTGCAGAAGGTGGTATTGGATACGCCAAGGAATTACTGGAAAAGGCACTTGGTGGAGACAAAGCACAGGATGTTATTTCAAAACTGACGGCTTCCTTGCAGGTTCGTCCGTTCGAATTCGTGCGTAAGACAGATCCAAGTCAGTTATTGAACTTTATTCAGGACGAGCATCCACAGACGATTGCGATGATTTTATCTTATTTAACATCTGCACAGGCAGCGATGGTGATTAGTTCTTTGACACCAGAAAAACAGGCAGATGTAGCGAAACGTATTGCTATGATGGATAGAACATCTCCAGATGTAATTAAAGAGGTAGAACGAGTACTGGAAAGAAAGTTGTCTTCTTTGGTAAATCAGGATTACACAATTGTTGGTGGTGTAGATGCAATTGTAAATATCTTGAATACAGTTGATCGTGGAACTGAAAAACATATTATGGAAAATCTTGAAATTGAAGAGCCAGAACTTGCAGATGAAATCCGTAAGAAGATGTTCGTATTTGAGGATATTCTTCTTCTGGATGACCGTGCAATCCAGCGAGTACTTCGTGATGTTGACAATTCAGACCTTAGTGTTGCTCTTAAGTCGGCAAATGAAGAGGTTCAAAATGTTATCTTTAAGAACTTGTCAAAACGTCTTGCTGCAATGATAAAAGAAGATATGGAATTTATGGGTCCTGTTCGTATGAAAGATGTTGAGGAAGCACAGCAGAAAATTGTTAGTATTATTCGTAAGCTGGAAGATTCCGCAGAGATTGTTATTTCCAGAGGTGGAGGTGACGAGATAGTTGTCTAATCTTTATAAACAGCAATTTGTAATTGCACAGGATGAAGTGAAAAGAGTCATTAATTCCAATGCAATGGTTGCCGAACGTTTAGAGATGGCTGCCAGAGAAATGAAAAGTGGTTTTGTACCGGGTGAAGATGGCTTCACAGAGGGAATCTTGGCAGAAGAAGTAAGCGTAGCGGACGAGGAAAAGATAGATTATGTGGAAGCTGCAAAAATGGAGGCAGAACAGATTCTTGCTGAAGCGAAAATGAAAGCAGATAGTCTTTTGAATGGTGCTTATGAACAATCCGGAAAGGTTTTGGAAGAAGCAAAAGAGCAGGGATATCAGGAAGGCAAGCAAAGACAACAGGAAGAGCTTGAACAGTTCCAAAAGGAATTAGAACAGGAGTATCAGGATAAAAAAGCAGAACTGGATGCAGATTATCAAAATAAATTTAACCATATGGAACGGGATTTAGTAGATGTGATTCTTGATGTGTTCAATAAAGTGTTTCATATCCAGTTTGACAATAAGAAACATATTCTTATGTACTTGATTAATAATGCAGTACTGAACATTGAAGGTGAGAAAAAGTTTCGGGTCAGGGTAGCGCGAGGTAATTTGCTTTTCCTTGAAAATCATAAAGAAGAAATGTTAGACCGTGTGGGACATGATGTTGAATTAGAGATTATTGCAGATTCCACGATGGATGGAAATGATTGCGTTATAGAAACAGAATCAGGAGTGTTTGAATGTAGTCTTGGAGTACAGCTTGAAAATCTGATTAAAGATATCAGATCATTATGTTCATAAGGATGGGATGACGTGACAAATCTATACGAAAAATATTTGAAATTGGCAGACAGAACTTATTTCCAAAGATTAGGGAAAGTGGTGAAAATCGTAGGACTTACGATTGAATCTGTTGGGCCGGATGCAAAATTGAATGACTTATGTCGTATTGTGATTGATAAAAATAAAAACATTTCGGTAATGGCAGAGGTAGTTGGATTCAGAGAAAAAAGATTACTTTTAATGCCATTTGAAAGCGTAGAGGGAATCGGTGTGGGATGCATCGTAGAAAATACGGGGCATCCTTTATCTGTTTTTGTAGGTGATGAAGTTTTAGGTCATACATTAGATGGTATTGGAAGACCTACAGATGTAGAGGATTTGGATTTGCCGTATGAGTATCCGGTTGAAGCAGCTCCACCGGATCCAATGGAGCGAGAAATTATCAACGAAGTACTTCCGCTGGGGGTAAAAGCAGTGGATGGATTGATAACCATTGGAAAAGGGCAACGAATTGGAATCTTTGCCGGTTCTGGAGTTGGAAAAAGTACGTTGCTTGGTATGTTTGCGAGAAATACAAAGGCAGATATTAATGTAATTGCTTTGATTGGAGAACGAGGCAGGGAAGTTCGTGAATTCATAGAACGAGACCTCGGCGAAGAAGGTATGAAAAGGTCTGTTGTAGTGGTTGCAACCTCTGACAAACCGGCTTTGATTCGTAATAAAGCAGCAAAGACTGCTACAGCTATTGCAGAATATTTTAGAGATCAGGGAAAAGATGTTTTACTGATGATGGATTCCTTGACACGTTTTTCTATGGCACAGAGAGAAATAGGACTGGCCTCTGGAGAACCGCCGGTAACCAGAGGGTATCCGCCAAGTGTATATTCGGAGATGCCTAAATTGTTGGAACGTGCGGGAACATCGGATAAAGGATCTATTACAGGACTTTATACTGTTTTAGTAGATGGAGATGACTTTAATGAACCAATTACGGATACCGCAAGAAGTATTTTAGATGGGCATATCATGTTATCTAGAAAATTGGGTCATAAAAACCATTATCCGGCAATTGATATTTTGCAGAGTATTTCCCGTGTTATGAGTTCTATTGCAACAAAAGAGCATAAAGAAGTGGCAGGAAAATTAAAAAATGTCATGGCAACTTATAGTGAGGCAGAAGACTTGATTAATATAGGTGCTTATAAGAGTGGTTCTAATAAAGACATTGACTATGCGATTCGCAAGATTAATGCTGTAAATGCATTTTTGTGTCAGCAGACAGATGAAAAGTTTCAATTTGAAGAAGAAATTGAAATGTTGAAACAGTTGTTCGAGGATTAGGATGTGACGAATTATGGCAAAGTTTGAATATCGAATGCAGAATATTCTAGATGTGAAGCTGAAGATGGAAAGTCAAGCGAAGATTGCATATGGAATTGCAAATGCAAAGTTAATGGAAGAACAAAAGAAATTACAAATGCTCATGATACAACGCGCTGGTTATGAGCGTGAGGCAAAAGAGCTTGTTACAGGAACAATCGATGTTCAGAAAATTAAAAATTGCAGACGTTCCATAGATACGATGAAATCTTTAATTCGTACTCAGATGATGCAGGTTCACACTGCAGAAAAAAATTTAGAAGCAGCACGTAAGCGACTGAATGAACTTATGATTGATCGAAAAACGCATGAGAAATTAAAAGAGAAAGCGTTTGACGAATTTAAAAAAGAAATTCAGTATGCTGAAAATAAAGAAATTGATGAACTAGTCAGCTATACTTATCACGATAATGAGGCTGAATAAGAAATGCTAAGATAAGCAGTTAGGATGGTGCATGATGGCAGAAGAAATTAAAGAAGAGTTAGACGAGAAAGCTGCAAAAAAAGCAGAAAAGAAAAAGAAGAAAGAAGAAAAAAAGGAAAAGAAAAAAAACAAGAATAAGAACACTGGTGCAGAGGGCGATGAGTTAAACGGTGAAGAGGAAGAAAGCAGCGGAGGAAAAGTAGCGGTTTTCTTTGTGACGTTGGTTATTATTGCAATTTGGATTGCGATATTAATTCTTTTGATTAAATGGGATGTGGGTGGATTTGGATCTACAGTATTGTCCCCTATTTTAAAAGATGTTCCTTATGTAAATAAAATTCTTCCAGACACAAGAGAAGAATTATCGACAGAGGATACAGAATATGCATATGCAACCTTAGATGATGCAATAGCGCGTATTAAGGAACTAGAAATCGAACTTGCAGATGCACAGAGTCAGAGTTCTGCAAGCAATGCTTCTATTGCAGATTTGCAAAGCCAAATTGCAGAATTAGAACAGTATAAACAGAATGAAGCAGCCTTTGAAGAGGAAAAGGGAAAATTCTATGAAGAGGTTGTATTCGGGGATGAAGCGCCCGATATAGAAGAATATAAGAATTATTATGAAAGTATAGATCCTGCTAATGCGGAAGTTTTATATAAACAAGTGATTGAACAGATGCAGGAAGATGAAGAGTTAGAAGAATATGTCAACACTTATTCGTCTATGAAGCCGAAAGAAGCGGCAGCGATTTTCAACACAATGACAGATAATTTACAACTTGTGGCAGACATTTTAATGCAGATGGATACACAGTCAAGGGCAGATATTCTTGGTAAAATGGATTCGGATACCGCTGCAAAGGTAACGAAAATCATGGAGCCTTAGAATATAAATATCATATCGCGGCGAAAGGAGGTGAAAGAGAGATGAGTACGAAAGTTTCTGAGGTAAGTCAGTTGCTCGGAACAAGAGCGCTGGAAGGAAGTAAGAAGGAACAGACGCAGATAAATAATACCTCCGTTCAGTTTTCAGCTTTGTTAGAACAGTCGGCAGGACAATCAACCAAAAATTTCGGAAAGCAGTTAAGCACAAAAGATGTTCAAGATTATGCACAATACCAAAGAAAAGAAACTTCGATTAAAGAAGTAAAACAGGTTACTTTGGATGAAAAGGTGTCTAAGACAGAACAAAAAATGTCAGAATATGAAAATGCTGTTAAGGAAGTTTTGGAAGAAGAATTGGGAGTTACTGAAAAAGAAATTGAACGTGCAATGGAAAGTTTAGGCTTCCAATATGCAGATTTGACAAATCAGACAAATCTGGCGCAACTTGTATCTGAGATAACTGGAGAAAACGTAACGGATTTGCTTTGCAATGATAGTTTCGTGAATATTATGCAAAATGTATCAGCTTTGACAGATGAATTGTTACAAGAACTTGGAATGAGTCTGGAAGAATTTATGGACATTTGTGAACAGATTCTTTATCAGACAGGCAATGAGGAAACAGATCCAGGCGAGATACAGGAGATGGAAAATACTGTTGCAGTATCAACAGAGACCGCGCAGACAGAAGCACAGATAAAAGACAGTGCGTCTGTAGCGGAAAAGAGTGATGAGGTTGTTTTGACAGAAGGTGCAACTTCTTCGGAGGCAACTGCAAATGATAATGTAGAGCAGAAAGTTGCAGTTGAGAAAGAGCAGACACCGGGGAAAACGGTGATGGAAGAAAAAACGGTAGAAGATACGATAGAACAGATTGCTGCTTTATCAGAAAAAGAGGAAGATTACAAACAGCCATCTTCTAATCAACAGCAAAACCAACCAGACTTTACACAGGGAGCATCTGCATTTACAGTGCAGAGCCAGCAGTCAGAAAATGTTGAAGTTCCACAAAATACGTTTGCACAGAATTTTCAGCAGACTGTTGATGTACAAAATGTAATGGAGCAGATTGTACAGTCTGCAAGACTTACGGTGTCAACAGAGCATACAACCATGGAAATGCAACTTAACCCTGAAAATCTTGGGAAAATCTTTATGGAGATTTCTTCGAAAGAGGGAATTATTTCTGCAAAGTTAGTTGCACAGAATGAAGTGGTTCGAGAGGCTTTGGAAGCTCAGATGGTAGAGTTGAAACAGAACTTAAATCAGGCGGGCGTCAAAGTAGATGCAGTTGAGGTGACAGTGTCAAGCCATGAATTTGAACGTAATCTGGAACAAAACGGAAAACAGGAAGAACAGTTTGCAGAACAAAGAGAACAGCAGGAACAATCACGAGAAAGAAGCCGTAGAAATCTGAACTTGAATACATTGGATGAACTTTCCGGTGTAATGTCAGAAGAAGAAAGCCTGGTTGCACAAATGATGCAGGATAACGGCAACACAATGGATTTAAAAGCATAAGGAAAGGAGGAAGCAGAAATGGCATTAGTAGCTTCGGTTACAAATGGAAAATTAGATGAAACAACATCAACAACAACATCCCAAGCGGCGGCAAGCAATGATTTGGGATATGAGCAGTTTTTGCAGATTTTATGTGCAGAGATGCAGTATCAGGATCCTTTGGAACCAACAACAAATACAGAATATATTGCTCAGCTGGCAACATTTTCACAGTTGGAATCTACATTGGATTTGAATGATAAGGTCACATCTTCAATGGCAAATGACTTGGTTGGTAAATATGTTATTTTGAAGGTTACGTCTTCTACTACTGGAGAAACATCTTATGTTGCAGGTGTGGTTGACTATGTCATGTATGAAAATGGCGAGACATATCTTTCTGTAAATGATGGACTATATTCTATCGATGACCTTGATACAGTTGCAGATGCGGAATATATGGATGCAATTACTATGGCAAAAACATTCCAGAGTATGATTGCAAAATTACCATCAGCATCAAAACTGACAATATCAGATGCATCTGATATCGAAGAAGCACGAGAGTTTTATGATGCCCTGACTACATACCAGCAGTCTTTCATTAACAGTGATGATTTGGAAACTTTAAAAGAATTAGAAGCGCAGTTGGCGAAATTACAGGGAGCAACTAGTTCGGAAGAGACGGATTCGTCCGATTCATCGGATGAAACAGATTCCGAAACTTCAGATACAACAACTGATTAGAAACGGGAGATGAGGATATGAATAAAATCAGTAACCAATTCTCTTCCATTCAACAGGTAACTGATCAGTATCTGAACACTAAAAATTCATCGGCAACTCAAGCTTCGGCAGAGGTTTCTTTTGAAGAAATTTTAAAACAGAAACAGGATGTTACTGAAAATTCGGAACTGAAATTTTCCAAACATGCATCTATGAGACTGGAAAATCGTCATATCAGCCTGTCTCAGGAACAGAGTGAACGGTTGGAAACGGGAGTTCTGAAAGCGAGTGAAAAGGGAATTAATGAATCGCTTGTTATTGTAGATTCGCTGGCATTTATTGTAAGTGTGCCAAATAAGACGGTAGTAACCGCATTAGATCAGACAGAATCAGACAATAATGTTTTTACGAATATTGATGGAGCTGTAATTGTATAGCTGGACCTTAGGGAAGCTTTTATTTCTGACTGACAGAGGGAATAGATTACAGCAAAGGATTTAGGAGGTCAATTAATTATGATGAGATCATTGTATTCTGCTGTGTCAGGTTTAAAGACACATCAGACAAAAATGGACGTTATTGGTAACAATATCGCCAACGTTAACACAGTTGCATTTAAATCATCTTCTGTAACATTTAGTGATGTTATGTATCAGACAACATCCAATGCATCTGGTGCAAATGCTGCAACCGGAACAGGTGGTGTGAATGCAAAGCAGATTGGTCTTGGTGTTACGGCAGCGGCTACCAGAGTCAGTGTGACTAGCGCTGGAGCTGCAGAGACAACGGGCGATCCATTCGATATTAAATTAACAGATGCCAATTCCACGAACTTCTTTATTGTAAATAATGGTACAGAAAATGTATTTACCAGAGATGGATCATTTTATGTAGATGGTGCAGGTAATCTGTGTATGTCAGGTACCGGTTATACGGTAATGGGATGGCAGGTAGACCCAATAACAGGTGATATCAAAAAAGATACCGTATCAGCACTTCGTATTATGCAGGAAAAGAACTTGACTTCTGATGCAGAAGCTACAGAAAATGCAACTGTAACAGGTGTATTTGATTCAAATGATTCGAATTTAAGTAGTAAAGATGGTTTAGTAAAGAACCTGACTTTCTATGATGATTTAGGATATGCATATACAGCTAGATTTACCTATCGTTTAGTTGATGCAGATAACGGAGAATATACGGTAGAGCTTTCCGATGTTTTAGACTCTGATGGAAAGAGTATTGTATATGATGAAAATGGTAATTTCTTGAATGGTATTACAAGTATGTCTCAGCTGTTTGGTGACGAAAACAGTACGACGTTTGCATTAAGTGGTTATACTTATGATGCAGCAAATGGCGGATATGTAGATGCAGATTCTGCTTACATTTATAGAAATGATGGTGCAGGAAATTTCACCAGATATGAGTATGATGCTACAAATTCTAGTTATGATCCGGCATCTGCAACAGCCGTAGATTTGACCTATAATGATTTCTTTGGAATCCCGGATTATGCTACAGGTGTAGCGTTAGATCCTGCAGATCCTACATCTGCTACAGCTATTTTAACAAATTATACTGTAAAATTCAGCCCGGCGGATGGTTCTTTTACCAGTGTAGGTGGGGCTACAACGGGACGTGTTACGTTTAAAGCAAGTGCATTGAACACTAATGGAAATTTCCATGATATTACAGTTGATTTCAGCCAGTGTAAGGATTCTAATAACAATGGAAGTTCTACAATTGGTATGGATAAAGGTGATGTTGATGGTACAACAGGTGCAGGTAAAAAACTTGGTACCATGACAGGAATTACCATTGATACAAGTGGTAAGATTTATGGTACCTATGATAATGGTAATACAGAACTGTTAGGACAGATTGCAGTAGCACAGTTTGCAAATGCAGCCGGTCTTGAAAAGCTAGGAAACAACTGCTATACCACAACCTTGAACTCGGGAGAGTTTGATGGCATTGGTGTTGAAATTTCAGCAGACGGAAGTGCTATGTCAACAGGTCAGTTGGAAATGTCAAATGTTGACCTTTCGACAGAATTTACTCAGATGATTATTACCCAGCGTGGTTTCCAGGCAAACTCAAGAATTATTACTGTTTCAGATACATTATTAGAAGAATTGATTAATTTGAAACGATAATTATTGAAAAAATAGTCAGAATTTGAAAGAAAAATTCGAAAATAGTAGTCGTATCTTGTGGAAAAGTGTTTAAAAAACCAACAATATATGGTATACTAACACCATGATGAGGTGATTCTTGTCATAGGAATCACCTCATATCATGGTTTTTCTTTTGGTAGAGTTGAGAGAGTTTTAGTGTGGAGGAAATGACGTGATTGAGGTTACAAGATTAAATGACACAAAATTACTCGTAAATGCTGAATTAATCGAACTGGTAGAAGAAACGCCAGATACGGTGATAACTCTTACTACAGGCAGAAAATTGGTCGTAAAAGAAAGTAGACAAGAGGTTAGGGATTTGGTAAAATTCTATAAAAGAGATATTATGACAACCAATTTGGACTGAGGGAAAATGTCCAGAGTGTAACTCAAAAAAATACATATAGGATGGTAGGTGGATAATTTGGATATAGCTTCACTTGGAGGATTATTACTCGGTGTTTTTATGTTCGTGTTTGGTGTATTTTCAAACGGTGGACTTGCAGCGTTGGGTAATATGTTTGATTTGGCTTCCATTATTATTACAATCGGTGGTTCTATTTCCGGTGTACTTGGAGCAAACAAACTTCCTGATTTTATCAATGGATTGAAAAGTTTCACACTTATTTTTAAGAATGACACGCAGGATGCAGGAGCTGTTATAGCAAATATTATTAATTTATCCAATATTGCCAGAAAAGAAGGACTTCTGGCTTTGGAAGAGGCGGCGAACGGAATCGAAGACCCTTTCCTGAAAAAAGGAGTTATGCTTGTCGTTGATGGTACAGATCCAGAACTTGTAAGAGGTATTTTGGAGACAGATTTAAATTGTATTGAAACACGACATAAAAAAGTAATTGGTTTCTGGGAAAAATGGGCAGAATTAGGTCCTGCCTGGGGAATGATTGGAACCTTGATTGGTCTGGTAAATATGTTAAAGAACCTGGAAGATTCTTCCACCATTGGACCAAACATGGCAGTAGCATTATTAACAACGTTGTATGGTTCCTTAATTGCAAACTGGTTATGTAATCCAATTGCTGCAAAATTGGGTGTAAATAATAACATTGAAATTATGATGAAAGAAATAACTGTGGAAGGACTTTTGTCAATACAGGCAGGAGAAAACCCACGAGTTATTGAAGAAAAATTGAAATCATTCTTAGCACCATCTGCTAGAGATAGTGCAAATGCTGAGAATGGTGGCGGAGGTGAAGAGTAATGGCGAAGAAAAAGCAGGAAGAGGCGCCAAAAGGCTCACCAGCTTGGATGGCGACGTTTAGTGATTTGATGAATCTGCTCTTGTGCTTTTTCGTATTACTTTTCTCTATGTCTACAGTAGATGCAGAAAAATTTGAACAGGTGGTTGCATCACTGCAAAGCAGTTTTAGCATATTGCCTTCTGGAGGCTCCTCTATTGGTGAGGGACAGATGATTTCATCGGGTGTCAGCCAGCTTGAAATGTTAGATGCTTATTATCATCAGATGGCTAATTCAGAAAGTGATACTGATTTGGAAGGCAGCGAAGGCGAAGTTGATGTAGAAGAGGCGTATAAGCAGGAAGCGTTAGCAGAATCGGAACAAATGGCAGAAGAAATTGAAAATGTGATAGAACAGTATGGAATTCAGGATCAAGTTGAAGTAGATTTTAATGCAGAATATGTTTGCCTTGATTTGAATGGTACATTGTTATTTGATTCCGGAAAGTCTGAGTTGAAAACAGAAGCTTATGCATTACTGGATAAAATTGGTGTTATATTGCAAACATATAGCAATAATATGATTGAAATTGAAGGACATACGGACAATGTGCCGATTAGCTCGGCAAAATATGAAAGTAATGATGTTTTATCAATGTACCGGGCTCTGACAGTTGCGGATTATGTTCGTGAAATAACGGAACTGAATCCAGCACATATCAAATCTTCAGGACGCGGCGAATATGCTCCGGTTGCAGATAATTCAACTGCGGAGGGAAGAGCAAGAAACCGTCGTGTTGAAGTGAAAATATATAATTCATACAGTTCAGACTTAGATGAATAGGAAGGTGCGAAAGATGAAAAAAAATCTTATTTCAGTTCTTATTTTGGCATTGGTTGTAGCAAATCTTGTTTTAACGGCAATTTTGGTATTTACAATCATACCACAGACAAAAAAATCAAACGAATTGATTACAAAGGTATGCAGCGCGATTGATTTAGAATTAACAAGCGGTGCAAATGAAAATGCGAATACGGTTCCAATTGAGGATATTGAAGTTTATAATATAGCAGATAGCTTCACAATTAATTTAAAGGAAGGTGCCGATGGAAAAGCACATTATGTAATTCTTTCAGTTGGTCTTTCTATGAATACAAAGAGTGAAGTGTATGAAAAATATGGTGCTAATTCAGGTGAAGGATTGAGCGCGAAAGAAACAATTATTAAGAATGATATCAATTCAATTATTGGTTCCTATACATTAGAGGAATTTAATGAAGATACACAGGCTGTTCAGGATGCGATTTTGAAAGATCTTCAAGATATGTTCGGTTCAGACTTTATCGTAGGCGTAAGCTTCTCAAGCGTTACAACGCAGTAAGTAAAAGACTTTTTATCAGGTGGTGAGAATAAATGGGTGACGTCTTAAACCAGGATGAGATAGACAGTTTACTTCGGGCGTTGAGCAGCGGTGAGCTGGATGTTGACGAAATGAAAGACAAGGATGAAAAGCAGGTCAAAGATTATGATTTTGCTCGTCCTTCGAAGTTTTCAAAAGAACATTTAAGAACTTTGGAAATTATCTTTGAACATTATGGAAGATTGTTATCGACGAATCTTCCGGTATACTTAAGGAAGAATGTTCAGGTAGATGTTATGAACTCTGAAGCTGTAACATATCAGGAGTTTTCAAATGCACTTTCAAATCCGGTTCTGTTGGGTATCGTGAATTTTTCACCTTTACAGGGAAATATTATCGTAGAGATTGCTTCGAACCTTGGATATGCAATTGTAGACAGAATGCTAGGTGGTACAGGTACTCCACTTGAAAAAACAAGGGAGTTTTCAGAGATTGAATTATTGATTATTGAAAGAATTTTGACAATATGCGTAAATCTATTAAGAGAGCCGTGGGAAAGTGTAGTAGATGTACATCCTAGGCTAGAACGTATTGAAACAAATTCTCAATATGCACAAATCATTTCACCAGGTGAAATGATTGCCCTAGTTACCATTAATTTGAAAATTGGTGATGTTGAGGGATTAATGAATATTTGTCTTCCGTTTATTACATTAGAAGATGTTATGGACAAATTGAATACAAAATATTGGTATTCAACTTTGCAGGAAAAGGATGAGCAGGTATATTCTGATACGATTGAAGCATTGATTTCAAAAGCACCTATGCCGGTCAAAGCGGTATTGGGAAATAGTGCAATATCAGTAAGCGACTTCATTAATCTGCAAATTGGAGATATAATCCGGCTAGACACAAGAATTGATGATGAATTAAGTGTTTATGTTGGAAGTATAAAGAAATTTACTGCTCTACCGGGGGCTTCCGGTGATGATTATGCAGTAAGAATTACATCAGTAATAAGAGAGGAGCAGTAACATGGACGGTTTATCACAAAATGAAATTGATGCATTGCTAAGCGAACCGGCTGCGTCTGATGCTGAAGATGCAATTCTTTCGGAAGATGAGAAAGATGCGATTGGCGAGATTTCCAACATTAGCATGGGAACGGCAGCAACTACATTGTTTTCTTTGGTAAACAGAAAAGTAGAAATTTCTACCCCAGTAGTTTCTTTTGCAAACTGGGAAGATGTGGTTGAGAATTATGAAAAACCATGTGTTTTTATCCGAATTGCCTATACAGTAGGCCTTGATGGAAGCAACCTCCTCGTGTTAAAAGAGGATGATGTAAAAGTTATTACCGATCTGATGATGGGTGGTGATGGCACAAATTTAGAAGGAGAAATCAGTGAACTTCATCTGAGCGCAATCAGCGAAGCTATGAACCAGATGATGGGATCATCGGCAACGTCATTGTCTTCTATGCTAAATAAGACAATTGATATTAGCCCACCAGTAGCAGATTTGATAGATCTGTCTGAGACATTGGATGAGAGTACGATTGATGAGTTCTTATCAGGGACTTTTGTCCGGATTACGTTTCGTATGGAAATTGGCGATTTGGTTGATAGTGAAATCATGCAGCTGTATCCGATTTCCTTCGCAAAAGAAATGTGTAAAAGCATTTCGAAAAATATGGAAATGGATTCGGAGTCAACTGCTGAGGAATATGCAAAATCTGCGACAGCAAATGCTCCAGAACCACAGATGCAGCAACAGGCTCAGGCTCAGCCTATGATGAACCAACAGATGATGGATCAACGGATGGTGAATCAACAGATGATGAATCAACAATTTATGAATCAACAGCCAGTAAATGTTCAACCGGCTCAGTTCCAGACGTTTACAGGCGACTTTGGTGGTAATTTCCCACAGGAAAATATAGATTTGATTATGGATGTACCACTCGAAGTAACGGTTGAGTTGGGAAGAACAAGCCGCTCAATCAAAGAAATTTTAGATTTTACACCAGGTACGATTATTGAATTGGATAAGGTTGCCGGTGAACCAATTGATATTCTTGTAAATGGAAAATACGTTGCAAGAGGAGAAGTGGTTGTAATTGAAGAAAGTTTTGGTGTTAGAATCACTGAAATTGTAAAATAAAGTTTTATGAACAGGAGAGAATGAATATGGCAAAGAGTGTTTTGATTTGTGATGATGCAGCATTTATGAGAATGATGATTAAGGACATTTTATCTAAGAATGGTTACACCATTGCTGGAGAAGCAGAAAATGGAGCAAAGGCAGTTGAAAAGTATAATGAGACAAAGCCTGATTTGGTATTAATGGATATTACAATGCCGGAAATGGATGGTATTCAGGCATTAAAGAAAATTAAAGAATCTGATCCGAATGCATGTGTAATTATGTGTTCTGCAATGGGTCAGCAGGCAATGGTTATTGAAGCGATTCAGTCTGGAGCTAAGGATTTTATTGTAAAACCATTCCAGGCAGAGCGTGTTTTAGAAGCAGTGAAAAAAGTAGTGGGTTAATATGATTTTGTTAAGTAACTCATCATTTGAAAGCTTCTTAGAACTAATCGGTGTACTGATTATATTTGTGTTTATTTTGGTTATTACATATTACACAACAAAGTGGATAGGCAACTATCAAAAGGCACACCAGACAAGTAAGAACCTGAAAATTGTAGAAACTCTTCGTTTGACGAATACGAAGTATATTCAGATTGTGCAGGCAGGAACTGAATATCTGGTAATTGCGGTTGGCAAAGATGAGATAAACCTTCTTGCACATTTGACGAAAGAACAGATGACAGAGCTTCCAGAACTTGTGAATCAGGAAGAAACTATGACACAGGATAGTTTTCAGGAAATATTAAACAAAGTAAAAGAACATTTCCCGAAAAAGTAGGTTGAGACTTAATATGAGTAAGTTTAAAAAGGCATACTGTATCGTTTCGTTTTGTATTGCGGTACTTATATTTGGTTTGACGTTGTATATTTCCTTAGGAAGTACAACAGTATATGCAACTTCGGCAACAGATCAGACAGATCCGAACTTTGATCCGAACAGTATTACACAGTTTAGAGATTCAGAGGAATCTTCGGAAAATGATGGTGACAGTGTTATAGATGGATTGTCAATTACCTATAATAATGATAGTGGTTCAGTTTCAAGTCCAGTTAAAATTATATTGTTTTTGACGGTACTTTCATTAGCACCTTCCATTTTGATTATGCTGACATCATTTACGAGAATTATTATCGTATTACATTTTGTCAGAAGTGCTCTTGGTACACAGACAACGCCACCAAATCAAATATTGGTTGCATTAGCGCTGTTTTTGACATGTTTTATAATGTGGCCAACATTTCAGGAAATTAATGAAAATGCAATACAGCCATTAGATGCAGGAGAGATTACAACAGAGCAGGCATTGGAAATAGGACAAGAGCCATTACGTGAATTCATGTATGGACAAACCCAGACAAAGGATTTGGAACTATTTGTTGATATTTCGGGTGAAGAATATGAATCTTACGATGAAATTCCAATGACAACGTTAATTCCGGCGTTTGTTTTAAGTGAACTTAGAACAGCATTTATTATTGGATTTTTGATTTATGTTCCATTTATTGTAATTGACATGGTTGTAGCGTCTGTGTTGATGTCAATGGGAATGATGATGCTTCCACCAACAACAATATCGCTTCCATTTAAAATTTTGCTATTTATATTGGCAGATGGATGGAATTTGGTAATAGGCGGAGTAGTAAAGACGTTCTACTGATAGAATGTTATTTTAGAGGTGATAAGATTGATGACAGAGGGACAGGTATTAGATATAGCGAGAGAAGCAATTTATACAATTATTATGTGCGCAGCACCTCTTTTGCTGATTTCGTTGATTGTTGGCTTAATCGTTAGTATTATTCAGACGGTAACATCTATTCAGGAACAGACATTGACTTTTGTTCCAAAGATTATAGCAGTTTTTTTGGGACTTATGTTGTTTGGGTCCTGGATGTTAAATAAAATGTCTGGATTTATGACAGATTTATGGTCAAATTTTAGTGTATACCTGGGCTAGGATAAAGTATGTTTGAATATAGTTTTTCTTTAGCTAATTTTGAAATATTTTTATTAATATTGGTACGAATATCCTGCTTTGTATATATTGCTCCCTTTTTTGGAATGTCAAATACACCGGCAAGAGTCAAAATCGGTTTATCTGTATTTGTTTCTTTATTAGTTTACGGACTGGTAGATAAGACAGGTATTGAGTATACAGGGATTCTGGGATATTCCATAATTGTATTAAAAGAGGGAATTACAGGATTGTTGATTGGATTAGCCGCAAACATTTGTAATTCCATTATTTTATTTGCAGGAAATATCATTGATATGGATATCGGACTTGCGATGGCAAGTGAATTTGATCCTACGATGCACACGCAGGTGACGATAACCGGTAACTTATATAATTATTTTATATTATTATTGTTAGTTGTATCAGATATGCATCACTATATACTACGTGCATTAATAGATTCTTATCAGGTAATTCCGGTAAATGGACAGAATTTTAACTGGGAACATATTGCAGGATCTTTTACAACTTATATGGGGGATATGTTTGTAATTGCATTCAGAATCATTTTACCGATTTTTGGATGTATTATGATATTAAATTGTATTCTTGGTATTATGGCAAAAGTAGCACCACAGATGAATATGTTTGCGGTAGGTATGCAGATGAAGGTTATGGTTGGTTTAACAGTTCTTTTTTTGACAGTTATTCTGCTACCGAGTGTTGCTGATTTTATTTTTAAAGAAATGAAGACAATGATAGTCTCGTTTATGGAAGGAATGTATTAGAAAACTTTAATAAGAGGAATGTATTAACTTGGAACTAGTGCATGAAAAAAAATTAGAGTATAACCTTCAATGGTTTGCAAAGGATGGACCGGGTGGTGAAAAGACAGAACCGGCAACCGCAAAAAAATTAAGAGAAGCCAGAGAAGACGGAAAAGTTGCAAAGAGTAGAGAATTGGTATCTGCAGTTGACTTGATTGTAATTTTTCTTGTTTTAAAAATATTTATTTCTAATGTTGGAAATAACTTTATCAATGTTTTTGAGTATATTTATACGGCAATACCAGATTTTATTACAAACAATTCGGTGGAATTAACATCTGAGACAATGATGGCATTTTTTGATGTTGTAATAGGAATATCCGCAAAGATTGTGGCGCCATTTTTTTTGTTTGGATTCTGTGTGACAGCTTTGGTAAATCTGGTGCAGGTCGGCTGGAAAGTAACAACGAAGCCATTAAAACCCAAACCGGATAAATTTAATCCAATCAATGGATTTAAAAGAATTATTTCAAAAGATTCCATTTTTGAATTGGTAAAGTCTATTGTTAAGATTGCGCTTATCATTTATGTGGCATATACGTCCATTAAAGGAGAAGCAAACAGTTTATTTATTTTGTATGAAATTCCTTTATTACAGGCAGTGATTCTCTGCGGTAATATTATCATAAATGCAGGGCTTAAAATCAGCCTGATATATCTTGTGGTCGGAATCGTTGATTTTATTTATCAGAAGCATAAATTTAATGAAGAAATGAAGATGACCAAGCAGGAAGTAAAGGATGAATATAAAAATACCGAAGGTAATCCTGAAATAAAAGGACGCCAGAGGCAGCGTATGAGGGAAGCATCCCAGCGTCGTATGATGCAGGATGTACCGAAAGCAGATGTTGTAATCACGAACCCGACGCATTTAGCAGTTGCAATCAAATATGATGCAGAAACAGCAAAAGCACCTGTGGTTTTAGCAAAAGGTGAAGACTATTTGGCAATGAAAATTCGTGAGGCAGCAAAAGAAAATCATATTGAAATTGTAGAAAATAAACCACTTGCGAGAATGTTGTATGCAAATGTAGATATTGGACAGGAGATTCCACCTGAATTATATCAGGCAGTAGCAGAGGTACTGGCAATGGTTTACAATCTGAAAAATAATTCATAACTAAGGAGGACATGACATGAAGAAAGCGGATATTGGCGTTGCATTGTATTTACTTGCCGCTGTTATATTTTTTATTGTCCCAATTAGTTCCACACTGTTGGATGTCATGCTTGCGTTAAATATATCGTTGGCGTTGATTATTTTATTTAACACCCTGTTTGTAAAAGAAGTTTTGGATATGTCATTTTTCCCGACATTGCTTTTATTTACAACAATTTTTAGAATTTCATTAAACGTTTCTTCTACGCGTTTGATTTTATCAACAGGAAATCCTGGTAATGTTGTTGAGACATTTGGTAATTTCGTTGGTGGAGGCGACTTGGTAATTGGAGTTATCGTATTCATTATTCTTGTTATTATCCAGTTTGTGGTAATTAACAAAGGTTCTGAACGTGTTGCTGAAGTAACAGCAAGATTTACGTTGGATGCGATGCCTGGTAAACAGATGGCGATTGATGCTGATTTGAATACAGGAGCAATTACAGAGCGTGAAGCACGAGAAAGACGAAATAAGATTCAGGAAGAATCTGGATTCTTTGGTTCCATGGATGGTGCTACAAAGTATGTAAAGGGAGATGCTGCAGCCGGTTTGATTATTACATTTATTAATGTAATTGGTGGAACGGCAATGGGTATGATGCGGCAGGATCTCGCATTTATGGATGCACTCCAGAGATATGGAATCCTTACTATTGGTGATGGACTTTGTTCCCAGATACCATCTTTATTAATTTCCCTTTCCACAGGTATTTTAGTTACAAAAGCATCAAAAGAAGCCGATTTTGGTACTGTTTTGGTTGGACAGTTATTTGGTATTCCAAAGGTACTTTATTTGGTAGGTGCTTCTCTTATTTTCTTAGGAATTGCAACACCATTGAAATGGTATTTGTTTGTTGGACTTGGTGTTGTATTCATTGTTGCAGGAAGAATAATTGCAAAGAATATTGCGATTGAAAATATAGAAGAAGAAGTAAATAATGCAGAGGAAGAGGCGGAGGAAATCCGAAAGCCGGAAAATGTCGTCTCCCTGCTTCAGGTTGATCCGATTGAATTAGAGTTTGGATATGGAATTATTCCTTTGGCAGATGTAAATCAAGGTGGTGATTTACTGGATCGAGTTGTTATGATTCGAAGGCAGATTGCGTTGGAACTTGGAACTGTTGTACCAATTATTCGATTAAGGGATAATATTCAATTAAATCCAAACCAATATATTATTAAAATTAAAGGTACACAGGTAACAGAGGGAGAAATCCTTTTTGATCATTATATGGCGATGAACCCTGGCTATGTTGAAGAGGAAATTACTGGTATTCCTACGTTTGAACCATCTTTCCACTTACCAGCAATCTGGATTACGGAAGGACAGAGAGAACGTGCAGAAAGTCTTGGTTATACAGTAGTAGATCCACCTTCTATCATTGCAACACATTTGACGGAAGTTATTCGGCAGCATATAGCAGAATTATTAACGAGACAGGATGTTAAGAATCTGGTTGATAATTTGAAGGAAAACAATTCAGCTTTAGTAGAAGAACTGATTCCAAAACTATTAGGGCTCGGCGAAGTACAAAAAGTGTTGCAGAATTTGTTGCGTGAGGGAATTTCCATTCGTGATTTGTTAACGATTTTTGAAACTTTAGCAGATCATGCAGCAACAACAAGAGATACAGATGTGCTGACAGAATATGTCAGACAAAGTCTGAAACGTGCAATTTCAAATAAGTATTTTCCGGCAAATGAAACGACAAGTGTTATTACATTGGACCCGAAGGTGGAACAGGATATTATGGCATCTGTAAAACAAACAGAGCAAGGTGCTTATCTGACACTTGATCCAGAAAAAACGAGAGCAATTATGGCATCATTGGAAACAGAAATTGCAAAGCTTGAGAATATGGGAAAAAGTGCAATTGTTATTACTTCTCCAATTGTGAGAATGTATTTTAAGAAAATGACTGAAGATTATTTCAAGGACTTAATTGTGGTTTCCTACAATGAAGTTGACTCTAATATCGAATTACAATCAGTAGGGATGGTGACAGTATAATGACCATAAAAAAATTTCAGGGAAAAACAAAAGAAGAGGCAATTGAAAAGGCAAAAAGTGAACTTGGACCCAATGCAGTGGTAATGAATGTAAAAGAAATAAAGCCAAAGGGGATGTTGAAGGTATTTAAGGATTCTACTTATGAAGTGACTGCTGCAGTTGAGGATAAGGAGACGTTTGGAAATGCAATGGCAGGTGCAGCAACACAAAAAAAATTCGACAATATTAATTTGGCGGCAGATGAGCAGATTAAAATTCCACAGCCACAGCGTGAGAGTAAGGTCCCGCCAGTAACGAGAGAAACGGAAGTACATATGGTGGAGAAAGAAAAAGTAATTCCAGAAAAAGGGGAACAGAAGAATATTGGGTTGGAGGAACGCCTTGCAAGTTTATCTAATATTTTAGAAAAACAGTTAGGAGCTGAAAAACAACCAGAAAAAAAGGTTGAGACACCGCCAACAAATTCAGAGGGACTTGGTTTCATTAAGATGTTGTATAAGACATTACTGGATAATGAGGTAAATGAAAAGTATGTCAATCAGGTGATGGATGAAATTGAAAAAGTCATGCATGGTGGTAACAGTGTGGACTATATTCTGTCTACCGTATATCAGAAAATGATTTTAAAATTAGGACAGCCGAGCACAATTGAGTTAACTGGGAAAAAGCCAAAAGTCATTTTTTTCATCGGCCCGACTGGTGTAGGAAAGACAACTACAATTGCTAAAATTGCTTCCAAGTATAAAGTAGAAAAAGGAAAAAAAGTAGCTTTTCTTTCAGCGGATACTTATCGTATTGCAGCAACAGAGCAGCTACGAATCTATGCGAACATTTTGGATGCACCAATGAACATTATTTATTCAGCGGATGATTTAAATGAGATGATAGAAAAAGTGTCTGGATATGATCTTGTTTTTGTTGATACGGCAGGGTTCTCACATAAAAATGCAAAGCAGTGTGAAGACATGAAGAATATGATTATGGGATTGGATCATTCCTATGGAAAAGAGGTTTATCTCGTTTTAAGTGCAACAACAAAATATCGTGATTTATTGGACATTGTAGATATTTATAAACAAATAGCAGATTATAAGCTGGTATTCACAAAACTGGATGAGACCACCTGCTATGGAAATATTATGAACATTAAACTATATTCCGGGGCACCGCTCTCTTATATGACAACAGGACAGAATGTGCCGGATGATATTGAAGTATTCAATACACAAAAAATTGTAAAACAGCTTTTGAGTGGAAGACAGTAAGGATATTGATTTTTGGAAAGGTAAGGTAGCTTTATGGATCAGGCAGAATCGCTTCGAAATGTAATTAAAAAGCGAAATCAGGATGCCATATCAAATGCCCGAGTCATTACTATAACGAGCGGAAAAGGCGGAGTTGGAAAATCGAATACGGCAGTAAATCTTGCAGTCCAATTTCGGAAAATGGGAAAACGAGTTATTATTTTTGATGCAGACTTTGGGTTAGCGAATGTTGAGGTTATGTTTGGAGCAATACCAAAGTATAACTTAAGTGATCTGATTTATGGGGAAAAGACAATTCGCGAGATTATTACAGAAGGTCCAATGGGAATTGGGTTTATTTCCGGAGGTTCCGGTATTGCTGGAATGGAAAATCTGACAAAAGGGCAGATAGTATATCTGATAAAGTGTTTAAATGAGTTGAATGAATTGGCAGATGTTATCATCGTAGATACCGGGGCTGGAATTTCAGACAGTGTTTTGGAATTTGTATTGGCAAGTCCGGAAGTATTGGTTGTTACGACACCCGATCCTAGTTCTTTGACAGATGCATATTCTCTATTGAAGGTGTTATATGGCAATCCGAATTTTAAGAGAGATATTACAAAATTGAAAATTGTTGCGAACAAGGCAAATTCATTAGAAGATGGACAAGCCGTTTTTCAGAAATTAAATTCTGTTGTGCTTCAGTTTTTGCAGGGAGAAATAGATTATTTAGGAATGATTCCACAAGATGGAGAATTAGAGACAGCAGTTAGACAACAGAAAATTGTTTCCATGAGTGCACCATATTCAAAGTCAGCAAGAGCATTTGAGGTTTTAGCCTCTAATTTAATTAATAATGAGCATAAAGAAATTCGAATGAATTGGGGAGTGACCCAGTTGTTTTCCTATTTTATTGCTCGTAGAAGTTAAGGAGTTGAGTTAAAGTGAAAAACAATATCATTAAGCCCGGTGATAAAATTGATATTCGCCTCATGCAGCAAATTGAACAGAGTGACAGAAGTAATACAGAAATACGTGTTTATAAAAGTCAGGTCTATGATGTTTATGAAGATGGTGAATTAGAAATTTCTATGCCAACAGAGGGCGGAAAAATTATTTTGTTGCCGTTAGGGGTTCGGTTTGAGTTTGTTTTTTATTCGAATGGGGGGCTCTATCGAGCAGAAGGAACCGTAAAGGAAAGATTTAAAAGAGATAATCTATTTGTTCTCGTAATTGAAATGAGATCTCAATTAGAGAAATTTCAACGACGCGAATATTTCAGGTTAGAATGTACTCTGGATATGAAATATTATAAGATTACAGAGGATGATGTTAAGAATAAAACTGCAGAAGAAATTTTTGATATTATAAGAAGTGAACAAAATATCTATGAAATTGAAAAAGCAGGAACTGTTGTAGATATTAGCGGTGGAGGAATGCGTTTTATTTCAGAAGAAGAGAATCAAGCAGGTAGTAATATTCTTGTTGCGGTACGACTAGTCGGTGAAAAGATGAATAAGCAATTTTATCTTCTTGGAAAGGTGATTAGTTCAAAACACGTGTCAACAGAAGTAAAGAAATTTGAAAATCGCGTTCATTTCATATTAAAAGATAGTAAAGTAAGAGAAGAGATTGTACGTTATATATTCGATGAAGAACGTCGAATGCGTAGTAGAAAATAAATTTTCAGAAAAAAAGACAGAAGTTCGCAAACTTGCAGATTTTTGAAGGGATGTGGTTTCAATTATGAAAAAAAATATTTTGGTAGTTGATGACTCTGCACTCATGAGAAGGGTTATTTGTGATATAATCAATACAGATAGTGATTTTCAGGCTAAAGATTTCTGCAGAGACGGACTTGAGGCATATGAAAGATTAAAGACAACGAAATATGATGGTGTTGTGTTAGATGTAAATATGCCGCGCATGGACGGTCTGGAGTTGCTGAAAAAGTTACAGGATGACAAAATCAAGGCAACAGTTATTATGGTAAGTACTACAACCACGAAGGATGCGGATACAACCATTTTAGCGATGGAACTTGGAGCTGTTGATTTTGTAACAAAACCAACCAATATTGTAGAGGCAAAAGGCGAAAAATTTAAGAAAAAATTATTAGATGTTTTGTCTGCGGTCTTGAAGACGGAAAGTATGGTACGTTCCTTAAAGACGGTTTCGACAGAGACGCGAAGAAAGGAGGAGCGGCCGGCGGCCATAAAGAAAATGAGCAGTACAGGAGCAAACGGTGAAAAGATTGTTGCACTGGCTTGTTCTACAGGAGGACCGAAAGCTTTACAAAGTGTAATTCCATATTTGCCAAAGAACTTGAATGCTCCGATGGTTTTAGTACAACATATGCCAGCCGGATTTACAAAATCCATGGCAGAGCGTTTGGATGAGATTAGTCCAATTCGCGTAAAAGAGGCAGAAGATGGTGACGTACTTGAAAAGGGCACTGTATATGTTGCACCGGGTGGAAAACATATGGAAGTGGTAAAAACTTCTGGTGGAGGACATAAAATTGTATTAAATGATATGCCTCCGATTGGTGGATTAAAACCTTGTGCGAATATTACATATGATTCTCTTTCAAAAAGTGGTTATAGTCAGATCGTCTGTGTTGTATTAACAGGAATGGGTGCAGATGGTACAAAAGGAATTATGTCTTTAAGCCAGCACAAACCAGTTTATGTCATTTCTCAGAATGCAGAAACATGTGTAGTGTATGGAATGCCAAAAGCGATTGCTGAATCAGGTTTGGTTGATGAAGTTGTTCCTTTAAAAGAAGTAGCACAAATAATAACCAAGAATGTGGGGGTAAAGTAATATGGATGTAAGCCAATATCTTGAAATTTTTATTGATGAGACATCAGAGCATTTGCAGACATTAAGTGACTGTATTATGGTACTAGAAAAAGAGCCTGAGAATAAGGACACAATCAATGAAATCTTCCGTGCGGCCCATTCCTTAAAGGGTATGGCAGGAACCATGGGATTCAAACGTATGCAGCATCTAACCCATGATATGGAAAATGTATTTCAGGAAGTACGTAGTGACAAGATAAAAGTAGATAGTGCCATGATTGATTTACTTTTTAAATGTCTGGATGCAATTGATAGCTATTTGGAAAATGTAAAGGCAAGTTCCGATGAAGGAACGGAAGATAATGAATTAATTATCAAAGAATTGAATAATTTCATCGCTGCAGCAAATGGTGAAACAGTAGAAAAGACGGAGGCACCTGTAGAAGCACCAAAGGTAGAAACACCAAAGGTAGAAACACCGAAAGCAGGTGTTGATGAAAAAAAGAAATATTTAGCAATTGATTTTACTGACAATGATAAGGAAGCAATCAAGTCAGCAGAAGAATCTGGACTGAAAGTATACGGAGTTACAGTTTATATTCAGAAAGAATGTCTTTTGAAAGCAGCAAGAGCTTTTCTTGTATTTAAAGCAGTGGAGGAATTTGGACAGATTATTATTTATAGTCCAAGTTCGCAGGATATAGAGGATGAAAAGTTTGAGTTTGATTTTAGCTTTTATCTGACATCGGAAGAAGAATTTGATAAAATTGTAGCTGCAGCTAAGACTGTTTCGGAAATTGAAGATGTTGTTGGTGAAGTAGTAAAATATGAAACAATTTTACATATAGGCGAAGCACCGGCAGAAACAGAAGCAGAAAAACCGGCAGAAACAGAAAAAGCAGTGCAGGCAACACAGCCAGCACCTGCTAAGGTAGAGAAGCCGGCACCTGCGGCCGCTAATAACAAAAAACAGGCAGTAGCAAAACCTGTTACGAACAGAACGGTTCGTGTAGATATCGAAAAACTTGATGCACTGATGAATCAGGTGTCAGAGCTTATCATTGCAAAGAACAGTCTTGTGTCAATCAGTTCTAGTGAGAGTGGCAATTTTGAAAGTCAGACATTCCATGAACAGATTGAATACTTAGAGAGAATCACGACTAATCTTCATGAATCGGTTATGAAAGTTCGAATGGTTCCAATTGAAAGTGTTGTAAATAAATTCCCTCGAATGATTCGAGATTTATCACGTAAATTGGATAAAAAGATGGAACTTGTCATGACAGGTGAAGATACAGAACTTGATCGTACGGTAGTGGATCAGATTGGCGATCCGTTACAGCATTTGCTTCGAAATTCTGCCGATCACGGTTTGGAAGAAAATGCAGTTCGTTTGGAAAGAGGAAAACCGGAAGTAGGAAATATTTTCCTTAATGCTTTTCAGGAAGGAAATAATGTCATAATTGAAGTTGGTGATGACGGCAATGGTATAGATACGGAAGGTGTAAAATCAAAAGCAATTGAGCGAGGAATCATCACAGAGGAACAGGCTGAGAGCATGAGCCAGAAGGAAATTGTAAATCTGTTGTTCCTTCCAAGTTTCTCTATGGCAAAGAAAATTACAGATATTTCAGGTCGAGGTGTAGGTCTTGATGTTGTAAAATCCAATATTGAAGCCTTAGGTGGAGATGTTGAAGTTAAGACAAAACTAGGCGAGGGAACTGTATTTACAGTAAGATTGCCATTAACACTTGCAATTATACAGGCATTGATGGTAGAGGTTAGGGATGAGAAATATGCAATTGCATTAGGTTCTATTTCCAATATTGAAGATATTCCTGTAGAGGACATTAAATATGTACAGGCACAGGAAGTAATTCATCTTCGTGGAAATGTTATTCCATTAATCCGCCTTGATAAGGTGCTTGGTATTGAACCAAAAGAAAAAGAAGAACGATTGACGGTTGTAATTGTGAAAAAAGGAGAAGACCTCGCAGGTCTTGTAGTTGATAATTTAATGGGACAGCAGGAAATCGTTATTAAATCTCTTGGTAATTATATTAATAACAGTAAGATTATTAGTGGAGCTACTATCTTAGGTGATGGTGAAGTTGCCTTAATCTTAGATGTTAATACATTAATGTAAGGGGGTGTTTGGAATGGCTAATGAAAT
>JBJELY010000178.1:0-4649 GCA_051879395.1 Roseburia sp. | reverse complement strand
CTTGTGGTTTGAAAAATGTATCCCTTTTTAATCAGATTTTCTTTCAATTCATTTTCGCCATAGATTTCACCATTATACGTAATCCAAACATCCATATTACTATTTGACATTGGTTGCATTGCAGCTTCAGATAAATCTCGAATGGCGAGTCTAACAAACCCTAAATTACAATCTGGAAGCATTTTATATTTGATACCATCCGGTCCTCTGTGTTGAATCTTGTTTAAAGCACTGATCATGTCTCCGTTCTTATATGTTGTTCCCAAAATACCGCACATTATCTTTCCTCATTTTAGTCCAAAAAAGATCAAAATATGTATGCCTTCTTCATAAAAATTATATTGAGATGAAGTCCTCCAACTTTAGTATTGTTTCGCTAAACATTTTGGGGGTTCTATTCATTTGGCACATCAATTCTGTTTTCAATTGCTCCGAAAATCTCCATTCTAAAAAGCTAAGAGTCCCTTCCGATTTATCTATTTTGAGTAACATATTATTAAATCGTGGAATAAGAACAGCTTTCCCTTTATCATATGCAATGTCACTAAATGTAACCGTCCTACCTTTTATGTACTCATCACAAAAAACATTTTCTTTCGGATATTCTATTTTATATAATCCTAAATCTTCCGTATCTATTTTAGCAAACCTATTTTCATGCTTTGGAACTAAAATTAAATTATCATGGCATGCTATCAAAAAATTATATTCTTCATCCAATAGGAGTTTCCTCTCCAATTCAAAAGCATATGATGTTTCTACTATTTTCTTATCTCTTGTCAGAAAATATATTTTCTCTTCGATGTTTTCTACATCTTCAAATCCATTCTCACCAAAATCTAAACATTTCCAGTCACATTTGTTAGATTCCAAATCAAAAAATAACACTTCATTTGTGCCTGCACATGGAATAATAACCGTATTATTTTTTCTAATAAATCTTTTAGTAAAGTACCCATTTTTTTCTTCTTTTTTCTTCGGTAAAGGAATAAATTCCACATTATTTAAATCTTCTAAATCTACTTTCATTATATTAGATGCTCTCATCGGAAAAAGATATATGTAATTTTCATACTTTTCCATTGCATAATATTTACACCAAATCTCCTTTTCCGTGTTTTCTGCAAAGTACTCTGTTCTATTATTTTCAACATCATATTTGCAAATCTTTTTTCCATATCCAGGAAATCCATAAATCTTTCCTTGATATTCACACAATCTATAAATGGATCTTTTACTCAAATTTTCATCAAAAGATTTTGCCAAATTGATTTCTGCATTTTTGAGATTTAATGTGCACAACGAATTTGTTTCGCATTCCACCAACCAAATAGTATCTCCAACTAGGCATGCTCCATCTGATGTCAACACTGTGTTATCATTATATATCACATTTTGTATCATCACCGGTTTCCCAGCCTTTTGCACCAACTGCACCACACTACTTGCATCTCCATAATACCCATCACACAGTATCACAGCCCGGTCCATATCTGCAGTATCATCATAAATGCCCCAACCTTCTTCCTTGTACTGCTCCACAATCTTGCAGTATTCTTCCCACAGCTGCGGTCTCATGGATTCAATGGTCGTTTTGATCAGTGGGTGAGGGCGCCAGAGCAACGCCACATCGTCCTGATGTTCTTTAAAGACACTAAATACATATTGCATCTTGGTTAACATCTTCTCATTGTGCTGGAGAAGCGCTGTCACGCCGGTATTGTAAAAGATAATTTTCTTAAAGCTTCCATCCGGTTTCTTAATGATCCTAAGCCAGTCTTCCGGAATTTCCAGATCTTCCTTCCTGGTATTCAGCACTTTGTCAAATTTGGGAGATCCGGTTCCGAGAAATTTTTCTTCAAGCTGCTTTCGGTCTACTGAACCGCCCGCCGATTCGATTACCTTGGTATATTCGTTCATATAGATCTGGCGCATATTCTCGGATTGCAGAATAACCTTATCTGCGTTAACAATTCCCGGCAAGAAGCAGAAATGCTTTATTCCATCAATCTTCGCCTGATCGCCGGGATCAATTTCTTCCAATACAAAGTAAGGGATATATACAAGCTTTTCTGTATATTTTTTTAAATTACTGCTGAAAAATCTGGGATGCACACAGGTTACCAGATTACTGTCATCATAAGCATTATGAATATAAATCACATCAGGCAGTCTCTCTTCAAATTGATATTCCTCCCAGTCCGTAATCGGAATATTCTTTGGGTATTCTGCTCCTTCGTAATGCATTTCTCCAAGAGTCTTGTCTGCTTTGCGGTCAAAATACGGAATCGGTACCACGTAGGCTTCGCAGTTCTCGTCTTCCCTTGCCGCCAGATAAACGCTTTCCAAGGCATCCCACATAGATGCCTTATAGGGCATAAAGACTACTTCACGTTTGTCCGGAATTTCCTCTTCCATATATTTCCTTACAGAACGCAGTTGTTCCTTTGATGTTTCATAAATTTTCATGCATTCCGGCAATTGATCAAGATGCTGTGAAATCTGAAAGATACTTTCACAATACTCTTCCAACACATGCACGCTTTCCGTACCGGTACCATAGACAGCTTCAATTTTATTTCCCATTGTAATTGCACAATTCTGACAGTCTGTCAACAAATTAATAATATCTTCAGTTTGAATACCTTGAAATAAATTCGCCAACAGTTCATTGGCCTTTTGCAAGGTATCTGAAATTTCCATCAATTGCCTTCTGACTGTCCGACTCATTGCTGCCATCACTTTCCTCTTAATCTTTACCAATACAATTTCTATTTGATCCAGTCTTCTCTCTCCATATTGATAAGAGCCTTAAAGACCTCCAGATCATCAATCGTTGTAATCTTGACGTTTTTGTCTGTTCCTTTGGAAAAATACACTTTTTCTCCAAGTCGAAGCATCAAAGTGTTAATATAAACCTCACCTTTGATTCCTCTCCTGTCTGCTTCTTCATATGCCCACAATGCTTTGCCGTATTTATATGCCTGAGGAGTCTGCACACGCATGATTTCCTGTCTGGAAATACCTTCTTCCCCGGATATGCCATCCTCCGTCCTGACTATTGTCTCCTGACATCTGACTGCGCTTAAGCCGGAACCCTTCTGCTTACATTTCGTTATGGCATCCGTAATGACTTCCGGTGTAATAAAAGGCCTTATGGCATCATGTACCAAAACAACATCTTCTGAATCGCATACACCTTTCAAAGCTTCCACGCCCTTTCGCGTGGACTCCTGCCCGTCGTCGCCACCTGATACAATCCATTTCAGCTTGGTGATGCCATATTGTCTGGCATAGGCATTCAAAACCTCATGCCACCCTTCCAGACAAACTACTGCAATACCGTCAATATCAGGATGCTTTTCAAAATTTTCCAAAGTATATATGATCAGCGGTTTCTCATAAACATTCATAAACTGCTTGGGAATATCCTGAGCTGTTCTGTTTCCATGTCCTCCCGCCAATATTAAAGCTATATTCATTCCGTTCCTCCACTTGTTTCAAGTTCCAAGTGATCTTATAGACAATAAAAAATTTATCTTTCACTCTTTTCCTCGGGGTGCTTCATTTTATATAATGCGCGGAACATTTCTACATCCTCAGTGGTGTTAATTTTCATATTCAAATCCGACCCTTCCGAAAAAAACACGGTCTCTCCCAGATTTGTGATCATGGAGCTATTATCCCATGCCCCGAGACACTTTTTCTCAATTGCCCTGTTATGCAAATCCCATAGCAGTTGAAAATCAAAAGCCTGCGGCGTCTGCACTTTCATAATCTGGTATCGATTAATACTCTGATATCCCTCACGTCCATTCCCGGAATGCATGATTGTATCCATGATATAAGTTGCCGCCACTCCCATACCTTTCTTACGGCACATTTGAATACTGCTTGTAATGATTTCTTCCGAAACCATGGGCCTGATCGCATCATGTACTACCACGATATCGCCCTGACCCATTCTACTTCTTAGTGCCTTTAAACCGTTATAGGTAGACTCCTGCGCATCCTTACCTCCGGGAATAATTTCTTTCAGCTTGGTAATATTAAACTGCTTCCCGTACACTCGTACCATTTCCTGCCAGCCATCCAGGCAGGTAACAATAATCTCATCAATATCAGGATGATGCTGAAAGATTTCCAAGGTATATACAATAATAGGACGATTATTTACATTAACAAACTGCTTAGGGATATCCATTTTAAATCTGGCATCCAGTCCACCTGCTAAAATAAGCGCTGTATTCATATCATTTTACCCCATTCAAAGAGGCACTAAAAAAGCAAGAGCAAAATTGACCCTATAACTTATTATCATCATCAATTTTTGTTCCTGCCTCAATATCCTCCATGATAGTACCCTGACCTTCCGTGTCGTTCTCGTATGTAACTGTATATAATATTATCGGCTTATTATATAAAAATATTTATACCTGACATAGAGGTTCTGTTCCATCTGACTGCCTGGGTTCAGCAGCCTGTCAAATTCTCTTATGACATAATATTTTTTGCCTTCTCATATTCTTCTACGGTTGTCCCGACAATATCACAAGCGTTTTTCATATCTGTATGAAGATTTTTCATGATTGCTTCCACATTTCTTGCCAGAGTTTTCAGCATTCCTGCTTCTTCCCCCTCTTCATACA
>JBJELY010000177.1:0-144061 GCA_051879395.1 Roseburia sp. | reverse complement strand
CAAATATGTTCCATGCACTTCCGGTTAATCGTGCAGAACTATTTGTAACGAATTATCTTTCTGGACTGCTTAATCTGGTAATACCAGAAATACTTGCTTTTGTAGTAGCAGTATTTGTGTGTCTGGGAAATCAGATTACCTGTATCCAGTATTTGTTCTGGTGGCTGCTCTATATGGTGGCGATTACCTTTTTTGCATATTCTATGGCAGTTTTTATTGGGATGATTACTGGACAGATTTTTGCAGCACCGATTTATTTTTTTGTGGCGAATTTTCTTTACATAGGAATCCGTTATGTGCTTTCGCTTATGATTAATTTGATTTGTTATGGAATAGAAGAAGGCTGGCGTCCGGGATATTCGGGAATGTTATCTCCTTGGTATTTCATGGAAAATCATTTAAACGTTCAAAGAAAATATGAAACAGCTTATGACAGGTGTACTGGGCTGACCTTTGAAGGAGGAAAATATCTTATCGTTTATGCAATCATAGCGGTTGTATTTATTTTGGCGGCATGGTTTTTATACCGGAAGCGTCAAATTGAAACTGCCGGAGATATTGTCAGTGTGGCTTGGGTGAAACCAATTTTTCGGTGGGGGATTGCTCTTGCAGGAGGCAGTCTTTTGGCGGTTTTTATCACGAATATGCTACAGTCAATAAAGAATATTCCGGTATTCGTATGTGTAATAATATGCGTCATTCTTTTTGGATTTGTTTTCTTTTTCATTGCTGAGATGTTTTTGGTAAAAAGCTTTAAAGTATTGAAAGGAAAGCGAATTTTGGAATGGGCAGTGTTTACACTGTCAGCAATCGTACTTTTTTCTGTATTCCGATTTGATGTGTTTGGAATTGAAAAGAAAGTTCCGGAAGTGGAAGATGTTCAGACAGCATATTTATATTTGGATTATCCGGTTGAATATACGCAGGAGAATGTAGAAGAATTGATTAGAATTCATCAGGAACTTTTGGATGAAAAAGAAGAGTTTCGTAAAATCAATGTGAATCAGGCAACCTATGTTACAATAAAATATTATTTAAAGAATGATGACGTGATTTTAAGACGATATCCGATTCCACTTGATAAAAAGACAGTACATGATACGGATGGAGTAGTGTCAGAACTGGTTGAGATTCAGCAGAGGGAAGAAAACATTCTTTGTGAGATGTTTGGTAGTGCATATGAGAGCAATCAATATATGTCCGGCTATGTAGAATTGTATAATCAGGATATGGAGATGACAACAGCCATGTTGGATGCGGAAGGGGCAGAAAAAATTGCAAATGCGTTGATACAGGATATCAAAGATGGTAATTTGGAAAATATAGTAGATAACTATGACACCCAGAATGCACCAAGGCAATATTATAATGCAATTTCTCTCAGTATTTTCAATAAGGAGAATATGACTACAACGTCAGATCGTTTTTATGATTACTTCTATTATAGGAAATATGGAAATAACCAATCAACATCAATGGATATTTATTTCAATTTTAATGAAAATTGTGTCAATACTCTTCAGGTGATAGAGAATCTTGGGATTATGACGGATGATTGGGGACTTCACTTTTATGAGGATTACGATGAGGTTGAGGGAAATATAGTACCGGAAGATGATATCTATATGCAGGAAGACGTGTATATAGAGGAAGATGCAGACCTCTAAAAAGGATAAGGAAAACTGGCGGAATAACAGGTGTTGTTATTCCGTCATTTTTATTGTAAACTAGAGAAGGAATGCAAAAAAAGATTATACTTGTGATGCAGGCTGTAAGGAAAGGAATTAAGTAATAATTATGAATAAAAAGATACACGAACATGTAATTGACCGGATTGAGGAGGGAAGTATTGCGGAAGAGTTGGAACTAGAGCCTGGAGATATCCTTCTTAGCATTAATGGAAAAGAAATCGAGGATGTATTTGATTATCATTATCTGATTAATGATGATTATTTAGAAGTACTGATTCGTAAAAAGAATGGAGAAGAATGGGAATTAGAGATTGAAAAAGATTATCAGGAGGATTTAGGGATTGTCTTTGAAAACGGTCTGATGGATGACTATAAATCCTGTCATAATAAATGTATTTTCTGCTTTATTGATCAGATGCCGAAGGGAATGCGGGAAACCTTATATTTTAAAGATGATGATTCAAGACTTTCTTTTTTGCAGGGAAATTATGTGACGTTAACAAATATGAAAGAAAAGGATTTGAATCGTATTATTGAATACAAATTGGCGCCGATTAATATTTCCGTGCAGACGACAAATCCAGAATTACGGTGTAAGATGCTGAACAATCGTTTCGCAGGAGAGGCGTTAAAGAAAATTGATTTGCTTTATGAAGCAGGAATTGAAATGAATGGTCAGATTGTGCTTTGTAAGGGAATTAATGATGGAGAAGAGTTAGAACGTTCGATTCGTGATTTGACCAAATATCTTCCGTACATGGAAAGTGTTTCTGTGGTTCCGGTTGGATTGTCAAAATACAGAGAAGGACTTTTCCCATTAGAGCCTTTTACAAAAGAAGATGCAATTCAGGTACTGGACATTATTCACAAATGGCAGAAGGTCTGCATGGAGAGTCATGGAACGCATTTTGTTCATGCTTCTGACGAATGGTATTTGTTGGCAGAGCGGGAATTGCCGGATGAAGATAATTATGATGGCTATATTCAATTAGAAAATGGCGTAGGGATGATACGTCTGCTGAAAACAGAATTTGCAGAGGCTTTAGAACAGTTAAAGCAGGAAATGGCAGGAGCAGATGGGAAAGATACTTCTTCTATGAGTTGTGGCGTAGACAAGGTGAAAAAACATAAGGTGACACTTGCAACAGGACGTCTTGCAGGTCCGTTTATTGCGGAATTAGCAGAGGATTTGATGGAGGTCTTACCAAATTATGAAATAGAAGTGGTGCAGATTCGGAATGATTTTTTTGGAGAGCGTATTACCGTGTCAGGGCTTTTGACAGGTCAGGACTTAGAGGCACAGCTAAAAGGAAGAGATTTAGGAGAAAAACTGATATTGCCATGTAATTTATTACGCAGTGGTGAGGAAGTTTTCTTAGATGATATGACGCTTACGGATTTGAAAAATGCTTTACAAGTACCAATAGATATTGTAAAATCAAGCGGTCAGGATTTGCTAAGAGGAATGCTATCCGTATAAGAGTTAAAATAGATTGATAAGAACAGGAGAATTGATATGAGTAAACCAGTAGTAGCGATTGTAGGACGTCCAAATGTTGGAAAGTCTACATTATTTAATACGCTTGCCGGTGAACGTATTTCCATCGTAAAAGATACACCAGGTGTAACGAGAGATCGTATTTATGCCGATGTGACATGGTTAAATTATCATTTTACCATGATTGATACCGGTGGTATTGAACCGGACAGTAAAGATGTTATTTTATCACAGATGCGAGAACAGGCTGAAATCGCTATCGCAACGGCAGATGTTATTATTTTCTTGACAGATGTCAGACAGGGACTTCAGGATTCCGATTCTAAAGTGGCAGATATACTTCGTCGCTCCGGAAAGCCAGTTGTACTTGTTGTAAATAAAGTAGACAGTTTCGAAAAATATATGGCGGATGTCTATGAATTTTATAATTTAGGAATTGGAGAACCATTTCCAATTTCTGCAACTTCTATGCTTGGATTGGGAGATATGTTAGATGAAGTGGCAAAATATTTCCCAGGAGAGAACCCAGAAGAGGAAGAGGATGACAGACCTAAGATTGCCATTATTGGAAAACCAAATGTAGGAAAATCTTCTCTGATTAATAAATTGGCAAATGAAGATCGTGTGATTGTTTCCAATATCGCAGGAACAACACGTGATGCCATCGATACGGACATTATTTATGATGGAAAAGAATATGTCTTTATTGATACGGCAGGACTTCGGCGTAAGAATAAAATTAAAGAAGAGATTGAGCGTTATAGTATCATTCGTGCAGTAACAGCGGTGGAACGTGCTGATGTCGTCATTATTGTAATTGACGCCACGGAAGGAGTGACGGAGCAGGACGCTAAGATAGCAGGAATTGCTCATGAACGTGGAAAAGGAATTATCATCGCAGTTAATAAATGGGATGCTATTGAGAAGGATGATAAGACAATTTATCGTCATACAGAGAAAATCAGACAGATTTTAAGCTTTATGCCATATGCAGAAATTTTATTTATTTCTGCAAAAACAGGTCAGCGCCTGAATAAGATGTTTGAAATGATTGATATGGTCATGGAAAACAATAGTATGCGAGTTGCAACTGGTGTTCTAAACGAAATTGTGGCCGAGGCAGTTGCTATGCAGCAGCCACCTTCCGATAAAGGAAAACGTTTACGTATTTACTATGTGACGCAGGTTTCCGTAAAGCCACCTACCTTCGTTATATTTGTAAATGATAAGGAATTGATGCATTTTTCTTATACGAGATATTTGGAGAATCGAATTCGTGATACCTTCGGATTCCGTGGTACATCCTTAAAATTTATTATACGTGAGAGGAAGGAAGAAAAGTAATGATTGGGGCAAGATTTGCAGCACTGGCAGTAGGGTATGTGTTTGGCATTTTCCAGACTGGCTATTTTTATGGAAAGAAAAAAGGAATTGATATTCGTACAAAAGGAAGCGGAAACGCTGGTACGACCAATACACTGAGAACTCTTGGAGTAAAAGCAGGGCTAATTACTTTTGCAGGAGACTTGTTTAAAGCGATTTTTGCAGTATTGTTGATTAAATTTTTATTTCAGGGACAGTATCCGGATGGAATCAAAGTTTTGGAACTTTATGCAGGATTCGGTGCAGTACTGGGTCATAACTTCCCATTTTATCTGAAGTTTAAAGGAGGAAAGGGAATTGCCTGTACTTCTGGAGTGATTTTGGCGGTCTGCCCACTGGCAGCACCGATTTGTCTGATTCTGTTCATTGGGGCAATTGTGATAACCAGATATGTTTCACTCGGTTCTATTCTCGTGGTAACGGCATATCTGATACAGGTTATCATCTTTGGACAGATGGGAATTCTTTCTGTATCGTCAGATTATAGGCTGGAATTTTATATTGTCAGCGCATGTTTTACTGTGATGGCATTGTGGCGTCATCGCGCAAATATCAAACGTCTTTTAAATGGAACGGAAAATAAACTTGGAGTAAAGAAAGAGGATAAGTAAATGGCAAAGACAGCAATTATAGGAGCAGGAAGCTGGGGGACAGCTTTATCACTCGTCTTACATACAAATGGAAATGAAGTGACTGTATGGTCAATCGTTGAAGATGAAATCCGTATGTTACAGGAAAAAAGAGAACATGTAGACAAACTGCCTGGAGTAAAATTGCCGGAAGATATGGTATTTACAACAGATTTGAAGGCAGCCATCAGTGGAAAAGACTATTTGATTTTAGCAGTACCGTCAGTATTTACCAGAAGCACAGCAAAAAGTATGGCACCTTATGTAACAGAAGGTCAGGTCATTGTCTGTGTAGCTAAAGGAATAGAAGATGATACTTTAATGACAATTTCGGATGTGGTAGAGCAGGAGATTCCACAGGCGAATGTGGCGGTGATGTGTGGACCAAGCCACGCAGAAGAAGTAGGAATAGGGTTACCTACAACTGTGGTTGCAGGAGCAAGAAAGAGAGAAATTGCCGAAGGTGTTCAGGATATTTTTATGAATGAAGTATTTCGTGTGTATACAAGTCCTGATATGCTCGGTATGGAGTTAGGTGGATCTTTGAAAAATGTAATTGCCTTGGCAGCGGGAATGGCAGATGGTCTTGGATATGGCGACAATACGAAAGCAGCTTTAATTACACGAGGCATTACAGAAATAAGCCGTCTTGCATTAAAGATGGGAGCAAAGAGTGAAACCTTAAGTGGATTGACAGGAATTGGAGATTTGATTGTGACCTGTGAAAGTAAACATAGCCGTAATCGTAAGGCAGGAATGTTAATAGGACAGGGATATACCATGAAAGAAGCTACCGCGGAAGTAAAAATGGTAGTAGAAGGAATTTATTCTGCAAAGGCTGCAATTGCACTTGCGAGAAAGTATGAAGTTGAAATGCCGATTATTGAAGAGGTAAATAAAGTGCTTTTTGAAGATAAGCCTGCAAAAGAAGCAGTGACAGAATTAATGCTTCGGGATAAACGAGTAGAGCATAGTAATTTAGAGTGGGAAAAGGATGCCTAGAAGGGCATTCTTTTTCCTTATGTTAATAATAGGGTATTGTTGTGAAAGGAGCAAAAGAGTTTCGCAATTGCCTAAACAGGGTAATAAAAAAGAGAGGATAAAAAGATGGAAACAGAAAGAATTAAGATTAAATATCATTCAAAAGAAATTAGTAAATTAGAGTATATTGAGGGAAAGAGCGATTGGATTGATCTTCGTTCAGCAGAACATGTCGTTTTAAAAAAGGGAGAATTCAAATTAATTAATTTGGGAATTTCGATGGAACTTCCAAAAGGATATGAGGCTGTAATTGTACCGAGAAGTTCTACTTATAAAAATTTTGGTATTATACAGACAAATCATATGGGAGTTATTGATGAGACTTATTGCGGTGACAATGATGTTTACATGATGCCGGTTCTTGCTATGAGAGATACAGAAATCAATGTCAACGACAGAATTTGTCAGTTTCGGATTCAGCGTCATCAGCCACAGATTGTCTTTGAAGAAGTGGAACATCTTGGAAATGAAAATCGTGGGGGAATCGGAAGCACTGGGAAGAATTAGGCTGGTAGGATAAAACAGGAGAATGTTATGAAGGAATTAAAATGTAAGAATTGTGGAGGAACCATGGTCATAGATTCTTCTGCCTGTCAGGCAGAGTGTCATTATTGTGGGGCGGTTTATGTATTAGATCAGCAGGATACAGATTTTTATGCTGAATACTATAAGCGTATGCAGCAGTTCCTGATAGGAAATGAAGAGGAACAGCAGCGAAAAAAAATGGCAGATGAATTCTGGAAAGGAGCTAATACAGAAGAGTTTGAAATGACAGATGAAAATCTGATTGAGATTCAATATATGCATAAAAAATCGGGCAGAGTAGTAGATACTTATGTTGCAAGAAACAATGTTATTTTTCGATTTCATGCTGGTGAAGAACGATATCTGAAAAATTATAAAGAAATGGTACAAATGATTGGATTTCCGCCAGCTGATTCTAGAAATTTAAAAGATTTTTTCCCAAGACTTAGAGGGGGATATGCTTTAAAAGACGAAAGTACACTTCTCGTAATTGAGAAGGAGGCCGAGGAATATCCACTTTGTGCATTCGGAAAACTTCCACCGGAACATGTTGCATGGATTATTAGCCGCTTAGAGAATATTTGCTGCGTTTTAGAATATAATGGAATTGTCCATCCGGAAATTTCGCCTGAGAATGTATATATTAATCCATATAATCATTCCGCAATGCTTTATGGAGGGTATGAGCAGGCGGTTATTCAAAATCATTACAATATGGAACGCACAAAAATTTGCCGTATGGAGGATAATTTGACGGCACTTCGCAAAACAGGACTTTCGATATTGGAACAGGAGCAGTATAAAATTCCAAAACCATTGCAGGCATTTTTTGAGGGAATGCCAAAAAGAAATGCTTATGATGATTTTTCATTATGGGATAGAACGCTCATAGAGGCTTTTGGAAAGCGACGTTTTGCAAAAATGGATACCAATGACGAGGAGATTTACCAGAGTTTATAAAAGAAAGGAAAAATAATGGGAAGAGGAAGTTACACAGCTGCTGATTGGCAGAAATTAAAAAATAGTAGAAATATTACAGCAGATTCAAATGCATCAGAACTTTTTCAGAAAAGTAAAATCGAGGAGAAATTTAATCCGAGATATATTAATGTAAGAGAATCTTGTGATTCAGAAGATTCGCCAGAAGCTACACCAATTATCCTTGGATTTGATGTAACTGGTTCCATGGGATATCTGGCAGAAGAAATTGCAAAGAATGCATTAAATGAGACAATTACTTATTTATACGAGAAACAACCAGTTACGAATCCACATGTGCTGGTAGCTGCAATTGGAGATAGTAAAAGTGATGAAGCTCCATTGCAGGTTACACAGTTTGAGGCTGATATTCGTATTGCAGAACAGTTGTTAGACCTTTGGCTAGAGGGAAGAGGAGGCGGAAATGGTGGAGAATCCTATTCTTTGGCTTGGTATTTTGCAGACCGTCATACTAAAATAGACAGTTTTGAAAAAAGAAATAAGAAAGGATTTCTTTTTACAATAGGAGATGAGCCATGTCATGGCGATTTGTCACATAATGAAATTTTGCGGGTATTTGACGATCAAAACGAAAGTGTTTCGTCAAAAGAGCTATTTGAAAAAGCAAGTGAAAAATATGAAATTTTTCATATTATTCTGAAAAATTCGTACAATTCGGTCGAACAAATGAAGAAAAGCTGGGAGGATATTATTGGAAAGCGCTATGCAGTTGTAAATGCAGCAAATGTTAACTGTATTTCTCAAATCATTACAAGTATCATGCAGATTGTAAATGGAGTAGATAAAAATGAAGTAATGAATCAGTGGGATATTCACGAAAGAGATGTTGTTGCAGAAGCAATTGCAACCATTGATTTTAAGAAAGAAAAAAAGAAAAGATTTCTTTTCTTCTAAAGAAAAAAATGCAGATACATATTATTATAGGAAAAAATTTTGGTGATGAGGGAAAAGGGCTGGCCACCGATTATTTTGCTCACAAGGCACAGGAAAAAGGAGAAAAATGTCTGGTGATAAAACATAACGGAGGTGCGCAGGCAGGACATACGGTAGACTTGCCGGATAAACGTTTTGTTTTTCATCAGCTTTCATCAGGGTCTTTTCGTGGGGCGGATACTTTTTGGGAGCAACATTTTTTACCGGACCTTTATAAGCTGGGAGAAGAACTGAAAGAATTCATCTCTCTTTCAGGTAAAAAGCCTGTAATTTATGCACATCCGGAGTGTAGACTTGTATTAATTGATGATGTTATACTCAATATGGCAGTTGAAAAAGCACGGGATAAGAACCGTCATGGAAGTTGCGGTATGGGAATTAATGAGGCAGTGGTAAGATCGCAGAAACAGGAAGCGAGGCTGCAAGTTAAAGATATATGGGATATGAATGAGGCAATGTTATTCAAGCGTTTGATGGAAATTCGAAGGAATTATGTACCAAAGCGCCTGGAAGAATTGGGGTTAGAACAAAAGGAGATGGGAGAATACGGAGAATTGCTTCAGGAAGAACAGGTGTTGAAAAATGTCGCAGAGGTAATGTGCCAGAATAAAGAGAAAATTCATTTGGTAGAGGATGTCTCATCTTTTATATCGAAATATGATCAAATGATTTTTGAGGGGGCACAAGGACTTTTGCTAGATGATGCTTATGAGAAATATGCACCATATCTGACACCTTCTAATACCGGCTGTACGAATCCAATTGCTTTTCTGAAAGAGCAAGGAATTTCTGATAAACCAGAACTTGTATATGTGTCTAGAACCTATGTGACGCGCCATGGTGCGGGACCATTACCGGAAGAAATAAAGGATTATAATTGTATTGAAAAGTGGAAGGATCAGACAAATGTACCAAATCCATGGCAGGGATGCTTACGTTGGGCAAGGCATCCGGGAATTGATGCCTTCATAGAGCCGGTACAGCAAGATGTGAAAAAAGCAGATATTCCGGTACAACCAACACTGATGTTGACACATTGTGATGAAACAACCGGAACCATCTGGCTGTCAGAAGGAAACATTAAATTAGAAGATTTTCAAAAACAAGTGTCTTTCTTTTTTGAAAGAACATATCTGGTAATGGATAAAAATGCTTCCTATGTCAGAAAATTGGAATAAAATGGATGATTTCGGCATTATTTTGTAAATTATGGTCGGATTGATTGAATCTGGTATTTAAAATTATTATAATAAATTATGAGGTTTTTACATACAGAAAATTTACAGCAAAGAGTGCAGCGAAAGGAGAAGGAAGTTATGGAAGGAAGAATGGTAAAGTTTTATTCTAAAGAGTCAAACAGAGTGGCGATTCATGCAATACCGGGGCATTTTGCAACAAGTCATTCACATATCAATTACTATATTGATATTACCAGTTTGAAGACGCGTGTGCAGGAAGCAAAAGATGTAGCTTCTGTGCTTGCAGCTAAAATGACGAAAATGCAGTATGTTGATACCATTGTATGTATGGATGGAACAGAAGTGATAGGTGCATTTTTAGCAAGTGAATTTGAAAAATTAAATTATCTTTCTACGAATAGACATGAAACCATTTATGTTGTTTCACCAGAAGTAAATGCAAACAATCAGATGATATTCCGCGATAATATCAAGCCAAGTATTGCCGGAAAGCATGTTGTTTTGTTATTAGCAACAACTACCACCGGAAAGACAATTCGCAGAAGCTTAGAGGGAATTCGTTATTATGGAGGAATTGTAGAATCCGTGGCATCTGTATTCAGCACAGTGAATCAGGTAGATGGAATGGAGATAGATTCCATTTTTACGCCGGAAGACTTACCTGGATATGAAGCATATCCTACAAGTGAGTGTCCGTTCTGCAAAAAGGGTCATCCAATTGAGGCCATGGTAAATGGATTTGGATATTCTAAACTGTAAAAATACGAAAAAGAATCTAAAAAAGAAATAAACTTGTCTTCGTCAATCTGTATAGTTTTTGTGAGAAAACTCGTCAGATTGACGAAAGAAGAAAAAAACAGTCGAAAAATCGGGTATATCCCACAAACAATTGTGAAATTATTTGTGTATGTGGTGTATGGTGTTTTCGGCTGTTTTTTGTATAATAGAACTATCGAGAAACGTACTAGAACGTACATTTAATTTTAGGAGGTATTTAAGAAATGGCAAGTTTATCATTAAAAAACATTTGCAAAGTTTATCCTAACGGTTTTGAAGCTGTTAAAGATTTCAACCTTGAAGTAGCAGATCAGGAGTTCATCATCTTCGTTGGACCATCTGGATGTGGTAAATCTACAACATTACGTATGATCGCTGGTTTGGAAGAAATTTCTTCTGGTGAATTAAGAATTGATGGAAAATTAATGAATGATGTTGAACCAAAAGATAGAGATATCGCAATGGTATTCCAGAACTACGCTTTATATCCACATATGACTGTATTTGATAATATGGCATTTGGATTAAAATTAAGAAAAGTTCCAAAGGATGAGATTAAGAAAAAAGTAGAAGAAGCTGCTAAAATTCTTGACCTTGAAAAATTATTAGACCGTAAACCAAAGGCTTTATCCGGTGGACAGAGACAGCGTGTTGCTATGGGTCGTGCAATTGTTCGTAATCCAAAAGTATTCCTTATGGACGAACCTTTATCTAACTTGGATGCAAAATTACGTGTACAGATGCGTTCTGAAATTGCTTCCTTACATAACAGATTAAAAGCTACAATCATCTACGTAACACATGACCAGACAGAAGCTATGACATTAGGAACAAGAATCGTTGTATTAAAAGATGGTGTTATCATGCAGGTTGATTCTCCACAGAAATTATACAATGAGCCTAACAACTTATTTGTAGCAGGATTCATCGGATCTCCTCAGATGAACTTTATCGATGCTCAGTGTAAAGTTGAAGGTGAGAAAGTAACACTTTCCTTCGATAAGACAAACGTAGTACTTCCACCAGCAAAAGCTAAGAAATTAATCGATGGCGGATACAACGGAAAAACAGTTGTTATGGGTATCAGACCAGAAGATATTGATGATTCTCAGATCGCAATTGAGACACGTCAGGACAGCGTAATCGAAACAGAAGTAACAGGATACGAATTATTAGGTTCTGAAGTATTATTATACTACAACGTAGCTGATACAGCTATGACAGCTAAAGTTGATTCTAGAACACCAGCTCGTTTAGGTGATCACATCAAATTAGCAATTGATACAGAAAAGATTCATGTATTTGACAAAGAAACAGAATTGACAATTACAAACTAATTCGGTAAAATAAAATAAGTTATTGAATAAAAAATAAAACTGGGTGTAGGGTTTACACCCAGTTTTTCTAATGGAGTGATATTTTGATTTCAAATCATAAAATTCAAACAGCTTTAGAAGAAATAAGAGACATCTCACATATTGAGTTAGCTCTTTATACGGAAAAAGGAAAACAGGTAGCAGCAACTTTCCAGCCGGTAGAGGATATGGAAGCAGCAGTTGCATTTTTTGCAACATCTATGGCAGAGAGCCAGATGCTGTCAGGCTGTCATTTTTTTAAGGTAATCATAGAGGGAGAGGTAGAATATATTCTCTTGACCAAGGCATCTTCGGAGGATGCTTATATGATTGGAAAACTGGCAGTATGTCAGGTTCGTAATATGGTAACGATGCATATGGAGCAGTTCGACCGTAACAGTTTTATGCAGAATATATTACTTGGGAATATGCTTGTAGTTGATATGTATAATAAGGCACAGAAGCTTCATATTGACCAGACAGAGCGTATTGTATTCGTGATTGATATCGGTGGAAAAAAAGATGCCACAGTGATGGAAATGGTAAAGAACCTTTTTGTCAATAAAACAAAAGATTTTGTGACAGAAGTGGATGAACAGAGTATTATTTTAGTAAAAGATACGAAAGAATATAAGACAGAAGAAGATCTAGATAAACTTGCGGAAACCATCATAGATAATCTTCATGCAGAGGCAATGGTGAAAGTACGTGTTGGATATGGAAATCGCGTTGTGAATTTGCAAGATATTACAAAGTCCTACCAGGAAGCGAAAATGGCATTGGAGGTAGGTCGTATTTTTTATGCAGATAAGGAAGTAATTTCTTATAGTAAACTTGGAATTGGGCGTTTGATTTATCAGTTGCCGATGAGCTTATGTGAGATGTTTATTCAGGAGGTATTTGGAGACGAAGTTCCGGATATTTTTAATGATGAGACACTTACGACCATTCAGAAATTTTTTGAAAATAATCTGAACATCTCTGAAACAGCACGTCAGCTGTATGTTCATAGAAATACATTAGTGTATCGCTTAGAGCGATTGGAAAAAACAATTGGTCTGGATATTCGTCGTTTTGATGATGCCATGACATTTAAAATTGCGATGATGGTTCTTGATCATATGAAATATCAGAACCATCATCAGGAATAGGGAAAGGAAAAGAAAGATGGCAAAAAAAGCAGCTTACGATGAACATAGTATAGCGGTGTTAGAAGGATTAGAAGCAGTCCGAAAAAGACCGGGAATGTACATTGGAAGTGTTTCCAGAAAGGGATTAAACCATTTAATATATGAAATCGTAGATAATGCAGTGGATGAGCATTTAGCGGGAGCGTGTGATACTATTTATGTGACCTTAGAGGCAGATGGTTCTTGTACTGTAGAAGATAACGGACGAGGTGTACCAGTCGGTATGCATGCAAAGGGGGTATCAGCAGCCCGTATTGTTTATACAACATTACATGCAGGAGGAAAATTTGACGATTCTGCTTACAAGACAAGTGGTGGACTTCATGGAGTGGGTTCTTCTGTTGTAAATGCATTATCGACTTATATGGATGTAGAAATCAGCAGAGACGGATATGTACACCATGACCGCTATGAACGAGGCGTTCCGACCGTAGAACTAGAAAATGGACTTCTTCCTAAAATTGGAAAAACTAAAAAGACAGGAACGAAAGTAAATTTCCTGCCAGATCCGGAAATTTTTGAAAAGACACGTTTTAAAGAAGATGAAGTAAAAAGCCGTATGCATGAAACGGCATATTTGAATCCAAATCTGACGATTATTTATGAGGATCGCAGAGGAGAAGAAGTAGAACATATTGAATATCATGAAGAAGAAGGTATTAAGGGATTTGTAAAAGACCTTAATAAGAATACGGAGGTTCTTCATGACGTCATTTATTTTAAAGGAGAGGCAGAAGGAATAACGGTAGAAGCTGCTTTCCAATATACCAATGAGTTCCATGAGAATATTTTGGGATTCTGTAATAATATTTTTAATGCAGAAGGTGGAACCCATATTACAGGTTTTAAAACTGTATTTACAACTGTAATTAATTCTTATGCAAGAGAACTTGGTATTTTAAAGGAAAAAGATACAAACTTTACCGGTGCAGATGTCAGAAATGGTATGACAGCAGTTGTTTCCATCAAGCATCCGGACCCACGTTTTGAGGGACAGACAAAGACAAAATTAGACAATCAGGATGCCTCGCGTGTAACCGCAAAAGTAACAGGCGATGAAATCCAGCTTTTCTTTGATAAGAATTTAGAGACTTTAAAGACAGTCATTTCCTGTGCGGAAAAGGCTGCGAAGATTCGTAAAACAGAAGAAAAGGCAAAAACAAATCTTTTGACAAAACAGAAATTTTCTTTTGATTCGAATGGAAAACTAGCAAACTGTGAAAGCAGAGACCCTTCTATTTGTGAAATTTTTATTGTCGAAGGAGATTCTGCGGGTGGTTCGGCAAAAACAGCCCGTGACCGTAATTTCCAGGCAATTTTACCAATTCGCGGTAAGATTTTAAATGTAGAAAAAGCGAGTATTGATAAGGTATTGGCAAATGCGGAAATTAAAACCATGATAAATGCCTTTGGATGTGGATTTTCCGAAGGATATGGAAATGACTTTGATATTACAAAGCTGCGTTATGATAAAATTATTATTATGGCGGATGCCGATGTGGATGGAGCGCATATTTCAACCTTATTACTAACGTTATTTTATCGTTTCATGCCGGAGTTGATTTATGAAGGACATGTTTATGTCGCAATGCCACCGCTGTATAAAGCAATTCCTAATAAGGGAGAAGAAGAGTACCTTTATGATGATGAGGCATTGGAGCGTTACAGGAAGAAACATACCGGAAGCTTTACACTTCAGCGTTACAAAGGTCTTGGTGAAATGGATGCAGAGCAGCTTTGGGAAACAACACTGAATCCAAAGACTCGTATTTTAAAACGGATTGAAATTGAAGATGGACGTATGGCGTCTGATGTGACAGAAATGTTAATGGGAACCGACGTACCACCGCGAAAAGCATTTATCTATGAACATGCGCAGGATGCGGAACTTGATATATAGCTGCAGGTAGCAAGCTGACGCTGTTTGAGAAAAGTAGAAGACGAGAAAGAAAGGTTAGAAAATAGATGAGACAGGAAGAACAGATTATTCAGACTGAATATTCTGAATTGATGCAGAAATCTTATATTGATTATGCCATGAGCGTTATTATTGCCAGAGCTCTTCCAGACGTCCGAGATGGTTTAAAGCCGGTACAAAGACGTACCCTTTATGATATGCACGAACTTGGAATCCGTTATGATAAGCCATATCGTAAAAGTGCCCGTATTGTTGGAGATACCATGGGTAAATATCATCCACATGGCGATAGCTCCATTTATGGGGCGTTGGTCGTTATGGCGCAGGATTTTAAAATGGGACTGCCATTGATAGATGGACATGGTAATTTTGGTTCTATTGAAGGTGATGGCGCTGCTGCAATGCGTTATACAGAAGCACGTTTACAAAAAATTACGCAGGAGGCATATCTTGCGGATTTGGATAAAAATGTAGTTGATTTTATGCCAAACTTCGATGAAACAGAAAAAGAGCCGGTTGTATTACCAGTAAAGGTGCCGAATCTTTTGATTAATGGAGCTGAAGGCATTGCAGTCGGAATGGCAACGAGTATTCCACCTCATAATTTTGGAGAAGTCATTGACGGGGTTATAGCTTATATGAAGAACCCGGATATCAATACAGCTCAGATGATGGAATACATTACAGGACCTGATTTCCCAACAGGGGGAATTGTTGCAAATAAAGATGAATTGCTTGCAATTTATTCTACTGGAGTCGGAAAAATCAAAATTCGTGGTAAAGTGGAAGTAGAGAAAGTGAAAGGCGGGAAAGAGCGTCTTGTTATTACAGAGATTCCATATACCATGATTGGCGCTAATATTGGAAAATTCTTAAACGATATTTATAGTTTGGTAGAAATGAAAAAAACAAATGACATTGTTGATATTACCAACCAGTCTTCCAAAGAGGGCATTCGTATTGTATTAGAACTTCGTAAGGGAGCAGATGTCGAAAATCTGAAGAATCTTCTTTATAAGAAAACAAAGTTGGAAGACACATTTGGCGTTAATATGTTAGCGGTAGCAGATGGAAGACCGGAAACGATGGGAATTGTTCCAATCATCCGTCATCATGTAAATTTCCAATATGAGATTGCAACCAGAAAATATCAGACACTTCTTTCAAAAGAATTAGAAAAGAAAGAAATTCAGGAAGGTTTGATTAAAGCTTGTGATGTCATTGACTTGATTATTGAAATTCTTCGTGGAAGTAAGAATGTCAAGGAAGCAAAAGCATGTTTAGTGAATGGTGAGACAGGCGATATTAAGTTTAAGTCGGCTCAGTCGAAAAAAGATGCAGCACAGCTTCGTTTTACGGAAAAACAGGCAAGTGCAATCTTAGAAATGCGTCTTTATAAGTTGATTGGACTTGAAATAGAAGCCTTGTTAAAAGATCATGAGGAAACTTTAAAAAATATCGCAACATATGAGGATATTTTAAATAACCGTGCTACAATGGCAAAGGTTATTATCAAGGAATTACAGGCATTCAAGAAAGAATATGCAACGCCGAGAAAGACGGCCATTGATAATTTAGAAGCTGCAGTTGTTGAAGAGAAAAAAATAGAAGAAATGGATGTCATGTTCCTGATGGACCGTTTCGGTTATGCAAAAACAATTGATCTTGCAACTTATGAACGAAATAAGGAAGCGGCAGATGGCGAAAACCGTTATGTGATTTTATGCAAGAATACAGATAAAATCTGTGTCTTTACAGATAAGGGACAGATGCATCTGATTAAAGTATTAGATCTTCCGTTTGGAAAATTCCGTGACAAAGGTAAGCCAATTGATAATGTAAGTAACTATAATAGTAGCGAAGAAAACTTTGTTTATATTGCGAGCTTGAATGAGATTAGAGGACAGAAAGTCTTGTTTGGAACAAAGAATGCGATGTTAAAAGTAGTAGATGGCAGTGAATTTGATGTGGCAAAACGTACTACAGCAGCAACGAAGCTGGCAGAAGAAGATGCTGTTTTGATTGTACATGCCATTACCGGAACAGAAACAATTGTGATGCAGTCTGAAAAGGATATGTTCCTCCGAATTGAGACAGGAGCAATTCCGGAAAAGAAAAAAGGCGCAGTGGGTGTCCGTGGGATGAAGCTTGCAGCAGGAGATAGCTTGCATAATATTTACCTTTTGCAGGAGGAAGAACAGCAGACGATAGAAGTAAAGGGCAAAGAAGTTGTCCTAAATCGTATCAGAGTTGGAAACCGTGATACCAAAGGTGTCAAGAAATAAAGGAAACTGTTTGCAGAAGCAGACAAAAAAGACAGGCTTTCCTGCCATGAAAGTGGTGGGAAAGCATTTTTCATAAGTAAACGGATAGTAGTAGAAAATAGATACTTTTGTCTGGTAAGACAGAGGAAAAGTAAGAGGAAAGAACAGTGTTAAAAGATTATAAAGAAGCACGTGCTTATTTAGAGCAGGTAAGTAAAACCGGAAGCATATTAGGACTTACCAGTATTCGGAATTTGATGGGAGAATTGGGAAATGTACAGGAAGGATTGCCTGTTATTCATATTGCGGGAACAAACGGAAAAGGTTCTACTGGAGCGTTTTTGAGCGAGATTTTACAGGAGGCAGGGTATTCGGTAGGACGATACACATCTCCGGCTGTATTCTCTCCACTTGAAGTCTGGCAGATAAACGGAGAGCCAATTACAGAGAATGATTATGTGAAGATGGTTAATAAAGTAAAAAATGCCTGCGATGCGATGGTAGAAAAAGGAATGGAACATCCAACCATATTTGAAGTTGAAACTGCAATGGCATTTTGTTATTTCGCAGAAAAGAAGTGTGACTATGTGTTGTTAGAAGTTGGAATGGGTGGAAGAGAAGATGCGACCAATCTGATTCAAAAGACAGTTTGCAGCGTTCTTACCTCTATCAGCAGAGATCATATGCAGTTTTTGGGTGAATCTCTAGAAGAAATTGCAAAAGTAAAAGCAGGAATCATCAAAAAAGGATGTCCGGTTGTTTCTATCCGCCAGCCCCAAGAAGCCATGCAGGTGGTGGAAGAAGAGGCAGCCATGCAGGAGGCACCGCTTACAATTGCCGAACCGGAAAAAGCAATATTACAGAGTCAGACAACAGAAGGATTGTTTTTTTTCTATGAGGAATTGGGCGAAGTACATCTTAAATTGGCAGGAAGCTATCAGTTAAAAAATGCCGTGCTGGCAATTGAAACAGCAAAGAAACTACTATCTGAAAAAACGGAAAGTATCCGGAAAAATGAAATAATAAAAAGGGGATTGGAAAAAGCGGCCTGGCGTGGACGGTTTGAATGTATCCGAAAAGAACCGGAAATTTACATAGATGGTGCGCATAATGAAGATGCTGCATTATTTTTGAAGGATACAATAGAAAAATGTTTTACAAATAGACGGATTATTTATATAATAGGGGTGCTTGCAGATAAAGAACATGAAAAAATGCTTCAGATAATGTTGCCATTGGCAGACAGTGTCTATACAGTGACACCGCAGAATCCAAGAGCTTTATGTGGAGAACAGCTTGCAGAAGAGGCGGCTCGTTATCACAGTCATGTGCAGGCAAAAAAGACAGTAAAAGAGGCAGTACAGAGTGCTGTTGCAGAATGCAAAGAAAAAGATGTGATAGTAGCATTTGGTTCTCTTTCTTATCTGAAAGAGTTAGAAGCTGCCGTAGCCGATTTGAAGTAAGGGAAAGGCAAGGAAGATAGAAAATGGATAAAGAAAAGATAGAACAGGGTGTCAGGCTGATTCTGGAGGGAATTGGCGAAGATGCCGGAAGAGAAGGTCTGGTGGAAACGCCGGATAGAATTGCAAGAATGTACGAGGAAATCTTTGGAGGAATTGGAAAAGATGCGAAAGAGCCGCTATCCAAGACATTTCATGCAAAAAACAGTGAGATGGTGTTAGAAAAGGATATTACGTTTTATTCGACCTGCGAGCATCATTTTATGCCGTTTTATGGGAAGGCGCATGTAGCATATGTTCCGGATGGAAAAGTAGTGGGACTTAGCAAATTGGCAAGAACCGTTGAAGTCTATGCAAAACGTCCACAGATTCAGGAGCAGTTAACGGCACAGATTGCAGATGCCATTATGGAATGCTTAGAACCAAAGGGTGTTATGGTTATGTTAGAAGCAGAGCATATGTGCATGACGATGCGTGGTGTCAAAAAGCCAGGTAGTAAGACGGTGACATATGTTACAAGAGGTGTTTTTGAAGAAGAAAAGCTGCAACAGAAGTTTTTCCAACTTGTAAAATAAATGGCAGGAAGAAAAATAGAATGAAAACAGAAGTAGAGGGAAAGAAGAAATGAGAATTGGAAATCAAGAGTTTGATACAACGAACCACACATACGTCATGGGAATTTTGAATGTAACACCGGATTCTTTTTCGGATGGAGGAAAGTTTAACCAGCTAGATGCAGCTTTAAAGCACGCAGAAGAAATGATTGCAGATGGGGCAGCAATTTTAGATATTGGAGGAGAGTCTACTCGTCCAGGCTATACGATGATTTCGGAGGAGGAAGAAATCGAACGTACTGTCCCAGTCATTGAGGCAGTAAAGAAAAATTTTGATATTCCAGTGTCGATTGACACTTATAAGGGAAAAGTTGCAGAAGCTGCAATTACAGCAGGAGCAGATTTGGTTAATGACATCTGGGGATTGAAATATGATGAAAAGATGGCTGATATTATTGCAAAACATCAGGTGGCATGCTGTCTGATGCATAATCGTAATAATCAGGATTACACAGATTTTCGTAAGGAGTTGCTGGAGGATTTACAAGAAACCATTGCAATTGCAAAAAAAGCCGGTATTGCAGATGAACTTATCATGCTTGATCCGGGTGTTGGTTTTGCAAAGAGCTATGAAAATAATCTTGAAGCAATTCACTGTTTAGAAGATTTACATACGCTTCACTATCCGATTCTTTTAGGAACATCCCGTAAGTCCGTCATCGGATTAACACTTGATTTACCGGCAACTGAGCGTGTAGAGGGAACACTTGTAACAACGGTGATGGCGGTAGAAAAAGGTTGCGCTTTTGTAAGAGTTCATGATGTAAAGGAAAATTACCGTGCCATAAAAATGGCAGAAGCAATTCTTGGTAAATAGTATGAAAGTCAAAGGAAAAGAAAATGGATTGTATTAAAATTACAAACCTGAAAATATTTGCCCATCATGGTGTTTTCCCGGAGGAAACCAGAAATGGGCAGTATTTTTATGTGAATGCGAAATTATATTTAGACTGCAAAAAGGCAGGAAAAACGGATTGTTTAGAGGACTCCTTGAATTATGGAGAGGTTAGTCATTTTATAACAGATTTTTTGACAAGCCATACCTACAAACTGCTTGAGGCGGCAGCGGAGCATTTAGTAGAAGAAATGCTCCTTTCTATGCATGGACTAAGAAAAGTGGAATTGGAATTGTGCAAGCCACAGGCACCAATCGGTCTGCCATTTGAAAATGTTTCTGTTACCATAGAACGTGGATGGCACAGGGCGTATCTTGCGCTTGGCTCTAATATAGGAGAAAAAGAAAAGTATCTGGCTTATGCAGTGGAAGAACTTGAAAAACAAAGAGGAATCCGCAATGTAAGAGTATCAGATTTTATTACAACAGCTCCTTATGGTGTGACTGAGCAGGAAGATTTTTTAAATGGTGCAGTAGCTATAGATACCTTGTTTTCTCTGCAGGAACTTTTAGAGCTTTTGCAAAAGATTGAAGCAGGAGCAGAGCGAAAGAAAGAGCTGCGCTGGGGACCGCGTACCTTGGATATGGATTTGATTTTTTATGATAAATTAGTGTATGAAGATGATAATCTTGTGATTCCCCATATCGATGTAGAACATCGAACTTTTGTGTTAGAACCTTTGGCACAGCTGTGTCCGAATTATCGTCATCCAATTTTGCAGAAAACAGTGATGCAGATGCTTGCAGAACTGAAGGGAGAAGACTATCACGGATTTTAACTGTGGAAGAAAGGAATGATGGAGGATGAAAGCAGTATTATTAGATTTAGATGGAACCTTGATTAATTCAGAAGAAGGAATTACCAAGTGTGTGCAGTATGCGCTTCGTTCTTTTGGAATAGAGGAAAATGACCTTTCAAAGCTTCGCTGTTTCATTGGACCACCACTTGATGTCATGTATAAAGAAAAATACGGATTTACGGATGAACAGGCATGGGAAGGAACTGTTAAATACAGGGAGCGCTTTGATGTAAAAGGAATTTTTGAGTGTGAACTTTATGAAGGCGTGGAAGAAGCTTTGATACGCTTAAAGGAATTAGGCTATAAAGTGGCACTTGCATCATCAAAGCCAGAAGTAGCATGTAAGCGTATTATTGAGCATTTTGGCCTAACAAAGTACTTTGATGAAATTGTAGGTTCTACCTTAGATGGAAGCATCAGCTCAAAAGGGGAAGTTTTGGAAGAACTGTATCGTCGCATGCCGGATGTGGAAAAGAGTGAAATGTGTCTGGTTGGAGATACTAAATTTGATGTATTAGGTGCAAAAGAATTTGGAATTGACTGCATCGGTGTTTCTTATGGATTCGGGACAAAAGAAGATTTAGAAGCAGCAGGAGCAGTAACAGTATGTGTGGATTTAAAAGAAGTTCTTGCCTATCTGAGAAAGGTTAGGTGAGCGAATGAAGAATATAAAAGGATTTCGACTTTGGCAGATTTTATATCCGGTATTAATTTATTATGTAGTTGAAAGTGTTGCATTTTTATTCTTGGGAATAATTTTGGGAACGGCGAATGAAACCTACATGATGCGTCAGATGTTTTGTGCGTTGTTTACAATTCCTTTCTTATACGGAATGTTTTATAAGAAAGATTGCACCATGGAAAAAATTGTAATGAAGGAAGAAAATATTCGCACCGTATCAAAGGAGAGAAGAGGAAGCTACCTTGCAGAGTGTGTCAGAAACTTTATGTTTGCCGTTTTTGGAACTGCGACATTAGGAATTGCTCTAAACAATATTCTTGCACAAACCCCTTTGATGACATTGTCAGAAGGATATCAGGAGACCAATATTGCTTTCTTTGCAGGAACCATTTTATTTGAATTGTTAGGTTCTGGATTTGTGATTCCAATAGTAGAGGAACTTCTGTTCCGAGGAATTGTCTATAAAAGACTGAGAATCTGGATGGGATGGCAGAAGGCACTTGTTTTTTCGGCATTATTGTTTGGATTGATTCATATGAATTTGGTTCAATTTATTTATGCTGGCGTTTTAGGAGCTTTTTTGGCATTTTTACTGGAAAAGACTGGAAAGCTATGGGTAGCTGTAGTGGGACATATGGCGGCGAATATTGTTGCTATTTTGCGTGCAGAAACGGGTTGGTTGGCTTTTTCCTATGAGATGACATTTTTAGGGATAGGTTTTACCTGTTTGATGGTATTGGCTGCAGGAGCAATCATATTGTTCTTGTATCGAGAGAATACTTAGGCAAAGAGAAGAGGAAGTCAGATGAAAATAGGAATTATTTCAGATACACATGGGATTTATCGTAGTGATTGGACGACACATTTAAAAGAATGCGATCTTTTGATTCATGCCGGAGATGTTAATACAGAGAAATGCTATGAGACAATCAAAAGTCTTGGAATTCCGCTTTATGCAGTTCGTGGAAATTGTGATCATGGTAATTGGGCAGAAAAACTGCCGGAGTTTTTAAGTGTACCAATTGAAGGAAAAATTTTTTATATCATACATAATCGAAGTGATCTTCCGTTTGATTTGACGGATGCGGATTTCGTGATTTTCGGACATACCCATTGTTATACTTATTATGAAAGATTTGGAAAAGTATTTTTGAATCCAGGAAGCGCAGGACAGCCACGAGGGGATAGCAGAAGTCTTGCGATATTGGAACTAAAAGAAGATGGCTATGAAGTGAAGAGAATTTATTTGTAGAAAAAGGCAGGAAGTTTAGAGGAAATTAAAAACTTCCTGTCTTTTTTGTTTGTCAAAAAAATTCAAACAATTTAGACACAATTCAAAAAAAGGAGAAAAAACATATAAAAAACGATTGCTGGAAAATTTTTTTTGCTTTAAATTCTTAAAGGGAATTGTGCGTATGACGTTAAAAGTAAGGAAAAATTTGCTCTATAGTCAGATAATTAAGCGTAAAATATATAATTGTCGAATTATCAGACAATAGCACTAAAAAAGTGATAGACAAACGTTTTTTAAAGTTGTATATTTATTACTAACAGAAAAAAACACAAAATGTGAGTTTTGTTGGCAGTGGTTGTGGCAGTTTTTTGTCTGCAACGAGAAAGCAAAAGGCAGAGAATTGCCGGAAAGGGAAGGAAGTAGGAAATGAAGGAGCAGTTTAACGAAAGTAATGCAGTTGCCCAGGGATTATATGATCCTGCGTTTGAGCATGATAACTGTGGTATTGGTTCTGTTGTTAACATCAAAGGTATTAAAACACATGAAACAGTTGATAATGCATTAAAGATTGTAGAAAAATTAAAACACAGAGCTGGTAAGGATGCAGAAGGTAAGACAGGTGATGGTGTTGGTATCCTGTTACAGATTTCGCATAAATTTTTCACAAAGGCTGTAAAGCCATTGGGAATTGAACTTGGAGAAGAACGTGATTATGGTATTGGTATGTTCTTTTTTCCACAGGATGAATTGAAACGCAATCAGGCAAAGAAGATGTTTGAGGTTATTGTCCAGAAAGAGGGAATGGAGTTTTTGGGATGGAGAGAAGTTCCGACAGATCCAACTCAGTTAGGACAGAAAGCAGTTGATTGCATGCCATGTATTATGCAGGGATTTGTAAAGCGTCCTGAAAATGTAGAGAAGGGGATTGCATTTGATCGTAAACTGTATGTAGCAAGACGTGTATTTGAACAGTCTAATGATGATACATATGTAGTTTCATTATCCAGCAGAACGATTGTTTACAAAGGTATGTTCTTAGTAGAACAGTTAAGACTGTTTTTTGCTGATTTACAGGATAAAGATTATGAATCAGCAATTGCAACGGTACACTCCCGTTTCTCTACGAACACAAATCCAAGCTGGGAACGTGCACATCCGAATAGATTTATTGTACACAATGGTGAGATTAATACCATTAAGGGTAATGCAGATAAGATGCTTGCTCGTGAAGAGACAATGGAGTCTAGTTATTTAGCAGGTGAACTTCAGAAAGTATTACCGGTTGTCAATACAGAAGGTTCTGACTCTGCAATGTTAGATAATACGTTGGAATTCCTTGTTATGAGTGGAATGGAATTGCCACTTGCCGTTATGATTATGATTCCGGAACCTTGGGCAAATAATGATACTATGTCCCAGAAGAAAAAAGATTTTTATCAGTATTACGCAACCATGATGGAGCCATGGGATGGTCCGGCATCCATTCTTTTCTCAGATGGAGATATCATGGGAGCAGTACTTGACCGTAACGGACTTCGTCCTTCCAGATACTATATTACGGATGATGATTATTTAATTCTTTCTTCCGAAGTTGGTGTGTTGGATATTGATCCAACTAAGATTGTGGTAAAAGAAAGACTTCGTCCTGGTAAAATGTTATTAGTAGATACCGTTGCAGGACGTGTCATTGATGATGATGAGTTGAAAGAGCGTTATGCAAATATGCAGCCATATGGTGAATGGTTAGACCGTAACTTAATCAGCTTAAAAGACTTAAAGATTCCAAACCAGCGTGTGCCTGAGTATGAAAAGGAAGAACGTCAGAGAATGCAGAAAGCATTTGGATATACTTACGAATCCCTGAAAGAACAGATTCTTCCAATGGCAATGAATGGAGGAGAAGGAACGGCAGCAATGGGTATTGATACACCGCTTGCAGCGTTAGCTGGAGATCATCAGCCATTGTTTAACTATTTCAAACAGTTATTCGCACAGGTAACCAACCCACCAATTGACTCTATTCGTGAAAAGATTGTAACTTCAACTACAGTATACATTGGAGAAGACGGTAACTTACTAGAACAGAAAGCAGAAAACTGTAAGGTATTAAAAGTAAATAATCCAATTCTTACAAATACAGACTTAATGAAGATTAAGAACATGAAAGTAGAAGGATTTAAAGTTGTAGTTCTTCCAATCATCTATTATAAGAATACAAGCTTGGAAAAAGCATTAGATCATTTATTTGTAGAAGCTGACCGTGCTTATCGAGAGGGTGCGAATATCTTGATTCTTTCCGACCGTGGTGTAGATGAGAACCATGTAGCGATTCCTTCTCTTTTGGCAGTATCCGGATTACAGCAGTATCTGGTTAAGACAAAGAAGAGAACAGCTCTTGCTATGATTTTGGAATCAGGGGAACCAAGAGAAGTTCATCATTTTGCTACATTGCTTGGATATGGTGCTTGTGCTATCAACCCATACTTAGCACAGGATACAGTAAAACAGTTAGTAGATGAGCATATGCTTGATAAAGATTACTATGCAGCAATTGACGATTATAATAAGGCAATTATTACAGGTATTGTAAAAATTGCTTCTAAGATGGGAATTTCTACCATTCAGTCTTATCAGGGATCTAAGATTTTTGAAGCTGTTGGTATTGATTCTAGTGTCATCGATAAGTATTTTACCAATACCGTAAGCCGTATTGGTGGTATCAACCTAAAAGATATTGAAAAAGACGTGAATGAACTTCATTCAGCAGCATATGATCCGCTTGGATTAGAGACAGATTTAACCTTAGACAGCAAGGGACGTCATAAGATGAGAAGTGGTGCGGATTCTCACCTTTACAATCCTGCAACCATTCATTTACTTCAGGAATCTACCAAACGTGGTGATTACAATTTATTTAAACAATATACAGAACTTGTAAATAAAGAAGAAAAAGACGGAAGTCTCCGTGGGCTGATGGACTTTAATTATCCAAAGAAGGGCGTTCCGATTGAAGAAGTAGAAAGTGTAGATTCTATCGTAACAAGATTTAAGACAGGTGCAATGTCCTATGGTTCTATTTCACAGGAAGCACATGAAACATTAGCAATTGCGATGAACAGACTGCATGGTAAATCCAATACAGGTGAAGGTGGAGAAGATCCAGAACGTATTTTAAGTAAAAATAGTCCGGTGAACCGCTGTTCTGCAATTAAACAGGTTGCATCCGGTCGTTTTGGTGTTACAAGCCGTTACTTAGTGAGTGCAGAAGAAATTCAGATTAAGATGGCACAGGGAGCAAAACCTGGTGAAGGTGGACACTTACCGGGCAAGAAAGTATATCCTTGGATTGCAAAAACAAGACTTTCTACACCGGGTGTATCCTTAATTTCTCCGCCACCTCATCACGATATTTATTCAATCGAGGACTTGGAACAGTTGATTTATGACTTAAAGAATGCAAACCGTGATGCGAGAATTTCTGTAAAACTTGTTTCAGAAGCAGGTGTTGGTACAGTCGCAGCAGGTGTTGCAAAAGCAGGCGCACAGGTTGTGTTAATTTCCGGATATGATGGTGGTACAGGAGCAGCTCCAAGCAGTTCTATTCACAATGCAGGACTTCCTTGGGAGTTAGGGCTGGCAGAGACACATCAGACATTAATTATGAATGGACTTCGTAATAAAGTTCGTATCGAGACAGACGGAAAATTAATGAGTGGACGTGATGTTGCAATCGCAGCATTACTGGGTGCAGAAGAATACGGATTTGCAACAGCGCCACTTGTAACAATGGGATGCGTTATGATGCGTGTTTGTAACTTAGATACCTGTCCGGCAGGTATTGCAACACAGAATCCGGAACTTCGTAAACGTTTTGCAGGAAAACCGGAATATGTTGAGAACTTTATGCGCTTCATTGCAGAAGAGTTAAGAGAATACATGGCAAAATTAGGTTGTCGTACCATTGATGAAATGGTAGGTCGCAGTGATTTGTTGAAAGTCCGCGAAGATTTGACAGATGCAGAAAAAGAACTTGATTTGTCTAAGATTTTAAATAATCCATTTGCTGGGCCAAAGGAAAAAGTAACATTCGATGCAAAACAGGTTTATGACTTTGAATTAGAAAAAACAAAAGATATGACCGTGCTGATGAAGCAGTTGTCATCTGCATTGAATAATAAACAGAAGAGAAGTATTGATGTAGAAGTAACCAATACAGACCGTTCATTTGGTACTATCTTTGGTTCAGAGATTACAAAGAAATACGACGATACATTAGAAGAAGATACATTTATCGTTAAATGTACCGGAGCAGGTGGACAGAGTTTTGGTGCCTTTATACCAAAAGGATTGACCTTAGAGTTGGTAGGAGATTCCAATGACTACTTTGGAAAAGGTCTTTCCGGTGGTAAATTAGTTGTTTATCCTCCAGCTGGCGTAAAATATAAGAAAGATGAAAATATCATCGTTGGTAACGTTGCACTTTATGGTGCTACAAGCGGAAAAGCATTTATTAATGGTGTCGCAGGAGAACGTTTCTGTGTTCGTAACTCAGGAGCTTCTGCCGTTGTAGAAGGTGTTGGTGATCATGGTTGCGAATATATGACAGGTGGACGTGTTGTTGTTCTGGGTAAAACAGGAAAGAACTTTGCAGCCGGTATGAGTGGTGGTATTGCTTATGTTTTAGATGAAGACAATGACTTATACACTAGAATTAATAAAGAAATGGTATTCTCAGAAGAAGTAACAAATAAATATGACGTTATGGAATTGAAGGAAATGATTAAAGAGCATGTTGCCTTTACAAATTCAGAAAAAGGAAACGAAATCTTAACAAACTTCAGTGAATATTTACCAAAATTCAAGAAGGTAATTCCTTATGACTACAATCGTATGTTGATGGCAATTGTACAGATGGAAGAAAAGGGATTATCCTCTGAACAGGCACAGATTGAAGCGTTTTATGCGAACACAAAGAACTAAGAGTCTCTAAGATGCTAAAATACAGCATCTAAGACACTCTAAGTTCTTGGAAGAATGCCTATACGGCATTCTTCCAGGGGGAGTTAGAACAGCATCTAAGACACTCTAAGTTCTTGGAAGAATGCCCATATGGCATTCTTCCCGAAAATAAAGGTAAGCGTAACGTGAGAAAGGAAGAGAAAAATGGGAAAACCAACCGGATTTATGGAATATGATAGAGAAAATGCAGTCGCTGTAGAACCAAAGGAACGTATTAAGAATTTTAATGAGTTCCACACACCGTTATCAAAAGAAAAGCAGCAGCTTCAGGGCGCAAGATGTATGAACTGTGGTGTCCCTTTCTGTCAGGCAGGAATGAACATTATGGGAATGACTTCCGGATGCCCACTGCATAATTTAGTTCCGGAATGGAACGACTTGGTATATACAGGTAATTGGGAACAGGCATATAATCGTTTAAAAAAGACGAATAATTTCCCAGAATTTACTTCCAGAGTGTGTCCTGCACTCTGTGAAGCAGCCTGTACTTGTGGTAACTGGGAAGATCCTGTTACCTGTAAGGCAAATGAACATGGAATTATTGAAAATGCATATCAGCAGGGATATGCAGCAGCAAAACCACCAAAGGTACGCACTGGAAAGAAGATTGCAGTCATCGGTTCCGGCCCGGCAGGTCTTGCGGCAGCAGATCAGCTCAATAAGCGTGGTCATTCCGTAACAGTATACGAAAGAGATGACCGTGTCGGTGGTCTTTTGATGTATGGTATTCCGAACATGAAATTGGAAAAATGGGTCATTGACCGTAAAATCAATATCATGAAGGAAGAAGGCATCGAATTTGTAACAGGTGTGAACGTAGGAAAGGATATCAAAGCAGCCAAACTGTTAAAAGACTATGATCGAGTTATTTTGGCTTGTGGAGCAAAGAATCCAAGAGATATTAAAGCGCCTGGAAGAGATGCAAAAGGAATTTACTTTGCGGTTGATTTCTTAAAAGCAACTACAAAGAGTTTATTAGATTCAGAGTTAAAAGACGGTAACTATATTTCTGCAAAAGGAAAGAAAGTAGTCATTATCGGTGGTGGTGATACTGGTAATGACTGTGTTGGAACCTCCATTCGTCATGGTGCAGTCAGTGTTACCCAGCTTGAAATGATGCCAAAAGCGCCGGATCAGAGAGCTGAGAACAATCCATGGCCGGAATGGCCAAAGGTCTGCAAGACAGACTACGGTCAGGAAGAAGCTATTGCTGTATTTGGTCATGATCCACGTATCTACCAGACAACAGTAAAAGAATTCTTAAAAGATAAGAATGGCAACTTAACAGGTCTTGTAACTGTAAAATTAGAAAGCAAAAAAGATGAAAAGACTGGACGTATGGTCATGGAAGAGGTTGCAGGTTCTGAGAAGAAAATGGAAGCAGATTTAGTTCTGATTGCAGCCGGATTTTTAGGAACAGAGAAATATATTGCAGATGCTTTTGGAGTAGAGCTGAACCAGAGAACAAATGTAGCTACTGCAGAAGACGCTTATGCAACCAATGTAAAGAATGTCTTTACAGCAGGTGATATGCATCGTGGACAGTCTCTTGTTGTATGGGCAATTCGTGAAGGTCGTGAGGTTGCAAGGGAAGTAGATGCAAGTCTGATGGGATATTCTTATCTTTCTGTTCAGTAAGAAGTACCTTGAAAGTTGACAGAATAAGAGAGATTGAAACAAAAAATTTATTAATAAAATGATTGAATCGTTTAGGAAAGTATGATATATTAAGCGAGATTAAAATTAAATATGGAACAATCAGGTGTCGGAGCAGCCTTATATAAGGCTGGCTCCGGTGAAAAGGGAAACAGGTGCAAATCCTGTACGAACTCGTCACCGTAATTAGGGAGTAGAGGCCGAGATATCACTGGGAAACTGGGAAGATGGCTAATGCAAAGATCTTTAAGCCGGGAGACCTGCCTGACTGTTGTACAGAAACGAAAGTTTCAAACCACGAGTAACTGGTTGTACGTTATAATTTGTAGGATGAAATTTCTAGATGGAATCTAAAATCCAACAGATTTATTTTGTGTGCAAACCCTTTACCTGTAACTAGGAAAGGGTTTTTTTTGTTACTGCATATTTAGTTTTATAAATAAAAATAGCAGAGAACTGCAGAAACGAGGAAAGTATGAAAAAAAGACTAGTAGCATTATTAATGGCAACATTAATGGGAACATTCTGTATGGCAGGATGCGGAGCTGAAAAAGAGACAGTAGTCGATAATACAGTAGAAGAAGGTACATCGACTGAAACAGAGAAAGATGCAGACACAGTGGATGAGGCAGATGCTGATCAAAAGGCAGCGGATGAAGTGGCGGCACTGATTGATGCAATTTATGTGCAAGAGAGAACCGATGAAACGGATAAACAGTGTGCAGATGCAAAAGCAGCCTGGGATGCGTTGACAGATGCGCAGAAAGAACTGGTAGAAGGGGAAAATGCAGATCCAGATTATTTTGGAAGAGATACTGGTGATGCCTCTAAGGATGATCCACGTAATCAGGATGAGATTGGGGAAAATGAAATTTTAGTAGTTAGTTTTGGTACATCTTTTAATGACAGTCGCGTTTCTGACATTAAAGGAATTGAGGATGCATTACAGGAAGCATATCCGGACTGGGCTGTAAGAAGAGCGTTTACCGCACAGATTATTATTAATCATATCCAGGCACGTGATGGGGAATGTATTGATAATATGGATCAGGCACTAGAGCGTGCAGTTTCAAATGGTGTCAAAAATCTGGTGGTTCAGCCGACTCATTTAATGCACGGTGCCGAATATGATGAATTAGTAGAAGCCGTTGAGGCATATCAGGATCAGTTTGAAACAGTAAAGATTGCAGAACCTCTTCTTGGTGAGGTGGGTGAAGATGCTACAGTAGTCAATGATGATAAGAAAGCTGTCGCAGAAGCTATTACCGGAGAAGCGGTGACAGAAGCAGGATATGAGAGTCTGGATGTAGCAAAAGAAGATGGCGTTGCATTTGTATTTATGGGACATGGTACATCTCATGCTGCAAAAGTATCCTACAGTCAGATGCAGACACAGATGGAAGAACTTGGATATGACAATGTATTTATTGGAACTGTTGAAGGTGAGCCGGAGGAGACTTCCTGTGAGGCAGTGATTGAGGCAGTATCACAGGCTGGTTATACGAAAGTCATTCTTCGTCCGCTCATGGTAGTAGCTGGAGACCATGCTAATAATGATATGGCTGGGGAAGATGAGGATTCCTGGATTAGTATGTTTGAAGCATCCGGTGAGTTTGAAAGTGTAGATACACAGATTGCAGGATTAGGTTCCATTGATACGATTAAAGAAATTTATGTGGCACATACAAAGGATGCAATGAATCAGTAGAGGTTTATCATGAAGAAAAGAAAAATTACAATTATTAGCATGCTATTGCTGACGTGCATTTTGTTTACGGGATGTTCTGGAAAAAATGAGGAACAGAAAACAGAGACCGAAGTGGATACTTCTGTTATCGAAACAGTATCAGAGACAGAAAGTGAAGAATTAGGAACAGAAGTGGAAGCAGAGTTGCCGGATGGTGTATATACGGCAGAATTTAACACAGATAGCGGAATGTTTCATGTTAATGAAGCTTGTGAGGGAAAGGGCACATTGACGGTAAAGGATGGAAAAATGACAATTCATATTTCGCTTACCTCCAAAAATATTTTAAATCTTTATCCTGGATTGGCAGAAGATGCAGCAAAGGATGGAGCAGAGTTGCTAGAACCAACAGTAGATACTGTTACATACAGTGATGGTATGACAGAGGAAGTTTATGGATTTGATGTTCCGGTACCGGCATTAGAGGAGGAGTTTGACCTTGCACTGATTGGAACAAAAGAAAAATGGTATGATCATAAGGTCAGTGTTTCGAATCCGGAACCTTTGGAAAATGAAGAGACACAGGCAGGAAGTATTGACGGATTAGAGGATGGCAGTTATACAATTGATCTTACGTTTGAAGGTGGAAGTGGAAAGGCACAGATTTTATCCCCGGTAACAATTCAGGTATCAGAAGGAGCTGTGATGGCAACTGTAGAATGGACTAGCCCTAATTATGATTATATGATTGTAGATGGGGAAAAGTATTTGCCAGTAAATGAAGAGGGTAATTCTGATTTTGAGATTCCAGTTAAAGCATTTGATGAACCGATAACTGTAATTGGAGATACGGTAGCGATGAGTAAGCCACATGAAGTGGAGTATACACTGACATTTCATTCTGACACACTTAAGATTGTAGAATAAACGAGGCTAAAAATGATAGGAAGAAAAAGAACAACATTATGCTGTTTATTTTTAATGGGACTGCTTGGGCTGTATGGCTGTAGCAGTCCTTCTTCCGATTCTGCAGAAGATAGATTAACTGAATCGGAAAGCCAAATGACTTTGTCGGAACAGGCAGAGAATACAAAGGAAAGCTGTAATGGACTTGTATATGAAAGCAGTATGGAATTGCAGTATGCAGATAATTTTTCGGTTGATTATTATGAAGGTGGATATACGCTATTGACTGTAATGGATGGAACTAGAATTTTAGTTGTACCGGAAGGAAAAGATATTCCGGAAGGGTTAGACGAAGAAATTCAAGTGGTACAACGTCCTATTCAAAACCTGTATCTGGTGGCATCGGCAGCAATGGATATGTTTGATGCTTTAGATGCGTTAGATACCATCCGGCTTTCTGGGCAAAAGGAAGAAAACTGGTATGTGGAATCTGCAAGGGAAGCGATGGAAAAAGGAGAAATCCTCTATGCCGGAAAATATGATAAACCGGATTATGAACTAATTGTATCGGAGAATTGTTCACTTGTGATTGAAAATACGATGATTTCCCATTCGCCGGAAGTAATAGAAATGTTTGAAGATTTTGGGATACCTGTGATGATAGAATACTCTAGTTATGAATCACATCCGCTTGGGCGTGTGGAGTGGATTAAGTTTTATGGAGCGTTAGTGGGAAAAGAAGATGAAGCGGAAAAAGCATTTGCGGATCAGATTACTATTTTAGAAGAAGTGACAGCAGATGAAAAAACAGAGCAGACAGTGGCTTTTTTCTTTATTACTTCGAATGGGCTGGTGCAGGTACGACAGAGCTCTGATTATGTTCCGAAAATGATTGAGCTTGCCGGTGGTAAATACATATTTGAAAATCTGGGAAATCCTGAATCAAATCGTTCTACGATGAATATGCAGATTGAAGAGTTTTATGATAGGGCAAAAGATGCGGATTATATCATTTATAACAGTTCGATAGATGGTGGTGTTGTATCGATAGAAGAATTGATTGAGAAATGTGGTGCTTTGGAGGATTTTAAAGCAGTGCAGGAAGGCAATGTCTGGTGTACAACAAATGATATGTATCAGCAGTCTATGTCGGTTGGTTATTTCATTAAGGACATACATGCGATGCTCCAAGGGGAAGAGGAAACGGAAATGAACTATCTTTTCCATTTAGAATAAGGAGGCACAACATGCAACAGCGTAGAAAAATAAGATATATGGTTGCCTTTTTTCTGTTGGGAATAAGTGTTCTTATATTTGTGGCATTGAATGTCTGTATTGGAACAGTAAGGATTTCAATGGAAGATATTGTTGCATCTGTGATGGGACAGGAGATAAAGAATAGTAGAATCCTTTGGGATATCAGAATGCCAAGAACATTAGCTGCATTAATTCTTGGAGGTGCTTTAGCGCTTGCCGGATATTTGCTTCAGACTTTCTTTCGTAACCCTATTGCAGGCCCATTTGTATTAGGGATTTCTTCCGGGGCAAAAATGGTAGTGGCATTGGTGATGGTATTTTTGATGGGACAAACCATCCGGGTAAATTCTGCAACTTTAATTCTTGCAGCTTTTGTCGGAGCAATGATTTCTATGGGATTTGTTCTTTTGATATCGCGAAAGGTAAACAATATGTCCATGTTGGTAGTGAGCGGAGTTATGATAGGGTATATTTGTTCAGCAATTACGGAATTAGTTATAACTTTTGCGAATGACGCAGACATTGTAAACCTTCATAACTGGTCTAGAGGAAGTTTTTCTGGTATCACCTGGGAAAACGTAGGGGTAATGGTGGTTGTAATAGGCGTTACATTTTTTGCTGTATTTTTGTTGGCAAAGCCTTTGAGTGCATATCAATTAGGAGAAGCATACGCGCAGAACATGGGGGTTAATATTCGTATACTTCGTGTTATACTCGTTATTTTATCTAGTATTTTATCAGCCTGTATTGTAGCTTTTGCAGGTCCAATTTCTTTTGTGGGGATTGCGGTACCGCATCTGGTAAAGAGTCTTTTGGGAACTGCAAAACCAATTTTAATTATACCAGCCTGTTTTTTAGGCGGAAGTGTGTTTTGCCTGTTTTGTGATTTGTTAGCCAGAACTATGTTTGCACCGACAGAACTTAGTATTAGTACAGTTACTGCAATATTCGGTGCACCGGTAGTTTTATGGGTTATGATAAAGCGCAAGAAGGAGAAAATGGCGTGATGAAGTATTATTTTAGAGCAGAGAAATTGAGCGTGGGTTATCAGAAAAAGCCCTTGATTGAAAATATAGAAATTGGTTTGGAAAAGGGAGAGATTCTGACTTTGATTGGTCCAAATGGGGCAGGAAAATCTACGGTCTTAAAAAGTATTGCAAGGCAGCTTGCATTAATTGGAGGAACCGTCTATTTGGGTGAAAAGAGTGTGGTGGGAATGTCCGGCACAGAACTTGCACAGAATATGGCTGTTGTTCTGACAGAAAAAATGCATTCGGAGATGATGACTTGTGAGGATGTGGTTGCTACCGGTAGATATCCTTACACGGGACAATTTGGTATTCTTTCTGACACAGATCGTAAGGCAGTGAAAGAAGCAATGGAGTTGGTACATGTGACAGCTATCAAGGATCAGGATTTTGCACATGTCAGTGATGGACAGAGACAGCGGGTGATGCTTGCCCGTGCGATTTGCCAGGAACCGGAAATTATAATTTTGGACGAACCTACCTCTTATCTGGATGTAAAATATAAATTGGAATTTCTGTCTCTTTTACAGGAGTTGAGACGGAAAAAGAAATTAACGGTTATTATGTCTCTTCATGAGTTAGAATTTGCGGCTAGAGTTTCTGACAAGATTCTATGCATCAATGGAGCATGTGTGGATCGGTTTGGCAGACCGGAGGAGATATTGGAACAGGGGTATATATCCCGGTTATTTGACATATCAGTGGGAAGTTTTGACGAAGAGAATGGGAGTATGGAATTAGAAGCTGTAAAGGGGGAAGCACAGGTTTATGTGATATCAGGTGGTGGAACAGGGCGAAATGTGTATCGTAGATTGCAGCGTCAGGGAATACCGTTTACAACTGGTATTTTATTTCAAAATGATCTGGATTATCCGGTGGCAAAGGCATTGGCAGCGGAAGTGATTGTAGCGGATGCGTTTGAGCCAATGACAGCGTCACAATTAGAGGAGGCAAAGAAAAAACTCCAGACTTGTAAAAAAGTGATTTGTTGTAAAAAAACATTTGGAACATTAGAACATGCGAATGAGGAATTATTGAAATTTGCAAAGCAATGTGGAAAAAAAATCGAAGTGAGTGGTTGTGATTAGTGCAACCACTTATTTTTTTGGGAAAGAAACTATAATTTTTTAGGTATTTCTACAGGAGAGGTCATGGTATTCTTAAAGTATTAACGATAAGAATGATAGAATAGGAACGAGGGAAAAGGAATGATGTATGAAAAAATATGGAATCATGAAAAAATAGCTTTTGGAGGGGATTATAACCCGGAACAATGGAGTGAAGATGTCTGGGCAGAAGATATGCGGATGTTTAAATTGGCGCATATCGATACGGTTACTTTAAATGTATTTTCCTGGGCGTCGCTTCAAAGCGATGAAACGACCTACCATTTTGAAAGACTCGATAAAATTATGGATATGTGTAGAGAAAATGGATTAAAAGTTGTATTAGCGACTTCGACGGGAGCTCATCCGGCATGGATGGCACATAAGTATCCGGAAATTCTTCGTACGGAATTTAACGGTATGAAACGAAAATTCGGAGGACGTCATAACTCCTGCCCAAACAGTCTGGTTTATCAGAAATATTCCGTAAAACTGGCAGAGAAACTGGCAGAACGTTATCAGGATTATGATAATGTAATCGCATGGCACATTTCAAATGAATATGGTGGAGAATGCTATTGCGAAAATTGTGAAAAAGCTTTTCGTGTCTGGTTGAAAAAGAAGTATAAAACAATTGATGAAGTGAATCGCGTCTGGGATACTGCATTCTGGGGACATACATTTTATGATTGGGATGAAATTGTAGCACCGAATCTATTAAGCGAACATTTTGAATGTGACAGAAGTATGTTTCAGGGGATTACATTGGACTACAAACGTTTTAATTCAGACAGTATGATGGAATGTTATAAAATGGAATATGAGGCGATTAAAAAGATAACGCCAAACATCCCAATTACAACGAATTTGATGGCATTTTATAAATCGCTCGATTATCAGAAATGGGCAAAATATTTAGATTTTGCTTCTTGGGACAGCTATCCGTCAAATGATGATTCTCCGGCCAAAATGGCGATTAATCATGATTTGATTAGAGGATTAAAGAGTGGAAAACCATTTATTTTGATGGAACAGACACCGAGTGTGACAAACTGGCAGCCCTATAACCGCTTGAAACGTCCAGGAGTTATGAGGCTTTGGAGCTATCAGGCGGTGGCGCATGGTTCTGATTCTGTTATGTTTTTCCAAATGAGAAGAAGTATCGGAGCTTGTGAAAAATATCATGGAGCCATTATCGATCACTGCGGACATGAAAATACCCGTGTCTTCCGGGAGGCAGCTCAGATTGGTGCAGAACTGGAAAAAATCGGTGGACAGCTTCTTGGTACCAGAGAAGAAGCAGAGGTTGCGATTGTGTTTGATTGGGATAACTGGTGGGCAATAGAAGCATCGGCAGGTCCAAGTATTCATTTGAAATATCAGGATGAAGTATTACACTACTATGAAGCACTTCACAAGCAGAATATTCAGGTGGATATCATTAGTGTGGAAGAGGATTTATCAAAATACAAGCTGGTTGTAGCTCCCATTTTATATATGACAAAGGAAGGATATGATGAAAAAATTCGTTCATTTGTTCAAAAGGGAGGCACGTTTTTAACTACATATTTCAGCGGATATGCCGATGAACATGATTTGGTTATTACAGGAGGATATCCGGGAAGATTACGCGATATTCTTGGAATATGGGTGGAAGAAAGTGATGCGCTAAAAGAAGGGAATAAAAATCATTTTAGGTACGCAGGAAAAAAACGAGAAGCAGTACTGCTTTGTGATTTACTTCATTCAGAAGGGGCAGAGGTATTAAGCACGTATGAAGAGGATTTTTATCAGGGAATGCCTGTCATTACCAGAAATTCTTTCGGAAGAGGGAAGGCTTATTATGTTGCAGTTCAGTCTGAAGATGGATTTTATGAAGATTTGATGCAGGATATCTGCAAGGAAGCAGGTATTTTACCATGTTTTCCTAGACAGGAGCATTTAGAGGCAGTCCGTAGAAAAAATGAAGAAAATGAGTTTTTATTCTTATTGAATCATGGGGAAGAAAGACTTATGGTAACGGCAGATGCAGATTATACTGATATCATGACGGAGGAGAAAGTTTTTTCAGGAAGTCAGATCGAAATTAAGAAAAAAGATGTTAAAATATGGGAAAAAATGATTAGAAAAAAGTAAAAAAGTTTACATTTTGTAAAAGTATGGTATAATGTTCCGCAAGTGAGGGTGAGGGGACTCACTGTATCTGTTATAGAAAATCTTTAGAAATTCTATAATTTGACATGCACTGAAATGATAAAGGAGGAGAAATAATGAAAACGACATTAGTAATCATGGCAGCGGGTATGGGAAGCAGATATGGCGGAATAAAGCAGATTGAGCCGGTTGGACCAAATGGGGAAATTATTTTAGATTATTCGGTCTATGATGCAGTAAAGGCAGGGTTCAATAAGGTGGTATTTATTATCCGTAAAGATATTGAAAAAGCTTTCAAAGAAGCAATTGGTGACAAATTGCAGGAAATTGTTGAAGTAGAATATGTTTTTCAGGATCTTGCAGATTTGCCAGAAGGATACGAAGTGCCAGAAGGAAGAACAAAACCATGGGGAACCGGACAGGCAATTTTAGCATGTAAGGATGTGGTGAAGGAACCATTTGCGGTTATCAATGCTGACGATTATTATGGTAAAGAGGGATTTGTCAAAATACATGAATATTTATGTAGTGAGAGAAAGACAGGTTCAAAATTTGACTTTTGCATGGCAGGATTTGAAGTGGGAAATACTTTGAGTGAAAATGGAACAGTAACACGTGGAGTTTGCGAAATTCAAAATGGAAAACTGACCAATATTGTGGAAACATCAGAAATTGGTAAAGGTGATGGATATGCTGTTATACCAGGTGGAAAGATTCCGCTGAATCAACCGGTTTCTATGAATATGTGGGGATTGACACCGGATATTTTTGAAGAGTTAGAGGTTCGGTTCCAGGAATTCTTAAATCACATAGAAGGAAATGAGCAAAAGGCAGAATACCTGATTCCGACGATTATTGGCGATATGGTAAAAGAAAAGTTAGCAACAGTTCAGGTTTTAAATACAAGAGATAAATGGTTCGGTGTTACGTATAAAGAAGATAGAGAGCATGTAGTAACATCATTTAAAGAACTGGTAGAACAGGGAATATATCCACAGAAATTATATGCATAATTGAATAGGAAAATGTAGAAGAATATCTTAGAATGCAACGAAGAAGTTGCTTCTAAGATATTTTTTTTGCTTTTTTGTAATAGAAAAATATACGAAAACAAACGAAAAATAGTGATAATACAAAGACAAAATTCACAATTTGAAAAATAGTTTGAGAGTCAAAGTTGTAAAAATGAAGTAAAGGAAGTGAAAAATTTGTGTAAAGTTTATGAAAAATAAATCTTGATTTTAGTCACATTTTTCTAGTTTAATATTTGTATCACATTAAAAGGGTAAAGAATGAATGTGGTAAAACGACGAAGTAAGAGGATAGAAGAAAGAATTCGGGGGTAAAAATGAAGAGAAAAATAGTGAATGTATTGGCGATAGTGACGACCGTTGTCTATATTGTGTGGAGAATAGGTTGGTCATTGCCTTATCAGGGAAGAATAATAGACATGATTTTTGCTGTAATCTTATTTGTAGCAGAATTAATTGGGTTTTGGGAAGCTACAGGTTATTTAAAGGGGAGTATGGCAAAATGTGATTTGGAAAAACCAGAAATTCCATTCGAGGAATATCCAGATGTGGACGTGTTCATTGCAACCTATAATGAGGAAACGGATTTATTACGTAAGACGGTGAACGGATGTCTGAATATGGATTATCCGGAGAAAAGTAAGGTACATATCTATATTTGTGATGATAATGATAGACCAGAGATGGCAGAATTAGCGGAACATATGGGAGTAGGGTATTTTAGGCGTGACACACACAAGGGGGCAAAGGCAGGAAATTTAAATCATGCACTGGAAAATACAACATCGCCGCTTGTGGCAACATTTGATGCTGATATGATACCAATGCATGATTTTTTAATGACTGTTGTGCCGTATTTTTTCCAGGACCGTTATGAGAAGAAGGAAGATGGAAGCTGGGGAAAACGGAAAGTACCGGGAAAAAAAGTAGGCTTTGCACAGACACCGCAGAGTTTTTATAATGCGGATTTATTTCAGTACAATTTATTTTCTGAGAAGTCAGTGCCAAATGAGCAGAATTTTTTCTTTCAGACAGTGCAGTGTGGGAGAAATCAATCCAATGCTGTAATTTATGCAGGAAGCAATACGATTTTATCACGTGAGGCTCTTGAGTCGGTAGGTGGCTTTTATGAAAAAGCAATCACAGAGGATTTAGCGACCGGACTTTGCATTCAATCGAATGGATATGCATCTTATGCGTTAAGTGAGGTACATGCGAATGGGCTTGCGCCAACGGATATCAAATCGTTGTTCAAACAACGGGATCGTTGGGCGAGAGGGTGTATTCAGACGTTTCGCCAATTACATCTTTTTCGTAGAAAAGGTATGACTGGTCAGCAGAGAAAAGCATATATTTCATCTTTGCTTTATTGGTATACGCCGATACGACGAGCTATTTTTTTACTTTCTCCTATTTTGTTTGCTGTATTTGGAATACAGATGCTGAATTGTTCTTTGCAGGAAATCTTAGGATTTTGGTTGCCACATTATGTTTTTTATACCTGGGCGTTGGCATTGATTTCAGGAAAACAGCGTACAGCGAGACTGAGCAACATTTACGATACGATTTTGGCATTTCAGCTTATACCGGGAGTTTTACTTGAAACCTTCGGAATCAAAAAAGAAAAATTTGAGGTAACAAAAAAGAACACCCAAACAGAAGAGGAAACGGTAAAACAGCGTATTTATTATGCACTTCCACATATAATTTTAATTGTGCTCTCACTAGTTGGAATTTTTGAAGCATTAAAAGAGAGTATTATGGGAGAAACGGCAGGATATTTGATTATCTTATTCTGGCTTATTGCCAACTTATATACTCTTTGCATGTCAGTCTTTTTCATTATGGGAAGAAAATATTACAGAGAGACAGAGCGGTTCCGTGTTTCAGTTCCGGTGACGATACAGGGAGAAAATTATAAACGTCAGGTTCTGACACATGATATTTCGGAAGGTGGTTTGGCATTTGAACTGGCCATACCGGAGTATGTACCAGATAATCAAAAATTATTTTTTACGATAACAGATAGCGAAGGCAGATATCAGGCAAATTTAACTGGAAGAATCGTGCATGTACAGAAGTATAAAAAGAATTGGCGTTATTCAGTAGTTTACAATGAGATAGAGGAAAAAGAGCTATTACAACTGTATCAGATTGTTTATGACCGTGTACCAACATTGCCGGCTGAAGTGAACCAACATAGCAGTTTTTATGAGGATTTGAAGAATAATATTTCAAAACGAAAGAGAGAAAGCAAAGAATCGAACCGGAAGCTTCCGAGAGTGGATGTGTATCGGAAACTATATACACCGGAGGGGGAACGGATGCGTATGCTGAATTTCAACTATAGCTATGTATTGATTCGTAATAAAAAAAGAAAGTATCAGGAAAATCTGATATTAAAAGATCAAGAAACTGAAATTACATTTGTTTGTAAATTAAAGAAAGTTCTGTATGAAAAAAATAACCAGAAGGCAATGATTGGACTTTACACATTGGAAAATGAGGCAGAGTTTCAGAATAACCGGGAATTTGAGCGGATTTTGGCAATTTGGGAAAAAGAAGCTGAAGAGTGGAGCGAGCGTCAGAAGAAAATACAGAAAGAATTACAAAAAACAAGCCCTTATGAGTTTAAGGAAGAGGCATATTTATAAAGTGTAAAAGGTATGGGAAAGATATGGGAAAGAGGAGTTATTATTGGAAAATTTTAATAGGTGCACTGATTTTGGGAAATTGTCTTTTTCCAACTGTGACATGTAGAGCGGAAGAAACAGAAGTATTACCAGTCACCTCAAAAAGCACTATTTGGCAGAATGAGGATGCTAAGGCAAAGGTTGAAATTTTTCAGGAAAACAATTTGCAGATACAGATTGATGCAAAACAAATGGAAGAGTCGTATGAGCAGATAATTGTAGATTTGATCGGAGAGGAATTATTTGGTCTGGGTGAAAACGATGTCTTGTGGATTGATTACAGTTATACAGGCGAAAAACCAATTTATTTGCAGGTTGATTTTAATGATATTTTTGGAACAAGCGCGAATACAGATGCACTTTCCTTTTATTGGGAACAGAAGGATGAAAAGAATTATATTTGTGAAATGGAAGAACAGTTGATTTGCATTTATCCGGGAGAACAGGCAAGACTTGGAATTCCTATAGGAAAAATGGAAAAGGACAATGTTGATTTAGAGCAGCTATATGGAATTACATTCGAACTTTTAGTAGAAAAACAGGAAACATGTGAGTTAGAGATAGTATCTGTTCAAGATATGACAGGAGAAGAAGCTGTAGTTTTGTCTAACTATCAGAAAGCATTTTTGCAGGGAAATGAAAATGTTACCATTCCGTCTGTAGGAAGTTATTTTTATGAATATTCTTCGAATGTGGAAGGAATTACATTTGAAGGTATTGATTCGGTAAAGGGATGTTCCATTGATGAAAACGGAAGGATGGAATTAACAGAAGAAGCGGAAGAAGGATATCTTGCTTTGGAGGCATGTACGCAGGATGGAATTTATCTAAAAAAAGAAGTGCGGTTGACAAAGGAAGTTGGAAACGGGTATCAAATATTAGATCAGGATGAGGTAAAGAAGATTTCGTTTTCTTTTGAATTTTTAAACAGCATATCGGCAAAGAAAGTTTGCCGGATTATTCTTGTGGCACTTTTGGCAGGTTGTCTGCTTTGCTATACGTTAATTCAGATGAAAATAAGTCAGAAGACAAGAATGGCAGAAGAGGAGGAGCGTTATTAATGTTATTTTCCAGTATCGTATTTCTTTGTTTTTTTCTTCCGGTTGTATTGTTGGGAAATTATCTTCTTAGTTTTTCGAGAGGAGCGCAGAATATTTTTTTGCTGTTTGCGAGTCTTTTCTTTTATGCATGGGGAGAGCCGGTTTATGTATTGATTATGATTGCGTCTATCGTATTGAATTACATTTTTAGCCTTTTGGTGGAAAAATTTGACGATAGTTTTTTGAAAAAACGTATGGTATTGGTAGCGTCAATAGTCACAAATTTATCTGTTTTGTTTGTATTTAAATATCTTGGATTTGTAATTCGTAATATAAACCAGTTGGCAGGAAAAGAGTTGTTAAAAAATCCGAATTTGGCATTACCGATTGGAATTTCTTTTTTTACATTTCAGGCATTGTCTTATGTCATTGATGTTTATCGAAAGGATGCAGTTGCAGAAAAAAACTTGTTCTATTTAGGTTTATATATTTCATTTTTTCCACAGCTAATTGCAGGACCAATTGTTCGCTATAATACGGTAGCAGATCAGATTCGAAATCGTCAGATAACCTGGAATAAATTTACGGCAGGTTGTAGCAGATTTGCGATGGGACTTTGTAAAAAAATCCTTTTAGCCAATCAATTTGCAATCATAGCAGATTATGTATATGGAAAAACGACTGCAACAGGAGAAGTTCCGGCAATGCTGGCATGGGTTGGTATTTTTGGATACATGCTTCAGTTATTTTTTGACTTTTCCTCCTACTCGGATATGGCGATTGGATTAGGGTTGATGTTTGGATTTCAATTTGGAGAAAACTTTAATTATCCTTATGTGGCAAAATCAGTTTCTGAATTTTGGAGAAGATGGCATATTTCTTTAACAACCTGGTTTCATGAATATGTGTATTTCCCGTTAGGTGGGTCTCGTGTCAAAAATCAGGATAAGGTCATTCGAAATTTGTTTATTGTGTGGATGTTAACTGGAATCTGGCATGGAGCAGAATGGACGTTTATTTTATGGGGATTTTGGAATTTTGTATTTATTTTCCTGGAAAAATTATTTGATTTTGAAACAAATAGGGTACCGGCTTTTTTTAAACATATTTATTTGATTTGGGTAGTAGCAATGGGATTTGTTATGTTCCGGGCAACCGATCTTACACAGGGATTGCTTTATTTCCGGAATCTATATGGTTTTTCAGGAAATGGATTTTTTAGCGAAGAGGCAATCATGTTAGTGAAGGAATATTGGATTTTCTGGATTTTGGGAATCTTAGTTTCTACTCCATTTGCAAAACGTTTGGAAAAAACTTTGGTGGAAGGAAAGAGCAGGATAGCAGCTGGAATTGCAACGGCAGCCTATCCAATCGGATTGTTCGTGCTTTGTGTTGTCAGCTTTTCTTATTTGGTGAGAGGAAGTTACAATCCATTCATTTATTTCAATTTCTAAGGAGTGATAAGGATGAAACGTCATTTTATTAAAAAATATATTTTTACAGTACTTTTTTTGCTGACGCTATATGGATACTCCATCATCAACTTTAAAGAAGAGGGAGTACAGGTTTTAGAAGTGTGCCGGAATTATGATGGAGAAGAAATAAGTAGTCTGGTACAGCAGGTTGAAAGCTGTATAAATGAAAATGTATATGAAAAATACAGTTGGATTGAAGTATATGGCACAACGCAGGAAGTTTTAGGTACGAATGTAGAAAATGGATTTTCTTATGCGAAAGATAGTGAAGGTGCTTTGTATTACGCAAATGAATCTTATCAGCAGGATTGCGTGGAAAGCAATATTGATCAGATGATACAGATTATAGAAATTACAGAAGAATCAGGTGCAAAACCGTTTGTGTTGCTTGCACCGGATAAATATGATGAGAACAAAGATACCTATGAGGAAGGAATTCCTTATGTCAATGATAATCCGGTCTTAGATCAGGTAGTTGAGGCGTTGCAAGAAGAAGAAGTTCCATATATTGATACCAGGGACTATATCGAAGATATTGAAGCACAGACTGAAGAAACACTTTTTTATGATACAGACCATCATTGGCGTACAAAAGCAGCGTTTTATATGTTTCAGAAATTAATTGGTGGAATAGAGACTGCCTATGATGAAAACTTAGATCCACAGAGAATTTATTGTGATTTGGAAAATTATAATATAGTGCATTATGAAGATTACTTTTTAGGTTCTATGGGAAGAGAAACCGGCGTAGCCTATGCAGGACTTGATGATTTTGATTTGATTTATCCACAATTTGATACCAATTACGAACATACTTACCGCTCCACAGCGGATAGTGATGAAGTGGTGCTGAATGGAAACTTCATGAGCAGCATTTTAGAAACCTATAATATGAGGGATGATACCTCAATCTATGAGACGGATCGTTATAGTGTTTATCTTGGTGCGGTGAATATGGAAGATCATATTTTAAATTTGAATCAAAAAGAGGGACCAAAGGTTTTGATTATCAGGGATTCATTTATGGCACCGGTTGCAGCTTTCTTTTCAGAAGTCTGCAGTGAAATGGATTTAATATGGGATGTTCGTTATGGGGAGAGTATTGAAGAGCTGATACGAAATGGTGATTATGATTATGTCATCATTGAATCGGGAACAAACAATCTGGCAAACGAAGACATCTATTTGGGACTATAAGTGGGGGCTAAAATGGGAGGAAAGAAAAGAGGTTTTTTTGCAGGATTACTTTCTGTTTGCATGTTGTTTAGTGCATGTGGTGCGGAAGCTGGAGTAGAAGAAAAAGAAACAGAAGAAAAAGAAATCCGTATGATGGAAAGTAATATGTTGGATGAAACAGAAAATTTGGAAGAAAAAGAGGAAATAGAAGGAATTGTTTGTTGGGGAGATTCTTTAACTTACGGTTATATGGGAGAAGGAGTCTCCTATCCAGCAGTGTTAGAACAATGTTTAAAGGAGGAAGGAAAGAAAATCTCCGTTACCAATTTAGGTGCTTGCGGGGAGGATTCCATTACGATAGCCGGAAGGAGCGGAGGAATTCCTTATGTCTTAAAAGAAGCTGTTACAATACCGGCAGGAACAGAACCAATTGAAATTGATTTGGTAGCAGAAAATGGAAAAGAAGTTCGACCTTCCATTTATACAGATGTAGGAATTAATACCTGTGAAATCGCAGGAGTGAAAGGAATACTGTGTTTAGAAAAAAACGGATATACGTTTGTAAGAAATGAAGCCGGTGAAGAAACCATCGCTGAAAAAGGAAGTATTTTGCATACACAGGCGGAAAAGAACTATCAAAATGATTTGTCTTTGATTTGTATTGGAACGAATGGAGGATATGATGATTTTGAGGAATTAATTGAACAGCAAAATGCAATTATTGCATCACGGATAGGTTCGAAAGAAGATTATCTGATTATAGGGATTTCCTATGGAAGTGCAGAGGGAATGGCAGAGTATGATCAGGCAATGTATGAAGAATATGGAGAACGATATCTGAATCTGCGTGGATATATGGCGGCATTTGGATTAAGTGATGCTGGGATAGAGGCGACAGAGGAAGATAGTGCGTATATGGAAGCCGGGATGGTGCCACCATCCTTGAAAGCGGATGAAGTTCATTTTAACCAGGCGGGTTATGAAGTCATGGGGAAGGTGATTTTTCAGAAGTTAAAGGATTTGGGTTATTTTTCGAAAGAGGAAGAGATTACAGATCGTGAGGAGGCCTTTTCCTATGTGGCGCAATTAGGAGCTGGAATCAACATCGGCAATTCTTTAGATGCCCATGGGAAAGAAACAGTGGATGAAATTACGGAATATGAAACGCAATGGTACAATCCGACCATTACCGAAGATTTATTTACCTTGATTAAGGATAACGGATTTCAAACGGTACGAATTCCGGTTACATGGGAAGATCATATGAATGAAGAGGGAAAGATAGAAGAAGCATGGCTGGAGCGTGTCAAAGAAGTTGTTACGATGGCATATGAAAAAGATTTGTATGTAATCTTAGATGTTCATCATGATACTTGGTTTTATCCATCCTATGAAAATATGTATCCGGCGTTGAAAAAGACAGAAATTGTTTGGAAACAGATTGCAGATTATTTTCAGGATTATGATGATAGATTAATGTTTGAAGGCTTCAATGAACCACGTTTAGTGGGAACGGAAGAAGAGTGGGGAAAGGGAACAACAGAATCCTATCTGGTGATTAACGAACTAAACCGGAAATTTGTGGAAACAGTTCGCAATACTGGTGGAAATAATGAGAATCGTTACTTATTGATTACAGCATATCGTTCCGGAAGTCAGAAAGATATGTTAGATGCAGTAAAGATTCCGAATGACAGGTATCTTATTTTTTCAGCACATTCTTATGCACCGAATGATTTTGCACAGGATAAAGAAGGAACGGCAGAATGGAGCGAAGAAGAGGAACAAAGCACGATACCTGTTGATGTTGACTTTGAATGGCTGCAGGAATTCATGGAAGAAAATCAGATTCCGGTTATTTTAACGGAATTTGGAGCAGTGGATAAGGAGAACCAGGAGGAGAGGGAAGCATGGTGTTCCTATTATGTGGAATGCGCAAGGGAAGCGGGAATTCCTTATATCTGGTGGGATGATAATTATTCAGCTGGAAAAAGTGGAGTTTATGGAATTTTAGACCGAAAAAACCTTGAAATTGCACACCCGGATATTGCGGAAACTTTAACAGAATAAGGAAAGTACCGCATTTTAAAAGACAAGGGAGGTTAAGGCTAGTAATGAAAAAGCGAAGGAAAGCATGGGTTTTGCTCGGAGTCGTGATAATTGGGATGGGGCTTGCAATCTGGATGAATCAGATGATAGATCCTGTGGATGATGAAGCATTTACTGTAACACGAACACAGCAACATGTTGAGGCAATGGAAAATGGAGCGGATCCGTCTTTGGGAGTGACAGAGATTCCGGAAGATGGTGTTGTCGGAGATGATTTTGTAAGTCATTTGCCATTAGTAGTAATTGACATTGGAGAGCAGGAGATTCCGGTTACGAAAATGTTTGAAGAAGATGAATCTCTTGACGATGTCAAAGTGACACGAACAGGTGAAGATCCTTTTGTAAATGGATCAATATCTGTTATTGATAATGCTGATTATGTTAATACATTATCTGATGAAGCAACACAGACTTCATATATGAAGATTCGTTATCGAGGAAATTCATCTCTAAATTACAAAAAGAAACAGTTTGCTATTAAGTTAATAGATGAAGAGGGAAATAGTAATAAGATGTCAATGCTTTCCATGGAGGAGAACAATGACTGGATTTTAAATATTTCCATGATTGATAGTTCTCTCATTCGAAATTATATGGCATACAATCTGGGAAGTACAATGTTTCCATATACACCGGAAGCAAAGTATTGTGAAGTCTTTTTTAAAGATGGAGAGGAATATGTTTATCAGGGACTTTATCTGATGATGGAAAAAATTGAGCAGAGTGAGGGACGTGTAGATATTGATTCGTACCATGAGGGTGACGACTTGGTAAGTTATTTGCTTTGTAGAGATAGAAAAGATGAAACGGAGATACAATTATCGACTTATTGTTCAGAGAATAACCTTTGTTACGGAAGAATTTCGGTTTTGTATCCGGACGAAGATATTTTAGATGATTATGCACTAAATTACATAGAAGAGGATATCGATGCGATAGAGAGGGTCTTATACTCTGATGATTTGGAGGTACTAGAAACGTGGCCAAATTATTTAGATGAGCAGTCCTTTGTGGATTATTTCTTATTTAATGAATTATTTGGAAACTATGATGCAGGAAATAACTCTACTTATTTTTATAAAGATGGAGGCGGAAAACTGCAGATGGGACCACTATGGGACTACGATGGAGCTATGGATAATTATCCTTCCGAATTAAATAACCCGCAGAATGTTGTGTTCCAGAATCATCCGTGGTTTGAACAGTTATGCAAATCTGAGCGGTATGTTTCCGATTTGGAAGAACGATATGAGGAAATGCAGTCCTCTATTTTTTCAGCAGAAGAACTTGGGACATATATTGATGATGTGAGTGCTTATCTAGGAAATGCTGCTTTAAGAGATTGGAGCCGTTGGGACGATGCTTATGGCGAGAATAGCATGTTGCAAGAGGAAGAGGATATGGATGGCTATCCGGTTGACAGAAAACGAAGTACTTATCAGGATGAAGTACAGCGGTTAAAAGATTTCTTTTCTATTAAGGAAGAATATATAGGAGACGGACTTGAGGAGTTAGAAGTAGGTGTAAATGATACTAAGGTCAAGGCAGGTTCCTATGCGACAGTAATACTTGTCATCGGATTAGTTTGTACAGTAGTTCTTATTCGTAGAAGAAGTGCTTTTAAATAAGGAGAAGAAAAATGGTATTTTCCAGCTTAACGTTTTTACTATATTTTTTGCCAATAACTTTATTGGTCTATTTTATACTTAGTTTTTCAATTCCATTGCAGAATATATGGCTTTTGATTGTAAGTCTTATCTTTTATGCATGGGGAGAACCAGCATATCTTGTGATATTATTGGTGTCAATTGTGTTTAATTATATCTTTGGTATTCTAGTAGGAAAATTTAGAGATTCAAAGACGACGTTGTCAAAATTTTTTGTGTTTTTGGATGTTGTAGCCAATTTAGGAATCTTATTCGTCTTTAAATATATGGGATTCTTTGTAGGAATTGTGAATTCTGCATTCAAAAAAGAAGTAATTCAAGTGCCGGAACTGGCATTGCCGATTGGGATTTCTTTCTTTACATTCCAGGCGTTGTCCTATGTAGTAGATGTTTACCGAAAGGATGCAGATGTTCAGAAAAATCCATTTTATATGGGACTTTACATTGCATTTTTTCCACAGTTGGTAGCAGGACCGATTGTCCGCTATAAAACAATTGAACAGTATATCCGCCACCGGAAGTTTGATTTGAATCAGATTACGAAAGGGCTTTGCCGTTTTAGTGTGGGAATGACAAAAAAAGTTCTGATTGCAAATCAGCTTGGCGTTATAGTTGATAAAATTTACGATTTGACCCTGACAGGAGCGGATCTTTATTCGGTTCCTGTGGTAATGGCATGGATAGGGGCAATTGGATATATGCTACAGATCTATTATGACTTTTCAGCTTATTCTGATATGGCAATTGGATTGGGACAAGTCTTTGGATTCCAATTTGAAGAAAACTTCAATTATCCATATATTTCGAAGTCGATTGGAGAATTCTGGAGAAGATGGCATATTTCTTTAGGAACCTGGTTTAAAGAGTATGTCTATTTCCCGTTGGGAGGATCAAGAGTAAAAAATCAAGATTTCATGGTGCGCAATACAGTAATTGTCTGGGTATTGACTGGATTATGGCATGGTGCGTCCTGGACATTTATTTTATGGGGACTCTATAATCTGTTGTTTATCTTAATCGAAAGATTGATTGGATTTGAAAAGTGGAAGAATCATGATGGATTTAAATATGTATATAGCAATTTAATCGTATTATTCGGTTGGGTGTTATTCCGTTCTGAAAACCTTTATTTAATGAAGGAATTCTTTAAAAATATGTTTATGGTTAACGGAAATGCATTTTGTAATGATACGGCGTTGATGATATTAAGAGAGAGTTGGATGTTCTTTTTACCGGCAATTCTTTTTTCAGCACCAATTGCACCCCGAATTCGTGAAAAGCTGGTGGAGACATCTAAAAAACAAATTGCTATTCCAGCGAAAGCAGGATATGTACTTTGTCTGTCTGCTGGAATGATACTTAGTATGCTTTGTCTGGTAAGAGGAAGTTACAATCCATTTATTTACTTCAACTTTTAGAAAGGAGGAATAAAAGTGAAAAAAATAGAACATGTAGAAAAATATATTTATTCGCTCCTTTTATTAGGTGGACTTTTTACTTTTTCTGGATTGTCTATGAAAAATTCTCTTCCTATTTTAAAAGAGAGGGCGGATGAGACGATTCAGAAATTGCAAGAGCTGGGACAGGAAGAAAAAGAAGTCGATGAAGGAGAAAAAGAAGATGAGGAAAGCACTATTGGGGGAGATACTATATCAGAAGTGCTTGGAAGCAGTTTTTTGCAGGTAGATAGTGATATTTCAGAAAATGTTTTTGCGCGATATCAGCTTATCGAAGATTATGGAACAGTGAATCGGCTGATTGGAAAGCATGAGATTAATGGATATAGTTATGCAATTGATAAAAATGGTGCTTATAATTCTGTGAACTTTTGGAATGAAGTTCAAAAACATGAGACACAGCGTTATGCGCAACAGTTATTTCTCTTACAGCAGGATGTGGAAGAGAATGGTGGAAATCTTATTTTCCTGGCTTTCCCGAATAAATATTATGAAAAATGGAACGAGGGATATGCAGGAATTCCATACAATGGATATAACAGTAAGGTAGATGATTTACTTTTATGGAATCGAAGATATGGTGTGGATTCAATTGATTGTAGACAGACTTTGGCGGAATCAGGTCTTGCTTTTGATGAGATGTTTTATCAAACAGACCATCACTGGACAGGTTATGCTGCATTTCTTGTCTATCAGGATTTGGTAGAACATATGAATGAGAAGTATGATGCAAATTTAGATTCGGATTATTATTATACAGATATTAATAATTACGATGTAGAATGGCATGAAGGAATTTTTCTTGGAGCATCCGGACGAAATGTAGGACTCTCGTTTTCGGGAAGAGACACTTTAGAGGATTTTCAGACAGTTACGCCGAAATTTTCAGCTAATATAAAATGGATGGGAAGAGAAGGAGATTATACGGATACGGTTTTAGAAACACAGAAGTTAGAGTATGAGGATGTCTATCAATCCGATATGTATGGCTTTTATTTGGGCGGTGTCATGAAGAATGAGAGAATTGTAAATGAAGATAATCCGGATGGATTAAAAATATTCTTTATCAGAGATTCTTTCGCATCTCCAATTATGATAGATATGATTCCATATTGCAGTCAGATTGATGGTGTCTGGGGAAAATATGCTACTGATGAGTATGTAAAAGAGATGGTGGCGGAAGGAGACTATGATTATGTGATTGTGGGTTATTATCCAGAAGACATTACAGAGAACTTCTTCCAGTTTTATGCAGAGGATCAATATGAAGGAGAGGAGGAATAAGATGCTTGATGTTTTGCGAGAAGAGAAAAAGTATGAAATGTCATTAGAGGAAATCACTTATGTGAAGGGACAGTTAGAGCAATTGATGCACGGTGATGCTTTTAATGGAACAGATCCTTATTTAGTTCGCTCCCTTTATTTTGATTCGGCATCCGATATTGATTTTTATGAGAAAGAATCGGGAGTTAATGATCGAAAAAAAATCAGGCTTCGCATATACACACCGGATGCGAGTAAAGCAAAGCTTGAGTTAAAGGCAAAAAGCGGAAGTATGCAGAGAAAACAGTCATTAACGGTATCAAGAGAAGAAGCAAAAGAGTTGATTGAGGGAAATTATGAAGTGCTCTTGTCTCATGAAGAAGAACTAGCTGGTTATTTATATCGAAAAATGACGATGGAACTATATCAGCCGCGATGTGTAGTGGAATATGACAGAATTGCATTTGGAATTAATGAAAATAACGTGCGGCTGACGTTAGATTCTGGGGTTCGCTCCAATGAGGGAAATTTTGATATCTTTTCAAAAGATTTGCAACTCTATCCGGTTATGTCTCCAACTCGTAGTGTGTTAGAAGTAAAGTATAACCATTTTCTGCCAAGTTATATTAAAGACATTATTCAATGTGTGGATAAGATAGAAACATCTGTCAGCAAATATGTGCTGGCAAGAAGGTTCAGCTTAGGAGGAGAAGGTTAGAAAGGAGAGATAACATGAAGGAGTATCAAGACTTTTTATTGATTTTAGGGGCATCCGGATTATTGGGAACTGTAATTGCAGGGACTTATCGCCTAAGTCATTCGAGAGCTGTCCTGTCGTCAAGAATGGCGACATCATTAGTGATTTATGCAGTGATTCCAGCCATGATGTTATATTTGAAGTTCAATGTGGGGGGAATCGCAATTATCGGTGCAATCACATTGATGCGTTTTAGAGAACCAGTAAAAGATCATAGAGATTTCGCTTATATTTTCTGGGCAGTGACAAGTGGGTTTGCTTGTGCGGCACATCAGTTCTTTTTAGTAGGTGCTGCAAGTTGTGTGCTGATTTTGGTTCTGATGGGAACCGGAGCACTTAGGAAAGAAGGCAGGCTGTTGTTAGTAGTTCGTGGAGATGCACAAGGTGAGGAAGCATTGATAGAGATGTTTGCTAACCAACCGCGAAACACTGTAAAAATGAAATATAATAACTCAGTGGAAGATTCTTATATGGAACTGATTTATGAAATTTGCGAAGAGGAAGAAAATCGACTTTCTTTTGGACAGAAATTGAAAGAAGAACTCTATCAGATGGAAGCAGTGCAGGAAGTAAATTTATTTTATCAGCAGGATGATATGGGAATTTAAAGATACAGGAACAGGAGGTGCAAAATGAAGAAAAGTGATAGATATAAAAAGACCGTAGTTGTACTAGCGGTTCTGACATTGCTAGTCTATATTATATGGCGTATCTTTTTTACCTTGCCAATAAAATATGGAACATTAGTTGTAATTTGCGGTATTGTAATGTTGGTTTGTGAAGTGATATCTGCAATCGAAACAATTATGCATTTGGTACATTCCATTCATCTGGAGGAGCCAGAACTTCCGGTTATTCCAGATGAATGGTATCCGGATGTGGATGTTTTTATCGCCACTCACAACGAACCATTAGATGTTCTTTACAAGACAGCAAATGGTTGCACTCATATGAAATACCCGGATAAAAATAAGGTACATATCTGGTTCTGTGATGATGGAAACCGGGAGAGTGTAAAAAAACTGGCGGAAGAAATGGGAATTGGATATCATGGGCTGGCAAATAACAAACTTGCCAAGGCAGGAAATTTGAACAATGCTCTTTCAAAGACAAGCGGAGAATTAGTGGCAACGTTCGATGCTGATATGATACCGACAAGAAATTTCCTGATAAAAACTGTTCCATATTTTTTCCTTCCGAAAATGAAAAAAACAGAGAGTGGGGAATGGGTAGAACGTCAGCCGGAAGAAATTGATCCGAATTACAAGATTGGATTTATACAGACACCACAGAGTTTCTATAATCCGGATTTGTTTCAGTATAATCTTTATTCTGAAAATAGTGTTCCAAATGAACAAGATTATTTCTTCCGGGAGATTAATGTTAGTAGAAACAAAGCAAATGCACCAATTTATGCAGGATCGAATACATTGATTTCCAGAGAGGCATTAGAACTTGTAGGTGGAATCGCAACTGGTACGATTACTGAAGATTTTGAAACAGGAATTCATATCCAGGATGAAGGCTATACCTGTTATGCAACATCAGAAGTATTAGCACATGGACTTTCGCCGGATACGATTGACTCTCTGGTAAAACAGAGAGAACGTTGGGGAAGAGGATGCATTTATTCTCTGCGGCGGATTAACATCTGGAAAGATAAGAAAATGCCGTTTCGGGCAAAAATGAGCTATTTTTCTTGTGAGTTATATTGGTGGTCTTATTTGAGACGTTTTGTATTTACACTGGCACCGATTATTTTCATGTTGTTTCATGTGCCGGTTATTGTCTGTAAACCATGGCAGATGTTTTTGATTTGGTTACCTTCCTATTTAATGGGGTTAATTGCAGCAAGAGCTGTTTCGAGTGAAATTCGAAATACAAGATGGAGTAATATAGTAGATACGGTATTGTTCCCTTATTTGGTAATTCCGATTTTGTTAGAAGCATTAGGGGTTAGAAAAAGAGAATTCCATGTAACAGAGAAACGTAGGGCCGTGAACAACGAATCGGATGCAATTATGGCATTACCACATTTGATTTTAAGCTTGTTATCGCTAATCGCGATTGTTCGTGCGGTTGGACAGATGATTGAATATGAATCCATCGGACCGGTCATTATTCTGTATTGGTTGATTGTGAATTTAAGTTCTTTGGTAATGTCAGTATTTTTTATGCTAGGAAGAACGAACAAGCGATTAACAGAACGTTATCGTGTGGCAATTCCGGTTTGTCTTGGAATGCAGGAAAAGGTCTATGCGGAAACCGTGGATGTTTCCGAAGATGGAATGTCTGTTTTCTTAAAAAAACCAATGGATATACCAATGAGTAAGCCGATTGATATCATGATTCACACACATCATTATAAGGCAATGATGAAGGCACAGATTGTGCATGTAGAAACTTATCAGGACGGATGGAAATATTGTTTTCATATTACGGAGTTAGATGAAAATAACAAAAAAGAATATTTTCAAATTGTATATGACAGAGAACCTTCTTTGCCGGATAAGTTAGATGAAAATGCCAGCGTGTTTGGAGATTTCCGAAACAATTTAAAGGAGAGAGGAAGAAAAGCTGGTGTGAAAGAAGAACGGAGAAGAACTTTCCGTATTCCACTGAATCGCTATATGAAAACAGAAAATGGAAAGAATGTATTTGTAGAAGATTATAATTTCAGATATGTATTATTAAATCCGGAGACAGAGCAAGAGGGGCTGCCGCAGGAAGTGAAAATTTATCCGGATGAAGAGAATAAGGGATTGTGTTTTGAAGCGGTTAGAAAGCGGATTTTAAAGAGTGGAAAACAGCTTTATTACATTAAGAATCATAATGAGATTGCCTTTCAGGAGGATATGGAGCAGTTGACAACATTATGGTTGAATGAAGCAGGACTTGAATAGAAGATGGAGGACATATAATATGAAAGAACAGATGTTAGATTTATTAGGAATGAGTTCCACGACATTAAGTACGACAGAGATTATTTTAAATTTTGTTGTTGCTTTAATATTAGGATTGATTATTTTTATTTCTTATCGTACAGCTCATACAAGAGTTGTTTATAGTGCCAGATTTAATGTATCACTTTTGATGCTCACAATGATTACAACATTAGTTATGAGTGTCATTGGAAATAATATTGCGTTGTCACTTGGTATGGTTGGTGCGTTATCTATCGTTCGTTTCCGTACAGCAATTAAAGATCCAAGAGATACGGCATATATTTTTTGGTGTATTGCAATTGGAATTTGTTGCGGAGTATCAGATTATGCGATTGCCATTATCGGAACCGTTTTTATCTTTGTACTTTTAGTTATTTTTGGTATGGTACAGGACAATCAGAGATATTTATTGACGATTCGTGGAGAAAGAACGGCAGAAGAAGATATTACAAAAGCAGTGGATAACTATTATGAGAAAAAGGCAAAAATGAAGGTAAATAATTCAACAGTAGAGAGAACAGAGTTTATTTTTGAATTATCAGAGAAATTAATCAAAAGTGTAGGAAATAAGGGGAATGTGCAGGAGGTGCTTTATCAGATTCCGGGAGTATCTGCTGTTAATCTCGTGAGTCAGAACGATGAAATGCGTTAAGATATGGATTGTTGCAGAGAAAAACGTATAGAGGAAGAGGAGCTAGTGCCAGAAATGCATTAGCTCTTTTTTATATCGAAATACATTTATGTGAAAAACTGACAATTTTCGACATTTTATTGAAAAGACTAAAAATTAGCGATATGCTTAAAACATAGGAATAAAGTAACAAATTGTCGAAAAGGAGGAACACAAAGATGAAAAAAGTATGGTCATTATTAATTGCTTTCAGCTTATTTCTGGGAATGAATCAAAGCGTTTGTGTTTTAGGGGCAAATGTGGCGAATACAGATGTATATGATGATTTTTCGCAAGAAGATGAAGTGAATATGATAAAGTCGAACTGGAGTAATGGAAATGAGTTTGATTGTGTATTTAGTCCTGACAATGTAAAATTCTGGGAAGGAAATATGTATTTGACATTAAATGATAATTCCACAGATGAAAATTATAAATATGCAGGAGCAGAATATGCAACGCGAAGTACTTATGGATATGGCTCCTATCGTGTGTCAATGAGACCAATTAAGAATGATGGAGTTGTTTCATCATTTTTTCTTTATACAGGACCATCGAATGGAACAGTATGGGATGAAATTGATATTGAATTCTTAGGAAAAGATACAACTATAGTGCAGTTTAATTTTTTTACAAATGGAGTCAGTTCGGGAGGATATCTTTATTCTCTTGGATTTGACGCGGCAAAAGGACTCCATGAATATGGATTTGATTGGAGTAAAGATGCTATTAGCTGGTATGTAGATGGGAAAAAAGTATATACTGTGACCGCAGAAGAAGAGAAACTTCCGAGTACCCCAGGCAAAATCATGATGAATGTATGGAATGGAAAGTCTTCTTTGACAAAAGATTGGTTGAAAGAATATGACGGAACGGTACCGCTTTCTGCAAAGTATGATTATATTTCCTACATAGCAGAAGAAAATAAATCAGTATCAATATCAGCAACGGGAACGGTGGATGTTTCTGATTGGACAACAGATATAGAGGAGAATCAATATCTGTTAGAAACAGTTTATCAGATATTACGTGTTACAAGGTCTACTTCACAAAATCAGGAAAACGCTTATTTTGAAGGAAAATTAAGTGAAACAGTAGAAAACCCAACAGAACTTAGCCTGTGGTTGAAATATATTAATGGATATCAATTAGCAGCAACCATTTATTTGATAGATGAGGATGGTAATGTTATAGAAGCTACCAGGTTTATCTTGGACAGAGAGGAAAAGGGAGAACATTCTCTAGTGATACCATTAGAAAATATCGAAGGCAAGATAACAAGTGTGAGAATTGCATTAAATTCGAATCCGGAGCAAATTAATGTAAAAAGTAAATCTTACTGCAAAATTTATCTGAATCAAGTGACTGTTACAAATTAGAAAAAGGAAGAGAGTACTCCTTGACGCATGGGAAGAGTATCAAGTATAATAAGTCGAGAAAATAGGAGGACGAGTAACGTGTCAATAGATCAGAGTAAAATTCGTAATTTTTGTATTATTGCCCACATCGATCATGGGAAATCAACCCTTGCAGACCGTATTATAGAGAAGACAGGTACATTGACCAGCAGAGAAATGCAGGCACAGGTATTAGATAACATGGATTTAGAGCGTGAGCGTGGGATTACCATCAAATCTCAGGCAGTGCGTATTATTTATAAAGCAAAAGATGGGGAAGAATATATTTTTAACTTAATTGATACACCGGGACATGTCGATTTCAACTATGAGGTTTCACGAAGCCTAGCAGCTTGTGATGGAGCGATTCTTGTAGTAGATGCTGCGCAGGGAGTGGAAGCGCAGACTTTGGCTAATGTATATCTTGCTCTTGACCATGACTTAGATGTCATGCCGGTTATTAATAAGATTGACTTACCAAGTGCGCAGCCGGAAGAAGTTATTCAGGAAATTGAGGACGTCATCGGAATTGAAGCACAGGATGCACCAAGAATTTCTGCAAAGACAGGACTTAATATTGAAGAAGTATTAGAGCAGATTGTAGCGAAAATTCCCGCCCCAACAGGAGATAAGGATGCTCCTTTAAAAGCATTGATTTTTGATGCTATTTATGATTCTTATAAAGGTGTTATTGTTTTCTGCCGTATTAAGGAAGGAACTGTAAAAGTTGGAACCAAGATTAAGATGATGGCAACAGGTGCTATGGATGAAGTTGTAGAAGTTGGTTATTTTGGTGCCGGACAATTTATTCCGTGTGAGGAATTATCAGCCGGAATGGTAGGATACATTTGTGCAAGTATTAAAAATGTGCGTGATACCCGTATTGGTGATACCGTAACAGATGCAAATCGGCCATGTGAGGAAGCTTTACCGGGGTATAAAAAAGTAAATCCAATGGTCTACTGTGGATTATATCCGGCGGATAGTGCAAAATATCCGGATTTAAGAGATGCGTTAGAAAAGTTACAGATTAATGATGCTTCTCTTCAGTTTGAACCGGAAACATCTCTTGCATTAGGATTTGGATTCCGTTGCGGATTCTTAGGGCTTTTGCATTTAGAGATTATTCAGGAGAGATTAGAACGTGAGTTTAACCTTGATTTGGTGACAACAGCTCCAGGTGTTGTATACAAAGTACACAAGACGAATGGAGAAGTCATTGAATTGACGAATCCGTCGAATTTGCCGGATCCATCTGAAATCGAATATATGGAAGAACCGATTGTATCTGCTGAAATCATGGTAACAAGTGATTATGTAGGTGCGATTATGACACTTTGTCAGGAACGTCGTGGTGTTTATATCAGCATGGAATATTTAGAAGAAACACGTGCGTTAATTAAATATGACTTGCCACTAAATGAAATTATTTATGACTTTTTTGATGCATTAAAATCCCGTTCCAGAGGGTATGCTTCGTTTGATTATGAGTTAAAAGGATATGAGCGTTCCGAACTTGTGAAACTTGATATATTAATTAATAAAGAGCAGGTAGATGCTTTGTCCTTTATCGTATTTGAGGGAAGTGCTTATGAGCGCGGAAGAAAAATGTGCGAGAAGTTAAAAGAAGAAATCCCAAGACATTTATTCGAAATTCCGATTCAGGCAGCAGTCGGTGGCAAAGTAATTGCTAGAGAAACGGTTCGTGCTATGCGAAAAGATGTTCTTGCAAAATGTTATGGTGGCGATATTTCACGTAAAAAGAAGTTACTTGAGAAGCAAAAAGAAGGAAAGAAACGTATGCGTCAGGTGGGCAATGTAGAGATTCCACAGGAAGCATTTATGAGTGTCTTAAAATTAGACGAGGATTAAAAAGAACAAGATTGGGAAACGATTCATGAAAAAAGAATTAGAATTATATCTTCATGTTCCGTTTTGTATGAAGAAGTGTAAATACTGTGATTTTTTATCGGCTCCGGCGAGTGAGCAGACGCAGGGAGAATATGTAGAAGCACTGCTTCGGGAAATTCAATTCTGGGGACAGTGTGCCGGAGCGTATGAGGTTAGTACGGTCTATATCGGAGGTGGAACCCCGTCCTGGCTTCGGGAAGAATATATGACAGCCATTATGGAACAGTTATATCAGAGTTTTTCTTTTTCTACACAGGCAGAAATTACGATTGAGTGTAATCCGGGAACTGTGACCGAACGGAAATTTCTTGCATACAAGAAAGCGGGAATTAATCGTTTGAGTATTGGCTTGCAATCGGCAAATGAAGAGGAATTAAAACTGCTTGGGAGAGTGCATACTTTCGAGCAGTTTTTAAAGACCTATGAACTGGCAAGAAATGTTGGATTTACAAACATCAATGTAGATCTAATGAGCTCCTTGCCGGGGCAGACACCTAAGACATTTGCGCATACATTGCAGCAGGTTATCCGCTTGAAGCCGGAACATATTTCGGCCTATTCACTAATTATAGAAAAGGGAACACCGTTTTATGATACTTATAAATTTGATGCGGTAAAACAGCGTGCAGGAATGCAGACAGAATTTTTACCAACGGAAGAGGAAGAGTATGAAATCGGGAAATTAACGGAAGTTGTTTTGGCAAAGGCAGGCTATAAGCGTTATGAAATTTCCAATTATGCAAAGCCGGGGTATGAATGTCGTCATAATATTGGGTATTGGAAACGGGCAAATTATCTGGGAATGGGATTAGGTGCGGCATCCTTGCTTGATAATATCCGTTATAGCAATACCAGTGATTTATACGATTATATCGAGAAATCAAAAAATATTCAGGCTGAAAATTTTACTTGTATCCTGCAAAATGGTACCACAGAGCTGGCTGGAGGAATCAATCTTCATATATCTGCGGATATCATTGAACGTTCTGGACAGATGGAAGAATTTATGTTCCTTGGTTTTCGGATGTTAGAGGGAATTTCCAGAGAAGAGTTTGAACAGAACTTTGGAGTATCTGTGGAAGCGGTATATGGTGAAGTATTGAATCAATTATTAGCAGATGAGTTGATTGTGAAAAAAGGTGGAAGAATCTATTTGACAGAAAGAGGGATGGATTTAAACAGTTATGTTGCAGCCCAGTTTTTGATGTGAGAGAAAAGAAAAAGTGGTTTGTATCGTGCGGATATGTGTTTAAAGTGTTCATGTATCTGAAAAAATACTTGTTAAAATATTGTCAATCTAAGAAATCCATGTTAGTATGAAATTACTTCGTAATGAGAAAAATTCTTGTTACTGAGTGAATAAGATAAGCATAATCCCTGACTTCAAAAAGTAAAGAACTTTAAGAAGAAAGGTATGGTTGACATCAAGTGGAACAAAATGTGGGGAGAGTGGGAAACTGTCCTTTTTTATGACCATGCCTTTGGGCATGGTCTTTTTAGTATAGGAATTGGGAGACAAAGAATGGAAACAAGGATCGCTTTGATAGGAATTATTGTAGAAAATCAGGATTCCATAGAACAATTAAATCATTTGTTACATGAGTATGGAGCGTATATTGTCGGAAGAATGGGAATTCCATATCGAGAGAGAGGTGTTAATATTATTAGTGTAGCGATTGATGCACCTCAGGATACGATAAACACACTGTCCGGAAAAATCGGAAGACTGGATGGAATTAGCGCAAAGACAGTTTATTCTAATATTACGGGAATGCGCAAAGAATAAGAAACTGCTAGTTGTAGCGTAAGAAAAAGGGTGCTATGAATCAAAAAATCAGGAATATCATTGAAAAAGTAAGAGAAAAACAGAATATTGAGAAAGAAGAATTAGAACTCCTACTGCAGACGGAGGACGCAGAAGAGATAGCATATCTTCATCAGGAGGCTGCAAAAGCAGCACAGAAAATCTATGGAAAGAAAGTTTTTATCAGAGGACTGATAGAATTTACCAATTATTGCAGAAATGACTGTTATTATTGTGGAATTCGAAGAAGCAACGGAAAAGCCGAGCGTTATCGCCTGACGAAGGAGCAGATTTTAGATTGTTGTCAGATGGGCTATGAATTAGGATTCCGTACTTTCGTATTACAGGGAGGAGAGGATCCTTATTTTACAGATGAAAAAATCTGTGACATTGTATCGGAGATTCGCAGAAAGTATCCAGATTGTGCGATAACACTTTCTATTGGAGAAAAAGAAAAGGAAAGTTATGAACTTTATTTCAAAGCGGGAGCGAACCGTTATCTGCTTCGACACGAGACAGCGAATGAGTGTCATTACGGAAAACTTCATCCCTCAGAACTTTCTTTGAAACATCGAAAAGAGTGTTTGTGGAATTTGAAAAAAATTGGTTATCAAGTTGGATGTGGTTTTATGGTAGGTTCTCCGGGACAGACGATTGAGACACTTTATGAGGATTTACAGTTTATTCGGGAACTGCAGCCTCATATGGTAGGAATCGGACCATTTATTCCGCAGCAGGATACTCCTTTTGCAGGTGAAAAAGTAGGAACGATGGAAGATACCTTAAGGCTTTTATCCATCATAAGACTGATTCATCCACATGTGTTGCTACCAGCAACGACAGCGCTAGGAACCATTCATCCATTAGGAAGAGAAAAAGGAATTCAAGCCGGTGCTAATGTTGTAATGCCGAATCTGTCTCCAGTGGATGTCCGGGAAAAATACAAATTATATGATAATAAAATCTGTACTGGTGATGAGGCTGCAGAGTGCCGATTCTGTATGCAAAAGAGGATGGAGAGTATCGGCTATGAAGTAGTAACTGATCGTGGAGACTTTAAAGAATAGATAAAATACGAATAAGAAAGGAAAAAAGAAAAAATGTACGATGTAAAATCATTAAAAGCAGAAGAATTTATTTCAGATGAGGAAATTTTGGCAACGCTTGCTTATGCAGATGAAAATAAAGAGAATGTTGCCTTAATTGATGAGATTATTGCAAAGGCAAAATTAGGAAAAGGACTGACACACCGTGAAGCATCTGTGTTGCTTGCTTGCGAGATTCCAGAAAAATTAGAGGAAGTTTATAAATTAGCAGAGCAGATCAAAAAAGATTACTATGGAAATCGTATTGTAATGTTTGCACCGCTCTACTTATCCAATTATTGCGTCAATGGATGTGTTTATTGTCCGTATCATATGAAAAACAAACATATTGCACGTAAAAAGTTAACACAGGAAGAGGTAAGAAAAGAGGTCATTGCGTTACAGGATATGGGACACAAACGTCTTGCAATTGAGGCAGGAGAAGACCCGGTTAACAATCCAATCGAATATATCTTAGAGTGTATTGATACGATTTATAGTATCAAACATAAGAACGGAGCAATTCGTCGTGTCAATGTCAATATCGCTGCTACTACTGTTGAAAATTACCGTAAATTAAAAGAAGCAGGAATTGGTACTTATATTTTATTCCAGGAAACATATCACAAAAAGAGCTATGAGGAACTTCACCCAACAGGACCAAAACATGATTATGCTTATCATACAGAAGCAATGGACCGTGCCATGGAAGGTGGAATTGATGATGTAGGACTTGGAGTATTATTCGGTCTTGAAATGTACCGTTATGAATTCGCAGGACTTTTAATGCATGCAGAACATCTTGAAGCGGTTCACGGGGTAGGACCACATACCATCAGTGTGCCTCGTGTGAAACATGCAGATGATATTGATCCAAGTGCATTTGATAATGGAATTTCAGATGAAACTTTTGCAAAAATCTGTGCATTAATCCGTATTTCCGTACCATATACCGGAATGATTATTTCAACCAGAGAAAGTCAGGAAGTTCGTGAAAAAGTATTACCACTTGGTGTATCCCAGATTAGTGGTGCTTCACGTACAAGTGTAGGTGGATATGCAGAACCGGAAAAAGAAGAAGAGGTAACAAGTGCACAGTTTGATGTCAGCGATAACAGAACCTTAGATGAAGTAGTAAATTGGTTGATGAAATTAGGCTATATTCCAAGTTTCTGTACGGCATGTTACAGAGAAGGAAGAACCGGAGACCGCTTTATGGCACTTTGTAAGAGTAAACAGATTTTAAATTGCTGTCATCCAAATGCATTAATGACCTTAAAAGAATATCTGGAAGATTATGCAAGTGAAGAAACCAGAAAAATTGGTATGGAATTAATTGAAAAAGAATTGGAAAAGATTCCAAACCCAAAGGTAAAACAGACTGCATATGAGCGCATTCATGATATTGCAGAAGGAAAACGTGATTTCCGCTTCTAGTTGATAGATACAATTATGGGGATAATTGAATCGAAAGGAATTAAAAATTTATGGCAACTTTAAATGAAACACCAAGCAGTAACCGTTTACATATCGGAGTGTTTGGAAAGACAAACAGTGGAAAATCTTCTTTTATTAATGCATTTACCAAACAGGAGGTTTCCATTGTAGCAGAAGTGGCAGGAACGACAACAGACCCTGTATATAAACCAATGGAGATTTTACCATTGGGACCATGTGTCATTATTGATACGGCAGGTTTTGCAGACGAAACCGAACTTGGGGAACGTAGAATGGAAAAGACAAAGCTTGCAGCAGATAAAACAGATATTGCTGTGATTTTATTTGCAGCAGATGAGTGGAGTCGGGCAAAGAATACCAAACAATCTATTTTTGAACAGTTTCCGGAGGAGCAGGGGTGGTATCAGATATTCAAAGAAAAAAAGACACCGGTACTGTTTGTGGTTAATAAAACAGACTTGTCGGAAGACGGCGAAGCATTTGCAGAGGCATTGAAACGGGAAACAAAAGAAGAAGTTATCTGCGTCAGTGCAAAAAATGGAGATGGAATAGAGCAAGCAAAAGAGGCACTGATTCGGTTAATGCCGGAAAACTTTGGGGAAGAATTTATTACTGGAAATCTGGTAAAAGAAGATGATTTAGTTCTTCTTGTTATGCCGCAGGATATTCAGGCACCAAAAGGACGTCTGATTTTACCACAGGTACAGACTTTGCGGGAACTTCTCGATAAAAAATGTCTGGTGATGAGTGTTACGACAGATAAGCTGGTTTCAGTATTAAAAATTTTGAATCAGCCACCAAAGCTGATTATTACAGATTCCCAGGTATTCGGTTATGTTTATGAGAATAAGCCAAAAGAAAGTATGCTGACTTCTTTCTCTGTATTGTTTGCAGCATATAAGGGAGACTTGCCATATTATATTGAAGGCGCAAAAGCAATTGATTCTTTGACAGAGCAGTCTAGGGTATTGATTGCAGAATGTTGTACACATGCGCCTTTGGCAGAAGACATCGGAAGAGTAAAAATTCCGCGTATGTTAAAAAAACGTGCCGGCCAAGGGTTGACGGTAGATATTGTCAGTGGAACAGATTTCCCAGAGGATTTATCAGATTATGATTTAATTATTCAGTGTGGTGCCTGTATGTTCAATCGGAAATATGTGTTATCCAGAATTGCAAGAGCAAAAGAGCAACATATTTCTATGACGAACTATGGTGTGACAATTGCACACTTAACAGGAATTTTAGATAAAATTGCACAACCGTAAAAAGAGAGAAAAACGGATATTTCAGAAGCGGAGAAAAAGGGCTGAAATATCCGTTTTTTTATGGTGAAATCCCGTCGAAAATATGCGAAAATATAAGTGAAATATAAGTGAAAAATAAGCAAAAAATAAGCAAAAAGCAGACAAGATAAAAGTAAAATTTATACAAACAGGAGGTCATTTATGAGAAGGAAACTACAAGTGGGTGGAGTGCTTTTACTAGCAGCAGCATTGCTTGCAGGCTGCGGTGCAAAAAAGGAAAGCGTTTCCGTATATTATTTGAACTTTAAACCAGAGGCAGCAGATACATGGGAGGCAATTGGAAAAGCTTATACGGAGGAGACAGGAATTGAGGTAAAAATTTTAACGGCATCAAGTGGTAATTATGAGCAGACATTAAAGTCAGAAATTGCCAAAAGGGAAATGCCGACACTGTTCCAGATTAATGGACCGGTCGGATATGAGACATGGAAGAATTATTGCGTAGATTTAAGTGATACAGAACTTTACTCGTGGTTAATCGATAAGGACATGGCAGTTGGGGATGAGAGCGGAGTCTATGGTATTCCTTATGTAGTAGAGGGATATGGTATTATTTATAATGAGGCTATTATGGAAAAATATTTTTCCCTTCCTACGAAAGCAACTCCTTATTCGGGAATGGATGAAATTAATAATTTCGAAAAACTAAAAGAAGTAGTGGAGGATATGACGGCGCATAAGTCAGAATTAGGGATTGATGGAGTGTTTGCATCAACCTCCTTCAGTGTAGGAGAAGATTGGAGATGGAAGACTCATTTGGCAAATCTTCCGGTTTATTATGAATTTAGAGATAAGGGAATTACAGATGAGGACGTCTTGGATTTTACCTATGAGCAAAATTACAAAAATATTTTTGATCTCTATATACAGAACTCCTGTACAGAGACAAGTGAATTGGAAAATAAGACTGTTGAAGATTCGATGAAAGAATTTGCGTTGGGAAAAGTTGCGATGGTTCAAAATGGAAACTGGGCATGGAGTCAGATTTCGTCAATTGAGGGAAATGTAGTCTCAGAGGAAGATATCAAATTTATGCCAATTTACACTGGAGTAGCAGGTGAGGAAACACAGGGAATTTGTATAGGTACAGAAAATTATATTTGTGTCAATTCTTTGGCATCAGAGGAACAGCAACAGGCAGCTATTGATTTTATTGAGTGGGTTTACAGCTCCGATGTTGGAAAAGCCTATGTGACGAATGAACTTGGGTTTATCGCACCTTTTGATACATTTTCTGATGAAGAGATTCCGAGTGATCCATTAGCAAAGGAAGTCCTTTCATACATGGCGAATGAAGAATTAACAACTGTAAACTGGAATTTTACAGCATTTCCAGGGGAAAGCTTTAAAGATGAATTAGGAACAAATCTGCTGTACTATGCACGCGGTGAAGCGGAGTGGAACGCAGTTGTGAATTATGTAAGAGATGAATGGGCGGCAGAAAAGGCAGAAGAATAGGGGGGATAAGGTATGAAAAAGACATCATTACGAGGGAAGATTGCAATATTGATGGCAAGTACATCGATAATATTGATTCTTGGAATTCTGCTTGTGACTTATATTGTAAATAAAAAGAATATTATTGAATTGTGTGAAAGCTATTTGTATGATACCTGCATATCTGCTTCAGATACTTTATATGAGAGCTTTTATGGTGATAATGAAAGAAACGATTTGACGGTACGAGTGGAATATATTTTAAATAATGTAGGAATTGATACAATGGACTCGAGCCGGGCATATTTAGTAGATATGGATGGAACTTACCTTTATCACGAAGATTCTGAGATGATTGGGACTACTTTGGAAGGAAATGAAGTCATTGAAGAAGTGTTGCAGCGATTACGGGAAGGATATATCACGACTGCGGATGTAAGAACCTGTAATGTGAATGGAAAAGAAGAGTATGTTGCATTCATGTGCACAGTAAATGACTGGGTTGTATTTGTTCAGGCAGAAAAGTCCGATGTTTTGCAGCCAATTACAACCATTAATACATACTGTATAGTAATCGGATGTATTTTACTTGCCGTGATGCTTGTAATTGGATATATAATCACAAGCGTAATTACAAAACCTATTACAGTCTTGACAAATGTTATCAATGATATTTCGGATTTAAATATGCAGAACAATTATGAGATACCGAAGACTAGTGACGAAATTGGAGTAATGGGGGATGCTGTTTTCCGGATGAAGGGAAAACTGACGGAAATTGTTTCTGAATTAAGTGTGATTTCTGAAAAGTTGGTAGATGATGCAGGAATTCTTTACGAGATTTCTGAAAAAGTCAATAGCGCTTCCACGGATAATTCTGCAACAAATGAAGAATTGGCAGCGAGTATGGAAGAAACATCTACTTCCACGGAGACTGTTAACTGCAATATCAAGAATATGAACGGAAATGTAGTGACTGTGGCGGATAAGATTATGGAAGGAAATAATCTGACGACTGAAGTTATGAGAAAGACGGATGCGATACACAGGAAGACGAAAGAAGCAAGCGAAGAGACGATTCGTGTTTATGATAGTATTCGTGTCACTTCGAATGAAGCGATTGAGAAGGCAAAAGAGGTTGAGAAAATCAATGGATTGGCAACAACAATTCAGGATATTGCCGAACAGACAACTTTGTTATCATTAAATGCATCTATAGAAGCTGCCCGAGCCGGAGAGCAGGGACGAGGATTTGCGGTTGTAGCAACAGAGATTGCACAACTTGCTTCACAGTCAACGGAGACAAGTGGAAACATTGTGACCATTGTTGAACAGGTGAATGCTTCAGTGGAAACTCTGACCAAGTGTCTGATTGATGCTCTCAACTTCCTGGAAGGAAAAGTCATGAACGATTATTCGGAATTTATGGAGTCTAGTGACGAATACAGTTCGGCAGCAAAATCGATTGAAGAGTTTATGAATCTGGCAAATGAAGAAGTGAATGAGCTGAGACGGGGAATCGCTGATATCACAGAGGCTATGGAAGGCATCAGTAATAATGTTAATGAGTCTGCAATTGGTGTATCGGATATTGCAGAAAAAACCACAGATGTCGTGGGATTGACATCAGAAACATTTGAGTGTACCATGAATTGTAAGAATTCAGCAGAAAAATTAAGAGAGATTACAGAGAGATTTCAATTATAACAATTCTCTAAAAAAAAGATACCTAATTAAAATTAGGTATCTTTTTTTGCGTGCTTTGATTTTTTAGAATATCTCTAGAGAATTAGAGGAGGCAATATTCTATGAAGTATGAGTTTTTAGAGGAAAAGGGAACTTTTTGCTTAGAGCAGGCGGAAAATGTTAGTAATCTTTATTTTCCGATTGCAGGCGAAAATGGAGTAAAGAGTGCAGTAACGCCAAACTGGGGTGGTGACAGTAAATTAGATCAAAATCATTTTTTGTTAGAACCAGTCAGCATTGAAAATTTGCATAACAATAGAAGCAGCAGGAATTTCTGGTGTTACATTAACGGAAAGGATATTTGGTCAGCTACAGGAGTGTCCGCGGAGGCAAATGCTAACAAATTTACAGATTGTCAGGAGAAGAGTTATCTGGAAGCGGGATATATGTGGCAGAAGACGATTCGAATTTCAAAGAAATATCAGTTACAGTCTGAGATTACCATGTTTGTTCCAGAGGAAAATGAAAACAGTGGGAATTGTTCAACAGAGGTTATGAGGGTGAAAATTACCAATATAGGTAGGATGCAGACAAGGTTAACCCCTGTTGCTGCAATTCCAATCTATGGAAGAAGTGCAGATAATATCAGGGATCACCGTCATGTGACTTCGTTGCTACATCGAATACGGACCACGGAATATGGTGTAGAAGTAACACCGACTATGTCTTTTGATGAGCGAGGTCACAGACCCAATAATACAACGTATTTTGTATGCGGAATTACAGCAGAAGGAAAAAAGCCAGTGGGATTTTATCCTGATGTAGAGGAATTTGTAGGCGAAGGTGGAAATTTTGAGTGTCCAAGAGCATTGATAGAAAAGAGAGAGCCGGTAAAAGCAGGAAGCGTCATGGCAGGACAGGAGGCTATGGGAGGAATCTGTTTCCCGGAAGTTACATTAGAGTTGGGGCAAACGACAGAATATATTGTTTTGTGTGGAATAACAGAAAAATCAGAAATGATTCAGGAAACCATCGAAACATATTGTAAAAAAGAATATGTTGACCAAATTTTCAAAAAGACAAAACAAAAATGGCTTAATGAAGTTCCGGTTTCTTATCGGACTGGAAAAAAAGAATTTGATCAGTTTATGAATTGGGTCAGTTTTCAGCCTGTACTTCGCAGAATTTATGGATGTTCCTTTTTGCCGCATCATGATTACGGAAAGGGTGGAAGAGGCTGGAGGGATCTTTGGCAGGACTGTTTGGCACTCTTATTGATGAACCCAGGAGAAGTACGGCAAATGCTGTGGGAGAATTTTGGTGGAGTAAGAATTGATGGAACAAACGCTACAATTATTGGAACAAAACGAGGAGAATTTGTGGCGGACCGCAATAATATTACAAGAGTTTGGATGGATCATGGTGTCTGGCCATATTTGACTACGAGTCTTTATTTGGAACAGACTGGTGATTACGATTTTTTAGAGGAAGAAATTTCTTATTTTAAAGACAAACAGATTGCCCGTGGAACGAAGACAGATGAGAAATGGGTGGAAGGAGAAGTCAAGCAGGGAACTGATTCGGGTACCATTTACAAGGGGACGATTTTGGAACATTTATTATTACAGAATTTGACGGCGTTTTATGAGGTTGGAGAACATAATGAATTACTGCTTCGTGGAGCAGACTGGAATGATGCGTTGGATATGGCGCCGGATCGTGGTGAAAGCGTGGCATTTACGAATGCTTATGCCGGAAACCTAAAGGGGCTGGCTTCTGATTTACGCTATCTGGCAAAAGAGAAAGGGAAAAAACAAATTTTTTTACTAAAAGAAATAGAAGGATTGCTGAAGCTGGAAAAAACACAGTTTGATTCTATTGCAGCAAAAAAGGAATGCCTTTCCGAGTATTTGAAACTTTGTGAGCATCATATTTCCGGTGAGAAAAAAGGCTTCGATATCATTGAAGTAGCAGAAGCTTTAGAACAGCGCGCAGAGTGGATGATGGAACATATCAGAAAGCAAGAATGGGTAACAGATGAAGATGGAAATGGTTGGTTCAACGGTTACTACGATAACAATGGCAGAATGGTAGAGGGAGTTTTCCCTCATGGAGTCCGCATGATGCTGACGGGACAAGTTTTTTCCATTATGGCAGGAACTGCTACCCAAGAACAAGTAGAGGCAATCGTAAAGAGTGCAGACCGTTATCTTTACAAGAAGGAGATGGGAGGCTATCGATTGAACACCGATTTTGGAGAAGTAAAGATGGATTTAGGACGCATGTTCGGATTTGCCTACGGGGAGAAGGAAAACGGAGCTGTTTTTTCTCATATGGCAGTCATGTATGCGAATGCTCTTTATAAACGTGGATTTGTAAAAGAAGGCTATCGAGCATTGGCGGCATTAGAAGAGCAGGCGATGAATTTTTCTATGAGCCATATCTATCCGGGGATTCCAGAATATTTTAACCAGAAGGGAAAGGGTATGTACCATTACCTGACGGGAGCGGCAAGCTGGTATATGATGACAGTCATCACTGAAATGTTTGGTATTCGTGGAGAAAAAGGAAATTTACGAATTATGCCAAAACTTTTGAAGGAGCAGTTCAATGAGAATGGTGAAACAGAAATAGAGCTTCCTTTCGCAGGAAAAGAATGGAAGATTCAATATCAGAATATTGGCAAAAAGGAATATGGCAAGTACCGGATTTATGAGTTGAACATAAATGGAAAAAAGAAGGAAATTACAAAAGGATGCGATTATGTAGAATTTACAAGAGATGAGATTAGACAGCTAGGAGAAAAAAATGAAGTAAAAATCGTGCTGGACTAAGAAATATTGAAAACTAGAAGTACAGAGACAGAGCAACGTGGAAAGAGAGGAAGAGCATGGAACAGGAAATCAGAAAAAAGGAAATGGTATTTAAACAGCAAAATTACGGAAAACAAACTACATTTGCCAGTTTCTTACCGGGAATCGCAGGAATTAGGGGAATCCCAATCTGGTGCTATTATGTGAACCGAGGACAGGCGGTAGTCAGTTTTGGTGTGGAAAATAAGGATCACGCTATTATGGAATTTTATCCAGCCCATCAGGCGTATCAGAATGTAAAACGTACCGGATTTCGAACATTTTATCGAATTGACGGGGTATATGGTGAGGCTTTTTCAGAGGAAGATACGGAGCAGATGATGTCTATCGGACAAAATGATCTGGCAATAAAAGAGGTAGATAAAGAGCGAAACTTACAGACGAAAGTTTTGTATTTTAGTCTGCCTGGAGAACAGATTGGAGCTTTAGTCCGTAAAGTAGAGATGAAGAATCTTTCTCAAAAAGAGATTCATCTGGAAGTGTTAGACGGAATGCCGGCTTTGATTCCTTATGGTGTGGACAATGAGGGCATGAAGAACATGGGGCAGACTTCAAAAGCGTGGATGCAGGTGGAAGATGTGGAAACCGGAATTCCCTATTTTCGTGTGAGGGCAAGCATGGGAGACACTGCATCAGTACAAAAGATAGAAGGCGGTAATTTTTCCTATGCCTGTCTGGAAAAAGGAGAAAAACTTCCAGTGATAGCGGATCCGGATTTAGTTTTTTCCTATGATACTTCGTTAGAAAAGGCGGTTGGTCTGAAAGAAAAGAGTGTTAAGGAACTCTTGGGTGAAAAACAAAAACAGCAGAATCAGCTTCCGTGCAGCTTTGCGGCAGTGGATTGTTTGCTTGAATCAGGAGAAAGCATCGTTTTTTATGAAATCATTGGTCAGGTACAAAAAAAGGAGTTGTTAGAGGAATTCTTTGCAGAGGAAAAGAATGGAAGTTATTTTGAGGCAAAATTGGAAGAGGCAAGAGAATTAGTGGAGGATATTTGCAAAGGAATCAGGACAAAAACCGGTTCAAAAGAATTCGATGCCTATAGCCAGTATACCTATATGGATAACGTATTGCGCGGTGGTTTGCCGATGCAGCTTGGCAACAATAAAATTTTTTATGTGTACTCCAGAAAACATGGGGATTTGGAACGTGACTACAATTACTTTTCTATGCTACCGGAATTTTATTCGCAGGGAAATGGAAACTTCCGTGATGTAAATCAGAACCGACGCTGTGACACTTTTTTTGCGCCTTTTGTGGGGCGGGAGAATATTCATACCTTCTATGGATTGATACAGTTAGACGGCTACAATCCGTTGGGAGTAGAAAAAATTACATATCAGATGAAGGAGAACGTGGCGGAGGAAGTTTTAGCCGAGATTGGGAAGGAAGAAAAAGATGCCATCAAGGAAGTAGTGACAAAACCTTATACGCCGGGAACCTTGTATCGGAGATTAGAAGAAATTTTAAAGGAAGATTGGAAAGAATCACTGTTTACCCGGTTAATTGATTTTTCAGAAAGCCTTGTTAATGGCAATTTCGGTGAGGGATACTGGTGCGATCACTGGACCTATCTGTTGGATTTAGTAGAGGATTATCTTGAGGTATTTCCGGAAAAAGAAGCAGAAATGTTATACGAGGAGAATTATAGCTACTTCTTAAGTCAGATTAATGTGAATCCAAGAAAGAAACGTTATGTAGAGACACCGCAGGGATTGCGTCAATACAAGGCCTTAGATGAGACTACAAAGCGCCAGACTGAGGAAAAATTAGTAAGGAGTGAGTACGGAAAAGGAGAAATTTATTACGGTACACTGATGGAAAAACTTCTATTGCTCTGTGCAACAAAGTTCTCAACACTCGATGCTTATGGAATGGGAATTGAGATGGAAGGAGGAAAGCCAGGCTGGTATGATGCACTAAATGGAATGCCAGGAATTTTTGGTTCGTCTATGGCAGAAACATACGAACTGGCGCGTATGCTTGATTATACGATTGGGGCCTTGAAACGTCATCCGGGAGAGGTGAAAGTTTTAACGGAATTAGGATGTTTCTTAGATGAACTAAATTTGATTAATCGTATTGAGCAAAAAGAGATTCTGGAAAAAGAGGAAGTACTTTCTTTCTGGAATAGGATTAACGATGCAAAGGAAATTTACCGGGATAAGACATTTTATGGAATATCAGGTAAAAAGTCTTGTTACCGTTCCGAACAGCTTGTGGAAATGCTGGAGGGATGGCGTGATACGGTGGAAACAGGAATTAAAAAGGCATGCCGCGTGGGTGATGGAATCTGTCCAACCTATTTTACATATGAAGCGACAGATTATGAGGTTTGTTCCGATGGTATAAGTGTAAAACAGTTCGAGGTTCAGAAGGTACCTGATTTCTTGGAGGGGCAGGTTCGTTACCTTAAATTACAAAGAAGTCATGAGGAGAAGAAATCCCTTTACGAGGCAGTTAAAAGCAGCGAACTCTATGATAAGAAGCTCCAGATGTATCGTGTGAATGCTTCTCTGCAGAATGCGTCTTATGAATTAGGAAGAGCAAGAGCTTTTACACCGGGATGGCTTGAGAATGAATCTATTTGGTTACATATGGAGTATAAATATTTGTTAGAACTTTTGCGGTCCGGACTTTATGAAGAATTTTTAGAGGATTTCCACAAGGCAGCAGTTCCATTTTTGGATGCAAAGACTTACGGAAGAAGTATTTTGGAAAATTCCTCATTTCTTGCGAGCAGCAAGAACCCGGATGAGTCTATCCACGGAAAAGGTTTTGTAGCACGTTTGAGTGGTTCTACCATCGAATTTATCAGTATGTGGAAATTGATGATGTTTGGAAAACACATTTTTTATTCGGAAAATCAGGAGCTCATTTTTGCTCCACAGCCATTGCTTCCGCAGTATTTAATACCGGAGGATGGCATAATAGAAGCTACCTTACTTGGAAAGACGAAAGTTCGCTATATTGTAAGTGAGGTACAAGATTATATTCCGGGAACCTATGAAATACGTAAAATGAAATTCTATTATGAAAAAGGTGGTGTGGCAGAACTTGCAAAAACGGAGGCAAGAGGAAAATTAGCGGAGGAAATCCGAAGCGGAGCCATTACTGAAATTGAAATATCATTAGAATAAAATGCACAGAGACGAAAGGATTGATAATTATTATGGAAAATGTAGTTGTAATTACAACAGACCCAAAGACAAAAAAATATTGGAAAGAAGAAAAAAGAGAAGCGGAAATGCTGGATGAAGCCATGCATGTTTTGAATGTCTATCCACAGGTAAAAGAACAGACTTTTTATGGATTTGGTGGTGCTTTTACGGAAGCGGCAGCTCATGTATATAGCTCTATGGGAGAAAAGGAGCAGAAGGAATTAGTAAAAGCCTGTTTTGGAAAGGACGGTCTGCGCTATCAGATGGGACGAATCCATATGAATAGTTGTGATTTCGCACTTGGAAATTACACTTACATCGAAGAAGGGGATGAGACGTTAAAGACATTCTCTATCGAGCATGACAAAAAAGAAATTATTCCGTTTATACATGCTGCAGAGCAGGAAGCAGGAGAACCAATTTCCTTATTGATGAGCCCTTGGTCTCCGCCAGCTTTTTGTAAGACAAATGGAGAGATGAACCATGGTGGTTTCCTGAAGGAAGAATATTATGAGTTCTGGGCGAATTATTTTGTGAAATTTATCAAGGAATATCAGAAAGAAGGATTTCAGATTAAGTATCTGACAGTACAGAATGAACCGATGGCTGTTCAGACTTGGGATTCCTGTGTTTATACTTCAGAAATGGAGAGCCGTTTTGTAAGGGATTATCTTGGACCAAAGCTTTTAGAAGCAGGACTTGGTGAAATTGGAATTTTTGTCTGGGATCATAACAAGGAGGAAGCGCTTTCTAGATTTGAGGAAGTGGTTTCAGATGAAAAAACCAGAAAATATGTAAAGGGTGAGGCACTTCACTGGTACACAGGAGATCATTTTGAAGGTATTTCATTGGTTAAAAAGATGTATCCGGAAATGGAAGTCTTTTTTACGGAGGGATGTGTAGAGTATTCACGTTTTTCTGATTCGGATGAAGTACAGAAGGCAGAGATGTATGCCCATGATATCATGGGAAATTTGAATGCAGGAATCAGTGCCTCACTAGACTGGAATTTGATTCTGGATGAAAAAGGAGGACCAAATCATGTCGGAAATTACTGTGCGGCGCCTTTAATGTGTAATATCAAGGAAAATACGGTAGAAAGACAATTGACCTACTATTATATTGGTCATTATAGTCGCTATATCAGAAGAGGAGCGGTAAAAATTGGCTCCACACGATATACGGATGCTATTGAGATGACAGCCTTTGAAAATACGGATGGAAGCAGAGTTGTTGTTCTTTTAAATAAAACAGAAAATGAACAGCAGTATGTTCTGCGGGAAAAAGGAGCTGGAATTCATGGAACAATAGCACCTCATTCCATTCAGACAATCTGTTATGAATAATATCCAAAAAAATAAAATATAAAACTAAAAAAATGACACCTTTTTAAAATAAGGTGCATTTTTTTAGCTCAATAGGGACTCTATAATACAATTATCAACAAAACAGTTGAAGAAAAAAGGAGGAAGTTTTTATGAACTGGAAAAAAGCAGCATCAATATTACTTATTGGAGCAATGTTGACAGGATGTGTAGCCTGTGGCTCTTCTGACAACAGCAATGGAACAGTAGGTGGAGATTCTACCGAAGCAGGAGCAAAAGGGGAAAGCGGAAGTTCAGAAAAATTAGTTGTCTGGACACTTTCAAATGACTTAATTGATTTTGGAGAGAAGTTCCAGGAGGAAACTGGAGTTGAGGTGGAAACAGTGGTAATTGAACCGGCAAACTACCCAACAAAAGTGCAGACTGCATTATTAGGTGGAGAAACAGAACCAGATATTATCGTTGGTGAACCAAAGATGTTAGAAGATTTTTATGATGCAGGATTCTTTGAAGATTTAAATCAGGCACCATACAACGCTCAGGATTATGCAGACCAGATTGTTGATTATGTTTGGAAAGTCGGACAGGACAGTGAAGGTATTCAGAGAGCAATTTCTTATCAGATTACACCGGCTGGTATTTATTATCGTAGAGATATCGCAAATGAAGTTTTTGGAACAGATGATCCAGAAGAAATTGGAAAGTTATTCCAGGATTATGACACAATCTTAGAGACAGCACAGACATTAAAAGATGCAGGTTACAGAATTTTTTCTTCTGACGCTGAAATGAATGTATTTTCAGGAGATACGGCATGGGTTGTAGATGGAAACTTAAATGTAGATCAGGCAAGATATGATTACATGGATCTTTGTATTGACTTATATCAGAATGATTTAACTGCTTATGCAAATCAGTGGTCTACACCTTGGTATCAGGCAATGGCAGGAGAGGTACCTATTTTAACAGCAGATATTCAGTCTTATGCGGATGATTCAGTAAATGTATGGGATGCAGAATCGTTTGAAGAAGCAACAGCTGGATTGGAAAAAACAGAAGTATTTGCATTTGGACTTCCATCCTGGGGTGTACTTACTATGAGAGATAATGTAAAAGATACATCAGGATCTTGGGGTGTATGTACAGGACCAGCCTATGGATTTGATGGTGGTACATATATTGGAATTTCTTCTCAGTCTGAAAGAAAAGAACTTGCATGGGAATTCGTAAAATTCTGTACTTTAAATGAAGACACAGCTGACTGGTGGATTGAATTTTCACAGGGTGATACAGTTTCTTTGAAATCTGCATTAGAAAAACATGCTGATGACGAAAATGAAATCTATGGTGGAGAAAAATTATATAGCTTCTGGTTGGAGCAGGCAAAAGGAATTGATTATTCTAAAGTAACAAGATATGACCAGGCAATCGGTGATGCATGGGGAAATGCAATTTCTGCTGTTAAGACCGGAGAAAAAACCAAGGAAGAGGCTGTCGCAGAATTCTATGATGTTGTTGAGGCAACTTATCCGGATATTACGGTGAACAGAGAATAAAAATGAGGTTTGGGAAGGGGCTTACTGCCCCTCGCCCACTTCCTATTTCCAAAGAAAGTGTGAAAACGCTTTAGAGAGGGGAAAAATCATGGCAGAAACCAAAATGAAAAAGAAAAAAATGAAAGATTATAATAAATCAGGATACATCTTTGTTCTACCATTTGTAGTCGTATTTTTGATTTTTAGTGTATATCCGGTATTGCGGACATTATATTTAAGTTTTACAGATTTTAGAGGATTTGGAGAAGCAACTTGGTGCGGAATATCTAACTATATCAGGGTATTCCAGGATAAATTTTTCTGGCGTGCTTTGTGGAATACAATGAGAATTTGGATTGTAAATATTGTATTACAGCTTGGACTGGCATTTTTACTTACGATTGTATTCAGCGATATTAAGTACAAAATTAAGGGATTAGGAATTTTTCGTGCAATTTACTTTTTACCGAATCTGATTGCGGCAACTTCAGTTGCCTTTATGTTTAAAACATTATTGGATTGGAGATATGGAACATTTAATCAGGTAATTAGTGGAATTTATCATTTGTTTGGAGCAACTTATAACCCGGTTGACTGGCTTGGAACTGCTGCTCATGCAGGAGTTACGATTGCAGTAATTAATGCATGGATGTGGTTTGGAAATTCTTTTATTATGTTGATGGCAGGAGTACAGGGAATTTCAAAAGATTATTTTGAGGCAGCCGCAATTGACGGTGCTGGAAGATGGACAGTATTTAGAAAAATCACGTTACCTTTGTTAAAACCAATTTTATTATATGTAGCAATTACTTCTTTGATTGGAGGATTACAGATGTTCGATATGCCATTCTTAATGTCTGACAAGGCATCGGCAGCATATGGATCTGTACAGACAGCGGTAATGTATCTCTATAAATTTGGATTTGAAACAGGAACAACACAGGTAGGTTATGCATCAGCGATTGCGTATGTATTATTTGCAATTATATTAGTGGTATCTCTTGTGCAGTTTAAGGTATTTAATAGAAAGGAGGATTAGAGATGAATACATTGGATAAGATAAAAAAAGTCATCTTATATGTTCTGCTGATTTTACTTGGAGCAATATGCTTACTTCCTTTCTTACTTACGATGGTAAATGCAACGAGAAGCGGAGTAGAGATTACACAGTCTTTTACGTTGATACCAGGAAAATATTTGAAAGAAAACTGGGATACAGTTTTTAGTTATTTCAATTTGTTTCAAGGAATGTGGAACAGTTTGAAAGTGGCAGTTCCTGCAACACTTTTAACAGCTTATTTTTCTGCATTGACGGCATATGGTCTTGCGATGTATAAGTTCAAAGGGAATAAGGTTATTTTTTATACGATTGTCATTTTTATGATGATACCGGGACAATTAGGATTAATTGGTTTTTATAATTTATGTACGAAACTTCATCTGGTTAATTCCTATATTCCATTAATTATTCCGGCGATTGCAGCACCTGGTACGGTATTTTTCTTAAGACAGTATGTGTTATCTGTGCTACCGCCATCTTTGATAGAAGCAGCAAGAATAGATGGCGCAGGAGAGTTGTATTCGTTCCATCGAATTGTATTGCCAATTATGTCACCTGGAATTGCAACAATGTCTATCATGGCATTTATTGGAAACTGGAATAATTATCTGTTGCCAATGATTATTTTGAATAAAAATGAAAAATTTACATTGCCGGTTATGATGGCAACATTAAGAGCTTCGACAGATATCCAGTCAAATCAGGGAGCAATTTATCTCGCAGTTGCAATTTCGGTTATTCCGATTTTAATTGTATTCTGCTTCTGTTCGAAATACATTATTAGCAGTATTTCCGCAGGAAGTGTAAAAGAGTAAGTGAAAAGCAAGACAGTATCTTTGGATACTGCCTTGCCTTTTGTGCTATATAGAAAAAGAAAACATAGTTGGCGAAATATGGTATAATATTATTATTACTATTTTGAGTGCTGTAAAAATAGAACGTCCGCATGACTACATAGAATACTAAGGAAAACAGGGGGGATTTTATGAGAGGAAAAAGAGTAATATCGGTAGTTTTAATTATAAGCATGAGTTTTGGGGTATTGGCAGCAGGGTGCAAGAAAACAACAGAGACAGTAGAAGATACAAAAGAAGAGAAAACTGCGTGGGAACGGTATGCGGATGAAGAAATTACGTTAGATTGGTATGTGAATTATTCGTGGTTTACAACTTCCTGGGGAGAGAATCTGGTATCTAAGACAATCACAGAAGAAACCGGAGTAAATGTCAACTTTATAACACCAATTGGAAATGAGACAGAAAAGTTAAATGCGTTGATTGCTTCCGATTCACTACCGGATATTATTACATTAGGATATTGGGAACCGCAGGTATCTGAAATTATTTCAAAGGACATGGTATACGCGTTAAATGAATTATCAGAGGAATACCAGACAGATTTCTGGAAGGTTTGTAATGAAGATGTAGTGAATTGGTATACACAGGAAGATGGAAATATTTATTGCTATCCGAATTCTTCTGTAACACCTGAAGATCTTGCAGAAAATGAGGACATTAGTTCAAATGAAACTTTTTTAGTACGAAAGGATATTTATGAGGCAATCGGATCTCCTGACATGACTACCATAGAAGGATTTGAATCAGCCGTAAAGGCAGCAGCGGAACTTTATCCGGAGGTGGATGGAGAACCATTGATTCCCGTTGGGGCACATGTATTTGACAATGAGGGATGCGTTTCTTTTGATAAATACCTAATGAATTTTTTGGCGGTTCCGTGGGAAAAGGATGGTATTTTTTACGATCGCTATACGGATCCGGAATACATAGAATGGTTAAAAATGTTTCGGAGTTTGGGAGAAGAGGGATATCTTGCCAATGATATTTTTGTGGATACTAGAACTCAAATGGAGGAAAAATTAGCATCTGGCAGATATTTTTGTATGATTTATCAATATACAGACATGTTGAATCAACAGAAAATATTATTACGAGAACATTCGGAACGAATCTATATTGCAGTAGATGGACCAAAGAATTCCAGTGGGGATGATTATGAGCTTCCGACGACTAGTGTGAACGGGTGGACGGTTACCATGATTTCAAAGAATTGTAAAAATCCGGAACGTGCCTTGGCTTTTTTAGAGTATATGATGAGTGAACATGGACAAAAAATCATTTATCTTGGTGTAGAAGGAGAAACTTATGATGTAGTAGATGGTAAGCCGGTCCTGAAAGAAGAAGTCAAAGAATTGCTAAATACGGATAGGGAAAAATATGATGCAATTTATGGAGCAGATGATGCTTATTGGATGTTACAGGATAATGTGATGCAGTTAAAATGGAAACAGGAACTGAGTCCTGAATTGGAACAGCTAGAAGAATGGACTTATCCTTATGCAGTTTATACAGGACAGTATGATGTGCAATTGCAGATAGATTCTGTAGAGGCAAATGAAGAGGACAAAATTACAAAGCTATGGAGTCAGACCCTGCCACAGCTTTTGCTTGCACCAAGTGAAGCAGACTTTGATGAGATTTTACAGGAATTTGTCACAAAGCGGGAAGAGATGGGATTTGAAGAAGTGCAGCAAAAAAAGACGGAAATGATGATAGAAGCGAAAGAAAAGTTAGGAATTCAATAAGAGTATGAGTCGAAAGAATATATTTCATCAATTAAAATTAAATGTAAAATTTACAATTCTCATTATTATAATGACAGTAATTCCTATTGGTGTTTTTGCTGGAATTTTGTTTTATATCATGGAGCAGAATGTAGTAGATGAAAACCGCAACTATATGCAGTATACAATGGAACGAAATAAGGATGCCATTGCAACCAAAATTGATTCTATCAATATGCCAACCCAGTTTTTCTTAAGTGATGATCAATTAAAAGAGGCACTTATTTCAGCAAAAAAAGGGGAAAATTTAACAACAGAAGAGTGGCTGAAATTGAAAAAGGAGGATATTTCTTCTTTGGAACGTCTTGTGAATAATAATCCACTTCTTTACGGAGTACGTGTTTATGCAGAAAATGATGAAGTGCAGGAAATGATGCCAATTCTCTATACTAAGTCGAGAATGGAACGACTTGTATGGGCAGATGGGGAAGAAGAAGGTTGGAAATTTAATTATGAAGATAACATTTTTGAATCTTATACGATGAATCAGGATCAGAAGATTGTATCACTTGTAACACCGATTGTTGACTATGATTATGGAAGAATCGGAACGATTGAAGCTGCGATGACAATGGAGAATATGTTTCCAAGCTTGTACGAAGATATTGAAAATGAATGGAGCTGTTTTGTAACAGAATCTGGAGAAATATATTTTGGAGAAAATGAGCCGGAAGATTCAAAAGAATTAGTGAAAGAGATTTTAGAACAGTACCAGGAAGCAGAACAAATTCAAGTGTTGTATTCTAAAGTATTTGGCAAAAATCTTGTAATTGCTTGTATGCCTGTAAAAGAACTATCAGGAACTTTGATTTCTGTAAAAGATATTACAGAGAATGTGCATCAAGTATATTTTGTTAGAAATACATTTGTAATCGCTATGCTTTTTGTATTGGCTTTGTTGGCAGGAATTGTAAATAGACTGGTAAAAAGACTGTTGCATCAGTTGTATGAAATTTTAAAGTCCATCCGGGAGGTGCAGAAAGGAAATCTGGATGTAGTCATTGAAAATTGTGGCACAGATGAAATGGGAGAATTAGGAACTCAGATAAACAAAATGCTTCGAAGAATTAAACGTCTGATGGAAGACAATTTGAAACGTGAGATGTTGGTGAAAAACTCAGAGATTCGTGCCTTGCAAAATCAGATTAATGCTCATTTTATCTATAATGTATTAGAATCCATAAAGATGATGGCAGAGATTGATGAAGAGTATGCTATTTCAGATGCAATAACTTCTCTTGGAAAACTGCTTCGCTATAGTATGAAATGGGTTTCCGGAAATGTTTTGGTAGAACAGGAATTAGAATACATCAAGAATTATATGGCTTTGATCAATTTAAGATTTGATTATGAAATTTATCTTTCTTTGAATTTGCAGGATACAGTATTACAGCAGGAAATACCTAAGATGTCGTTACAACCGATTGTAGAAAACGCCATTTATCATGGAATTGAACAGATAGCAGAGGACACCAATATTTACATTAAAGGATATGTAGTTGATGGAGATTGTATGATAGAGATTACAGATTCAGGAAAAGGAATGACAGAACAGGAAATAGAAGAGCTGAAGAAAAAAATTGCGGGAGAAATAGAGTCAGATGGAGGATCTGGAAATGGAATTGGATTAAAAAATGTACAAGATCGTATTCAGATTGCATTTGGAGAAAAATATGGAATTGAAGTAGCATCCAAGCTCGGTTGTTATACGAAAATTATGGTAAGAATTCCGTGGAAAGGAAAGGTTAGCCGGGAAGATGAGAAATAAATCGGGGGATGAGTCAGATGAAAAATGTGTTGATTGTAGAAGATGAAAAAATGATTCGGCAGGGAATTAAGACCATGGTACAAAGAAGTGGTGTCCCGGTTGAAATGATTTTGGAATGCAATAATGGAGAAACGGCATTAGAATTATTGCAGGAATATCAAGTGGATGTAATGTTTACAGATATTCGCATGCCAAAGATGGATGGAATTGAATTGGTGCAGCGGATGCAGAAGTTAGAACATGTTCCGCTTACAGTAGCAATCAGTGGATATGATGACTTCTCTTATGCAGTAGAAATGATGCGACAAGGTGTTAGGGAATATTTATTGAAACCTATTGAAAGAGAAAAGATTGTAACGGTATTGAAAAAGTTAAATGAAGAAATTGAAGAAGGAAGAGAAAAAGCCGATGTGAACCGGAAAATCGGAATTCAACAGATAAAACGCTTGATTTTAGGAGAAAAGGTAACAGAAGAGGAATTGCGTGATTTGAAATTCCAATATGAAAAGTCTTTTTATCAGGAAGTATATTATGTTTGTTGCTTGAATCCTTTTGCACATCAGCTTAATGCTGAAAGTGAAATTATTTATTTGCAGGATTTGCCTTATGGGGATGTTTTTCTGGTAGAAGAGCAGAAGTTAGAGCAATTTTTACAGGAAGAACTACAGAGTGGTGCAATAGGAATCAGTTTAAAACATAGAGGACTTGAAGAAGTTAAGGATGCCTATGAAGAAGCTAAAAAGATGCGAATGAGTGGATTCTGCAATGATGAGAAAAGAAAATATGCTAAAGATGGATTGCAGGAAAAAATAGGGAATATTCCGGAAAAATTATTGATGGAAGCAAAAAAAATGACGGAACAGGGAGCCTGTTTACAGCGTGTTCAGTTACTTGGAACAGAGCGCGCAGAGGAACTAGAGACTGTTTGGAAACGTTTTTTCTTTGAAGTAAAAAAAGGAAGAATAACGCCAGAAGAATTTGAAACATGTATGGATAAATTCTTTGAAGAAGCAAAGAAAACATATCGCAGTGTATTGGAAGAGGATACAGAAGCATTACAGAGATTGGAAAAAATTTGGAATTATCCAATTATTTCTGAATATGAAAAAGAGTTGATTGAGTGGCTGTTAGGATTACAGGAGCTGATTAGCAGCCGTCTGGATGTTAACAAAAATAAAATGAAAATACAAATGGCATTGGAATATATGGAACAGCATTATGCAGAAGATTTGAATATGGCTGTTGTGTCAAATTATATATCCATGAATTATTCTTTATTTTCCTATTCTTTTAAACAGTATACGGGAAATAATTTTGTGAATTATTTAAAGGAAATAAGAATGAGAGAGGCAAAGCGCTTGTTAGCAGAAACGGACTATAAAATTATAGAAATTAGTCAGGCAGTAGGGTATGAAAACGAAAAACATTTTATGAAAATTTTTAAAGCATCCTGTGGGGTATCTCCAAGTGAATATCGGAGAAATATGCAGAGAGAGCTTTAATGTAGGGATTATGATAACTCTTTTAAAAAAATTATTGTTTTCTTAAGATTTACAGAAGAATGATAAGATGCAAATCTTTTGTGGTAAAATCTTCTTGGTCTAAAAAATGATACCAGAAGGAGAGACACAATGAAAAAAATTTTTAAATCAAAGAAAGCAAAAATTATTTTGATTGTTTTAGTGGTGGTTGCGATTATTGTTGCATTGATAGGATATGCAGTTTCCAAAATGGCTTCCGCCGTAGAAACAGCAATGAATTTAGTCCAGGTGGAAACAGTAGAGAGTAGAAATCTATCAGAGTCAATTTCACTGACCGGAACTGCAGCGGGAATCAGTAAGACAAATGTAACGTCAAAGGCAGCGGCAGAGGTTACAACGGTGAATGTTCAGGTTGGAGATCAGGTAAAAGCAGGTGATGTGTTGTGCCTGTTAGATTCTGCTGATATTGAGGAACAGATTGCAGAAGCAGAAAAAGCATTGAGCAATGAAAGTGCAGTAGCAAGTAACACTTCCAAACAAAATGCACAGGCACTGGCTGATGCAAAATCAGACCAGAATTCTCAATTAGCGGATGCACAGACTGCAATTGACCAAGCGCAGGAGGATTACAATACAGCAAATACGAAGCTTACAAATGATAGAAATTCACTTGCAGCAAAACAGGCAGAACTTGAAGCTGCAATAACAGCCCGGGATAATGCCAAGACAGCAATGGATGTAGCACCAGATGATTCAACTCTGCAAGAAGCATATGGTGATGCGTGTACAATTGTAAAAACAAAAGAGGCAGAAATAGAAGCACTACAGGAAACGATTAGTACGGAAGAATCTGCGTTAAAAGGATATGAGAGAGCAATTTCTACCGCAAAAAGCACATATAGTAGTACAAAAACTTCTACAGATAAGGCAATTTCGGCTGCACAGAATACAGTTGATATGGAAGGGTATCAGACAACAGACAGCACAGTTTCAAAAACATTGAAAGATTTACAGGAACAGTTGGCAGATTGTGAAATCGTGGCACCATGTGATGGTGTGGTAACTGCAGTTAATGTATCAGTAGGAGATAACAATACACCTAATTCTGTAATTGTATCGATTGAAGATACCAGCAGCATGAAAATTAATGCGACGGTAAATGAAGATGATATTTTAAAAATTGAAGAAGGTATGAAGGCAATTGTAACGACAAGCGCCACTGGTGAGGAAGAAATCGAAGGAACTGTAACAAGAGTGGTAAAAGTAAAGAACCAGTCTACAACACCGGATGCAACGGCGGCTGCATCATCTTCAGGCTATACAGCTGAAATAACCGTTGAAAATTCGAATCTTTTAGTCGGCATGAACGCAAAAGTAAAAGTCATGATTCAGGAAAAAGGAAATACACTTGCAGTGCCTTATGATCTCATTCAATATGATGAAGAGGAAAATGCATATGTTATGCTTGCAGAAGAAGAGGAAGATGGCACTTATACTGCAGTAAAATGTCCAGTAACAGTAGGAGATGAAGTTGATTATTATACTGAAATTACAGGCGGAGATTTAAAAGAAGGCGATCGTCTGATTTATGATATCTCAATTATGGAAGGCGAGAATTTTGCTGCTAATCAGATTTATTCAGAAGAAGAGCTGAATCAGTTATTAGAGGGAACAATGGAGGACGCAGAGTGAGTGAACCAGTAATCCGTATGGAAAATATCATAAAACGTTATTACATAGGAAAACCAAACGAACTCCAGATTTTAAATGGGATTGATTTGACGGTAGAAAAAGGAGAGTTTGTTTCTATCGTAGGAGAATCCGGTTCCGGAAAAAGTACACTGATGAATATCATTGGGGTATTAGACCGACAGACAGAGGGAACTTATTTTCTGGAGGGAAAAGATGTAAACCAAATGAAAGATGAAGTAAGAAGTGCTATTCGAAATCGAAGAATTGGATTTGTATTTCAGAACTTTAATCTGCTTCCAAGAGCAAATGCACTAAAGAATGTTATGGTTCCTCTTATGTATAGTGAAGAACATATTAAAAATCAAAAAGAACGAGCAATGGAAATGCTAAAAATGGTTGGAATGGATGATCGTGCAAGCCATAGACCAAATGAATTGTCAGGAGGTCAGAAACAGCGTGTGGCAATTGCGAGAGCCATGATGAATGATCCAGCCATTATATTAGCAGATGAACCTACCGGAGCCTTGGATTCAAAAACAGGGCATATGGTTATGGATTTGTTTCACAAGCTTCATGAAGAGCAGGGAAAGACAATTGTTTTGATTACCCACTCCCAGGAACTTGCAGCAGAAACAGAACGTATTATCACCATTCGTGATGGAAGCGTGATTTCAGACAACGGAGGTGGAAAGGCATGATTTTTGAAAACATCAAAGAAGCCATTACGAGTATTTTCAGTAATAAGATGCGTTCAATTCTGACAATGCTTGGAATCATTATTGGTATCAGTTCTGTGATTACAATTACGACCATAGGTAATTCGATTAAAGACACATTAAACTCCACGTTGAATTCTCTGGGGGGAAATACGATTGCAGGTTATGTAGATGCAAGATATCCGGAAAATGATGAAGACTGGGATACCTGGGTTTATCCAGAAATGGACGAAGATGATTATATTACACAGGAAATGTTAGATGCTTTAATAGAAGCATATCCGGATGAATTTACCGGGGTGGCAGCGCAGAATTATCTTGGAACAGGTCAGGTGAAAAAGAGCAGTAAAGAATATGCAAATGTAGAAATTCAAGGGGCGACAGCAGAGTACTTAGATTATATGAAGCTGGATATGTATGCAGGACGAAGCATTACGGCGAAGGATTGCGAAAAGAAAAAGAATGTTTGTGTTGTTTCCAATATTATGGCGGAACACTATTTTGGAACAGAAAATCCAATTGGAGAACAGATTTCTGTAGATATGTCAGATGGGACAGCACATGAATTTACCATTGTAGGCGTCTATGTATATAATGAAGCATTATTTGGGAGAATCGACACTTCGATACCTGAAAAGGACAGAACGACTGCAATGATGATACCATACCAGACGACATATAAATTACAGGGAAGTAGCCAGATTGGATATGATTACTTTAATTTGCTTGTAAATCCGACAGCAGATATTATGCAGGCAACAGAAGATGCAACAGAGTTTTTGAATCAGTATTATGAAAAAAATGAAGATTGGAATGTATATGCATATAATATGCAATCTGACATGGGAATGATTGATACAGTAATTAATGTAATTACGGTAGCAATTTCAGGAATTGCAGCTATTTCTCTGATTGTAGGTGGTGTAGGTGTTATGAATATCATGCTGGTATCAATCACGGAGCGTACAAGGGAAATTGGTGTTCGCATGGCATTAGGCGCTAAAAGAAAAACAATCCGAATGCAGTTCGTTATTGAAGCGATTGTATTGTGCCTGATTGGTGGAATGATAGGAATTGCAATTGGAATGCTGAATGGATTCTTGCTTGGAAAGGTAGCAGGATTTATTATTTCCTCCATGTATGCAGAATATTCATCCTATATTATAATGTCGGTACATCCTTCTGTAACAGCAATTTTATTATCATTATTCTTCTCTATGTTGACTGGTGTGTTCTTTGGCTTTTATCCAGCAAATAAGGCATCTAAAATGGAAGTTATTGATGCACTTCGTTATGAATAGAGTGAATTTTGCGAATAAAAGCATAAATTGAATGAAAATAGCCAAAAAACAGAATGAAATTTAGATAAATTCATGCTATAATATTGGAAGATATCTAAATTTGTTAAATGGAGGATGGCTATGGGCTTATTTCAAAAGAAAAGTGAAGTAGATACATCAGTGGATGTGTTGGTAATTCAGCAGGAACTTGCAACTTTACGCGAAGGACAAGAGGCAATGAAAGAATCAGTAGTCCGTGTAAAAGGTTGTTATGATGAACTTGAGAAAGAAGCGCGGTTTGCTGCAGGACAGATAGACGAAATCAGTACCTCTTTGGAAGAAGGATTAGAAAGAGTAGAAAATCTTTCTGAATGTGTTGAAGAAGTAAAAAATCATTTTTCAGATATTTCTGGTGCAGCAAAATCTTTTGGAACTGTGCAGCAGAACATTATATCGTCTATAAATCAGGCAGAAGAAAAGGTAGAATTGTTAAAGACAGATTCCAGACACGTAACGGAACAATTTGACACCATGAAAACTATTTTTTCTGATTTGCAGACATCTGTAGATGAAATTAAGGAATGTGCCAATGGAATTGTTGCTGTTGCAAATCAGACGAATATGCTTGCGTTGAATGCATCCATTGAAGCAGCACGTGCTGGAGAGCAGGGAAAAGGATTTGCTGTTGTGGCAGAGCAGGTTCGAGAACTTGCAGAACAAATAAAAAAATTGATTACTACAATTGGCCAGAGCATTGAACACGTGGAGGAAGGTACAAATGGGCTGAGTATTTCTATGGAGGATTCCAGACAGGCTTTAGAAGTGAGTGCTCAGAATGTAGAAGATACGCGTGAACTGTTTGTAGAGATAAAAGAAAAAACAGATGAAGTTGGAAATGTGGAAAAAGAAATTTCAAAAACTGTGAATGAATCAGTAGAACACATGGAGAAAGCATCGGGGTGCGTGGGAGAGTCTAAGAGTCTATATGAACAGGTACTCGACTGTGTTGCCAAAATTCAAGAGAGCGATGAAAAGAAAAATGAGATTTATGAAGAATTACGTAGCTTGTTAGAACAGAGCGGTCTATAAGGTACTAGGAATGGTATCATTTTATTAAGATAAAAGCCGGCAGATTTGTTTTCTGCCGGTTTTTTAATGAAAAAATATAAAAATTTTTCGAATGAGTGTTGACAAAGATAGTGGTTGGTGCTATCTTAAGTACATGGATGTTAGCACTCCACAACTTCGAGTGCTAACAAACTTAAAAATAATGTTTTAGCATTTCTGGATCAATGGGAGAAGATACTTCCTAAGGTTGGAGATAGTTCCGAAAGAGAAGAAGGAGCGGTGAAATGGGAGAAGCGTTTGAACTAGATGAACGAAAAACAAAGATTTTAAAGGCAATCATTAAGAATTATATGGAAACAGGGGAACCGGTTGGCTCTCGTACGATTTCCAAATATACGGATTTGAATTTAAGTTCCGCAACGATTCGGAATGAGATGGCTGATTTGGAAGAACTTGGTTATATTATTCAGCCGCATACTTCAGCAGGAAGAATTCCATCTGACAAAGGATATCGTTTCTACGTAGACCATTTGATGGAAGAAAAGAATGAAGAAATTTCAGATATGAAGAACTTTGTGATTGAGCATACAGAGAAGATGGAACAAGTTTTACAGCAGGTAGCAAAGATTCTTGCAACAAATACCAATTATGCAACAATGGTATCGACTCCGTCTTATCATAAGAACAAAGTGAAATTTATTCAGCTTTCTAATGTAGATGAAGACCAAATCCTGGCGGTAATTGTAACAGAAGGAAACATTGTGAAAAATAAAATGATTTCTGTTTCAGAGCCGATTGATAATGAGACAATGTTAAAACTGAATTTCTTATTGAATTCCAATTTGAATGGACTTGCTTTACAAGAAATTAATCTTGCAACAATTTCAAAATTAAAGGAGCAGGCAGGAATCCACAGCGATATTATCAGTGATGTATTAGATACCATTGCTGAGACAATGGGAGTAGATGATGATATTCGGATTTATACAAGTGGAACTACAAACTTCTTTAAATATCCAGAGTTAAGTGATTCAGAAAAAGCAAGTGAGCTGATTTCAACATTTGAAGAAAAGCAGCAGCTAGCGAGCCTGGTAACTGAAAACCTGTTAAATGAAGAAAATACAGGAATTCAGGTTTATATAGGAAATGAAAGCCCGATTCAGACGATGAAAGATTGTAGTGTTGTAACAGCAACTTATGAATTGGGGGAAGGCATTCGTGGCACGATAGGAATTGTAGGACCGAAGCGAATGGATTATGAGAAAGTTATGAATAACCTTAAGACGTTGAAAGATTCCCTTGATGGAATATTAGATAAGTCGGATGGTTAAGGACTTTGAAAGAAGATGGAAAAGACCAGACTTCTTAGAAAATGAAGAAAGGTGGCGGAAGAATGGCAGAAAATAAAGAAGAAATTTTAGACGAAAATGTAGAAGAAGCTACAGAAAATGAGGCAGAAGATGCAGTAGAAGAAACTGTAGAAAATGAAACAGAAGATGCAGTAGAAGGAACAGAAGAAGAGACAACAGAAGAAGAGGCAACAGAAGATGGGACTTCCGAGGAAAAGAAGGGATTTTTCAAAAAGAAGAAAGATAAAAAAGATGAACAGATTGAGGAATTGACAGATCGCTTGAAACGTCAGATGGCTGAATTTGAAAACTTCCGAAAACGTAGTGAAAAAGAAAAATCACAGATGTACGATATGGGAGCAAAGAGTGTAATCGAAAAGATTCTTCCTGTTGTAGATAATTTTGAAAGAGGTCTTGCAGCAGTTCCGGAAGAACAGAAAGAGGATGCTTTTGTTTCCGGTATGGATAAGACATATAAACATATGATGAGTATGTTAGAAGAAGCAGGTGTTACACCAATCGAAGCGGTTGGTCAGGAATTTGATCCTAATTTCCATAATGCAGTGATGCATGTGGAAGATGAAGAACTAGGCGACAATGTAGTTGCGGAAGAACTTCAAAAAGGATATATGTACCGTGATACTGTAGTTCGTCACAGTATGGTAAAAGTAGCTAATTAATGTAAATTTATGATAAGTATTTTAGGAGGAAAAAATTATGAGTAAAATCATTGGTATTGACTTAGGAACAACAAACAGCTGTGTAGCTGTTATGGAAGGTGGAAAACCAACTGTTATCGCAAATCAGGAAGGTGCAAGAACAACACCATCTATCGTTGCATTTACAAAAACAGGTGAAAGATTAGTCGGAGAACCTGCAAAACGTCAGGCAGTTACAAATGCTGAAAAAACAATCTCTTCTATTAAGAGACATATGGGTGAAGATTATAAGAAAGCGATTGATGATAAGCAGTATTCTCCACAGCAGATTTCTGCTATGATTCTTCAGAAACTAAAAGCAGATGCAGAAGGATATTTAGGAGAAAAAGTAACAGAAGCTGTTATCACAGTACCTGCATACTTCAATGATGCTCAGCGTCAGGCTACAAAAGATGCTGGTAAAATTGCAGGACTTGATGTAAAACGTATCATCAACGAGCCTACAGCAGCAGCTTTGGCTTATGGTCTTGATAACGAAAAAGAACAGAAAATCATGGTATACGACTTAGGTGGTGGTACATTCGATGTTTCTATCATTGAAATTGGTGACGGTGTCATCGAAGTATTATCTACAAATGGTGATACACATCTTGGTGGAGATGACTTTGATAACAAGATTACACAGTGGATGATTGATGAATTTAAGAAAGCAGAAGGTGTTGACTTATCTACAGATAAGATGGCACTTCAGAGATTAAAAGAAGCAGCAGAAAAAGCAAAGAAAGAATTATCTTCTGCTACAACTACAAATATCAACTTACCATTTATCACAGCAACTGCAGAGGGACCAAAACATTTCGATATGAACCTCACAAGAGCACAGTTCAATGAATTAACACATGACTTAGTAGAAAGAACAGCAATTCCTGTACAGAAAGCTATGCAGGATGCAGGACTTACAAATGCAGATTTAGGTCAGGTATTATTAGTAGGTGGTTCTACACGTATTCCTGCAGTTCAGGATAAAGTAAAACAGATAACAGGAAAAGAGCCAAGTAAATCCTTAAATCCAGATGAATGTGTAGCACTTGGTGCTTCTATTCAGGGTGGTAAATTAGCAGGAGATGCCGGCGCAGGTGAAATCTTACTTCTTGATGTAACACCATTGTCACTTTCTATTGAAACAATGGGTGGTGTAGCTACAAGATTAATTGAAAGAAATACAACAATTCCTACAAAGAAGAGTCAGATTTTCTCTACAGCAGCAGATAACCAGACAGCTGTTGATATCAACGTTGTACAGGGTGAAAGACAGTTCGCAAGAGATAACAAATCACTTGGTCAGTTCCGTTTAGATGGAATCCCACCAGCACGTCGTGGTGTTCCACAGATTGAAGTAACATTTGATATTGATGCAAACGGTATTGTAAATGTATCTGCAAAAGATTTAGGAACAGGAAAAGAACAGCATATTACGATTACATCAGGAACATCTATGTCTGATGATGAAATTGATAAGGCAGTAAAAGAAGCTGCAGAATTCGAAGCACAGGATAAGAAGAGAAAAGAAGCAATTGATGCAAGAAATGAAGCTGATTCTTTCGTATTCCAGACACAGCAGGCATTAGACCAGATTGGTGATGGAATTGATGCGAATGACAGAAATGAAGTAGAAGCTGATATGAATGCAATCAAATCATTCTTAGAGGCTCATCCAAATGCAGAAGAAATGACAGAAGCAGATGTTGCTGAATTAAAAGCAGCTCATGAAAAATTAACACAGAGTGCACAGAAAGTATTTGCTAAGATGTATGAGCAGGCTCAGGCAGCACAGGGCGCAGCTGGAGCAGGTCCTGACATGAGCGGAGCAGCTGGTGCAGCACCAGAAGATGACGTTGTAGATGCAGACTACAAGGAAGTATAAAACTGAGTTGTTCTAAGTCGACAATGCACCAATGGGTGCATTGCCGAAGAACAACTAGCAGTTTTACCAAGTTTGCAAAAACAGCAAGCTTAAGAAGTGTTCTAAGTAGTTTTAAAATGTTTTATGGGGTTTCCAGGTATGGATGTATCTGGAAACCTTACTGTATAGAAAAATGAATGTTTTTTAGAGGAAAAAGTTATGTCAGATAAAAGAGATTATTATGAGGTATTAGGTGTTTCGAAAACAGCAACAGATGCTGAAATAAAAAAAGCATTCCGTACTACTGCTAAGAAATATCATCCGGATATGCATCCAGGAGATAAAGAATGCGAGGAAAAATTCAAAGAAGCACAGGAAGCCTATGCAGTATTAAGTGATCCAGATAAGAGACGTCAGTATGATCAGTTTGGGCATGCAGCATTTGATGGAAGCGGCGGCGGTGCCGGTGGATTTGATTTTTCAGGAATGGATATGGGAGATATCTTTGGAGATATCTTTGGAGATTTCTTTGGCGGTGGACGACGTCGTAGTAATGATGGTCCAATGAAAGGAGCTAATTTACGTACTAGTGTCAGAATTACCTTTGAAGAAGCTGTTTTTGGATGTGAAAAAGAAATAGAAATGGTTTTGAAGGATGAGTGTACCAATTGCCATGGAACAGGTGCAAAACCGGGTACTAGTCCGGAAACTTGTCCAAAATGTGGTGGAAAAGGTAAAGTTGTATTTACCCAGCAGTCATTCCTGGGAACGGTTCAAAATGTTCAGACTTGTCCGGATTGTGGCGGAAAAGGTAAGATTGTACGTGAGAAATGTCCAGATTGCCGTGGAACCGGCTATATTGCAAGTAAAAAGAAAATACAGGTATCCATTCCAGCAGGTATTGACAATGGACAAAGTGTTCGTATTCGTGAAAAAGGAGAACCGGGTGTAAATGGAGGTCCAAGAGGCGACTTATTAGTAGAAGTAGTTGTATCCCGTCATCCAATTTTCCAGAGACAGGATATGAATATCTTCTCGACTGCACCAATTACTTATGCACAGGCTGCATTGGGTGGTGAAATACGGATTAATACGGTGGATGGAGATATTCTTTATGAGGTGAAACCGGGAACTCAGACCGATACCAAAATACGTCTGAAAGGAAAAGGGGTTCCATCCTTACGTAATAAGGCAGTACGAGGAGATCACTATGTAACGCTCGTAGTTCAGGTGCCGACATCCTTAAGTCATGAGGCAAAAGAAATCCTTCGTCAGTTTGATGAAGCAACCGGAGGTTCTTTGAAAAAAGAAGAAACAACCGGAAATACAGAAGAAAAGTCTGGAAAAAAGAAAAAAGGCTTTATGGATAAGTTAAAAGAATCCTTTGATGATATTTAAAAATAGAATATGCACAAAATCCTCTTCTAATCTTAGTACAAATCGACTATTGTAACATATTACTAAATATAGTATCATATCGATAAATAGAAAGTTATGGTAACTAGATGTTGTAAATGTATTCTTGTATTTATTACAGGGAGAAGGAGAGGTTAACATGAATCACCAGTCTGCATTACCGACTGAGGATCAGCAAACTGCCTTTAAACATTGGTGTTTCCAGGAAACGGTGGAGATTGAACGGAAAAAACAGGACTTGCAGGAAGAGAAAAAAGATCTTGCCAGACAGAAGAAGTTACTAGAAAAGGAACGTAATGAATTTCTTAGGCAAAAAAAGCTGGAAGATAAGCGGATAGAATTGAATGACCAGAAGATGGAGCAGGAACGTAAGCTGTTTGAAATGAAGTGGAAGCTTTTAGAAGACGAGTGGAAGAAACTTGCAGATGAAAAAGCACATATGGAACGTCAGAAGCAGTTTTATCAATCTGTACAGGAATTTGAACGTATATCTGCAGAGTCTGAAACGAATATCGTAAAGGGTGAATTGTTTTTTGCAGGTGTTAGGAATAGTAAGTCGTTGAAAAAACGTTATAAGGATTTGATAAAGATTTATCATCCTGACAATACATCCGGTGATAATACTACCTTACAGGAGATTAACCGGGAATATGATATTTTGAAAATGGCTTTGGAAGAATAAAAAGTGCCGTTGCGCGGCACTTTCGAAAACGCTACGCGTTTTCCCTTGAAGTGATTTTTGCAACAGCACTTTGGAAGAATAAAAACCTTGCAACATATCGTTGCAGGGTTCTTTTTCTGTCTGAGAATGATTATTCTGGATAAAATAGATGCGCATCATCAATGGAATAAAGTGTGCGTTCCAGATAATGTTTGGCAAGATAATTAGCCATACCAAGATTCATATCCAGATAGTTTCCACAGTCTTTGGCACTTGCACCAGGTACTTCACCTTTAAAATCACGGATGAATTCAAATAATTCTATCATGAGTGGAATAATATCTTTAGAAGTATAATCACCTGCCATTAAAAGGTAAAAACCGGTACGGCATCCCATTGGACCGAAGTAGATAATCTGGTCTTTGTAGGTTTCGTGGTTTCTTAAAAAAGTAGCGGCAAGGTGCTCGATTGTGTGAACTTCTGCAGTATTCATGACGGGTTCATCATTTGGAGAAGTCATACGAAGATCAAAAGTTGTAATGACTTCGGAACCAACATGATCTTTTCTTGAAACATAAACACCAGGTTCTAATTTGATATGGTCAATGGTAAAACTTGTGATTTTTTCCATGGGAAAACCTCCTTGTAATTCGAAATAATAGTGTATCAGATATAAACTGACCTAAAAAAACATTAATGCAAAGAAAGAAAATAGTCAATAGGTGGATGAAAAATGAGTCAAAAACAAAGAAGTTTATTAGAAGGAAATCCTATAAAATGTATTCTGCTATTTGCGATTCCTATCTTTTTTGGAAATCTGTTTCAGATTATGTACAGCTTGATTGATACCAAAATTGTAGGAGGAATTTTAGGGGAACATGCGCTTGCAGCGGTGGGGTCTGTTTCTACCTTATATAATCTTTTGACGGGATTTTTTAATGGACTGACCATGGGTTTTTCAGTTATTGTCGCAAGGCATTTTGGAAGCGGGGATCAGGAAAAATTGAAAAAGAGTGTTGCAGCAACAATTACACTTGGATTTACCACTGTCGCAGTTATTGTAATCGGAGTTATGATTGGACTTCGTCCGGTTTTGCAATTTTTGAATGTACCGGAGGCGCAATTAGGGATGTCTTATGCTTATATTAGAATTTTAATCCTGGGAATGTTTGTAACACTTGCTTATAATATTTGCGCAAATTGTTTGAGAGCAATTGGAGATTCGCTGACTCCCTTGGTTTTTCTGGTGATTGCATCTGTAGCAAATGTAATATTGGATTACTTATTCATTTTAGGGGGAAAAATGGGAGTGGAAGGAGCTGCTTATGCAACTGTATTAGCGCAATTTTTGTCTGTTTTTCTTTGTCTGATTCGAATCTGGAAAAGTTTTCCGATTCTTCACGTTGGTAGAAAGGAATTTGTATTAGAAAAAGAGCTGGTATTGCAAATGTACCAGAGTGGACTATCGATGGGATTTATGTCCTGTTTTGTAAATTTTGGAACTTTAATTTTGCAGACTGGAATCAACATGCTTGGTACAACTATTATTGTAGCACATACTGCGGCCAGAAAAGTATTTGAAATCTGGGTATTGCCGATTACTGTATTAGGAGCTGCAATGGCAACTTATTGTAGCCAAAATTATGGAGCAAAGAATTATGAACGGATTCGGACAGGCTTGAAATCCACTCTTTTATTAGGAACAGCTTGGAGTGTGGTTGTTTTCATAATGGCACATACGATTTCCGCATATTTGATAAAATTTATTGCAAGTACGAAAAATGAAGAAATAATCTATTGGGGAAAAACATATCTGGAATATGATATGTCTTTTCTGGTAGTTTGTGCATTTATTGTTATTTTAAGAAATTCTATGCAAGGATTCGGTGATTATAAAACCCCTGTTTTTTCCAGCTTTATTGAGCTGGTGGGAAAAATTGTTTTTTCCTTTACTTTTGTAAAAATGGCCGGTTATTGGGGGATAATATGGGCAGAACCAGTCATCTGGTTTTTGATGGTATTACCACTCATTTTTAAAACTTTTAGAAATCAACAAATATTCCCACGAAAATTGCAACAATAAGGGAAATTTTGGGGAATTGATAGAAAAGTTGTTTCGGGTTACAATAAAAGTGTGACAAAAGAAATGAAACGAAGGATAAGAAAAATGCTGGAAAGGCGTGAGATTAGAATGGATATAAGAAGATTAGGAGAAAACACGGTACGTTGTACTCTGTCAGAAGATGAAATTCATGACATGGGATTTGAAATCGACGAGATTATTAGTGATACAAGTAAAACACAGGAATTTATGCAGGAAGTATTAGAAGTTGTGGAAGAAACAGAAAATATTCGGTTTGAAAAACTTTCACCGATGGTTCAGGCTGAATTGTTGCCCAATCATCAGCTGGCTGTTACTTTTGGTGCAGAAGGAGAAGCGGAAATTAGAAGTATTGTAGATACTATCCGTCAGATGATGAATGGTGTTGCTTCTGGAAAGTCTGAAGAAAGCAAAAAACAAAAGGAAATTGTAGAGGAAGAGGCAGAGGGCAGAAAAGTATGTAGCCTTTGTTTTTCTACGATGAATGAAGTGATACAGTTCTCTAAAAGTAGTATGGGATTAAAGTTACCGATGAGTGCGTTATACCGATTGAAAGAGGAGTATGAGCTTATTTTGGATTTTACGGATTTTACGGATGATGAAATTAAGTCTTATGCTTTTGTGACGGGAGAGTATGGAAAACATTATGAATTTGGGGAAGCCCGCGTTGCTTATATTATGGAACATGGAAATCGAATTTTGGACAAGGAAGCGATTGAAGTGTTGAGCACATTGTAAAATTGGATTCAGAAGAAGTGAATAGATTTAGGATAATGAAAAGAAAATCGCCGGATAATTTGCATCCGGCGATTTTTTGTGGTAGTATGTTTCATGAGTTTGTGCGCCCTGCGTGAGGGTGTGGGTAAGAGAAGAACATATAGGATGCCAATGAAGTGGCAGAAAGGAATCGAAATTATATGAAATGGAATAAATATACAATCGAAACAACGACGGCAGCAGAAGAATTTATGAGTGCCATGTTGATGGATCTTGGAATTGAAGGAGTCGAGATTGAAGATAATGTGCCACTTTCGAAAGAAGATCAGGCAGATATGTTCATTGATTTTTTGCCGGAACTTCCACCAGATGAGGGAATCAGCCATGTCAGCTTTTATCTTGAGGATGACGGAACGGATGATACTGAAATTTTGAAACAGGTGAAAGTTGCATTAGAGGATTTAAGAAAAATGGTCGATGTGGGAAGTGGTGTGATTACTTCTGATCAGACCGAAGATTTAGACTGGATTAATAACTGGAAAAAATATTTCAGTTCGTTTTATATTGAGGATATCTTAATCAAACCAACTTGGGAAGAGTTAAAAGAAGAAGATAAAGATAAGTTTTTGATTGAAATTGATCCGGGTATCTCTTTTGGAACAGGAAAACATGAGACAACCCAGCTTTGTATCCGTCAGTTGCTAAAATATATTAGAGGAAATGCCGATTATCAGCCAAAAGAACAGCATCCGAAGGTATTAGATGTAGGATGTGGAAGCGGAATTCTTTCTATTGTTGCATTAAAGTTAGGGGCAAGGGAAGTAGTAGGAACGGATTTGGATCCGGATTGCATGACTTCTACCTATGAAAATATGGAAGTAAATCACCTTGCAAAAGAACTTGGAACTTTTTATGTTGGTAATTTGATTGATGATACCCAGTTGCAGGAAAAAGTCGGTACAGAAGAGTATGAAATCGTCGTGGCGAATATTTTAGCAGATGTTATTATTCCGATGGCTCCAGTTATTCCGGCTCGATTGAAAAAAGGTGGTTATTTTATTACTTCCGGAATTATTGACTTTAAAGAGCAGGAAGTAAAAGAAGCTATTGAAAAAGCTGGACTTGAGGTGGTTGAAATTAATCATCAGGGAGAATGGGTTAACATTACAGCTCGCAAGAATTAGTGCAAATATTGTGCCTGCGCAAAGAATACTTACAATTTGCAGGCCGTGGAAAGGCATGGTTATTCGTATGTATCAGTTTTTTGTAGAAGATTCTCAGATACAGGATACGTTTGTACTGATTGAGGGTACTGACGTAAATCATATTAAAAATGTTCTCAGGATGAAGCCGGGAGAAAAAATCAGAGTGAGTAATCAGTCTGGGACCGATTATTTTTGTCAGATTGTAGAAGCTCAGGAGGCATTTGTCCGTGCAGAAATTTTAGAAAAAGATGAAAAGGGTACAGAACTACAAAATAAAATATATTTATTCCAGGGACTGCCTAAGAATGATAAGATGGAACTGATTATTCAAAAAGCAGTAGAACTTGGTGTCTATGAAGTGATTCCGGTTGCGATGAAAAATTGTGTCGTGAAATTGGACGTGAAAAAAGCGGAGAATAAGGTGAAACGTTGGCAGGGAATTGCGGAAAGCGCAGCAAAACAGTCAAAGCGTAGTCTGATTCCAAACGTTTTAGCTCCGATGAGTTATCGGGAAGCGATTAGCTATGCAAAAGAGATGGATGTAAAGCTTGTTCCTTACGAAAATGAACGTGGAATGAAGGCAACAAAGGAAGCCATTCGTTCCATTCAGACAGGAGAATCAATTGCGGTTTTTATCGGACCGGAAGGTGGATTTGCACCGGAGGAAATAGAATTGGTAAAAGATGAGATGAAATTGATTTCACTTGGCAAAAGGATTTTACGGACAGAAACAGCAGGAATGACAGCACTGTCAATTCTGGTTTATGAATTAGAGAGTAAAGAGGAATAGTCCCCTGTAAGTGTCAGATACACATTAGCAGAGGGAATGGAGGTTACGTGTGGAAGCATATTTAGATAATTCGGCAACAACAAAGTGTAGTGAACGCGCAAAAAATCTGATGATAGAAGTTTTAACAAAAGATTATGGAAATCCATCATCGCTTCATATGATGGGCGTAGATGCGGAAAACTATGTCAAGGATGCACAGGAAAAGATTGCGAAGACTTTAAAAGTAGAGCCAAAGGAAATTATTTTTACTTCGGGTGGAACGGAGTCGAATAATATGGCGCTAATCGGAGGTGCGATGGCAAATAAGAGAGCAGGAATGCATGTCATTACAACTGCAATTGAACACGCATCTGTTGCAGCTCCGATGGAATACTTAGAGGAACAAGGATTTCGGGTAACATATTTAAAAGTGGATCAAGATGGAATTTTGTCGTTAGAGCAGTTACAGGAAGCTGTTTGTGAAGAGACCATATTGGTTTCTCTTATGATGGTAAATAATGAAATTGGCGCACTAGAACCGATTGAAGAAGCAATCCGTATTATCAAAGAAAAGAATCCGAAAACATTGATTCATGTAGATGCGATTCAAGCATATGGAAAATTTCGCATTTATCCGAGGAAGATGGGGATTGATATGCTTTCTGTCAGCGGTCATAAGATTCATGGCCCTAAGGGAAGCGGATTTTTATATGTAAAAGATAAGACAAAAATAAAACCATTGATTTATGGTGGAGGGCAGCAGAAGGGAATGCGTTCTGGAACGGAAAACGTACCGGGAATTGCAGGACTAGGAGAAGCCGCAACCGAAATATATGAAAATTTCGAGGAAAAAATCGAAAGAATGTATGCACTCAAGGAGAAGTTTGTGGAAGGCGTTCAAAAGATAGAGGGCGTGTCCATCAATGGAAAAACAGGGCGGGACTCGGCTCCGCAGATTGTATCAGTAAGTGTGGATGGAGTACGAAGCGAAGTTATACTCCACACATTAGAAGACCGTAAGATATATGTATCTGCAGGAAGTGCTTGCTCTTCCAATAAACCGGCTGTCAGTCATACGCTTCAACAGATTGGACTGCGGAAGGACTTGCTCGATTCTACCATTCGGTTTAGCTTTTCCGTCCATACAACAGAAGAGGAAATTGATTACGCATTGTCAGTGATGGAAGACGTAATTCCACAACTTAGAAAATATACAAGACATTAGGGAACAGACAAAAGTTTTGAAATATACCAGATGTTAGGAAAGGAAGAAAATATGTATAAGTCATTTTTAATAAAATATGCAGAAATTGCAATTAAAGGGAAAAATCGTTATTTGTTTGAAGATGCATTGGTAAGCCAGATTAATCATGCATTGAAAAAAGTTGAAGGAGAATTCCTGGTACGAAAAGAACAAGGAAGAATCTATGTAGATACGAAAAGCGATTATGATTATGATGAAGTAATCGAAGCTTTAAAATGTGTATTTGGTATTGTTGGAATCTGCCCGGTTGTATTATTAGAGGATGAAGGATTTGAAAAATTGGCAGAGGAAGTTGTCTCTTATGTAGATAAAGCATATTCAAATAAGAAATTTACTTTTAAAGTAAATGCAAGACGTGCCAGAAAAAATTATCCGATGGAGTCTATGGAAATTAACGCTGCTTTAGGAGAGAAAATTTTAGATGCTTTCCCAGAGACAAGTGTAGATGTGCATCATCCGGAAGTTGTGATTAATGTAGAAATCCGTAATAAAATTAATGTTTATTCTATTATTATACCGGGTCCAGGTGGAATGCCGGTTGGAACAAACGGAAAGGCAATGCTTTTATTGTCAGGTGGAATCGATAGTCCGGTTGCAGGATATATGATTGCAAAACGTGGTGTTACTATTGATGCGACATATTTCCATGCTCCACCATATACAAGTGAGCGTGCAAAACAAAAAGTAGTTGATTTGGCAAAAATCGTTGCAAAATATGCGGGACCTATTAATCTGCATGTTGTTAATTTTACTGACATTCAGCTCTATATTTATGAGCAGTGTCCACATGAAGAATTAACGATTATTATGCGTCGCTATATGATGAAAATTGCAGAGCATTTTGCAAAGGAAAATCATTGTTTGGGATTGATTACAGGAGAGAGTATCGGACAGGTTGCAAGTCAGACGATGCAGTCTTTGGCAGCAACAAATGATGCGTGTACGATGCCTGTCTACCGTCCGTTGATTGGATTTGATAAACAGGAAATTGTAACAATTTCTGAAAAAATTGATGCGTACGAGACTTCTATTTTACCGTATGAGGATTGTTGTACAATTTTTGTGGCAAAACATCCGGTTACAAAGCCAAACTTGAACGTGATAAAAAAATCAGAACTGAAACTTGCCGAAAAGATAGACGAATTAGTTCAGACTGCAATTGATACAACAGAAGTGATTCATGTAGAAGCGTAACTCACGAAAAGAACGAAGAGTGTTTTTTATCGAATAGGAAATTCCTATTCGATAAAAAAAGCCACAAGAATTAAATTCTTGTGGCTTATGTATCAGACCATTTCAAATTAGATAAGATATGGTTTTAATACTTCCATGATTTCATCAACGTTTGTTTCAGCATGAATAGCTAAGTCGATTGGTTTAGATAAATCTAAACTAAAGATACCCATGATAGATTTAGCATCGATTACATATCTTCCAGAAATTAAGTCGAAATCAAATTCAAACTGTGTAATAGCATTCACGAAAGATTTTACTTTGTCAATGGAATTTAAAGAAATCTGTACTGTTTTCATGTAAAAAGCCTCCTTATGAACTAATTATGTGATAACTTTATAGTAATGGTTTTTTAGAAAAAAGTCAATATAGAAACAGATATTTTAAGGCAAATTATAGTTAATAAAAATAGAAAGGTATAGAAAGAATGAAGAAAGCAGCATTACACAATTTAGGGTGTAAAGTGAATTCCTATGAGACAGAAGCGATGCAGCAAAGCCTTGAAAGTGCAGGATATCAAATTGTCCCATTTTCGGAGGTGGCAGATGTGTATGTCATCAATACTTGTTCAGTTACGAATATGGCAGATAGAAAATCAAGACAGATGCTTCATAAAGCAAAAAAAATGAATCCAAATGCCATTGTAGTAGGAGCAGGCTGTTATGTGCAGACAAAAGAGGCAGAAGCGCTTTTGGATGGTACGATAGATATTTTGATTGGAAATAACAGAAAGCATGAGTTGTTGACTCTTTTAGAAGAATATGAAAAAGAGCATAAAAATCAACAGAGTGTTTCTGATATTAATCATGAAAAACAGGAATATGAAGAACTTTATTTAGAAAAAACAGCAGAACATACGAGAGCATTTTTAAAAGTACAGGATGGATGTAATCAGTTTTGTAGTTATTGTATTATTCCTTTTGCAAGAGGAAGAGTCAGAAGCCGGAAAACAGAGGATGTGATAGCCGAGGTAAAACGTCTTGCGGAGCATGGGTTCCGGGAGGTTGTTTTGACAGGAATTCATTTGAGTTCTTATGGAGTAGATCTTGATACCAATCTTTTGACGCTGATTGAAAAAGTACATGAAGTGGATGGAATTGAACGAATTCGTTTAGGAAGTTTAGAGCCTCGCATCATGACAGAGGATTTCGTGAAGCGGTTATCGGAATTACCCAAAATTTGTCCTCATTTTCATCTTTCCCTTCAAAGTGGATGTGATGATACGCTGCTTCGTATGAATCGAAAATATACCACGGCACAATATGAAGAAGGGTGTCAGCTTTTGCGGAAGTATTTTGCACACCCGGCGATAACAACGGACGTAATTGTTGGATTCCCGGGAGAGACGGAAGAAGAATTTGAAAAGACAAAGGAATTTTTGAAACGAATTCATTTTTATGAGATGCATATTTTTAAATATTCCAAACGCGAGGGAACCAAAGCTGCCGTGATGGAACATCAGATTCCAGAGCAGAAAAAGACGGAGCGAAGCGCTGTTTTATTGGAACTTGAACGAGAAATGTCAAAAGAATTCCGGGATTTTTACTGCGGAAAAGAAGTGAAAGTATTAATGGAAGAAGCCATGGAATACCAGGGAGAAACTTATTTTACCGGATATACGGAAGAATATGTAAAAATAGCAGTGAAAACAACAGAAAATTTGTCAAATCAGTTTGTGAGTGGAAAAATCAAAGGTCTGTTAAAAGAAGAAGTGTATGAATTAGAGTTGGAAAATTAAGGTTTTTTTGGAATGTTTTAGAATTAATACACGGGATACATTTTTTTAGTTGAATTTTAGGACAATCTATATTAGAATAAATGTAGCAATGCTTTTAAGTCTAAGTACAAAAGAGCAATCATAAGGGCGTGGAAATATGCAAAATATCAATAACACACAGTATTTTAAAGTTGAAAAAGAGCCGGAATTACAGGTAAGCGAAGTGCTGAAGATTGTTTATCGTGCATTGAGCGAGAAAGGTTATAATCCGGTCAATCAGATTGTTGGATATATTATGTCAGGTGATCCTACTTATATCACCAGCCATAATAATGCAAGAAGCCTGATCATGAAAGTAGAACGTGACGAATTAGTGGAAGAAGTTTTAAAGTCGTACATTAAAAATAATTCCTGGGAATAGTCAGGTGATATTTCAGAGTGGAGTCTTGTTTCTAATGAAACAGGACTTTTGAACTATTTTTAGGAAAGGTATGGTTAAGAAATGCGAATTTTAGGACTTGATTTTGGCTCAAAGACAGTAGGAGTGGCGGTGAGTGACGAATTACTTCTGACTGCTCAGGGAGTAGAAATCGTTCGAAGACAGTCTCCGGGAAAATTGCGTCAGACATTAGCACGTATTGAGGAGATTATCAAAGAATATCAGGTAGAGAAAATTGTTCTGGGTTACCCAAAGAATATGAATAATACAGAGGGTGACCGCTGTGAAAAAACGAAAGAATTTCAGGCAATGCTGGAGCGGCGTACGGGCTTAGAGGTCGTTTTATGGGATGAACGTCTGACTACCGTGGCGGCAGATCGTACGATGATGGAATCTGGAATCCGCAGGGAACATCGAAAAGAATATGTGGATGAGATTGCAGCAATTTTTATTTTGCAAGGATATCTGGATTATTTAAGCATGCATAAAGAGTAGTATTTTGTAGCATTAGTAGTTGGAAAGGATATGTTAACTAAGATGGAGAAAGTAAATTTTGTTGACCCGGAAACAAAAGAAGAGATTGATTTCTATGTAGTAGAAGAGACGCAGATTAATGGAATCAAATATCTTTTTGTAACGGAAGAAGAAGATGGCGATTGTGATGCATATATTTTAAAAGAAGTTGCATCAGAAGATCAGGATTTAGTATACGAGATGGTAGAAGAAGAGAAAGAATTAGCAGCAATTGGAAAAGTATTTGCAGAATTAATCGAAGATGCGGACATTGAATATTAGAGAATTACCGGAAATTTGAGTTCCGGTTCTGATAGAACGAGAAAAGAAAATATGGAGGTAATGAATTGAAAAGTGAGAAAACATCAAATTCAAAATTAAAAATTATTCCACTTGGTGGATTAGAGCAGATTGGTATGAACATCACTGCTTTTGAATATGAGGACAGTATTATTGTGGTGGATTGTGGACTGTCTTTCCCAGAGGATGATATGTACGGAATCGATCTTGTAATTCCGGATGTGACATATTTAAAAGATAATATTGATAAGGTAAAGGGATTTTTTATTACGCATGGTCACGAAGATCATATCGGCGCAATTCCTTATGTATTAAAAGAAATCAATGTACCAATTTATGCAACGAAATTGACAAATGGGATTATCGAGCATAAATTAAAAGAACATAATATGCTTACAAAAGTAAAGCGTAAAGTGGTTAAATACGGACAGCATATTAATCTTGGCTGTTTCCGTGTGGAATTTATTCGTACAAACCATAGTATTCAGGATGCGGCAGCATTAGCAATCTATTCTCCAGCAGGTATTGTTGTTCATACTGGAGACTTTAAAGTGGATTATACACCAGTATATGGAGATGCCATTGATTTACAGCGCTTTGGAGAAATCGGAAAAAAAGGCGTTTTGGCACTGATGTGTGACAGTACGAATGCGGAGCGTCCTGGTTTTACGATGTCAGAAAAGACAGTCGGAAAGACTTTTGAGGAAATTTTTGCAGACAATAAGCGGTCCCGTATCATTATTGCAACGTTTGCTTCGAATGTGGATCGTGTACAGCAGATTATGAATACGGCATACAAATATGGACGTAAGGTAGTTATTGAAGGAAGAAGTATGGTCAATATCATTGGAACTGCTTCTGAACTTGGATATATCAGCATCCCGGATAATACCTTGATTGATATTGAAGAATTAAAACACTATCCGGATGAACAGACAGTTTTAATTACAACGGGAAGTCAGGGAGAGTCCATGGCAGCATTATCCCGTATGGCAAGTGGAATGCACAAAAAAGTAACAATTAAGCCAAATGATACGATAGTATTAAGTTCTAATCCAATTCCTGGAAATGAAAAAGCAGTTTCTAAGATTATCAATGAATTGTCTATGAAGGGTGCTAATGTTATTTTCCAGGATGTGCATGTATCTGGTCATGCATGTCAGGAAGAAATCAAATTGATTTATTCTTTGGTAAGACCAAAATATGCAATCCCGGTACATGGTGAGTATCGTCATTTGATTGCACAGGCAAAAGTTGCAGAAGAACTTGGAATTCCTAAGGAAAATATTTTCCTGTTATCATCAGGAGATGTATTAGAGCTAGATAGTGAAAGCGCTGGAGTAACAGGGCGTGTTCATGTAGGCGATATTATGGTAGATGGTCTTGGTGTTGGAGATGTTGGAAATATCGTTTTACGAGATAGACAGCATTTGGCAGAAGATGGAATTATAATTGTAGTTCTTACGCTAGAAGGTGGGTCTGGCCAGGTTCTTGCAGGACCGGATATTGTATCCAGAGGATTTGTTTATGTGCGAAGCTCTGAAAGCCTGATGGATGAAGCAAGAAAAGTATTGGAAGAAAAAATGCAGTATTGTATGGACAAAAATATTACAGACTGGGGCAAAATCAAAACAGAGATTAAAGATTGTCTGGGTGAATTTGTTTGGAAAGAAACAAAGAGAAGACCGATGATTATGCCAATTATTATGGAAGTCTAAAGGGTTAAAAGAAAGTCACAGGTAGACAGATGAAACTGAATGAAATTATTTTAAAATTTGTTAGAATTAGTTTTTCTATTTTGGTCGTCTTACTAGTTGTTTTCGGATTGACAAAAATAGGAATGGCTGGATATGAATTTGGATATCGTGTTTTTACAGAAGAGGCAGTGAGTGCTTCTCCTGGAAAAGATATAACGGTACAGATTACATCGGATATGTCTGATAAAGAAGTGGGCGAAATGCTGGAGGAAAAGGGATTAATTCGAGATGCGAATCTCTTTTATGTACAGTTGAAACTTTCTTCTTATGCAGGAAAATTACAGCAGGGAGTCTATGTATTAAATACTTCGATGGAACCAAAAGAAATTATGACAGCACTTTCTACGGCAAAGGAAGAAGATACAGAGACAGAATCTGTTGAAACAGAAGAAACTACAGAAGAAACGACTGAGACTGAGCCGCAGACGGAGACATAAGAAACGGGCGAAGGAGTAAAGACGTGATTGTAGATGAAAGACTTGTAACCTATATCAATTCCTTAGATACAGGAAATACAAAGATTTTAGATGAGATTGAAAAAGAGGCGCTGGATACGTACGTACCGATTATAAGAAAAGAAATGCAGAATTTTTTGAAAATGTTTCTTTCTGTGACAAAGCCGAAACGTATTCTGGAAGTAGGGACGGCTGTCGGATTCTCTGCCATTTTAATGGCAGAATATAATCCGGCAGATTGTCATATTACGACAATTGAAAATTATGAGAAACGAATTCCGATTGCAAAAGAAAATTTTAAAAAAGCGGGAAAAGAAAGTCAGATTACCTTGATAGAAGGAGATGCCACGGAGGTGTTAAAAGATTTAACAGAGCCGTATGACTTTATTTTTATGGATGCGGCCAAAGGGCAGTACATTCATTTTATGCCGGATATTTTAAGACTTTTAAAATCGGGTGGAACGTTAATTTCCGATAATGTTTTGCAGGATGGCGATATTATAGAATCACGTTATATCGTGACAAGAAGAAATAGAACCATTCATAAAAGGATGAGAGATTATCTGTATGAACTGACGCACCATGAAGACTTGGTGACAGCAGTGCTGCCAATCGGGGATGGGATTACAGTCAGTTCCAAAAAATAGGCATGATGTCTGAACGTAGATGAATAAATGAAAATATACAAAGATAGATGTAATTAGAAAGGGAGAAAAAGATGAGAAGACCGGAGTTATTGGTACCGGCGAGTAGTTTAGAAGTATTAAAAGTAGCCGTAATTTTTGGCGCAGATGCTGTTTACATAGGAGGAGAAGTATTCGGACTTCGAGCAAAAGCGAAGAATTTCTCGATGGAAGAAATGAAAGAGGGAATAGAATTTGCACATGCTCACAATGTAAAAGTGTATGTGACAGCAAATATTCTGGCGCATAACAGCGATTTAGAGGGAGTCAGAGAGTATTTTAAGGAATTAAGGGAAATAAAACCAGATGCATTGATTATTGCAGACCCGGCAATTTTTATGATTGCAAAAGAGGTTTGTCCGGAAATTGAACGCCATATCAGTACACAGGCAAATAATACAAATTACGGAACCTACCAGTTCTGGTATGCACAGGGAGCAAAACGAGTTGTATCTGCAAGAGAGCTTTCTTTAGCAGAAATTAAAGAGATTCGTGCAAATATACCGGATGATTTGGAAATTGAAACATTTATTCATGGAGCAATGTGCATTTCGTATTCCGGAAGATGTCTGCTCAGTAATTATTTTACGGGAAGAGATGCCAATCAGGGAGCATGTACCCATCCGTGTCGATGGAAATACGCGGTCGTAGAAGAAAAACGTCCGGGCGAATATCTTCCGGTTTATGAAAATGAACGTGGCACTTATATATTCAATTCTAAAGATTTATGCATGATTGAGCATATTCCAGAAATTTTAGACGCAGGAATCGATAGTTTAAAAATTGAAGGAAGAATGAAGACGGCTCTTTATGTGGCAACGGTAGCAAGAACCTATCGGAAAGCGATTGATGATTATCAGAAGTCACCAGAGCTTTATAAGCAGAACATGCCTTGGTACTTAGATCAGATTTCTAACTGTACCTACCGTCAGTTTACAACAGGATTTTTCTTTGGAAAACCGTCAGATGAAGCACAGATTTATGATAATAACACTTATGTAAGGGAATATACGTATCTAGGCATTGTGGGGGAACAGAATGCGGATGGTTTATACCAAATTGAACAAAGAAATAAATTTTCCGTTGGAGAAACTATTGAAGTTATGAAGCCAAACGGCGATAATATAGAGGTAACAGTAAAACGCATTGTGGATGAAGAGGGGAAAGAAATGGAATCTGCACCACATCCACAGCAGGTTCTATATATTGATTTAGGACAACCATTAGAGTTATTCGATATTTTACGAAGAAAAGAATAGGAGTGTTGACTATGAAACAGGAGAAGTATGTAGCGTATGTGGGCACCTATACCCATGAAAACAGTGTAGGAATTCATCTTTATGACGTTGATGTGGAAAATGCGTCTTTGAAAGAACGTAAAGTTATTCCAATCAATAATCCGTCTGATGTAGTTGTATCGAAAGATCGCAAATTTTTGTATTCCATTGCAGATGAAGGTGTAGAATCATTTCGGATTTTACCGGATGGAGATTTAGAACCAATTAATAAGCAGTGGATTAAAGGAATGCGTGGATGTTATGTAGAAGTGGATGATGAGAATCGTTTCCTTTTTGTTGCAGGTTATCATGATGGAAAAGTAACGGTTATGAATTTATTAGAAGATGGAAGCATTGGTGAGATTGCAGATGGTATTTTCCATAAGGGAACCGGACGTAATATTGCGCATCGTAATTTCTTCCCACATATTTCATGTGTAAAACTGACACCAGATCAGAAGTTTTTATGTGCCGTTGATAATGGAATTGATCAGGTACGTGTTTATCAGGTAAATTATGAAACCGGAAAATTAAAATTAGTAGATATGATTCGTGGCCCATTGGAATCTGCACCACGTATGATACGTTTTTCACGTGATGGAAAATTTGCTTATGTTTTATATGAAATATCCAATATTGTGGAAGTATATGCTTATGCTGTTGACAAAAATGGAATGCCAAGCTTTGAAAAGATTCAGACCATTTCTACAAAAGCAAGTTATGATGATGATACCTGTGCAGCTTCTGGAATGGAAGTATCGAAATCAGGAAAATACCTGTTTTGTTCAAATGCTGGTGTAGATAGCGTTAATTGCTTTGAAATTGAAGCAGGAACTGGAAAATTAACAGAGATATTCAATACAAGGGTATACAGTGATTATCCGAAGATGCTTGCTATATATCCGGATGAAAAACATTATTTGACTTTAAATAATGCTACCAATGAAATTGTTTCTTATCAAATTGACTTTGAGAAAAAATATTCTTTGGAAGTGGGAAAACCAGTCAAGGTTGATAAGCCAAATTGTATCTATATTTTAAAATTAGAGAACTAACGAAAGAATTGAGATTTTAAGAGAAAAAAGGTATTGGGACTACCAAAATGACGGTTCCAATACCTTTTTTGAGTGCTTATCATAGTGAATTTTTGTGATAGAGTGTTGAAAGATTATTTTTTGTAAAATTCCTTGATACCATTGATTGTGGCACTCATATTAGTAAATAATAAGTCTACAATCGTGAGTGCAGTCATTGCTTCTACGACAACAACAGCACGTGGTACAATAATTGGATCGTGACGACCTTTGATATTGATAGAGATTTCTTCTCCAGCTTTGTTGACAGTACTCTGACTTGCAGCAATGGAAGGGGTTGGTTTGATGGCGGCACGGAGAATTAAATCAGAACCATCGCTCATGCCTCCAAGAATTCCACCGGAATGATTACTGCTCTTTGTAATAGAACCGTCAGAAGCTTTGATAAAAGCGTCGTTATTTGTACGTCCGGTTGCTTTTGCTACCTCAAATCCATCTCCAATTTCGAAACCTTTTACAGCACCGATAGAGAAGATTGCTTTTGCAAGATTCGCATCTAATTTTTCAAATACAGGATCACCGATTCCGGCAGGCATACCGCTCACAATACATTCAATAATACCGCCGGAAGAATTTTGTTCTGCCATACAGGCATCTAAATAAGCACTAGCATTTTCCGCAGCATCTTTATCCGGCATGTAAAGCGGATTTTTCGTAATCTCAGAAGCGTCAAATGCTGCTGGATTTACATGAACCGGACCAATAGACTGGGTATAAGTCAAAAGAGAAATACCGAGCTGATTTAAAATTTTGCAGGCGATAGCACCAGCAGCTACACGACCGATCGTTTCACGGCCGGAAGAACGTCCGCCGCCTCTATAATCGCGGAAGCCATATTTCATATCAAATGTATAATCAGCATGTCCTGGACGATAGTAAGAAGCAATCTCGCTGTAATCTTTTGATTGTTGGTTTTTATTATAAACGACGAGAGAAATCGGGGTTCCAGTTGTTTTTCCCTCAAAGACACCGGAAAGAATTTCAACGGTATCGGACTCCTGTCTTGGAGTGGAATAATGGGACTGTCCCGGTTTTCTTCTGTTTAGAAAAATCTGAATATCTTCTTCGCAAAGGTCGATTCCGGCAGGACATCCATCGACTACCACGCCGATTCCTTTTCCGTGTGATTCTCCCCAAGTTGTTATCTTAAATATTGTTCCGAATGTAGAACCTGCCATAAATCTAATCCTCCTGAAAATTCAAATTATTTATACTATAAAGTAAAAAGTGACAAAAATGCAAGCCACAAATGCTATTATAGGAGATTTTTCTTTTCGTGGCAATAAGTTTATGGTATAATGTCGTGAGACATTATACCGCCCGAATGGGCATAGGTATAGGAACAGCATGGAGAATAAGATGAACAATAATTATAAAGTAAAGCCATATCGAAAAGAAATGGACTGGACAGTAGAAGTTCCGGGGTCAAAAAGTATGACAAACCGGGCTCTTTTAATGGCTGCATTAGCAAATGGAGAGACAACATTAAAAGGTGTATTATTTAGTGATGACTCCAGATATTTTTTACAAGCATTAAAGGATTTGGGATTTCAGGTTGAAATAAAGGAAAACGAAAAAATAGTCCTTGTAAAAGGAGAGAATGGAACGATTCCGGTAGAAAGCGGTGAAATCTATGTCGGAAGTGCCGGAACGGCTGCAAGATTTTTGACAGCAATGCTTGGATTTTCAAAGGGGACTTTTGTGATTCAGGCGTCAGAGCAGATGAAAAAACGTCCGATGAAGCCACTGTTTGATGTGCTGACCAAGGCTGGAGCAAAAATCGAATATTTAGAGCAGGAAGGATTTCTTCCGATACAAATTACAGGTGTAGGTAAAGTAGAGAAAAGATTGGATTTAGAGCTTGATATTAGTAAGAGTACGCAGTTTTTGAGTGCACTTTTATTGATTTCTCCAATGGGAAAAGAAGGAATTCGAATTCATATCACAAGTGAAAAGACAGATGGCTCTTATATTCGTATCACTAGAAAAATGATGGAGAATTTTGGAGTAGAAGTTCTGTTTGATGGAGTGGATTATGAAGTAAAACCACAAGCATCCTATCAGGCAGGAGAATACCAGATTGAGCCGGATGTGTCAGCGGCATGTTATTTTTATGGAGCTGCAGCAATGACAGGTGGAAAATCCCTTGTGAAAAATGTAACATGGGATTGTATGCAAGGTGATTTGAAATTTTTAAAAGTGTTAGAGAACATGGGCTGTAAGATAGAAGAGACATCAGAGGGAATTCGTGTTACAGGACCACAGAAAGGAAGATTAAAGGGAGTTTGCGTTCCAATGAATGACTTTTCAGACCAGGCGCTAACATTAGCGGCAATTGCCCCGTTTGCAGACAGCAAAGTCCGGATGGAAGGAATTGGTCATATCCGCCTGCAGGAATGTGACAGATTAAAGGCTATGACAACAGAGTTAAAGCGGCTGGGGATTACCTGTGAAGAAGAAGCAGATGCGATTACCATTCATCCGGGAGAACCAAAGCCGGCTGTGATAGAGACTTATGAGGATCATCGGGTGGCAATGGCATTTTCACTGGTAGGGCTTCGTACAGAAGGAATTGAGATTTCGAACCCTGACTGTTGCAGAAAGACCTTTGAAACCTATTTTGAATTATTAGAAAGATTAACAACGGAATAAGATTGGAGTATAAAGATGTATGAATTAATAAAACAGGAAGGACGTGCAAAACGAGGCGTTTTCCATACGGTGCATGGAGATATCCAGACACCGGTATTTATGAATGTAGGTACGGTGGCAGCAATTAAAGGAGCGGTATCTACAGAGGATTTAGAAGAAATTAAATGTCAGGTAGAATTATCAAATACCTATCATTTACATGTAAGAACAGGGGATAAGTTGATTAAAGAAGTTGGTGGACTTCATAAATTTATGTCATGGAATAAACCGATTTTAACGGATTCCGGTGGATTTCAGGTGTTTTCACTTGCGGGACTTCGTAAAATCAAAGAAGAGGGTGTTTATTTTCATTCTCACATTGATGGTGCCAAGATTTTTATGGGACCGGAAGAAAGTATGCAGATTCAGTCTAATTTAGGATCTACCATTGCAATGGCATTTGACGAATGTCCGCCTGCGTTGGCAGAACGAAAGTATGTGGAGGATTCTGTAGCAAGAACGACTCGCTGGCTAGAGCGTTGTAAAAAAGAAATGGCACGCTTGAATTCACTTGAAGATACAGTAAATAAAAAGCAGATGTTGTTTGGAATCAACCAGGGAGCCATTCTGCCGGATATTCGTATCGAACATGCAAAGCGGATTTCAGAAATGGATTTGGATGGTTATGCTATTGGTGGACTTGCAGTAGGAGAAACTCATGAGGAAATGTACCATATCATAGAGGAGACCGTACCATATCTTCCGGTTGATAAGCCAACGTATTTGATGGGAGTAGGAACACCTGCGAATATTTTGGAAGGTGTAGAACGAGGAATCGACTTTTTTGATTGTGTTTATCCGTCAAGAAATGGACGCCATGGTCATGTGTATACAAATATTGGAAAAATTAATTTGTTTAATCAGAAGTATGAAAAAGATATGCGCCCGATTGAAGAAGGATGTCAGTGCCCGGCATGCCGTCGCTACAGCAGGGCTTATATCCGTCATTTGTTAAAAGCAAAGGAAATGCTTGGAATGCGTCTCTGCGTGCTTCATAATTTGTATTTTTATAATACGATGATGGAAGAAATAAGAGATGCTTTGGATGCCGGTAATTTTAAATCCTATAAGGAAGAAAAATTATATCGTATGGGACAGATTAACCGAGAAAAAGAAGAAAATACCAAATAATTTCTAAAAATAATATTAATTGTTTTTAAATGACTTGCCGATTGGACATGTTTTGTGTAAAATAGGTGATAGTTCATTTTTTAAATAAACGAATAGTTTAGGAGGAATGTAAGATGTTATCAATCTTAGCAACCGATACAGCTTCAACAGCATACGGCTGGGGAAGTATGATTCTTTGGTTAGTTGTTTTGTTCGTATTCATGTACTTTTTCATGATTCGTCCACAGAAAAAAGAAACACAGAAAAAGAATTTGATGTTATCTGAGTTAGCTGTTGGCGATACCGTATTAACAACAAGCGGTTTTTACGGAACCGTTATTGATATTTCTGACGATACTGTTATTGTAGAGTTCGGTAGTAACAAAAATTGCCGTATTCCAATGCAGAAAGCAGCAATTTCTGCTGTTGAGAAGCCAGAAGAAGCAGCTGAATAAAGAGAGGAGAACTGTCTTAGGACAGTTCTTTTTTAACTCTATAGGAAAATGCGCCCTATAGAGTTAAAAGCCCTCCGGGCAGGATGCGACTGATGCGTAGACGAAAAGTGCCGCGCGGTGTGTTTTGGGAAAGAAGGGGTTGTTGTGCGAAAAAAGAGACATAAATTTTGGCGAGAAAACAAAATTAGAATTGCAGTAATCGGCGGTGGAACGATTGCTCTGTTCGCAATGATTTATATTGGAGTGGCATTTTACTTTCGTTCACATTATATGCCAAAGACTTGCATGAATGGAGTTTCGATAGGAAATTTAAAACTAGAAGAGGCAGAAGAAAAATTGAGCAGGGAAGTATCTTGCTATATGCTGACAATTTTTGGAAGAGATGGAGATAAGGTACAGATATTAGGGCCTGATTTTGATTATTCCTATGTTTCGGCAGGAGAAGCGGATTCAATTTTAAAAGAACAGAATGTTTTTTCCTGGATCACAAAGATAGGAAAACAAAAAGATTATCAGTTAAGTGTAGCAATTACTTATGATGAAGAAAAGTTGGAAGCATTGATAGATGCTATTCCATGGTTTTCAGAGGAAAATATAACACTACCTGCAGATGCTTATCTTGCCAAAACGGAAGACGACTATGAAATTATTCCGGAGGTAGAAGGAAATCAGTTAAAGAAAGATGTAGTCAAAAATCTGATTCTGGATGCTGTGGCAGAGGGAATATCTGAACTTACACTTTCGGATGCCGAATATGAAGCGCCGGAAATTAAGGCGGATGATGAAAGTTTGACACAGCAGTTAGAACAGATAGAGACTTATTTGAATACTACGATTCAATATGATGTGGGAGAAGAAGGCGAAACTTTAGATAGAGAAAAAATTGTTGATTTTATTGAGATAGAAGATCAGACGGTTTCATTATCAGATCGTGCATTGACCGATTATGTGCAGTATCTGGCAAGTAAGTATAACACGTACGGCGATGTCAGAGAGTTTGCTACGACTGCAGGAGGAACGGTTTCGATTGGTGGCGGTGATTATGGCTGGGTCATTGATAAAGAGGCGGAAAAAGAGCAATTACTGTCTGATTTGGCAACCGGAGAACAGATTGAAAGGGAGCCGGTATTTAATCAGACGGCAAAAGTAAAAAGTATTAAAAATGATATTGGAAATACGTATATCGAGATTGATTATACCAACCAGCACCTTTATTATTATGTAGAAGGAGAATTAAAGGTAGAATCCGATTTTGTATCTGGAAATATCAATAAGGGAAATGGTTCTCCGGATGGTATTTTTAAAATTGTGTATAAAAAAAGTCCTGCTACCTTAGTAGGAGAAGATTATGAATCAAAGGTGCAGTATTTTATGCCATTTGCTTATAATGTTGGAATTCATGATGCAAGTTGGCGAGATAGTTTTGGGGGAGAGATTTATAAAACATCCGGCTCCCATGGCTGTATCAATGTTCCGGCAGAGGTGGCAGCACAGTTATATGAACTCGTAGAAAAAGATACCCCGGTTGTAGCCTATTATCGGGAACCGGTAACACTGACGGCTGAAAATACAAAAATATCAAATGCATTTTCTTATGTAGAACCAGAAGAGGAAAAAGAAGAATAGATTATATAAAATAGATTGCCCAAAAGAGCAGATTTGTTTCTTTTGGGTAATTTTTATGGAAAAGAAATGATTTTGTTAGTACTTGGAGTAATAATATTTTGAAATTATATAATCGTAAGTTATGAATAGTATGAAAAAGTAAAATAGGTCATATTATTGCATTCTAATTCACAATACTTTATGATAATTAAAATAGCTTTTGAGAATAAGAACAAGAAAAAGGAAAGAGGTATATTTATGGAATGTCATATTGGAGTGATTGCGGGAGACGGAATCGGACCAGAAGTCGTGGCGGAAGCCAAAAAAGTTTTAGATAAAGTAGGAAGTGTCTTTGGACATAAATTTGAATATGAACCAATTTTAATGGGAGGATGCTCGATTGATGCAACGGGAGTTCCTTTAACAGATGAAGCAATTGCAGCAGCAAAAGCATCGGATGCGGTTTTAATGGGCTCTATTGGTGGAAATACAGCAACATCACCATGGTATAAGCTTGCACCAGAACTTCGTCCGGAAGCAGGGTTATTGAAATTAAGAAAAGAGTTAAATTTATTTGCAAATTTAAGACCGGCTTATTTATATGAAGAATTAAAGGCAGCGTGTCCATTGCGTGATGACATCATTGGTGATGGATTTGATATGATGATTATGCGTGAATTAACAGGCGGACTTTATTTCGGAGAAAGAAAGACAGAAGAAAGAAATGGTGTTATGACAGCAGTTGATACCCTTACTTATACAGAAGAAGAAATTCGCCGGATTGCAAAACGTGGTTTTGAAATTGCCATGAAGAGAAGAAAAAAAGTCACAAGCGTTGATAAGGCAAACGTTTTAGATTCTTCAAGACTTTGGAGAAAAGTAGTAGAAGAAGTGGCAAAGGATTATCCGGAAGTAAGCTATGAACATATGTTAGTTGACAATTGTGCGATGCAGTTAGTGAAAGATCCGAAGCAGTTTGATGTCATTTTAACAGAGAATATGTTTGGAGATATTTTATCCGATGAAGCGAGTATGGTAACAGGTTCGATTGGAATGTTATCTTCTGCAAGTTTAAATGATACAAAATTTGGACTTTATGAGCCAAGTGGCGGTTCTGCACCGGATATTGCAGGAAAGGGAATTGCAAATCCGATTGCGACGATTTTAAGTGCAGCTATGATGTTACGTTACAGCTTTGATTTAGATCAGGAAGCAGATGCAGTAGAAGCTGCAGTGAAAAAAGTATTAAAAGATGGATACCGTACCATTGATATTATGCCACAGGAAAAAGAAAAGGAAGTTTCCGTGACACAAGTCGGTACAGCTCAGATGGGTGATTTAATTTGTGACGCTATTGCATTTTAACGTGAAAAAGTGTATAGTAGTTACTTAAGTGAGAAAATTTATACATAAAGGAATGTGATATTTATGAAGAGTGATAACGTAAAAGCAGGAATGCAGCAGGCACCTCATAGAAGCCTGTTTAATGCACTCGGATTTACCGAGGAAGAAATGAAGAAACCTATGGTTGGTATTGTAAGTTCTTATAACGAAATTGTACCGGGCCATATGAACTTAGATAAAATTGTAAATGCTGTAAAATTAGGAGTTGCAGAAGCAGGTGGTGTACCGGTTGTATTTCCAGCTATCGCAGTTTGTGATGGAATTGCAATGGGACACGTAGGAATGAAATATTCTTTAGTTACCCGTGACTTGATTGCAGATTCTACAGAATGTATGGCAACAGCACATCAGTTTGATGCTCTTGTAATGGTGCCAAACTGCGATAAAAATGTACCGGGACTTTTGATGGCAGCAGCCAGAATAAATGTGCCTACTGTTTTTGTATCAGGTGGTCCAATGCTTGCTGGACATGTAAAAGGAAAGAAAACAAGTCTTTCTTCTATGTTTGAAGCGGTAGGTTCTTATGCAGCAGGAACAATGACAGAAGAAGATGTGAAAGAGTACGAAGCAAAGACATGTCCGACATGCGGTTCTTGTTCCGGTATGTATACAGCAAATTCCATGAACTGTTTAACAGAAGCACTTGGTATGGGCTTAGGCGGAAACGGAACAATTCCGGCCGTTTATTCCGAACGAATCAAACTTGCAAAACATGCAGGTATGGCGGTTATGGAGATGTATAAGAAAAATATTCGCCCAAGAGATATTATGACAAAAGAAGCAATTATGAATGCTTTGACGGTAGATATGGCATTAGGATGTTCCACAAATAGTATGCTTCATCTTCCTGCTATTGCACATGAGGTTGGTTTTGACTTTGATATTGCATTTGCAAATCCAATTAGTGAGAAGACTCCAAACCTTTGTCATCTTGCACCGGCAGGTCCTACTTACATGGAAGACTTAAACGAAGCTGGTGGTGTTTATGCAGTCATGAAGGAATTGGCAGACATCGGACTATTAAATACAGAATGTATGACAGTAACAGGAAAGACAGTTGGAGAAAATATTAAAAATGCAGTCAATAAGAATCCGGAAGTCATTCGTCCGGTAGACAATCCATATAGTAAAACAGGTGGTCTTGCTGTATTAAAGGGAAATCTTGCACCGGATGGTGGTGTTGTAAAACGTTCTGCCGTTGTTGAAGAAATGATGGTTCATGAAGGACCGGCTAGAGTATTTGACTGTGAAGAAGATGCGATTGCAGCAATCAAAGGTGGCAAAATTGTAGCAGGAGATGTTGTAGTCATTCGTTACGAAGGACCAAAAGGCGGACCTGGTATGCGTGAAATGTTAAATCCGACTTCTGCAATTGCAGGTATGGGATTAGGTTCTTCTGTTGCATTGATTACAGACGGACGTTTCTCCGGAGCAAGCCGTGGAGCTTCCATTGGTCATGTATCACCGGAAGCAGCAGTAGGCGGACCAATTGCATTAGTAGAAGAAGGGGATATCATCAAGATTAATATTCCGGAAATGACATTAAATGTTGAAGTTTCTGAGGAAGAGATGGCAGCAAGAAAAGCAAAATGGCAGCCAAGAGAACCAAAAGTAACATCTGGTTATCTGACACGTTATGCATCTATGGTAACATCCGGAAACCGCGGTGCTATCTTAGAGATACCAGGCCAGAAATAAGATGAAGATAGAAATGCTTTAAGTTAAAAATAAAAAGTTGATGTAAAAAGGGTTATACAGTATCTGTAATAGTTTAGAGATGCTGGAAAGAAAGCGAGGAACATTTTATGCAGTTAACAGGTGCGCAGATTGTAATAGAATGCCTGAAAGAACAGGGAGTAGATACTGTTTTTGGTTATCCGGGTGGCGCAATCTTAAATGTATATGATGAGTTATATAAACATAAGAATGAAATAAACCATGTGTTGACTTCACATGAACAGGGAGCTTCCCATGCAGCAGATGGATATGCAAGAAGCACAGGAAAAGTGGGAGTGTGTTTTGCAACCAGTGGACCAGGAGCAACCAATCTGGTAACAGGAATTGCAACTGCATACATGGATTCGGTACCAATGGTAGCTATCACTTGTAATGTAACGGTACCATTACTTGGAAAAGATAGTTTTCAGGAAATTGACATTGCAGGAATTACAATGCCAATTACAAAACACAATTTTATTGTAAAAGATGTTACAAAGTTAGCGGATACGATTCGTCGGGCATTTAAAATTGCTCAGACAGGAAGACCGGGCCCGGTATTGGTGGATATTCCAAAGGATATTACAGCGGCAAAGACAGAATATACAGCAAGAAAGCCGGAGCCAATTGCACGATTGACAGAAAAGATTGAAGAAGCTGATTTGGAAAAAGCAGTTTCTATGATCAAGAAGGCAAAGAAACCATTTATTTTTGTAGGTGGTGGTGCGGTTATTTCTGGGGCAAGTAAAGAACTGAAAGAGTTTGTAAAGAAAGTAGATGCACCTGTTTGTGATACCTTAATGGGAAAGGGTGCCTATGATGGAACAGACGAACTTTATACCGGAATGCTTGGAATGCATGGTACCAAAACATCAAATCTTGGTGTAAGTGAATGCGATCTTTTAATTGCAATTGGTGTGCGTTTTTCAGATCGTGTGCTAGGAAATGCAAAGAAGTTTGCCAGTCATGCTAAAATCTTACAGTTTGATGTAGATGCAGCAGAAATCAATAAAAATATTATGGTGGATGCCTGTGTTATTGGAGATGTCAAAGTTATTTTAGAGAGACTGAATGAAAAACTGGAACAGGAAAATCATGAGGAATGGAAAAAACATATCTTTGAAATGAAAGAAAAATTTCCATTGAAATATCCTGAGACAGGTTTATCCGGCCCATATATTATGGAAGAAGTTTACCGCGCAACAAAAGGTGATGCCATTATTGTAACGGAAGTAGGACAGCATCAGATGTGGGCAGCACAGTACTATAAATACAAAAATCCAAGAACTTTCCTTTCGTCCGGTGGACTTGGAACCATGGGATACGGACTCGGAGCAGCAATTGGAGCTCAGGTAGCAAATCCTGAGAAACAGGTTATTAACATAGCTGGTGACGGATGTTTCCGTATGAATATGAATGAAATTGCAACAGCTTCACGCCAGAAACTACCAATGATTGAAATTATTGTAAATAACCATGTACTTGGTATGGTTCGTCAGTGGCAGGATTTGTTCTATGAAAAACGTTATTCCGCTACGGTATTAGACGATGGCGTTGATTTTGTAAAATTAGCGGAAGCCATGGGCGCAACAGGATACCGTGTAACAACTCGTGAAGAATTTAACGATGCGTTACAAAAGGCACTGGAATCGAAAGTTCCGGTAGTGATTGATTGTATCATTGATTCAGATGATAAGGTCTGGCCAATGGTAGCACCGGGAGAGGCAATCAGTTCTGCCTTTACGGATGAAGATTTAAAATAGCAGTTATAGAGTAACATCTAAACGATAGAGACAGTAAGAAATAGGAGGAAGTTATATTATGAGCAGAGTTTACAATTTTTCTGCAGGACCAGCGGTTTTACCGGAGGAAGTGTTACAGGAAGCAGCAGATGAGATGTTGGATTATCAGGGAAGTGGAATGTCCGTTATGGAGATGAGCCACCGTTCCAAGGTTTATGATAAAATCATCAAAGATGCAGAGCAGGATTTAAGAGACTTAATGAATATTCCTGATAACTACAAAGTATTATTTTTACAGGGCGGTGCATCTCAGCAGTTTGCAATGATTCCAATGAATCTGATGAAGAAGAAAAAAGCTGGTTATATTGTAACCGGACAGTGGGCAAAAAAAGCTTATCAGGAAGCACAGATTTATGGAGAAGCAGTAAAACTGGCATCTTCTGAAGATAAAACATTTTCTTATATTCCGGATTGCTCTGATTTAGATATTCCAGAAGATTTAGATTATGTATATATCTGTGAAAACAATACAATTTATGGAACAAAATACAAAGAGCTTCCAAATACAAAAGGACATACATTGGTAGCAGATGTATCCTCCTGTTTCTTATCAGAGCCTGTTGATGTCACAAAATATGGTGTGATATATGGTGGAGTTCAGAAAAATATCGGACCGGCAGGTGTGGTAATTGTGATTATCCGTGAAGATTTAATTACAGAAGATACGCTTCCGGGAACACCGACTATGTTAAAATACAAAACACATGCAGATAATGATTCTCTTTATAATACACCACCAGCATATGGCATTTACATTTGCGGAAAAGTCTTCAAATGGTTAAAGAAGATGGGCGGACTTGAAGTGATGAAGCAGCGTAATGAAGAAAAAGCAAAAATTCTTTACGACTTCTTAGATGAAAGCAAATTATTCAAGGGAACTGTTGTTGCAAAAGACCGTTCTTTAATGAATGTACCATTTGTAACAGGAGACGAGGAATTAGATGCAAAATTTGTAAAAGAAGCAACAGAAGCAGGTTTTGTGAACTTGAAAGGTCATCGTACCGTTGGTGGTATGAGGGCATCTATTTATAACGCAATGCCAAAAGAAGGCGTTGAAAAATTAGTTGCATTCATGAAAAAATTCGAGGAGGAAAATGCATAATGTATCAGTACAATTGTTTGAACCCAATTGCAAATATCGGATTAGATTTATTCTCTGAGGATTACCAGAAAGTAGAAGATGTGAAAGAAGCAGATGCTGTATTAGTTCGTAGTGCAGCAATGCATGATATGGAATTACCAGAAAAATTAGTAGCAGTTGCCCGTGCCGGTGCAGGTGTTAATAATATTCCATTAGATAAATGTGCAGAAAAAGGTATTGTAGTTTTTAACACACCGGGAGCAAATGCCAATGGTGTAAAAGAACTTGTATTTGCCGGAATGCTTTATGCATCCCGTGATATTGTAGGAGGAATCGACTGGTGTCTTGAAAATCAGAATGATGAAAATATTGCAAAGACAGCAGAAAAGCAGAAAAAGAATTTTGCAGGAATCGAAATCTCCGGTAAGAAATTAGGTGTCATCGGTTTAGGTGCAATCGGTGTCTTAGTTGCAAATGCGGCAACCCATATGGGAATGGAAGTTTATGGATATGACCCATATATTTCAGTAAATGCAGCATGGAACTTATCCAGAAGTGTAAAACATATCAGCAACGTTGAAGATATTTATCGTGAATGTGATTTCATCACCATTCATGTACCACTTTTAGATTCTACAAAGAAAATGATTAATGCAGAAGCAATTTCTATGATGAAACCTACCGCAATTGTACTTAATTTTGCAAGAGATCTTTTGGTAGATGAAGAAGCAATGGTAGATGCATTAGCAAGCGGAAAAGTTGCAAAATATGTATCCGATTTCCCTAATACTACAACTGTAGGTGCAAAAGGCTGTATTGTTACACCACATCTTGGTGCATCAACAGCAGAGTCCGAAGATAATTGTGCTATTATGGCAGTTCGTGAAATCCGTGATTATTTAGAAAATGGTAACATTGTGCATTCTGTCAATTTCCCGGATTGTTCGATGGGAGCATGTACTTATGCAGGACGTGTCGGCATTTTGCATAGAAATGTAAAAGGTATGGTTAGTCAGTATTCTACCGTTTTAGGTGATGCTAACATGAATATTGCAGATATGACAAATAAGTCAAAAGGTGATTATGCATATGCACTGATTGATGTAGATGCACCACTGACAGATGAAGTGATTGAAAAATTACAGCAGATTCCGGGTGTTTTAAGAGTACGGAAAGTAAAATAAATAATGTGAGGGCAAATGAATGGCGAAGATAAAACCATTTATAAGCATCAGACCAGCAGAAGGGAAGGCGGCAACAATTGCTGCCCTCCCTTATGATGTTTATAACAGAGCAGAAGCAGCAAAGGTGACAGAACAGAATCCGGAATCCTTTTTAAATATTGACCGGGCAGAATCCCAGTTCCCAATTTCGGTAGATATGTATGATGACAGGGTATATCAGAAAGCACATGATATGCTTTGGGATTGGGTAGAACAGGGAAAATTTGTCCGGGAATCCAAAGAGTGTTATTATCTTTATGAACTGACCATGAACGGAAGAACACAGACCGGAATTGTGGCATGTGCTTCGATTGATGATTATTTAAATGGTGTGATTAAAAAACATGAGAATACCAGAGAAGAAAAAGAAATTGACCGAATCCGACATATCAGTGCATGTAATGCCCAGACAGGTCCGATTTTCCTGGCATATCGTTCTCAAAAAGCAATCAATGAGGTTGTGGCAGAAGTGAAAAAAGAACAGCCACTTTACGATTTTACATCTGAGGATGGAATTCGCCACAGAGTATTTTTGATTGCAGAAGAAGAAAAAATTATTACAATTCGAACTGCATTTGAGGGATTAGATCAGATTTATATTGCAGATGGACATCACAGAGCTGCATCCGCAGTAAAAGTTGGACAGCAACGCAGGGAGGAACACCCGGATTATACAGGGGAGGAAGAGTTCAATTATTTTTTGTCGGTTCTATTCCCAGACGAAGAACTTTTGATTATGGATTATAATCGTGTTGTCAAGGATTTGAATGGATATTCCTTTAAGGGCTTCTATCAGGAATTATGTCATCGTTTTGATGTGACAGAGATTACAAAGCAAAAAGATTATCATCCAAAAGAAAAAGGAACCTTTACCGTTTATATGGAAGGACATTGGTTTTTATGTAAAGTCAGACCAGAAGATATTTCGGAGGATCCGGTAAAGCGTTTGGATGTCTCTTTGCTCTACGACTTGTTATTACATCCGGTCTTAGGAATTGGGGATCAGAAAACAGATGCACGAATTGATTTTGTAGGTGGAATTCGTGGAATGGAGGAACTGGTGCGCCGTTGTGAAGATGATTGTGCCATTGCGTTTGCAATGTATCCGACTTCCATATCTGAACTTTTTGCAGTAGCAGATGCTGGACTTTTGATGCCACCAAAGTCTACCTGGTTTGAGCCAAAGCTTCGGAGTGGATTATTTATCCATGAGATTGAGAAATAAGAGACGTTGCGTATGTTATATTCTCATGTTAAAATAGGCAGGAATAATACTTGCGTTATGAGAATGCAGGAAAGGCGGTAATATGTATCTTTTAGATGAAGTCGATTCCACAGAAGTGACACAAGCCATAAATGATGCACAGCAGAAAGCACAGGAGGCAATCGAGAATCCTGGTGTAATCCGTGCCTATTTGGAGAATTTGATTCCGGATTTGCTGGCATTTGCATTACAGGTTGTGATTGCAATTGTAGTTTATGCCATTGGTGTGAAAGTAATTAAATATATTGTGAAATTAATACGTCGTTCTATGGAGCGCGCGGGAGCGGATGAAGGAGTCAAACAGTTTTTAGGAACACTGATTAAATATGCCCTTTATTTACTCTTAATCACAGTGATTTTAAACCTGTTTGGAATAGCAACAACATCTGTAGTCGCAGTTCTTGGATCGGTTGGTGTAGCTGCAGGTCTTGCGTTACAGGGGAGCTTGTCAAATATGGCAGGTGGTGTTTTGATTTTACTGCTCAAACCATTCCGGGTAGGTGACTACATTATAGAAGATTCCAATAAAAATGAAGGAACCGTGGCAGAGATTTCTATTTTTTATACAAAACTGGTAACAATTGATAACAGGGTGATTATGATACCGAATGGAACGCTTGCCAATTCGAGTATGACAAATGTATCCCAGATGAAAAAGCGGCGGATTGATTTAACGATAGGAGTTGCTTATGATTCTGATATCAAAAAAGTAAAAGAGGTTCTGCAGTCAGTAGCGGAAGCAGAAGAGGCAAGACTTCCGGAAGAAGAAATTCAGGTATTTGTATCGGAACTGGCAGATAGTTCAGTCAATATGGGGGTTAGAATCTGGGTTCCGACAGAAGAGTATTGGCCTGCGAAGTGGCGCTTGACAGAAAATATCAAATTAGCATTGGATGAGAATCAGATTTCGATTCCATTCCCACAACTTGATGTGCAAATTAAACAATAATTTTACATTTTTGTTGACATATATGGAAAAATATGCTAAATTTATATTGTTGAGTGATTTACTTAACAGAGAGAAAATCGACAACAAAGTTGCGAAAAAGAGAAGAACTGTAATCAGTTCGAAAACGTATTTAGGAGGGTTTTAAGTTATGCAGCAGGGTACAGTAAAATGGTTTAATGCAAAAAAAGGTTATGGTTTCATTTCTGATGAAGAAGGAAAAGATGTATTCGTACATTTTTCAGCATTAAACATGGAGGGTTTCAAAGAATTAAAAGATGGAGAATCTGTTGAATTTGACGTAGTTGATGGGGACAAGGGTCCACAGGCAGCTAACGTAGTTCGTTTAGGTTAATTCATAAATTCATAAAAGAAACGCGAGGGACTGCAATTATTTGCAGTCCTTTTTACGTGATAGAAAAAAGAAGTCTTGTACATTTTTTCAGAAAGAAGTTTTTATTTGTAAATATAGGAAATAATGATATAATAAAAAAAGTTACTGCATTTTGAGGGGACAAGCACAAGGAGGATATACAATGGCAAATTTGAAAGATTTGACAGCTTATGAAATTTTAGAAGAAAGAGAATTATCAGATATTCATTCGAAAGGATATCTGATTCGTCATAAAAAGAGCGGAGCAAGAATTACGGTTATTTCCAATGATGACGAGAATAAAGTATTTTGTATTGGATTCCGGACACCACCGGAAAATTCAACAGGTGTACCACATATTATTGAACATACGGTACTTTGTGGTTCTGATAAATATCCGGTTAAAGATCCATTTGTAGAATTAGTGAAAGGTTCTTTGAATACGTTTTTAAACGCAATGACCTATCCGGATAAGACCATTTATCCGGTAGCAAGTTGCAATGAAAAAGATTTCCAGAACCTGATGAGTGTTTATATGGATGCAGTTTTTCATCCGAATATCTATAAACATGAAGAAATCTTTAAACAGGAAGGCTGGCATTATGAGCTGGAAGAAAAAGATGCACCAATTACAATTAATGGTGTAGTTTATAATGAAATGAAGGGAGCTTTTTCTTCAGCAGATGATGTGTTACAGAGAGAAATTTTAAATTCCCTGTTTCCGGATACTACTTATCGTAACGAATCCGGCGGAGATCCTGATGTCATTCCGGAATTAACGTATGAAGAATATTTAGATTTCCATCGACGCTATTATCATCCATGCAATTCCTATATCTATCTCTATGGAGATATGGATATTGTGGAAAAACTAGAGTGGATGGACCAGGAATATTTAAGTCATTATGAAAAGATTGCATTAGATTCTGAGATTCAGACACAGAAGCCATTTGAAAAGCCAATCGAGGTCAGAAAGAGCTATTCCATTTCTTCAACAGAATCCGAAGAGAACAATACCTATCTTGCATACAGCATGGTCGTAGAGACAGCTTTGGAAAAAGAAGTAAGTTATGCATTTGATATTTTGGATTATGCGTTAGTAAGTGCTCCGGGAGCACCTTTAAAGAAGGCACTGGTAGATGCTGGAATCGGAACTGATATCAGTGGTAATTTTGAAAGTGATACAAAACAGCCATTTTTCTCAATTACAGCAAAGAATACGAATGTTTCTGAAAAAGATCGTTTTGTAAAAGTAATTCGGGAGACCTTGGAAAAAATTGTAAAAGAGGGAATTGATAAAGATTCTCTGCTTGCCGGAATTAACAGTGCGGAATTCCGTTTCCGCGAAGCTGATTATGGTCAGTTCCCGAAGGGATTGTTCTATGTGTTAGACAGCTATGGAAGCTGGCTCTATGATGAGACACAACCATTTTTGTATTTAGAGTCCATTGCAACTTATAAGGCATTGAAGGAAAAGGTAAATACCGATTATTTTGAACAGCTGATTCAGAAATACATGCTGGATAATACCCATGTATCCCTTGTTATCATTGAACCGGAAAAAGGACTGAATGCCAAAAAAGAAAAAGAGTTGGAAGAGAAATTAGCTTCATACAAGGCTTCTTTAAGTGAGGCAGAATTAGAAAAACTAATTGCAGATACGAAACATTTAAAAGAATATCAGGAAGAACCGTCTCCAAAAGAGGATTTAGCGAAAATTCCAATGCTGAAACGCCAGGATATGAAAAAAGACACAGCTCCGCTTTCCAATAGAGAGAGAAAAGTGGGAGAGACACCATTAATCTGGCATAACATCGAATCAAATGGAATCGACTATTTCAATTTAATGTTTGATATCAGCGATATTACACCGGAAGACCTACCATATCTCGGAATTTTAAAATATGTGTTGAGTTATGTAGATACAGAACATTATAATTATGCGGAATTATCAAATGCAATCAATATTCACACCGGTGGGGTGAATGGAGGTCTTGGAATTTATTTAGATTCTAAGGAAAAAGATAAGATTCAGTTGATGTTTGAAATTCGTGCTAAGGTATTATACGAGAAATTACCGGAAGCAATGAAGTTAATAAAAGAAATCATTTGTAGTTCAAAAATTGAAGATGAAAAACGACTTCATGAGATTATCAGCGAGTTGAAATCCAGATTGCAGATGAACATCAGTGGTGCAGGACATGTTGCAGCACTTACCCGTGCAATGTCTTATTTTTCAGAGACTGTTGCTTATCAGGAGGCAACAAGCGGAATTGCTTTTTATCAGAAAGTTGCTGAATTAGAGGCTGGATTTGAGACAGAAAAGGAAACGTTAATTGCAAAATTAAAGAGTCTGACAGAACAGATTTTTACAGAAGAACGTTTGATGTTAAGCTTGACTGCAACAGAAGAGGCAGTAGAACCTTTTGAAAAAGAAGCAGCGGAATTGAAAAAGGTATTATATTCTTCTAAGGGAATCGGAACACGTCAAAAATTAGAGTGTAGCAAGAAAAATGAAGGTGTAATGGAAGCATCTCAGGTACAATATGTGTGCCGTGCCGGAAATTTTGCAGACGCAGGATATGACTATACAGGAGCACTCAAAATCTTAAAAGTAATCATGGGATATGATTATCTTTGGATTAACATCCGTGTAAAAGGTGGAGCTTACGGATGTATGAACGGATATTCCAGAAATGGAGATACGTACTTTGTTTCTTACCGTGACCCGAATCTGGAAAAGACAAACGAGGTCTACGAAGGAATTCCGGAGTATGTGAAGAACTTTAAAGCGGATGAACATGATATGACAAAATATATTATCGGAACAATCAGTGCGATGGATACACCAATGAATCCGAGTGCAAAAGGAACCCGTTCTATGGCAGCATATTTACAACACATTACCGAAGAAGAACTGCAGAAAGAACGTGATGAAGTCATCCAGGCAACTGATGCAGATATCAGAGCTTTAGAGGGAATGTTAAGAGCTGTATTAGACCAAAAGAATCTTTGTGTCATTGGAAATGAAGATGCAATTGAAGCAGCAAAAGAAATGTTTACAGAAGTAAAAAATCTGAATGTATAAAGAGATAGAGAGGTATTTATGAATAGCAGTTTTAAATCAGGATTTGTAACCATAATTGGACGTCCAAACGTTGGAAAATCTACACTGATGAATCATTTGATTGGGCAGAAAATTGCCATTACATCCAATAAACCACAGACAACGAGAAACCGTATTCAGACAGTTTATACGGATATGGAGCGTGGTCAGATTGTTTTTTTGGATACACCGGGAATTCACAAGGCAAAAAATAAACTTGGAGAATATATGGTGAATGTGGCAGAACGTACTTTGAATGAGGTGGATGTTATTCTCTGGCTTGTGGAGCCATCTAATTTCATCGGAGCAGGAGAACAGCATATTATTGAGCAGTTAAAACGTGTGAAGACACCCGTTATTCTTGTTATCAATAAAGTAGATACCGTAGAAAAAGAAAAAATCCTGGAATATATCGACACCTATCGCAAGGTGTATGATTTTGCAGAAATTATACCGGTTTCTGCATTACGTGCGATTAATTTAGAGGATGTGATCGACTCTATTTTTAAATACCTGCCTTATGGACCACAGTTTTATGATGAAGATACCATTACAGACCAGCCGGAGCGCGCAATCGTAGCAGAAATCATCCGGGAAAAAGCGCTTCATGCATTAGATGAAGAGATTCCACATGGAATTGCAGTGGCAATTGATCAGATGAAACAGAGAAAAGGACAGAACTTTTTCGATATTGATGCTACAATTGTATGTGAAAAAGATTCCCACAAAGGAATCATTATCGGAAAGGGCGGAGCTATGTTAAAAAAGATTGGCTCGAATGCCCGCTATGAGATTGAGCGACTATTAGATGCCAAAGTAAATTTAAAATTATGGGTAAAAGTAAAAAAAGACTGGAGAGACAGTGACTTCTTAATTAAGAATTTTGGTTATAACAAAGATGAAGATTAAGCTGCCAATTTTTTGCTAGTATAGAAAATCATCCAGCGGAGATTCTATCTTTAAAGGAGCTAAAAAAGAAATGACATAGCTTTTTAAAGGAGGGACTCCAATGGATGAAGCCTGGAAATTATTTGAAGGAACAGGAAAAGTAACCGATTACCTGAAGTATTGTCGGAATCGCAGTGAGAAAGAGCTGACAGAGAAAAGGAATCAGGAAGAAAGAATGATATCTACTGAAAAAAGCGGATTAGGTGAGGAAAGAGAAACCGGATGGGACAGAATGTTATATTGACCGGAATGGTTTTAAATGTAATGCCAATTGGTGATTATGACAAAAGAATAACGTTGTTGACCAAAGAAAGAGGAAAGATTACAGCTTTTGCCAGAGGGGCAAGAAGGCAGAACAGCCAGTTATTAGCTGCAACTAATCCTTTTTCTTTTGGTGAGTTTGAAGCATATGAAGGGCGTTCTTCCTATAATATTGTCAAAGCTTCTATTAAAAATTACTTTCGGGAACTTGCCGAGGATTTTGATGTAGCTTATTATGGATTTTATTTTCTGGAGTTTGCGGATTATTATTGCCAGGAAAATAGTGATGAAAGCGAAATGTTAAAACTTTTGTATCAGTCATTACGTGCATTGGAGAGCCCGTCGTTTGATAACCGTCTGGTTCGTGCGGTGTTTGAATTAAAGGGAATGGCTATCAATGGAGAGGGACCAAATGTTTTTTCCTGTATGAGCTGTTGGAAAAAAGAGCAGCTGACCTGGTTTTCAATTCCCAAAGGAGGCACTCTTTGCGAGGAATGTGGAAAAAAAGAAGCTGGTATACATATGATGGAATCTACAAGCTATACCTTGCAGTTTATTCTTTCGACAAAAGTGGAAAAACTTTACAGTTTTTCCGTAAAAGAAGAGATTTTGCAGGAATTGCAAAGAATTGTGAAAGAATATATGGAGCGTTATCTTGACCATGAGTTTCAGTCTTTAAAAATTATTGAAGAGGCAGAGGGGCTTTTAGTACACACGAAAAATTCTTTATCCTGTTGAAATCCTAAAATGAAAATAGTATAATAGCATAAATTGCAGCTGAGTTATTTTGCGGCAGAAAGGTATGGAAAGTGGAATGAAAAGAAAAACAGCAATTATTTTTTCAATGATTCTCTCACTCTGTTTGTTAGCCGGGTGTGGTAAGAAATTACAGGTGGAAGAAAGCACTGTTTATGTAGATAAGAACGGAAGTGTGATTTCCGTTGATATTGAATCATTTGAAAAGGATTACTATGATGAGACTGAATTGAAAGACTATATTGAAGAGGAAATTGATGCCTATACTTCAGATAACGGAAAAAAATCAGTCAGCTTAGAGGATGTAAAAGTAGAAGATGGTACAGCTACCTTGAAATTGAAATATGCATCTGCAAAGGATTATTCTGATTTTAACGGAATTGAATTGTATACAGGTACTGTTGTAAAAGCAATGGCTGCCGGTTATGATTTTAATGCTGATTTTGTATCCGTAGAGGATGGAGTTGTATTAGGAATGGCAGATCGAGATAAAATCCTTGAAAATGATGACTACAAAATAGCAATCATAAAAGCAAATACAGATGTGATGGTAGATGGAGAGATTCTTTTTGTATCTACAGAGAATGTAAAATTGACAGGAAAGGATTCTGTCTCAATCCGGGAGGGATATAGTTTAGCGCAGACAGAAGCAGTGGAAGAAACGGAAGCAGTGGAGGAAACAGAAGCTTCGGAGAATATCAATACTACTGTAACAGATGATGAATTTGCATATGAGACAGATGTATATACTTATATTGTTTTTAAATAAATAAAAAAATAGATGGAATGCAGAGATTCAGCATTGTGACAATCTATAAAAATAAAAGAATGAGAGGAGTTAATCATGGAAAAAACAATGGAAAAAATTGTTGCATTAGCAAAAGCAAGAGGATTTGTATATCCAGGTTCTGAAATTTATGGAGGACTTGCAAATACCTGGGACTATGGTAATCTTGGTGTAGAATTAAAGAACAATGTAAAAAAAGCATGGTGGCAGAAATTTATTCAGGAAAATCCATATAATGTAGGTGTGGACTGCGCCATTTTAATGAATCCACAGACTTGGGTAGCATCTGGTCATTTAGGTGGATTCTCTGATCCATTAATGGATTGTAAAGAATGTCATGAAAGATTTCGTGCAGATAAATTAATTGAAGATTTTGCAGAAGAAAAAGGAATTGAATTAAAAGGTTCTGTAGACGGATGGACACAGGAAGAAATGAAGAATTTTATTGAAGAGAATCAGGTTTCATGTCCTACTTGTGGAAAACACAATTTCACGGATATCCGTCAGTTTAATTTGATGTTTAAAACATTCCAGGGTGTTACAGAAGATGCAAAGAACACAGTTTACTTAAGACCGGAAACAGCACAGGGTATCTTTGTAAACTTTAAAAATGTACAGAGAACTTCCAGAAAGAAAGTCCCATTCGGTATTGGTCAGATTGGTAAATCATTCCGTAATGAGATTACACCGGGTAACTTTACGTTCCGTACCCGTGAGTTTGAACAGATGGAATTAGAGTTTTTCTGCGAACCGGGAACAGATTTAGAGTGGTTTGAATACTGGAGATCATTCTGCCGTGATTGGTTATTAGCTCTTGGTATTAAAGAAGATGAAATGCGTCTTCGTGATCATTCTCCAGAGGAACTTTGTTTCTATAGTAAAGCAACTACAGATATCGAGTTTAAATTCCCATTTGGATGGGGAGAACTGTGGGGAATCGCAGACAGAACTGATTATGATTTAACACAGCATCAGAATACTTCAGGTCAGGATTTAACTTATTTTGATGATGTAAAGAATGAAAAATACATTCCATATGTTATTGAGCCATCTTTAGGAGCAGATCGTGTCGTTTTGGCATTTTTATGCGCTGCTTACGATGAAGAAAACATTGGAACAGAAGAAAAACCGGATATGAGAACAGTACTTCATTTCCATCCTGCACTTGCACCTGTTAAAATTGGTGTACTTCCATTGTCTAAGAAATTAAATGAAGGTGCAGAAAAAGTATTTGCCCAGTTATCAAAGAAATATTACTGTGAATTTGATGACAGAGGAAATATTGGAAAACGTTACAGAAGACAGGATGAAATCGGAACACCATTCTGTGTTACATATGATTTTGAATCTGAGACAGATGGAGCAGTTACTGTGCGTGACCGTGACACAATGGAACAGGAGCGTATTAAAATTGAAGATTTAGAAGCATATTTTGCAAAAAAATTTGAATTCTAAATGATATGTATTTTAAAAGAAAAGGATTTGCCATAAATAAGTGTGGTAAATCCTTTTTTTGTAAAAAAGTTTCTTTAGGTAAATTGTACTATTCTTTGAAGAAATAGGCTCAATTTATGTCGAATAAAGGTAGATTAACGGAAACTATATAAAATAGATTCGTTTCCATGGTCTTATTGAACAAAAAAGTCGAAAAAATATCAAAAAAAATGTTGCCAATAAACAAAAGTGTGATACAATATTTATGTGCGCTTTTTTGGGACAGTGCACAGCACTCATGAAATTGTGAATTCTAGTGATTGTCATGCACTGGATTTTCACAAGTATTACTATAGTTTTTAGGAGGGAAATACAATGGCAAACAAGTGGGTTTATATGTTTAGTGAAGGGAATATGACCATGCGTAATCTGTTAGGGGGTAAAGGAGCAAACCTTGCAGAAATGACAGATATTGGTCTTCCGGTACCACAGGGTTTTACAATCACAACAGAGGCATGTACACAGTATTACGAAGATGGTCGTAAAATTAATGATGAAATTATGGCTCAGGCTATGGAAGGCGTAAAGAAGATGGAGGAAATCAACGGCAAGAAGTTCGGCGATTTGAAGAATCCATTATTAGTTTCCGTTCGTTCAGGAGCAAGAGCTTCCATGCCAGGTATGATGGATACAATCCTTAACCTTGGTTTAAATGATGATGTAGTTGCAGCAATGATTGCTGGTAACCCAGATCCAAAATTTGAACGTTTCGTATATGATTCCTATAGACGTTTCATTCAGATGTTCTCAGACGTTGTTATGGAAGTTGGTAAGAAATATTTCGAACAGCTTATTGATAAGATGAAAGAAGAGAGAGGCGTTCAGTATGACGTTGATCTTACAGCAGCTGATTTGAAAGAATTAGCAGAGCAGTTCAAAGCTGAATACAAGAAACAGTTGGGAGAAGACTTCCCATCAGATCCAGTACAGCAGTTGAAATTAGCTATTGAAGCAGTATTCCGTTCATGGGATAACCCACGTGCAAACGTATATCGTCGTGATAATGATATCCCATATTCTTGGGGAACTGCTGTTAACGTAATGCCTATGGTATTTGGTAACTTAAATGATGAATCTGGTACAGGTGTTGCATTTACGCGTGACCCTGCAACAGGTGAGAAGAAACTTATGGGTGAATTCCTTAAGAACGCACAGGGTGAGGACGTAGTTGCTGGTGTTCGTACACCAATGCCAATTGCTCAGATGGAGCAGGAATTCCCAGAAGCATACGCAGAATTTGTAAAAGTATGTGATATCCTTGAAAATCATTATCATGATATGCAGGATATGGAATTTACAGTTGAAAATAAAAAATTATACATGTTACAGTGTCGTAACGGAAAGAGAACTGCTCAGGCTGCTTTAAAAATTGCTTGCGACCTTGTAGACGAAGGACATAAGACAGAAGCAGAAGCAGTTGCAATGATTGATCCTCGTAACCTTGATACATTACTTCATCCACAGTTCGATGCTGCTGCATTAAAAGCTGCAACTCCAATCGGAAAAGGTCTTGGAGCATCTCCAGGAGCTGCTTGTGGTAAAGTTGTATTTACAGCAGATGATGCTGAAAGCTGGGCTGCAAGAGGAGAAAAAGTTGTTCTTGTTCGTCTTGAGACATCTCCAGAAGATATTACAGGTATGAAAGCTGCTCAGGGTATTCTTACTGTTCGTGGTGGTATGACATCACATGCAGCTGTAGTTGCTCGTGGTATGGGTACTTGCTGTGTATCTGGTTGTGGTGACATCGCTATGGATGAAGAAAACAAGAAATTCACATTAGCTGGACAGACCTTTACAGAAGGTTCCGAAATCTCTATTGATGGTACAACAGGTAACATCTATGCTGGATTAATTCCAACTGTTGATGCTTCTATTGCTGGTGAATTTGGACGTGTAATGGCTTGGGCTGATAAATACAGAACATTAAAAGTTCGTACGAATGCAGACACACCTGCAGATGCTAAGAAAGCTCGCGAACTTGGTGCAGAAGGTATCGGTCTTTGCCGTACAGAGCATATGTTCTTCGAAGAAGACAGAATTGCTGCATTCCGTGAAATGATTTGTGCAGATACAGTAGAAGAAAGAGAAGCTGCATTAGAGAAGATTCTTCCATATCAGCAGGGAGACTTCAAAGCATTATATGAAGCTTTGGAAGGTAACCCAGTTACAATCCGTTTCTTGGATCCGCCTCTTCATGAGTTCGTTCCAACAGAAGAAGCTGATATTAAGAAACTTGCAGATGCTCAGGGCAAATCTGTAGAAGATATCAAGACAATCATTGCTTCTTTACATGAATTTAACCCAATGATGGGACACAGAGGATGTCGTCTTGCAGTTACATATCCAGAAATTGCTAAGATGCAGACAAAAGCTGTTATCCGTGCAGCAATCGAAGTTCAGAAAGAACATGCTGATTGGACAGTAAAACCAGAAATCATGATTCCACTTGTATGTGAAGTAAAAGAGTTAAAATATGTGAAGAATGTAGTTGTTGAAACAGCTGATGCTGAAATTGCAGCAGCAGGTGTAAAACTTGATTACGAAGTAGGTACTATGATTGAAATCCCAAGAGCAGCTCTTACTGCTGATGAGATTGCAACAGAAGCTGATTTCTTCTGCTTCGGTACAAACGACTTAACACAGATGACATTTGGATTCTCTCGTGATGATGCAGGTAAGTTCTTAAATGCTTACTACGATACAAAGATTTTCGAGAACGATCCATTTGCAAAACTTGACCAGACAGGTGTTGGTAAGTTGATGGAAACAGCAATTAAACTTGGTAAACCAGTAAATCCAAAACTTCACGTTGGTATTTGTGGAGAACACGGTGGAGATCCTTCTTCCGTAGAATTCTGCCACAAGATTGGTTTAGACTATGTTTCTTGTTCACCATTCCGTGTACCAATCGCAAGATTGGCAGCAGCTCAGGCTGCAATTGCAAACAAATAAAATATCAGATAAGAGTATTTTTGGAGAAGGATATTTTTATTATGATAAAATCAGGAGCATTGTAAAATAAGAAATTTCTGATAGGAATTGTCTTATGGAGCAATGCTCCTTTTTGTTTCTTGTATAAATAAACAATCTGTTTTATAATTTCTAATACAGTGTTTTACAGGGAGTTTTGCACTTGAGTAGATAGAGAATAGAAGGAATAAGAAATGGAAAAGAAAGTAACTACAAAAGGAAAAAATCATATTTGGAAAAAGATTCTGATTGTTTTAATTGTAATTATAGCTGAAATAATTGCAGCATTTGGAATTTATGTAGCAAATTATTATCATGCAACGGATATTACGTTTGCAGAAGAAGAAAATATTACAAAAGTGGAGTATGATAATTACATTGTTTATGGTGACAGCACGGAAGGGACTGCATTTATTTTTTATCCAGGCGGAAAAGTAGAAGCAGAAGCATATGAGCCAATTCTTTGCGAGATTGTAAAAGGAGGAGGTTGTGCAATTCTGGTAAAAATGCCTTTTCATCTAGCAATTTTTAATCCTGATGCAGCGGATTGTATTATGCAGGATTTCCCTCAGATAGAACATTGGTATATTGGCGGTCATTCTTTAGGAGGAGCTATGGCAGCAGATTACGCAGCAGAACATGCAGAAAAGTTAGAAGGATTAATTCTTTTTGCAGCTTATCCAACAAAAGAGATCTCAGAAGATTTATTTGTTTTATCGCTTTATGGAAGTGAAGATAAGATTTTGAATATAGAAAAATATCTTGATTCTAAAGAATTAGCTCCACAGATGTTTGAAGTTGTGATTCAAGGTGGAAATCATGCTCAGTTTGGAAATTATGGAGAACAGAAAGGGGATGGAACTGCCAGTATTTCCGAGATAGAGCAATGGGAAACAGCAGCCGATTATGTAATAGCTTCTATACAACAGAATCAGTAATGTTTTTATAAAATTAGATAAAAAGGGAGAAAACGGGGAATGTACCATATTGTAATATGCGATGACAGAGAAGAAGATTTAAAAAGGTTCGTAGATTTTGTTAGGTCAAGTAAAGAATATGAGGATAGCATGAAAATCAGTACATATTCTTCTGGGGTTGATTTTTTAGAAGCAGGAAAAGAAGCAGTTGATTTGATGATTTTGGATATGCAGATGGCTGGAATGAATGGCTATGAGACTGCTATGGAATTACGTACCTATAATAGTCAGGCGGTGCTCGCGTTTTGCTCGTCTGTATGTATGCCAAGTCCGGAACATTTCAATGTTCAACCTTACCGCTATCTTTTAAAGGATTACTCTGATGAAAAAATAATGCAGGCGGTAGATGATTTATTAATCGAAATGAAGCGTCGCAGTCAAAAAAAACGTTTAGAAGTAACCCAGGATGGCAAAGCAATATTATTAGAGGCAGAGGAAATCTTATATCTTGCCAAGTTGAAACGAGGAACCAAAGTAGTGATTGCGGCAGATGCAGCACTGTATGGAAAAGTCACAGACCTTGTGATTCGAGAAAAGCTGGAAGAATTAGAGAGAGAACTAATAGCAGAAGGGTTTGCAAAGCCTCATTCCAGTTACCTGGTGAATCTGAAAAGAGTGAGGGCAGTAGATAATATGGAACTATTATTAGAAAATGGGGAAAGTATTACAATTAGTCGTTCCTGCCGGGATGAATTTCACCATGCTTTTTCAGAGTTTTTTAGTAGAAAATACAGAAGAAGTAATCGCTAAAAGAGAAATAGGACAATTTAGAGGTTATTTCTTCCATATTATTTTTTGATAAAAGCAGAGTGATATAATGGGAAAAAAGATAGGAGAGGCTTATGCAGGAATTTTTTTTGTTAGTGTCAGGAATTTTAGAGGCTTATATATTTTGGGATATTTTTTCCTGTGAATTTGAAAAAAGATTTGAAAAAAAGTGGTATGTATTTTTGTATTGGGGAATTGCAATCATTTTGAATATGGTGATTTCATTAATTGCTCCAAGAGGATGGAATACGATATCCTTTATAGTGGTATATGGGACGGCTGCGTTTCTTTTCTTTCAGGGGGATAAGAAGATAAAGTTAGTTTTTTTTGTGATGTATCTTTTTATTATGATGTTTACAGAGCTGTTGGGATCAGTAGTATATGCGGCGTTTACAGGAGATTACCTAAATAGTGGTGGTGAGGGAAGTAGGTTTGTCTGGATGGTTGTAAGTACATTGACCATTCTGTACAAATTCATTGCTGCAAAAATCTGGGTGTACATATGTGGGAAAAGACGGCATCGTGTAGAAGGAAAAACGTTTATGATGGTCATGATTTTCCCATTGGTATCTTGTGCAATAGGAATCATACTTCTTGAAGTTTTTTATTTCACGGAAGAGAAAGTGCAGATTTACATTGTGATTGCCATGTTACTGCTGATTTTGATGAATATGGTTGTGTATTATCCGTTTGAGAAAATGACAGAGTTATTAAACGAGCAGCGGGAGTTTGAATTGTTTCGATTAAAGAATGATTTGGAGCAGAATCATTATAACCGGATAGAGGAGCTTGCAAGTAAGCAAAGAATTTATCAGCATGATGTGCGGCAATATATGTCGGCAATTGCAAGTCTCATTGCAAAGGAAGAAAATGAAGAGGCAAAAAAAATTTTTGAACAGATGCAGATACAGGTGAATGAACTAGAACAGGTTACTTATTCGAGAAGTGGTATTCTGAATGCTTTGCTTAATGAAAAGGTAAATCAGGCAAAAGGGCAGGGAGTACTTCTTCAGTTAGAGATAGAACCTACCGTTCCTCTTTCTTTTTTGAAGGAAACCGATATGATTGCTATGTTCGGAAATCTGATAGACAATGCTATTCGGGCAGCTGCCCAATGTAAGGGAGAAAAAGAGGTAACGATAAGATTATTTGAGCCAGAGGGGAATTTTATTCTTTTTATTGTAGAAAATCCTTATATGGGAACCTTAAAAAAGGTAGGAACAAGATTTATTAGTACAAAGGAGGACAAAGAAGAGCATGGAATAGGTCTTCTCAGTGTACAGGGGTTGGCAGAAAAATATGGCGGAATCTTGGACTTAAGAGAGGAAAATGGTTTTTTTATTGCCACATTAAGCTTAGCAAAGGATTTTTATTTTGAAAATTAAATGGTCAAATTAGGTGTTATTTTTTCCAGAAAACATTTTTTACTTTTATTTGTGATAGAGTGAATATCGGAATGAGGGTAAAAAATGTTTTTTTATATCGAATGAAGAATTTGGTGAGTCTGTTCATTCATGAAACGGTGGGCTGATTATGGAACTTTCGGTATTGAGTCTGGAAAGTTTGATAGGAGGAATAATCATGATAATTGAGACATATTGCGGATTAAATTGTAGCGAATGTGAATTTAAAGAAAGTCAGAATTGTGGAGGTTGTATAGCGACAGAAGGAAAACCATTTTATGGTTTCTGTGAAGTGGCAGAATGTGCCGTAAAAAAAGGAAAACGTTTCTGTGGCGAATGTGAGAATTTTTCCTGTGAAATTTTAAATCGTTATTCCTTTGATCCGGAACATGGAGACAATGGAGAGCGTATTGAGAATTGCAAGAAAATAAAGGCAGAGCTTGTGGCAAAAGCCAGAGAAGGAATCAATCCGGTGAGTGTCTGCGGGCATCATTGTGATTACTGCTTTATGGGACAGTGGTGTGGTGGATGTAGAAGTGATTATAACTGCTGTTCTTACGCTACATTGTTTGAAGATAAGAAATGTCCTAATGTGAAATGTGCAGAGAGAAAGCAGTTGGAGGGATGCTTTGATTGTTCCGAACTTGAGAATTGTAATCATGGATTTTATGGACTGGAAAATGAATATGTAGCAAAAGCAACGGCATTGTTTATTCGAAAATATGGACAGGAATGTTATGCAAAAACGTTGAAGAAAGCAATCGACAGCGGAGAACAATATGCACAAAGCTTCAACGAACTAGGTTCAGTAGAAGGAGCATACAAGCTTTTAGAAAAATATTTGTGATAGGAGAAAGTACAGAATGAAAGATATTATTGAAATTAAACATTTATCAAAGCATTTTGGTGAAGTAAAAGCTGTGCAGGATTTAAGCTTCAAAGTTAAAGAGGGGGAATTGTTTGCCTTTCTTGGAATTAACGGAGCAGGAAAAAGTACAACCATTTCCATTATGTGTGGACAGCTTGCGAAAGATGCAGGAACTGTTTGCATTGACGGCACTGATTTGGAAAAAGAAACGGATGCCGTAAAACGTAAATTAGGAGTTGTATTTCAAAATTCTGTGTTGGATAAGGCGTTAAGTGTGCAGGACAATTTGGAAAGTCGGGCAGCGCTGTATGGTATTACAGGCAAAGCCTTTAGGAAAAGATTGGATGAACTTTCAGAACTGTTAGATTTTGGTGATTTATTAAAACGTACTGTAGGTAAACTTTCCGGTGGACAGCGTCGCAGGATTGATATTGCAAGGGCACTTTTGCATGAACCGAAAATTCTGATTCTTGACGAGCCAACGACAGGTCTTGACCCACAGACGCGAAAGATTCTATGGAATGCTATTGCCAGACTGCGCCAGGAAAAACATATGACAGTATTTCTTACGACTCATTACATGGAAGAAGCTGCTGAAGCAGATTACGTAGTGATTCTTGACAGTGGAAAGATTGTTGCGGAAGGAACTACATTGGAATTGAAGAATATCTATACAGGTGACTTTATTACGCTTTATGGAGTGACAGAGGAACAGGCAAAGCAGTTGAGATATCCTTGTGAAGCTTTGCGAGATGCGTATCGTATTGCAGTACCAAATACTGCAGCAGCAACCAAACTGATAATTAAATATCCGGAAATTTTTATGGATTATGAAATTACGAAGGGCAAGATGGACGATGTGTTCCTTGCTGTAACTGGAAAGGAATTGACAGGAGGTACAAAAGAATGAGTACATTAATCGCTTTGGTAAAGCGTAATATGAAATTGTTTTTTAAGGATAAAGGAATGTTTTTTACTTCATTGATTACACCCATCATCCTTTTAGTGCTGTATGCAACTTTTTTAGGAAATGTTTATGAAGATAGTTTTCGAAGTGCGCTGGAAGAAGCAGGAGCAATGGCGTCAGATGCTCTGATTGATGGCTGTGTGGGCGGCGAACTGGCTTCTTCACTGTTGGCAGTGTGCTGTGTAACAGTGGCTTTCTGTTCCAATTTGCTTATGGTGCAGGATAAGGTTAGTGGTGCAAGACGTGATTTGACCATTTCTCCTGTAAAGAAAAGTACAATGGCATTGGGATATTACATAGCAACACTTTTATCTACCTTATTGGTATGTTATGCAGCCACAGGAATCAGTCTACTATATATGATGAAGGTGGGCTGGTATTTGAACGCTACAGATGTGTTGAGTATACTTTTGGATGTACTGTTGCTGGTGTTGTTTGGAACGGCATTGTCTAGTATTATTAATTGTTTCTTGTCTAGTCAGGGACAGATTTCTGCTGTGGGAACCATTATCAGCGCAGGTTATGGGTTCCTCTGTGGTGCGTATATGCCGATTTCCCAGTTTTCGGATGGGTTGCAGAAAGTGATTTCCTGTCTGCCTGGAACATATGGAACTTCGTTACTCCGTAATCATACAATGGGTGGCGTTTTCGAAGAAATGAAAAGTCAGGGATTTCCGATGGAAGTGGTAGAAGCCATCAAAGGTTCCGTTGATTGTAACATTTATTTCTTTGGCGATAAGGTTGAGATGGATATGATGTATCTGATACTTGGTGGAACTGTGGTTGGATTGCTTATTGTTTATGTATTGTTAAATGTTTTGAGAAGCGGTAAACAAAGATGAAGTATATCGTATTTTGGTGGAACCCAAGCAATGACAAGGCAGTTTGCAGGAACATTTACTTCGTCCATAGAAAATATCATTGCTTCAGTAAATGATATTCTTACATCTCTTGATCGTTTCGGCTTTCAAAAAAACGTTTTTCTAAATGCTCATGGAGATAATTTGCAGAGAACGGCAATGCTGAATACTATTATTGAATCAAATAAAAAACTTAAGATGAAATCTTATTGGACTGAATATGAGGACGATGTTCCGTATATGGGTTTTAGAGGTGATGAGGACTATCTTATCAAGATAACCCCTATGCAGCTCGATGAAGCATTTGAAATTGAGAAGTGGCCTGAGGATGAATTTGATATTCATGCATCGGCATTTGAAACAGCTTTAATGCTGGATATCTGTCCTGATATGGTACGAAAAGAAAAGATTGAAGGATTAGAGCCAACCATGCTTAAAGGTGATGAACGAGCTAAATGGAATGAGGGAAAAATCGAAAATATTGCTTTGGTTCCGAAAGCATACGTTGGGGATCCTATTGGTTACAAATATATCCGTGCTGATATGGACAAGGTTTACGAATCGTTTGCAAAGAGCTTGTATCGTACTTTTTACAAAAAAGATGATTTTATTATGTGATACACTTTTGGTAAAGAGCGAAAAACTTGAGCATTTATCTGAAAAAGTTGATGAAATGATGGAAGAATCAAATAGAGAGATTCAAATTTTGTTAATGGAGGATAAGAGAAATGATGAAGAAAATTATCGGAATTATTGCGAGTATTATAGGGATAGGTGTTGCTATATATTTAAGTTATCTTCATGGGACAATCTATGAGAATAATCAAGGTTTGATTGCTTGTGCATGTTTTATTGGTTTTTGCTCGGCATATTTTTTGGTATTAAATATATTGAAAATACTAAAAGAAAATGGATTGAAGAAATCAAAAGAATAATTCTTTGAAAGAACAATTGTGTGTTTTTTGAAAATTTGGGGGATGAACATGAATGAAAAAGTGAAGCGGATAGGCATATTGTTATTGGCAGCTTTTATAGAAGTAATAGTTTACATTGTTTTACATGAAGGAGGACATTCATTCATTGCTATTCTATGTGGAGCAAAGATAACAAATTTTAGTATATTGGGGGCATATATGAGTGCAACCGGAGGAGAGTTTACGCAATTTAGTTCGTCCTTAATGAAGGTAGCCGGAATGGCATTCCCTTTAGTAATATCTGTCATTTATATGTTGTTTGGCTTTAAAAAGAAGAAACAAGGAGAATTTTATCGCACCTTTTCCATGTTGTTTTCACTTGTTCCTGTCATGAGCCTATTAGCCTGGGTATTTGTTCCGATTGCATATATGAGAGGAGATACTACAAACAATGATGATGTCATTCAATTTATAGCAATATCTGGGATACATCCAGTGTGCGTTATGATAGTTTCTGCTATATTATTTTTATTACTGTGCTTTATAGCATGGAAAAAAGGAATGATTCAGATATGGATAGATTTAGTGCTAAGTAATAGAAAGGTGGAAGGAACAGTGATTTTAATTATTAATACACTAGAAAACAAGCAGGGAGTGAATTGGCTGAATGAAAAATTAAAGTCTTGCGGTATCGAATATGAAATAGTTCATACCACAAATATGGATATTAATAATTGTATCGGTTGCAATTATTGTTGGCTGAAAACACCGGGAATTTGCACTATTAAGGATGATTATGAAGGAATTTTAAAGAAGATCATTCAAGCAGACCAGGTGTGGATTGTAGCAGATACGCACTTTGAATTTATTTCTTATAAGGATTAGGGTGTCAAAAGGTTACTGACCTTTGATATATATTTGTACCTTGAAAA
>JBJELY010000176.1:0-4734 GCA_051879395.1 Roseburia sp. | reverse complement strand
GTGAGGATTTAGAAGTATAAGTATTAAGTGCAGACATTGTCTGTTTTATTTTTAAACAAATTGCTAACTTGGCTAGTAATTTACAAACAAACTATATATGAAAAGGAGATTACATGTAATGCTGAAGATTTTTAAAAATTATACGAAAAAGGATTTGGCATTAGTGATTCTGGCAATTGCCTTTATTGTAATATCAGTCTGGATGGAACTCACAATACCGGAATATATGTCAGAAATCACAATGCTTGTACAGACTCCCGGAAGTAAGATGTCAGATATTCTTGCTGCTGGTGGAAAGATGCTGTTGTATGCAATGGGCAGTTTGGTGGCAACAGTTGTGACTTCTATATGTGCAGCAAAACTGGCAACAGGCCTTGGTGCTACTTTGAGAGGGCGTTTATTCCATAAAGTACAGTCCTTTTCAATGGAAGAAATAGGTCATTTTTCCACGGCAAGTTTAATTACGAGAACGACCAATGATGTAATGCAGGTATTGATGCTTATTGTCATGGGACTGCAGATGCTTATAAAAGCCCCGGTTATGGCAGTGTGTGCAATCTGTAAAATCACAGGAAAAGCATGGGAATGGACGTTTTCAACGGGAGCAGCTGTTGTGATCCTTTTATGTGTTGTAAGTGTATGCGTTTTTTTAGTTATCCCTAAATTTAAGAAAATGCAGAAACTTACAGATGATATGAACCGTGTTACCCGTGAAAATTTAACAGGCCTTTCTGTTGTGCGTGCGTATAATGCAGAAGACTATCAGGAAAAGAAATTTGAAAAAGTGAATCATGAACTGACATCTACAAATCTGTTCACCCAGCGTACCTTGTCTTTCATGATGCCAAGTATTCAGCTTGTTATGAGTGGTTTGTCGCTGGCGATATACTGGCTTGGTGCGCTTCTGATCAATGAGGCAGGCATGAAAGAAAAATTAACATTATTCTCAGATATGATGGTATTTTCACAGTATGCGATTCAGGTAGTTATGTCTTTCATGATGTTGGTTATGATTTTTATGATTCTGCCTCGTGCTGTAGTTGCGGCAAATCGTATCAATGAGGTGCTCGACACGAAAGTAAGCATATGTGATGGAGAAGTAACGGAAGGTAAAAAGGGGAAAACCGGAGAAGTGGAATTCAAAAATGTTTCTTTCCGTTATCCGGATGCTGAAGAATATGTTTTACATAATATTTCTTTCACCGCTCAAAAAGGCGAAACCGTTGCAATTATTGGTTCTACAGGATGTGGTAAGAGTACGGTGATTAACCTGATCCCTCGTTTTTATGATGTGACGGAAGGAGAGGTATTGGTTGATGGTGTGGACGTAAGAGAATTTAAACAGAAATCCCTGCGCAATAAAATAGGGTATGTATCACAGAAAGCAACTATGTTTAAGGGTTCCATCAGTTCCAATGTTGCATATGGAGATAATGGGAAGAAAGCACCGGATCGAGAAGCTATCAAAAATGCGGTATCAACAGCTCAAGCCGCTGAATTTGTCGAGAAAATGGAGGATACTTATGATGGATATGTAGCACAGGGCGGTTCTAATCTTTCAGGAGGGCAGAAACAGCGTATTTCTATTGCACGTGCCATCGCAAGAAATCCGGAAATTCTTATTTTTGATGATTCGTTTTCTGCCTTGGATTACAAAACAGACCGAATTATTCGTAAGGCACTTAATGAAAAATGTAAGGATGCAACAAGAATTATTGTTGCGCAGCGTATTGGAACTATTCGTGATGCGGATAAAATTATTGTACTGGATGAAGGAAGGATTGCCGGAATGGGCAAGCATGATGAATTGATGCAAACCTGTGAAGTTTATCAACAGATTGCTCTGTCACAACTTTCGAAGGAGGAACTTGCGTAATGGGAAATAAGGATTACAAATTCGAACATGAAAAAGTGCAGGATGGCAGAAGACCCGGGCGGCCACGTGGTGGTGAAAAAGCAGAAGATTTAGTGGGAACATGGAAGCAATTACTTCTTTATTGCCATAAATATATGGTTGGAATCGTAATTGCTGTAGTGTGCGCTGTTCTGAGTACAGTGCTTACATTGATCGGACCCGATAAATTGTCAGAAATGACAGACTGCATTACAGAGGGAGTTTCGCCGGATACAGAGAAGCTGGAAGAAATAACCGAAACAGTGTCTCAAAATATTTCCGGTAATACGGAGACAGTCGTAAGCATAATTACGGTTAATTGCAGCAGTGGAACGCAAATAAATGACGTGGAGATTAACGGAATTACTATTTCTGCAAATGATCAGATAAAGACTTTAGAAATATTAAGCAGCGTGGAGCAGAACGATGAAGATAACATGCAGGACGCTTTGAACGAATTGCCGGAATCTGTTCAGGCTGCACTGTATACAGATATCGTTGTGGATGGTGTGAATATTTCTGGAGAAGATCAACGTGCGATGATAGAGAAGTTCGCTGATATAGATATGGATGATACGGATGCTGCGTTAGATGCATTGGAGGATCTTCCGGAATCTGTTTATGGGTTGATTAAACCTTCTATAGATATGGATGCAATATTTAAGATAGGAATTACATTAGTTGCCATGTATATATTAAGTTATATCTTTTCTGCTGTGCAGGGGTGGACAATGGCAACCGTTACGCAGCGTGTCACAAAACAGATGCGTTCAGATATTTCAAGTAAAATCAATAGTCTGCCTATGTGGTACTATAATAAGACAAGTAAAGGCGACATCCTTTCCCGCGTAACAAATGATGTTGATACGATTGGGCAGTCATTGAACCAGAGTCTTGGTAATCTTGTTCAGGCTGTCGTCCTGTTTGCAGGAAGTTTGATTATGATGCTTACCACAAACGGAATTATGACAGTGACAGCAGTAGTCGCCAGTCTTTTAGGATTTGTGTTTATGTTTGTAATTATGGGAAGAAGCCAGAAATATTTTGCTCAACAGCAAAAGAATCTTGGTAAGCTCAATGGTCATGTTGAAGAGATGTATGCAGGCCATACGGTCGTAAAAGCTTATAATGGAGAAGAAAATTCCGGAAAAGTTTTTGATGAATTGAACAGTAATCTCCAGAAAAGCGGTTTTAAAGCTCAGTGCCTGGCTGGTCTTATGCAGCCAATCATGGGATTTATTGGTAACCTGGGATATGTTGCAGTCTGTGTAGTCGGCGGTGCATTGGTATTAGATGGAAAAATCAGTTTTGGTGTAATTGTAGCATTCATGATGTATGTTCGTTATTTTACACAACCGCTTTCTCAGATTGCACAGGCTATGCAATCTCTTCAGTCAGCTGCTGCTGCCGGAGAACGAGTTTTTGAATTCCTTGATGCGGAGGATATGGAAGATGAGAGTCATAAAACAGCAAAACTTGGCGTTGCAAAAGGTAATGTTGAATTTGAACATGTAGAATTTGGTTATGAAGGTTCTGGAAAAACGATTATTCATGATTTTTCTTTGAAAGTAAAATCCGGACAGAAGATTGCTATTGTTGGGCCAACTGGTGCAGGAAAGACTACAATCGTAAATCTCTTAATGCGTTTCCATGAAATTCAGGGTGGCGAGATTCGTATTGATGGCATTTCAACGAAAGATTTGACCAGGGAAGAGGTACATTCACAGTTCTGCATGGTACTCCAGGATACATGGCTTTTTGAGGGAACAGTAAGAGAAAATCTGGTCTACTGTACGGAAAATGTAAGCGAAGAGAAAATTACAGAAGCTTGTAAAGCGGTTGGACTGGATCACTTTATCCGTACATTACCAAAAGGATATGATACGGTTCTTAATGATCAGATCAATCTGTCACAGGGACAGAAACAGCAGCTTACGATCGCCCGTGCAATGATTGCTGATAAACCGATGCTGATTTTGGATGAAGCAACCAGTTCTGTAGATACCCGTACAGAACAGCAGATTCAAAGTGCTATGGATAAACTGATGGAAAACAGAACTTCCTTTGTTATTGCACATCGGCTTTCCACGATTAAGAATTCAGACCTTATCCTTGTATTGAAGGATGGAGATATTGCTGAAAGTGGTACCCATGAGGAACTATTAGCCAAAAACGGATTCTATGCTGAGCTTTACAACAGTCAGTTTGAACAGGCATCTTAATTACGGAGGTGGATGATATGAATACCAGATATATTACGATTGAACGAGAATTTGGAAGTGGTGGAACGAAAATTGCCCGCTGTCTTTCTGAGAGTACCGGGATTCCCTGTTATGGTAAGGAGATTCTGGAAAATGTATCTAAGAAATTGAATATGTCTATTGATGAGATTAAAAAATATGAAGAAAACGTCACGAATAGTTTGCTGTATACAATCCATATGATGGCACAGGCGAATAGTGGTAACCCGGATATGCTTACAAAAGAAGGCCATGTTTTTGTTGCGGAGCAGTCTGAAATTCAAAAAATAGCAAAACGAGGAAAAGCGATTTTTTTAGGACATTGTGCTTCAGAGGCTCTCAAAGATGAAATCGGTGTTATTAAAGTTTTCATTCAATGTTCAGATGATAAAGAGAAACAAAAACGTATTATCGAAGATTATGGAATTGAAAAAAGCGAAGTGGAACGCGTTCGAAAACGGTTCGATAAGAGAAGAGCTGGGTATTATTATGCCAATACTGCACGAAAATGGAATGATTACAATAATTATGACATTATGTTAGATAGTTCGATTCTTGGAATTGACGGATGTGTTGCGGTACTGAAAGGTTTGCTTTCTT
>JBJELY010000175.1:0-71486 GCA_051879395.1 Roseburia sp. | reverse complement strand
GTGGAGCACGACCTTGCCAAGGTCGGGGCCGCGGGTTCGAGTCCCGTCTCGCGCTTTTTTATATAGAAAAGGAGGTACTCAAAAGAGTATCTCCTTTTCTGTATAAATCGAGGTCTTCGCTTCCGCTCCGGTCCGTGCAAAACCTCAGAAATACTTTCTTTTTTTCTTTTTTCGTGCTAAGATAAAACAGTGTCGCTGTGCAAAAAAGTGTCACTATTTGCTACTTTGCATCAATTTTTTTTGCACCGCTCTTTTGAAATGCTTTTACTAAATTCGAAATGGAGTATTACATATGAACAAAAAAGAAGTTTTAGAATTAAAGCGCCGTCTCAAAAAAGACGAGTGTACTTTTACCCGCATGTGTGGCTGTTATGTGGATGCTGATCACAATAAAGTGGTCAATATCGGAGAGACTTTTTTAAATCTCGAGGAAGAAGAATACTATAAATATTTAGATATTGCTAAAAAGACCCTATCCGGTACTCTTGGGAACAATTTATTAGAATTAGAGTTCCCGACCGCCGAAGAAGCTGCTGGTGGCAGACAACAATTCCTTATGGGTCTGCGGGAAAGCAAATTAAAAAACGACGAATTACTGGATGCTTTTTATGATATGGTCATTGACTCTTATGACTATGTTGGCAATTACTTAATTCTTATTTTCCATGACGCCTATGATGTTATGACTAGAACAAGTGATAACAATGATTTAGATGAGTCGGAAGAAGTTTATGAATATCTGCTCTGCGCAATCTGCCCTGTTACGCTGACAAAGCCAGGGCTTGGCTACCGCGAGGATGAGAATCGAATCGGACCACGTATCCGTGATTGGGTTGTTGGAATGCCGGATACCGGATTTCTTTTTCCAGCTTTTACTGACCGCAGTACAGACATTCATGCCTGCCTATTCTATACAAAAGATACGAAAAATCCTCACTCGGAATTCATGGCTGCTGGATTAGGATGTGATCCACGCCGCACTGCAACAGAACAGAAGCTGACTTTCCAGGCAATCGTACAGGAGGCCGTCGGCGGCGATGAAGAAGAGGGCAAATATCTCTTTATGGATATTCAGGAAGGTTTAAATGATTTGATTGAATCCCATGATGCCATGGATGACGAAGAAGAAAAAGAACCTGTTATTTTAACTACAGGCACAATTTCAAATCTGCTGACTAACAGTGGTATTGAAGAAGAAAAAGCAAAGGTTATTGAAAAATCTTACGAAGAGGAATTCGGCGAAGAGCTTCCTTCTGCCAATCATCTCTTAGATAACAAAGCTTTAGAAGCGAATGCAAACCGCAAAGAAAAACAGGAACTTATGACACAGGTTCAAGTTCTGACAGAGCAATTAGAGGACTATAAAGTTCTGACAAAATCTGCCTCTGAAGATGACGACGTTTCCGGAGATGAAGTTAAAACCTACGACGTTATTCTCCGCGTTAAACCTGAAAAAGTAGATCAAATTAAATCCCAAATGATTGATGGACAGAAATGTATTGTAATTCCTATGGAAGAAAATGAGCATGCTGCTGTTAATGGAATCAATACCACAGTCTAATCTCAGTAAACATTCAACTATACAAATCATTTTAATAACATAGTAAAAATAAGCCTGAAATATCAATTTTCTTTTTGATATTCCAGGCTTATTTTTTTCTATCTTTTATCAATTTTCTTTTGTTTAAGAACCAATTTGTTCCCTGATATGCTGCTCCATCTGATTTGCCGGAACATTTAATGCAATAGACAGTTCATCATACAGTTCACTCTCGACCAGATGAAGGTATTTTTCATCCAAAGCGGTTACTTTCTTTCCCTGAGCAATTCTTCTTTGCTTTCTCATGTAAAGTGTTTTAATAATACCTACCCAGTCTTTATAATTACAAGACTGCATGGCTTCCTTATATTTTGCTTCCCGCGCTCTTTCATCTGTAATCCAAATTTCTTCGATACTTGGAATTTCCGCAATCAATTCCTTTGCCTCTTCTGCTGTAATCACTCTACGCATTACAATCTTCTGGTTATCTACTGGCGAAAAAATCTTGCCGCTGGTATTATGCACCGGACAAAGAACATAATAAAGCCGGTCTTTATCTGCTCCCGGCATATCTACGTGCGTAATATCCTCTACCTGACAGACACCTTTTGTACCATAAACAACATATTCACCTTTCTCAAACATTTTTTACTCCTTTTCTTTTACCCAATTACAACGACCACAAGTTACTTTGTAACTTCTTATATATATTCTAGCACCCAAAAAGGAAAAATGTCAGACTTTTTTTCTTTTTCGTGAAAGCTTACCATTTTCTCCCTCTTTTTCTTTGTGCATTTTATCTACTTTTCACGTCATTTTCGTCCCGTTTTCACCATGTTATCATTATTTTTATTATGATAGTTTCTATTTTTCTCTAACTGGCATGGTCAGATTTTGTAAAACTGGCATTTTATATTCAGCCAGTTACGGGATATGATGGAGCACAGAATTGAAAGAGAGAAAGGTTGGTTATGAAATATGAAAGCAACAACAGAATCACAGGTAAAAGAAATTGGAAATGTAAAGTTTTTAACAATAACGGCACTTTTTATTGCCTTAACTTACGTTTTTACAGCATTTGTTAATATACGTCTTCCGATTGTAGCAAATGGAGGTCTGATTCACCTTGGAAATGTTCCTCTTTTCCTTTGTGCCATCATCTTTGGTAAAAAGAGTGGTGCTATCGCAGGTGGTGTTGGAATGGGACTTTTTGATTTACTCTCTGGCTGGACAGCCTGGGCTCCATTTACCTTCATTATTGTAGCTCTGATGGGATTTGCAGTTGGTGCCATCACAGAAAAGCATCATGGCTATGGTTGGAATGCTCTCGCAATTGGAGTTGCATGTATCATCAAAGTTGCGGGATACTATATTGCAGAAGTAATTATTTATGGCAACTGGCTTGCACCTGTTTCCTCTATTCCAGGAAATCTGGTTCAGATCGGAGTTGCAGCTGTTATTGTCTTACTGATTGCAGAAAAATTAAGAATTGCAGCAAATAAAACAATTTTAGCAGATTAATTTATAAGTAAGTTTTCTTTTAAGGATGATTGAATTTTTCAGTCATCCTATTTCACATTTAAAAAGAAAGGATTTTAATAATGTATAAAATTATGACTCCGGGACCAACACAGGTCGCCGAAAATGTACGAATGGCAAGAAGTTTAGAATGTACGAATCCTGATTTAGATGAAACATTCTGCGATTTTTATAAAGAAACATGTGAACTCATCAGCCGTCTTTTACACACCAAAAATGAGACTCTTATCTTAGATGGTGAAGGAATTTTAGGTTTAGAAGCAGCCTGTGCTTCCCTGACAGAACCTGGAGATAAAGTTCTTGTATTAGATAACGGTGTCTATGGAAAAGGCTTTGCAGACTTTGTCAGCATGTATGGCGGTATTCCAGAACTTTACACTGCAGATTATCTGAATACATTCGATGTAGCGGCTCTCGAAAAATATTTAGAAAAAAATCACGATTACAAATATGCCACTGTTGTTCATTGTGATACTCCAAGCGGCATGTTAAATGACATCGGAAAAATCTGCCCTCTTTTAAAGAAGTATGGCATCTTAACCGTTGTTGATTCCGTTTCTGCTATGTTTGGTGAAGAAGTCCGCGTCGATGATTTTCAAATTGATTTACTTTGCGGCGGTTCTCAAAAAGCAGTTTCCGCACCTCCTGGTCTTACCTTTGTCGTGATCAGTGATGATGCAAAGAATGCCATGAGAAACAGAAAAACACCAATTGCTTCCTTCTATGCTAACTTAATGGTATTTGAAGGATATTATGAAAAAAAATGGTTTCCATATACTATGCCAATCAGTGATATCTACGGCTTACGTGCTGCTTTCGATAACATTGCAGCTGACTCTGATATGCTAAAACGTCATGCACTCATCGGAGAAGCTACCAGAAAGGCAATTGCAGGATGCGGTCTAAAACTTCATTTAGAAAGTGGTTTTTCCAATACCGTTACTGTTTTTGATGTTCCAGAGTCCCTTACTGCTTCTGATATTTTAGATGCTATGAAGAATGACCATAGTATTATGCTTGCCGGTTCCTTTGATGTTTTGAACGGAAAAGTCATCCGCATTGGTCATATGGGCACAAATGCAAATATTTCTGATATGACAGAAACTTTAAACGCTTTATATCAGGTCTTAACCAAACTTGGCATTTCTCTATCTGCCAATCCGGCTGATCTGTTTACAACATTCGTTTCATAAATCTCACAAAAAGAAAATGCCTGACAGGATTTAAACATCCCTGCCAGGCATTTTCCTTTCCTAAAAAGCTATTATTTCAATGCTTCTTCAATTACTTTTTTCAAAGTATCTGCGGATTCTTTTAACTTTGCTTCCTCTTCTTCATTCATAGAAATCGGAACCATCGTTTCTACTCCATGGGCCCCTATCACTGCAGGCATAGATAACATCACATCACTGATTCCATGCTCTCCATGCATCATATTCGATACCGGAAGTACTGATTTTTCATCTCGTACAATTGCTTCACAGATTCTTCGAACTGCCATAGCGACTCCATAATAAGTTGCCTTTTTCTTCGCAATGATTTCATACGCACTGTTTTTGACTGCTTCTGAAATCTTCTGAGAATTTTCATCATGATTGTAATGACCACGCATTTCGCAAAATTCATGTACCGGAACTCCAGACACATTTGCACTGCTAAATACTGCCAACTCGCTATCCCCATGCTCTCCCACAATGAAAGCATGTACACTACGGCTGTCTACTCCTAAATGTTCTCCTAATTCATATTTCAATCTGGCTGTATCTAATACTGTACCAGAACCAATCACACGATTCTCTGGAAAACCGGATAATTTTAATGCTGTATAAGTCAAAATATCAACCGGATTCGATACAACAAGTAAGATACCAGCACATTTTCTCTTTGCAATTTCAGGAATAATGGATTTAAAAATAGATACATTTTTGTGTACCAAATCCAAACGTGTCTCACCAGGCTTTTGTCCTGCTCCGGCTGTGATTACAATAATGGCAGCATCTGTTATATCATCATAGCCACCTGCATATATCTTCATCGGTCTGGCAAAAGGAACTCCGTGGCTGATATCCATGGCCTCTCCGGCAGCTCTCTCTTCATCTGCATCAATGAGGACCATCTCAGAAAAAAGGCCACTCTGCATCAGTGCAAAAGCAGAAGAAGAACCAACGAAACCACACCCTATTATCGCAACTTTTCTTAAATTAATTGTTCCTGCTTCATTTACTACCATATTTTTCCTCCTGTTTTCTCTTTCCTTCCTATGAGCATATTATATCTCATTTTCTGGCAAAAATCCGTACATTTGATATAAAGAGAATTTTTCTCAAAAACTAGTCTTCCATTTTGATTCCATTCTCTAATAGGTAGTCTCTCCATATTCCATATTTTGAACCATACAAGTGTAAATTGTCAAAGGTTAAATCTGCCCGTAAATCTCCATTTTCGTCACAAACCACTTCATTGACATCAAGGTAAAATATTCTACGTTGATCCGCTAAAGCTGCAATTCTCTCATTACGCTCATTAATTCCCTGATTGTTAAAAATTGGATCCGAATTTGACTTTTCACCGGATACACGCATAATACCTTGTACAAAAATAATTGCATCTGGCTGAAGTTCCCGGAACTTTTCAACTGTAGTTTTATACTCTTCCATAAAACCATCAATTGTTCCACGTCCCATCTCATTAATTCCAATTTGAAAATAAATTTTCCCAAATTTCTGTGCAGAAAGAGCTTCTTCTAACGTCACCATCTGACCGTTGACTTCACAGAATTCATCCGTCCACAAATCATAGATATTCATTCCAATCGTTGCATAAAATGTAGCATTTTCCAAATTCCCATAATCATGCAATCCTACCGTTCTGGAATCTCCGATAAAGACTGCATCATCAAAATATGATTCATCTATTTTTGTAAATTCACGAATCGGCTCTTCTTTCATCATAACTTCCGTTTCCGGCTCTAAAATTTTCTCTGTTTCTGCTACCATTTCCGGTTTTTTAGGTCCCGACTCTTTCCCTGGTTCTTTTTTTATCCAAAGATTCCATGGATAAATCTCGTCATGAATTCCCTGAAATACCAGCGAAAAATATGGTGTTTTCCACACTGTCACCTCATAATCCCGGTAGATAGTATCCTTTCCTGCATACCCGATTCCCGAAAGAATCAGCCAGCCAGTGACCAAAACAACTACCAGATGACAATTTTTCAATATTTTTTTCATAAACTCTGTTCCTCTATTTCACACGCACTTAAAAATTAAAATATAAAAACGGGTTATTCACCGATATCGCCAAATAATAAATACTAGTCCACAAAATAATTGCAACTGCAACTATTCCAATCGGTTTTTTCTTTACCACTTTATAAAAGGCAGACGGAACCGGTGATGCAAACAGAATTCCAAGCAAAAATAATCCCCAATAATCATTCCAGTATTTCAAATAATCCAAATGATTGATAGTTACAGATGCTTTTGCAAAGAATGGAAACATTCTTCCCAAATATGTACCGAGCTGGCCAATGTCCTCAATTGCAAAAATAATCCAGCTAACCGGTATTAATATCAGCATATAGACACGGGATAAAATAAGGCTTTTTCCTAAATAAGGAAGTAAAAATAGTTTTTCTAACATCATAAAACAAACTAACAGGACTCCCCACAAAACAAAATTCCATCCAGCTCCATGCCAAATTGCGGTCAACATCCAGACAATTACAAGATTGCAAAGCATTCTTTTTTTCCCTTTTCGATTTCCGCCTAATGGAATATAAACATATTCCCGAAACCAACGTCCCAATGTAATATGCCATCTCCGCCAGAATTCCGTAAGCGACTTAGAAATATAAGGATGATCAAAGTTGATTGGAATATCAAATCCAAGCATTTTTCCAAGTCCTAATGCCATCATGGAATATCCAGAGAAATCAAAATACAACTGTAGTGAATATGCAAAAGCTCCCATCCAGGCTAACGGTGTCGAAATGCTTTCAAAACCAATCATCTGAATGCTATTCCACAACGAACCGATTCGATCTGCTATAATGACTTTTGCTCCAAGTCCTATGGAAAGCCACTTTACTCCATCTTCAAAATCTTCCAGCGTAATCGTTCTTTCCCGCAATCCCTCCTGAACCTCAGAATAATTAATAATCGGTCCGGCAATCAACTGCGGAAACATAGTAAGATATGTTCCTAATCGTATCAAAGACTGCTCTGGCATTATTTTTTTCCGGTATACATCAATCACATATGCCACAATCTGAAACGTATAAAAGCTGATACCCAACGGAAGTGTTAACTCCACAACCGGAAGAATTCCTGCTTCTCCTGTTATTTTTTCTAATATGTAATTCAAATTTTCTGCTACAAATCCGCTATATTTAAAGAAGAAAAGCATTCCAAAATCAAACAGAAGCGCCAGTGCCAAAATCCATTTTCGTCCAGATTCTTTTCGGTTCATCCACCTTCCTGCTGCATAATTCACCAGCACAGATGCTAGCAGCAAAACTACATATTCCACTTCCCCTATTGTGTAAAAGACAATGCTCCCCAAAAACAACGTAACATTTTTCCATTTTTTTGGTGTTACGTAATATACAAGTAAAAAAATCGGCAAAAACCGAAATAAAAATTCTAAACTGCTGAATACCATTTTTTCTCTTTTCTAACCTCATTTTTCAGGATGAGATACCTGTTTTTATAATTGGTCATATTTTGTCGTTTTTTTGAACCATAGACATTATAGTCAATATTTTTTTTGATTTCTACCCCCATAACTCAATTGTATAAAAATTGTTATATTTCCGAAACAATGTAACTTTTTTGTAATGATTTCTACTGATATAACGCTTCAATTTCTCCAATAAAATAAAGAGAACCAAATGCAATTGTCTTTTCTTCCTTCGTCAATTCTAGCGCAGAAAAACTTTCACAATTTCTTGCCGGAATTCCTTTTCCTCGAATAAATTCCGCTAAGACTTCTCCCTGTAAAGCTCTGCTGCTGTCAGCTGTTACCGTCACAAAATCGAGAGCAATCGGTAAAAGACATTCTATCATCTTGTCATAATCTTTATCTGCCATGACTGCCATAATAAAATGGAATTTTTCTCCCGGAAACAATGTCTGCAAGCTCTCACAAAGTGCCGTAACGCCATGACTGTTATGCGCACCGTCCACCATAAAAAACGGAGATTCTGACAGGATTTCCATTCGTCCCATCCATCTTGCTGCTGCGATTCCTTTTGGAATCCACTCTTTTATTTTCTCCCTTGAAACCGCCTCCCTCATACATCTTAATCGTACGGAATCCGATTTCAGCTTTCCTTCTGCGACTCTTTTGATAAAAGCTTCCGCTGCAAGAATCGAAGCTGCTGCATTCTCATACTGATGCACTCCTAATATATGCATGGACAATTCCGGATAATCCAAAAATGAAAAAGTTTGTCCTCTTTGCGTCATCTTTTTTTTCGTAATTTGTTCCCTATCCACAAAGCAATAGGTTCCTACTACGTTTTCTCTATTTTTCTCTTGTAGCGAAACTTCCTGTAATTCCATTTCTAGTGCCTTATTTCGCAGTGCTTGTTCTGCTTCTTTTTCCTGACTTTCAACGATTAATGTAGTCTCTTTTTTGATAATACCTGCCTTTTCAGAAGCAATTTTTCCCAGAGTATCCCCTAAAATCGCCATATGATCATATCCAATTTTAGTAATTACTGTTACTTCCGGTGTACCAAGCGCATTTGTAGAATCACAGGTTCCACCCAATCCCGTTTCCATAATTATCACATCACATTGCTGCTCTTTAAAATAAAGTACCGCCATTACCATACAATAATCGAACATGGTAGGATGTACGCCAAATTCTTTTTCCAGCAAAAAATTACCCAGACGGGCACAATCTTCTTTTGAAATCATTTTTCCATTTATCTGGATTCTTTCCCGAAAATCCACTAGATGTGGGGAGGTAAACATTCCTACCTTTAATCCTGCTTCCTGTAAAATTGCACACAAAAAAGCAGAGACGGAGCCTTTGCCATTCGTCCCTGCTATATGAATCAGATTCATACTACTCTGTGGATTTCCTAAATCTTCTAACATTTTCCGGCTGATTTCTACACCGGTCAAATTTCCAAATCTTCTGATATTTTCAATTGTATCTTTTACTTCTTCATATGTTAACTTCTGCATTCTGACTATACTGCCATAATTACGCCACCATCATTGGCATACATGCTGCTGACACCTGCGGTATTTACTACAATAATTTTCTTAAAGGCAGCCAGTTTTTCCACTTTTTCCTTCACGGCTTTTGCACGATCCGGACAATTACAGTGAGAAATTGCAAGAATACGATTTTCACAATCTTTTGTATGTGATACCATATTCTCTACCATTTTTTCCAGAGCCTTATTCATACCTCTCGCTTGTCCCAGCTGGCAGATTGTGCCCTCCTTTGTTGCGCCCATTACCGGCTTAATATTAAGTGTATTTGCAATCATTGCTTTCAGATTGCTTAATCTTCCAGCTTTACGAAGTGTTTCTAATGTTTCCAAAACAAAGTAGGTGTCCATTTCCTCAATATATGCCTCTACTTTTTCTACCACTTCTTCAAATGTATTTCCTGCTTCTTCACATTCCTGAATTTTTATTCCAACCAATGTTTCTCCAATAGAAGCTGTCTTTGAGTTGAAAACATGAATCTGTTTTTTCACTTTTCCATCTTCTTCGTAAAGATTCTTCCCTAGGATAGCGCTATTATAAGAACCGCTCAGTTGTGCAGATAGTGTCACGATATAAATACGTTCTGCCTCTCCTTCACATGCCTGCATATAACGCTCTGGCGACGGGCAGGATGACTTTGGTTCCTTTGGACTTTCCTTTACTCTTTTTAAAAAATCCAACTGATCAAATGTCTCGTCATCCACAATACGACATCCATCCACTTCCAGTTCTAATGGCACTGACTCATAATGTCCATCTTGCTTCAATTCCTCCGTCAGTTCTCCACAGCTGTCTATCACTATTTTATACATCAATTTTCCTCCATCATTCCAAATAAATCTATATTATGCAATATTATTTTCCGTATCACATAGTTTTTAATACTACATGATATTATCATAAAAACCCTTATTTGGAAAGAGGTATTTCATTTTTTTCTGAAGTTTCTTAAAACTTTATTGTTAGGACATTTTGCTCCTTATCTTCAATATAAAAAACAGAACTGATTCCTTCACAATAATCTGCAATATGCTGCTCATCAATCAGATAAGTTTTCATGGAATCATACAACTCCTCTGTTTCAAATTTGAACGATATTGCCTTTCGTTCTCCGTTATATTCATTTTTTAAAAATGCTCCGACTTCTTCTGGGCTCCATTCTGAAAAAAGCAGCCCCTCTTTTACATAATAATTGTCCGTGGTGTCCACACACTCTGGCAATTCAAAGGTTACCGCCGGCGTATGTGTCGTTGTAATTTCTTCTGTTGTTACCGCAAAGTAATTATAGTTAATATAAGAATCACATTCTTCCTCCGCATCTAAATATGCAGAATTTCCCCAAGTAGTATCTAAATAGTAATACGCACCATCTAAAAGAACAAGATTCCATGCATGAGCTTCTCCATTTGCCGTTCCATTGATCACAGTACTCATGATGCCAAGCTTTTTCAGCAAATACTGTGTCGCACAGGAATACCCTTGACATACCGTGCTGTGATTTAAAAACACACTGATAATATTCTGATTTTCCTCGCTTTCCAGAGAATATTCTACATTTGTAACCAAATACTCAAATACGTATTTTGCTTTTTCATAATCGGAAGCTTCTCTATCGATTCCCTGAATAATCTCATCTACAACTTGATCAATTTCAAGTTGAAGTTCTTTTCGTTCTTCTAAACTCTTTGTATACTTAGGGGCGAATTCCATTCCTACCACTTCTTCCGCCTGCGTATATACCGTATAAACATAACCAGAATTCCAAAAAATTTCTCCGTAATCTGCCATAACCGCTTCGTACACTTTTTCCAATTCGTCTGCAGATTCTGTTTCCACGGTTACCTTTTCTTCCTGATTAATAAGGCAGTCTAAGATTTCATCATAAGCACGTTTTTCTTCTTCTTCCAGGCATTCATACGCATAGTTCCCTTCTGAAACACTTTCTACTTCTTTAATCGGAAGTGGTGTCTGTGCCTGTTCTGTTTCCTCCTGGATTTTCTCGGCTTCCAGAAAGTCAGCGGATATTCCTTCCGCAGAACATCCGCTTAATAATATCGTTCCTGTTACAACTAATAAGATAATCTTTTCTTTTGTCACAAGAACCTCCTGTCTCTCTTATGCTGACTTTTTGTACCAATCTTCTCTCTTATTATAAAGAGAAAAATTTCGTTACTAACTCCTTCAATGTTTCCATATCACAGCTTCCCATTAATTCTCTTGCAGAATGCATCGCAAGGAGAGGAATTCCGATATCAACTGTTTTTACAGGAAGTAGAGATGCTGCAATCGCTCCTAAAGTTCCACCACCTGGCATGTCAGAACGATTCACAAACTTCTGATATGGAATGTTACTGCTGTCACAAATCTGCTGTACAATAGCAACAGACTCACAATCTGTGGCATAGGACTGAACACATGCTTCTTTGATACAGAATCCCTTTCCTAAAACAGGCTTATTGGTAATATCCATTTTACCGGGCTGATTTGGATGAAGGCCATGTGCAACGTCCACCGATAACATCATACTCTGGTACAAATCTTCCTCTAATGTTTCCTCTCTACCTACAGCTTTTAAAATTCTTTCTAACATTTCGCGGAAGAAAAGAGAACCTGCTCCCTGCTTGGTACGGCTTCCAATTTCCTCATGATCAAACAACGCAATGATATTCATACCATCTTTTCGATCTGCATCTATAATTGCAGATACTAAGCCAGATACAGATGTTAAATTATCCAATCTTGGGCTTGAAATGAAATCATTCTGAATTCCCACATATTCCGGACCTTCGGTACAAAATACACTTAATTCAAAGTCTAAGATATCCTCTTTTGCAACATTTAATTCCTCAGCAAGGAAACTTAAGAAGTAATCCGCTGTCTTCTTCTCTTCCGGAATTAGTCCCAAAATTGGAAGCATATCAACTTGTCGATTTAATTTTACACCTTCATTTACTTCCCGATTCATATGAATTGCAAGATTCGGAATCGTAAGCAATGATTTTTTGGAACGGTATAAACGAAGTTCCGGTGCAAATGGATTCTTACTTCTTACCGCAACACGTCCTGCAATTCCGAGAGGACGGTCTAACCATGTATTTAATATTGCTCCTCCATAAACCTCTACGTTTACCTGCGCATAAGCATTCATCACAACATCTGCACTTGGCTTGATGCGAAGGCACGGATAATCCGTATGTGCAGCCGCAATTCGAATTGCAGGCTTTCCATTTTCCTCAATTTTTTCTGGTGTCTGAAATGCAAAAAGAGCGGTTCCATGATGATTTACATAATATTTCTTTCCTGTTTCCAAATTCCACTTTTTCTCATAGCAAAGCTCTTCAAATCCTGCATCCTGTAATCGTTTCACGCAATGCTCCACTGTATGGTATGGGGTAACCCCAGCCTCTAATAACTCAAATAATCTCTCTTGTTCTGTCATTTTTTCTTTCCTCATTTTATTTTCGTGTCTAGATTTGAGTGTTAAAAGGTATCTTTAAATATCATATAGGTGATATTGTATTACATAAAAAAATTTTCTCCATTGTACGCGAGTAAGATATTCTAAGGATTTCCCTGAGAATCGTCTCCTTTTCCGCAACCGGCTTAAAGTCGCCATCCATAGCTCCATTAAGCCTTTTGCAGACATCGTGTCTGCAAATCGCTAGAATACTTTAAGAAATCCAAAGAATATCTAACTCGCTCCCAAAGTCCAAAATTTTTTTATGTAATACAATATCCCAAATATCATTTTTAGAGGTACCTTTTAATACCCGAATCTATTTTACTATAAAATGCGACAGATATTAAGAGAAATTTCTCTTAATTTTATTTTTATTATGATATAATGTCGTCAGACATTATATCGGCCGTATGGCCATAGGTCGCCCACGCGACAGCATGTGCTTTGCACATGGTATAATGTCGGTAACTGTGAAACGCATAAAACTTTATATGATTGTACAGCTTGCGTAAAGTCCATAAGCAGGTACTTTGGAGCCGTCGGTACTTAGATGCCGTATTTTGGCATCTTATGTACCGCTACGAGCGACAAGTAGCGCAAGCGTGCCTGCGTTGGTTTTGCACAAGCTGTACAATCTCATAATCTTATATTGCGTTTCACAATTACCGACATAACAATAACAAAAAAGGAGATTCACTTTATGATTGCTTTAAATATTCTTGATATTAAGGATTTTATGAATAAATTACTCCGCACAGAGGTATTTGACCATTTCCTGCTACAGGAAGCTTCTATCAGCGGACACATTTCTTATCTGATTGATGGTCACTTAAATATGAATTTTTATGCAAAAGAGGAATTGGAAGAATTAGAACTAAACGGCCTGACTTTTACTCCATTTTCTATGGTGCGAAATCATTGTTATGATTTGATTAAAGGAAAGCGAACTCCTACTTCTTTTAAATTCGTTTTTTTGCTTTCTCCTAAGAATTTAGAACGCACCTTAGCCCAAACAACAAGCGGTCTGACACCTTCTGACATCACTGCTGTTTACTTGAATCTCAAGTACCAGAATCAGCAGTTAGTTGCAACTACCGGAGTGTCCTACAGTACCTTTGTTTTAGACAAAAGTTTTGAGTTTGAATGGGATACACTCATCAAAAAATTTCTGCGAAATAATGCAATTAGTTTTGAAGAACTTTAATATATTTTCTTTACTTTTGCATATTGTTATGCTATCCTTGACATATGTCATCAAATAGACATACATTATTTTAGCGGAGGTACTGACATGAACAAAGGTACAGTAAAATGGTTTAACAACCAAAAAGGTTACGGATTCATCTCTGATGAACAGGGAAATGATGTATTCGTACACTACTCAGGTCTTACAATGGAAGGTTTCAAATCCTTAGAAGAAGGCGCTGCAGTAGAATTTGAAGTTGTTGAAGGAGCAAAAGGTCCTCAGGCAACTAATGTAACAGTTGTAAAATAATTTATAACTGCTATCGTCTTTAATCGTTGGTTTCATGTACCTTTTTCTTTTAGGATAGAAGTTATTTTTATTGAGTTAGAAGTTATTTTTATTGCGGGGAATAAGATATTGTAAACAAGGTATTAAAGAAAAAAGAGTGTCATGGCTTTCGCCTGACACTCTTTTTTATGTTAACACAACATATTCGGATTCTCTTCTTTTTGCATACAGCGTACAATGTTACGAATTCCACCAGTTGCCATGCTTTTTACCGCTTCTTTCGTATAAAATGCCATGTGCTGGGTCATAGTCACATTCGGAAACTGTCGGATGTATGCCATATTCTGATTCGAAATAATATCACTTCTGCGGTCTTCATGATAGATTCCCTCTTCATCTTCAATAACATCTAAGCCAAGAGCTCCAATTTTTTCTGATTCAATCCCTTTAATGACATCTTTTAAGCACATCAACTCTCCACGTGCACAGTTAATCAAAACTACACCTTTTTTCATCTTGGCGATGGCCTCTTCATTAATCATATACCGTGTCTGCGTTGCCAGAGGCACATGAAGCGAGATGATATCACTTTTTTCATATAATTCCTCTAGCGAACAATAACGGAAGTTTAATCCTTCCTGATCTCTTTCATGACGGTTATAGGCTAAAATTTCGCATCCAAATCCCTGAAGCATCTCGATTACTTTCATGCCAATTTTTCCAGTTCCAATGATACCTATTGTTAAATTACGAATTTCTTTTCCCATCAGACCATTTAAGGAGTAATCATTTGCATTTGCACGATACAATGCCTGCTTGTAGTTCCTTAAGGACATCAGCATCAACATAATCGTATATTCTGCTACACCGTCTGGATCATAATAACCGTTGCAGACATGAATTCCGTTGTCTTTTGCTGCCTTGATATCAATATGATCATACCCAATTGTTCTTGTAGCAACTACTCTGACATTTCTAGCTGCCAAAAGTTTCATCATATCTGCATCTACACAAGTTCCAAGAATCGTAATACCATCCGCACCTGCTGCAAATTCTATTGTTTCTTCCGAAAGAGGCTCTGCCACCTGAACCAACTCCACCTGGTGGCGCTCCGCCTCTCTTTTCATATCTTCTTTTTCGTCTGCCCTGACTTCATACGCTACAATTTTCATCTTGCTTGCACCTCGTTTGTCCGTTTTTCTATTTTAAAGCTTCCCTTAGCCTTTTATACATTTTCCAACGGTATTCTTACCATACTTTTTTCCTCGGTGCAAGCCGATACTTTAAACCCATGTCGCTTTAAACGCCTAAAGACTTGGAACTGTAGAAAGTACTAATTCCATTTCTCCCTGTAATTTTACCTCTTCTATTCCTTTTGGTAAAATAAAGTGTGATCCCTTTTGAACCGGATGACTGTCTACAATACCGCTTCCTTCCACTACAGTTGCCAGCAAGAATGGTTCCGTCTGCGGAAGAACCATGCTTCCTTCCACTTCCAAACGAAATACTTTATAATAAGAACAAGCATAAAGTTCATGAAGACAATTTTTTTCTAATCCATTGGTGTTAAAAACAGAATCTTCTACCGATTTAGCCGGAACCGTAATAACGTCAATACTCTGCTGAACATGAAGTTCTCTTGGTTTACCATTCGAGAGACGGTCATAATCATAGACACGATAGGTAATATCACTGTTCTGCTGCGTCTCTAAAATCAAAAGTCCACCTTTAATTGCATGAACTGTTCCAGGGTCTATCTGAATGAAATCGCCTTTTTTTACTGGAATCTCTCTGATAAATTCTGACCAGCGTCCATTTAAAATCATCTCAGACAGTTCTTCCTTTGTCTTCGCATTATGTCCAATTACAAGGGAAGCTCCCTCTTGGCAGTCTAATACATACCAACACTCAGTTTTTCCAAAAGAACCATTTTCATGCTCCTTTGCATAAACGTCATCCGGATGTACCTGAATACTTAAATCATCCTTTGCATCAATAATCTTTATCAGTAATGGGAATCTGTCATAATCCACATTTCCAAAAAGTTCTGGGTGATTTTTCCACAACTGAGATAACTTCATTCCGGCATATCTGCCTTCTGCCACTTCACCATCTCCGTTTGGATGTGCTGAAATTCCCCAACACTCACCGATGTCGTTTCCTTCCACCGGATATCCAAATTCCTCACGTAACCGGCTGCCACCCCAGATATTGTGGGTAAATACAGGATTTAAGAAAATTGGTTCTGCATACGGCTGATTCACAGAAAGATTTGCTCCATTCGTTTCCATTACTTTCTGATACCAGAACGCAGAATCTTTCACGGTTCTTTTCTGTGTGGAAAAGTCTACATGAACAATACCAAATCTCTGACGATATCCTTCTGTCCACTCAAAATTATCAAGAAATGTCCATAGGAAATAACCTCTGACATCTGCTCCGTCTTCGATTGCTTTCTGCATCTGGCTGATATAAGCATCCAAAAATGCAATTCTATCATTATCATGTACTTTTCCATCCGCACTAACCTGATCATGGCAGGACATTCCATTTTCTGTTATGTAAAGCGGTAATGGATAACGTTCACACAAGAAACGGATTCCGTAATAAAATGCTCTTGGCGTTACCGGCCAGTCACTAGCTGTTCGTGGGAATCCAGGCTCACGTTCTACGAATTCCGGCTCTCCGTCTTTTCCTGCCCGTACAAAATAACCGTTATAAATATTCTGTCCCATAAAATCAATTGGCTGATGTATCAGTTCCATATCTTCTTTTGTAATTTCAGGAAGATACTCTGCGTATTTTTTTAATCCCTCTTCTGGATAATGACCCAAAAATACTGGATCAGAGAACCAGCTGACATTCCATGTCCAATTATCTAATGGATTATAAAATCCAAAATAAACCTTCTTTGCAGCTTCAATATCCTCAGGACTATCTGTTACCGGATAAGCAACTCCACCTGTCGGCGCATAGCCAATCTTAATTGGTCTGACTGCATATTTTCGTAACTGCTGTACTGCTTTTCCATGTGCCATCAAAAGGTGATGTGCTACCAGAAAAGTTTCTCTCGTGGTCAACTGAAGTCCTGGTGCATGCACCCCACTTAAGTGTCCCAATCCAACTACACATTGTGGTTCATTGATTGTAATAAAATACTCACAAATATCAGAAAAATTCTCTGCTACTACCTTTGCATACTCTCCAAACCAGTTCACTACCTCAGGATTCAGCCATCCACCCTGCTGCTGAAGCTTTTCCGGAAATTCCCAGTGAAACATTGTCAGATACGGAGTAATTCCATTCTCTTTCATCGTAAGAATCATATCTCGATAAAGGCGAATCGCCTCTTCATTTACTTTTCCTGTTCCCTCTGGTAAAATTCTTGCCCAACTAATAGAAAAACGATAGGCATGAATTCCCAAATTTTTCATCAATGCATAATCTTCTTTATAACGATGCATTTGATCACAGCTTTGATCTGCTGTCTGATTTTGATAAATATGTCCTCCTTCTGTAAAAGTATCCCAGACGCACTTTCCTCTTCCATCTGCAGTATCTGTTCCCTCTACCTGATAGGCGCTGCTGGCAACGCCCCATACAAAATCTTTTTGAAACATCTCTATTCTCCCTTCTTTTTCAAAAAAGCCCATCCGAACCTCTCGTCCAGATGGGCTTTTCTCAGTTTCCATTTCTATGAAGATGCAATGACTGATACCAAATAAAACGGCTTTTTGGCCTCTTTTGGAGCTTCTACAAGCCGAATGGTAACTTCATGCAGCGTATCTTCGATATGTTCTGCAATCGTATCCAGTTCCAGATTGTCTCCCCAGGTTTCCTCAAAATTTGCATCCAGAATCCCTACTTTTTTTCCATCCAGGATTACTTCTGCCACCTGTGCAGGATAATCAATTGTTTCACGGTACTGTATTCCGATACAGCTTCCTTTTACCTGAAAAGTGATACTATCGCCCTGCTTTGATGCTATCCATCCGTTTTTAAAACGATCTGTGATACCTTCTTGCGGCATTTTATCTTCTTCAAATCCTGCCAAAACAGGCATTGCATTTTTTCTTTGAAAACGAACCGAATTCTCATATGCATTCTGCGTAAGTGCCTTTTCTTTCACGCTATATGCATTTTCTTCTACTTGTAATTTTTCTTTCACCTGCTCTAAAAAGCTAATGATAATTTCTGCTTCTAATCTGTGTCCCGTGTCGTTTGGGTGTAAATCGTCAGGTGTAATCTCACGATTAGGAATCTTTCCATTTACAACTTGCGGGAAAACACTACTTTGCATACTGATACATGGAAGATCATAATATCGTCCAATCCTTGCATGCATCAATTGTGCATTCGCACCACTATCATAATAAACGCTGTGCACCAGTAACACTGCCGGATGGCTTTCCGCGTTTAATACTTTTCGAACAAGTCCTTCATATGTTTCCATGAAATGTTCTGTACTCTTATCATTAACGGAAAATTCTACAATGACAAAATCAGGCTTCTTTTGTAACAAGTCTTCTTCTGCCCTTGCTACACCAAATTGTGACGTTGTTCCACCAATTCCTGCGTTGACATATTCCATTTTGGCATTCGGAAACTTCTCTTTCCACCAAGAATAAACATGATAAGCATAACACTTTTGGTCGGATGTCGCAAGCGAACCTTGTGTAATTGATCCACCAATAAAACCTATTGTTATCGCTTCACCTGCTTCCGCCCGTTTCATACAGTCTTTCAGTCGTTTCAGATTTCCCCTATTTGCAACAGAACGCTCCGTTTCAATTCCATATTTTTTAATCAAAGATTCTTCCATTTTGTTTTCTCCTCTTAAAACCAAATGGCATCACCTAATTCATTGATATATGCAGTTAATTCTTCTGCCATCTCTTCCGCTTCCGGAATCCTCAAATGTCCAGGAGTTCCTCTTCCATTTCTTTGATACCTAAAATGATGCACTCTTTCTTCTCTGAATCTGTTACAGACCTCTTCAATTGCCTCATCCCATGCCGGATGATGACAAAGCAATGTTGTTGTTAAAATGATCTGGCTCTTCGGATAAACCTCTAACAGAGCTCGAATAAAACCTTCATAGTGCTTTTTCCAGTTTTTTGCCTGTTCACCCTCCGGATTTTCTGCCATATAATCATTCGGATGATTGTCATTTTGTCCAATCGCCACAACGACAACCTGTGGAATATACTTCTTAAAATCCCACTGTTTTACTTCGGATAACTGCGGATAATATTCTATTTTATCATAACAGGACTCCATCCCAATGTAATCTGGTGCGCCAAACCATCCGGTTCCGTCTAATAAGGCAATTCCTCCCTGTGAAGTATCATGAAGTTCTGCATTCAATTTTCTTGCCGTTATCCATGCATAGGAAAACCAGCTGTTAGAAAATTCTCCATCATGCTCTGGATCTTCTTTCCCAACGTAATCGAGTGCTTCTGACACCTCTCCGCAAGATACACTGTCTCCGAAGACTTCTATCTGTCTCTTTGGCTTTGGTGGCAGTGGAAGCACTTCTGCTGCTCCCCCTACCTCAAATCCATGAAATGTTACGATGTGACAGGAATCCGTTCGCTTGAATAAAAGAAGTTCATGTTCTCCATCTTCTAACCCCTCTGCCAAAAGATAGGTACATTTCTTTTCTTCCTGACTCAGTGCAATTTTTTCCTGTTTTCCATCGAGAATATATCCCATATAATTTGTCCAGTAAGCCCTTTTATTCGTTAATTCTACCGAACAGGAAGTCCCCCGGAATCTCATCTTTACGTAACTGGCTGCAAAAACCAACACCGGCTCTTTGGGATTGTCAAAATCAATTCGTCCGCTGTATTCTAACAACTCATTGTCTGGTGAAATCCACATCACAATCTTTCCCTTCTATTTTCTCGTTCTCAACTCTGCTGTAACATCTGCCGATTTCCTAGCGTCTGCCGATTTCAGTATCTTCTTCTCTTACAACACTGTTATCTTTGATATAATCAATGATTTCATCTAAGTTTGTAAATGCAAGCCCTACATAACTATCTGCTGCACCATAATAAATAGCAATTTTTCCACTTTCAGAATCATGAATTGTTGCACATGGGAAGCAAACATTTGGTACAAATCCACGTTCCTCATACCACTCTTCTGGTGTTAAAAGGAAATTCTCACAACGATATTTTACGATAGATGGATTATCAATATCTAAAATTGCTCCTCCGATAGAGTAAACATAACCGTTACAGGTTCCACTTACTCCGTGGTAGAATAATAACCATCCTTCTGAAGTCTCGATTGGAGCAGCACCACCACCAATCTTTAAGGACTCCCACCATTCGTTTCCTTTTCCCATAACGTGTCTGTGTTTGCCCCAGTATACCATATCTGGACTTTCACTTAAGAAAATATCTCCAAATGGTGTATGTCCACTATCAGATGGTCTTGAAAGCATCACATAGTTTCCGTTAATTTTTCTTGGGAATAATACTGCATTACGGTTAAATGGAATAAATGGATTTTCTAATCTGACAAATGTCTTGAAATCTGTTGTCTTTGCAAGACCAATAGAAGCTCCATAAAAATCCTGACACCAGATGATATAGTAAGTATCTTCAATTTTTACTAATCTTGGGTCATAAGCATAGCGAGGCATAAATGGTTTGCCTTCTTCATCCACAAACTGAATCTTCTCTTTATCAAATTCCCAGTGAATAGCATCTTTACTTCTTCCTAAATAAATATATGGAATTCCATTTGTCTGCTCTCCACGGAATACACCGATAAAAGCTCCTTCATATGGCATAACTGCACTGTTAAAAATTCTTGCAACACCCTCAACAGGATTTCTGTCAATAATCGGATTTTCAGAATATCTCCAGATAGGTGCTCCAGTTAAATGTTCCGGTTTTTCCTGCCATGGTACATTTGGTACTGCAGGGCTTATCATTTTATATTTGCTCATTTCACTAACTCCTCTCATCTATTACTGCTCTAACAACTTCAAGTTCTTTTCAATTAATTCACATCTCTGTGCAACGCACTCTACAGAACGTCCCGGATCTTCCGGTGTATTGAATACATAATCAATCAATTTATCTATTGTTGTAGTTGCCACATGCATTCTGGTGTCAGAGGAAGCATAATAGATAAATACTTCGTTCTTTTCATTTACAATCGCACCATTGGTAAATACTACGTTGCTGACATCTCCGACTCTCTCTTCCCCTCTTGGTCCAATTAAAAGACCAGATGGCTCTGCAATTACTTTAGACGGATCATTTAAATCTGTTGCAAAAGCGTAAATAACATAACGCAATCCAGCTGCTGTATTTCTTACACCATGTGCAATATGAATCCAACCTTTTTCGGTTTTAATTGGTGTTGCACCAGCACCATTTTTAGCTTCTGTAATGGTGTGATATTTTCTCAAGCTTGTCATTTTTTCTTCATCAATGACTGCATGTGTAATATCTTCGCAAAGTCCGAATCCAATTCCACCGCCGGATCCTGTTTCGATGAAGTCATCCATTGGTCTTGTATAGAAAGCATATTTTCCATCTACAAATTCCGGATGTAATACAACATTTCTCTGCTGTGGAGAATGTAAGGTAACTAAATTATCCAAACGTTCCCAATGTTTTAAATCCTTTGTACGTACAATTCCTGCTGCTGCAACAGCTGCAGATAAATCGTTTACACTTGTATCTTTGCTTTCAGAGCAGAACACACCATAGATATATCCATCTTCATGTTTTGTCAAACGCATGTCATAAACATTTGTTTCTTCCGGACAAACATCATCTAATAAAATTGGATAATCCCAGAAACGGAATCCGTCTACACCATTATCACTTTCTGCTACTGCAAAAAATGATTTTCTATCATTTCCTTCAACACGGGCAACCAGATAATATTTTCCATTTAACTCAATTGCACCTGAATTCATAACAGCATTGATGCCTAAACGCTCCATAAAATATGGATTTGTTTCTTCATTCAAATCATATCTCCATGTCAGCGGAATATGTTCTCTTGTCAATACCGGATATTCATAACGATCAAAGGTTCCGTTATAAAAGGATGACTTTTTATTCTTTCTGGACAGGAGAGTTTCCTGTTCTTCTAACAATTCAAAATACTTTTTATGTATCATCTTACGAACCATGCCTTTCTGTTCTTTACGCTTTATATCTAACTACATTTTATTTTTCTATCTGTTCGAAACGTCGAATCGCTTCCATGCACATACGGCCATTATGATATGGACATTTCCATGGCTCGACAATCGGTTCTCCTTCTACAGGACTTCCATCTTTTCGAACCAGCCAGTACCATTCTGAACCTTCTCTAGAGTCTTTCACATACTTCTTAATAAATTCCCACTCTGCTAATGCTGCCTGGAAATATTCTTCATGTTCCGGCTCTTTCTGCCATCCATTTAAGAAACCAATGAAAGCTTCTGCCTGAACCCACCAGACTCTGTTTTCATCCACTTTTCCTCTATCACATTCATTTGCAAGAGATTTTCCATCAAAAGCAATCGTATAAATCTGCTTTGTCAAATCTTTTGTAATTGGATAAATTCGTTTCTGGTAAAGTTCCTCTCCTAACACTTCTACACCACGGTCTAATAACCATGCCGTTTCAATATCATGTCCATAAGAATGTAAATCCAAAATGGAACGATATTCTGCATCAAAAAATACTTCCTGTCTGTGAAGAGATGGATTGTATACTTTCTGCATGAAAATTTCTAATATCCATTCCAAACGATGTTTTACTTTTTCATCCTTTGATACACGATAAAGTTCCGTATATGCTTCAAATACATGCAAAAGTGTATTCATGGTCTTTTCTGCCATAACACCGTTTTCGGATAATTTTTCATTCGATTCCGGTTTAAAATCTCTAGTAAAGGCCTCTAAGTAGCCAACCTCATCTGTACATTTTTCTTCAATCAAAGAAAATAACTGCATCGCAAGTTCTAATGCTTCCTCATCACCAGAAGCTTCATAATAAGAAGAAACTGCATAAATGCAAAATGCCTGATTATAAGTATGCTTTGTAGTATCAAGTGGTGTTCCATCATAATTTAAGGACCAGTAAATTCCACCATTCTCACGATCTAAACAATGTTCTTTCAAGAACTCATAACCATGTCTGGCTTCTTCTAATAAGCTCTCATCTTTTAACAAAGTATAAGCATTGGCAAAAAACCAGGTAATACGGCTATTTAAAATGCAACCCTTTTCTGCTTTCTTGTTCAAGTTCAAATCGTAATCCAGATATCCATAATATCCGCCATACTCATCATCTCTTAACTTTTTCCAAAAAGGAATAATTCCTTCTGTTAATTCCTTTTTGATTTCCTGCTGGATTGCAGAAAACTGTGTTTCTTTTTCTAACATTGTAGCTCCTTCCTAGCCCTTTACAGCTCCTGCTGCAATACCGCTGTAAATCTGTTTCTGACAAAGGATGAATACAATCAGTGCCGGAAGCAGGGAAATAATAACACCTGCACAAATCAAATTGTACTGATTTCCCATTGGGCCAACGAAAGTATACAATGATAATGCGATTGTTCTGATATTTTTATCCATCAGATATAAGTTTGCAGAATAATATTCATTGTAAACGCCAACACCCTTTAAGATACAAGCTGTTACAATTGCAGGTTTTACTAATGGAAGCATAATCTTCCAGTAAATTGTCCAGTAAGATGCTCCATCGATAATTGCGGATTCATCTAAGGACTTTGGAATATTTTCCATGAACTGGATGAAAATATACATCGAAATGACATCCGTTCCACACATCATAATGATATATCCATGCAATTTATTAACTAAATGTAATTGTGTCATAATATCATAAACGGTTACCTGCATTGCTACTGCTGGAAGCAAAGATGCAATCAAAAACAGATTTCGAATCAGCCCATTTCCTGGGAATTTGAAACGATCCAATACATAAGCCATCTGTGTTCCGACAATAACAGAAACAATAAGAACGCAAATCATGACAATCAAAGAGTTTAAGAACGCACGCCCCATGTTCGCCGTCTGAAATGCCTTGACAAAGTTATCAAAGTTTAACCAACTCTCCGGTGGTGTCATAACGCTTGTTGCCTGATATTCTGCATCTGTCTTGAATGCTGTAATTAGGCAGGACACAAGTGGTACTACCGCACATAATCCAAAGAAGATTAAAGACACATATTCCACAATAATCCAAATAATACCGCCAATGGTATAATGCTTTCTTCTTTTTGGTGCTTTCATTTATGCCACACCCCTTTCACTCTTTTTTGCTAATTTCTTTGCTTCTTTTTCTGCCTTTAATCTTGCACGTTTTGCTTTATAAGACTCATCCTCAGTGTTTGCATCACGGAACACATATTTGAAAAAGAGGTTCTGTAAAATTGTACAAACTAAAATGATTCCTAACAATATAACTGCCATTGCACAAGCAAGACCGACCTTCTGGCTGGTATGTGCAATTCTGTTCATGATAACGAAGTAAGTTCCCGTTCCATTTGCACCACTTGTAATAACGAATGGCTGTTCGAAGGCACTTAAAGAACCTGTAATTGATAAAATAACATTTAATGTTACTATTGTTTTGATACTTGGCAGAATAATATGCTTAAACTGCTCAAATTTATTTGCACCATCTAATTCTGCTGCTTCGTATAATTCTGCATCAACAGACATAATGGCTCCGATGAAAAGTACCATGTTCTGTCCAAAATAACGCCATACAGAAGTAGCCACCAAAGACCAGTTATTAACAGACTGATCTTTTAACCAATATGGAAGATTTTCAAGTTCAAATCCACACCACTGTAAAATCGTATCGAATACGAATCCTCTGGTATAGAAAAATTTAAAAATAAAACCAATTGCAATACCACTAATTAAATATGGGAAAACCATCAAACCTTTAAAGAAGTTTCCACCTTTTACCTTAAAACTTAAAATTGTTGCAAGATACAATGCAATCGCTAACTGAATGATTGCACCTACCATATAATAAAGACTTAATTTCAACGCTCCAAAGCAATCATCTCGCTTGAACACATCAATATAATTTTGTAAACCTACAAAAACACGTTTTTCCACTGGCGTTGAATATTTCATTTTATAAAAACTAAATTTTATCATCTCGCCAAACGGCAAATAAGTAAAAACAAATAATAACAGCAGCGGGATTACCATAAATCCTATGCAGATTAACACCTGCTGTCCTTTTCTGCTTTTTGCCCATTTTATTAAATTAAATGGTTTTTTTTCTTTTTTTTCTTTAATGACCGTTGCTGCCATGTTTCAATTCCTCCATGTCTGTACATGTAACACCCATTCTTTTAATAGAGCCGGAGAAGCATTTCCCCGGCTCCACTTACTTTTTTACTGATTTACTTCAATTCCGTTTAATTCCTGTGCATCAGACCATGCCTGATTCCACTCTTCCATGATTTCATCAAATGTCATATCTCCATTCGATGCATGTTCAATGATTCTCTGGATTTTGTCATTTCCACCTGCATTGATATTTAATTCAGAATCGCTGTTCATTGCGTTTAAGAAGTCTTCTTCACCAGTTACAGCCGGCTCATCTTCTAAGATTGTAACGCCATCGAAAGCAAGTTTTGTTTCTGTGCTTCCTGCTACGATTGGAAGACCATCTTCGTTATAAGAGAATCCAGATTCTTCTGTCATCCATTTTACGAATACCATAGCTGCTGCCTGTTCTTCTTCTGTTGCATTTACATTGATACCATAAGAGTAATCAGCTCCTGCTGCTGCATACTGAGTACCATCGATTGTAATTGGGAATGGCATATAACCGATGTCTGCTCCGTTCTCTCCTGCTGCTTCCATCTGTGGATAAGCCCAAGAACCAAGAACCATACATCCGATTTCGCCATTGTTGATCATTCCTTTACAACCTTCCCAGTCTGTTGTAGAATAGTCATCTTCAATTAAACCATTTGCAACTGCATCATATAAAATTTTGTAAACTGCATATGCATGTGTGTCATCACCATAATCCTGGAATGGATCCTGCGTATGTACTAATTTCTGGTTCATATATGTGTTGTCGCCTGTTGCATTTGTTCCGATGTAAGCATCCCATGCTCCCATTGTCCATCCTGCAGCATAGTTTGTATAAAGAGGAATTGCATCTGTGTTATCCTTGATTTTCTGTAATGCATCAAGGAATTCTTCCGGTGTTTTTGGAAGTTCTGTAACTCCAGCTTCTTCAAATACTTTCTTATTATATACAATACCCTGTGTAGTAGCTGTAGAAGGTACTCCGTAAACTTCTCCGCCATACTCCCATGTAGTTGCATAGTTAATTTCACCCTTCATAGTATCAAGATCACCATAAGAAATGAAATAAGAATCTAAGTCTGCTTTATCAACCTGAGGAATCATCATAATTGTCTCATAGTCACCAGACTGTAAATGTGTTAATGCATCATCTGCATAGTTCGTGTCTGTTGTAATTTCTACTGTGATGTTTGGATACATTTCATTGAATGCTGCCAAATATTCTTTCCAGGTTGTTCCATTGTAATCTTCTGATTCCAAATCGGTTCTGTGATTGAACAATGTAATTGTTGTAGATAAATCTGTGTAATCTTCGCCAAGAGTAATGTCTGCGTAATTAAGGCTTCCTACTTCTCCTGTTTCTGTTCCTCCTACATCTTCACTCTTTGTTTCGGCATCACTTGAGCCACATGCTGCCATGCTGGCTGTCATTGCTGCTACAAGTAACAATGCTACTAACTTTTTTGTTTTCATAATAAAAATTTCCTCCTTCATTCTTTGGTTACTTTTTTGTAACTTAATTTTATTATATTTATTTCTCTTTTTTAGTCATCCATTATTCTTGCTTTTTATCATTTATTTTTGCTTTTATTACCACTTTCCATATAATAGCCAAATTTAGGCTTCGTTTTTTGTGTATTTTTACAAGCATTTTTCTTCTTGTAAATCTTTTACGTCTTCTTTTACTTAATTTTTTAGCTTAATTTAGCTTTTGTTTTTTCTTTACAACTACGCATAAACATAAACTACCAATTCCTAAAAAGAAAACTGGTAGCAACGGAATTCCTGCATCTCCGGTTTGTGGTACTACAGCTTCTTTTTCAGCTAAAATAAATGTACTAAAATGATTGGTCGAAAATGTAAGTATTCCATTTTCTTCTGTCGCCTCACATTCTGTTAATGTTCCGTCCTCTCCAAGTCGGTAAACCACTATTGTTTTTCCTTCTGAAACTTTAAAGTTCTCAGGGATCGGAAGCGATACTTTTACATAACCATCTAATTGATGAATTTCTGTTTGATTTTTATCATACAGATTTATTTCAAAAACTTTATACTGCTGGCAATCCGGCAAATTTGTTTGAATTGCAACAACTGCACGTTCAAAAATGCTTCCTCCTGTCAAGTAATCAGCCGTAATTACTGCTCCTTCTGGAAGTAAATTTGCAGTTCCATCTATGGCAAACATACCATTTTTTAATTTACGCATCTTCTCTCCTGATGCTGTCTGATAAACAGATTCTTCTGTTCCATTTGCCACTGTACTGTTATTTTCTGATACACTACCTGTTACACTGTTACCTACACTACTGTCGTTACCAGCATTACTTCCAGTACCGTTTTCGCTACTATTACCGGAATCCGCTCCACTACTTCCTCCGTTATTGCTATCTGACCCTGTTTCATTACCGGTTCCATTATCATCCGATCCTGTTTCTCCACTGTCATTTCCATTGTCAGCGTCACTATTTCCATTGTCGTTGTCAGAGTTTTTTACAGGATTCTTTTCAAAAACTGCACTCTGGCTCTCTGTATGTACAGCCGTAACCTTATCATAAATCAGCGTTCCACTTACCATTCCATCTACTACTGCTTCCGAATCACCAATCGCATTTACCCATAATCCAAAGGATGTTACTTTTCCACAATCCTGTAACAATCCTCCTTTTGGATTACCTGCAGTATCCCTCTGCACAAAATCTGCAAATGGAATTGTAACCAATAATGGAGTTCCATCTGTGTCTGCAGCATATTCCTCATAAAGATTCAAATATGTTTCATATACAATACCGTTTGCCGTCAACTGAACAACTGTCTTCTGATTCTTGCCATCCGGTATCGTGTAAAACTGTATTGCATTACAATCAGACCAATCTACTTCTTTTGAAATGGTAGCACCTGCCCATCCGGTACTTGTCTCCTGATAAGAAAACTGTAATGCATAATCGCCTTCATAAACAAGTTCTTCATCTGTTATTAGATGTAAAGAAATACTGCATCCATTGTCTTTATTCGTAGACCATTTTTTCGTCAACAGTGTATCTACACCATAATAGCTTTCAAATCCGTCAATTTCATATAAATCCTCTTCCGGCTCCTCAATATTGAAAATGACTGCTATCTTCTGCTGTACTTTTCCATCAATCACAAGAGAAATACTTCCATCTGCGCAAGAACCTAACTCCTGTAATACTGTATTCGTTAATACAGCCTGTGCAACGCCATCTTTCACTTCAGCCTTCACTTCTTTTGTTGTTGTTCCTTTTAATACAAAGCTTACTTTTTCATTCTGACATCCTAAAATCTGTGCAGCAAGTTCTGTTTCACTTAAAATTCTTTTTCCCGCAATTGGTGCCAGAATATAACCTGTAACATCTTCGCCGACAGCGCCTGCTGTTCCAATAATTCCAGAAAGTGTTTCTGTTAAAGAGGAAAGGACTTCCTTTTGATCTCCAGCAAATACACTGCGGTTATCATTATAAAATTCCAAAAAGCTATCTAACATTTCATGTCCACGCAGTGTTCCATCTTCCTTTACTACATCTACATAAGGCGTATAATAACCATCTCTTTTTCCAAAGTTAGCCCATAAAAGAAAATAAGACGCATCTGTCTCCGATACAGCTTCTAAAATTTGCATATACCAGTCTTTGTCTGCATTTCCTGTACTATGTAAAGCTGTCTGATTTTCTTCTGCATCCGGTGAAGCTGTGGACACTCCCGTTTCCGTTACCGCCATTAATTTTCCATGGTTTCTTGCAAAATTCTGCACAATTCCCAATTCGTTTTTAAAATTCTGAAGGAATGTAGTATTATCTGCCGTAGGTTCCGAATTGTACATATCAAAACCTACCATATCCACATAAGCATCTCCCGGATAACGTGCTTCGTATTCTTCTTCGCTTGATGCTTCACTACCCGGTCCATAGACATAAATCATATTATGTACTTCTTTGGTATCTCTTAAGTAAGTAACAGTATAACGATAAATATTCTTAAAGGTTTCTTCATTGCAAAATGCAGCTCCCCACCAGAACCAGCTTCCGGTTCCTTCATGGAATGGACGGAATAAAATCGTTCCATCTACCATAGATGCATAATCTGCAATCATATCCAGATAAGCACAGTACATCTCGTTATATTTGCCACCCGGCAAAATTTCATTTGCAACATCGCCAGTCAGCACATTCGGAGTATACCCAGAAAAATCATATTTTGCATAAGAAGGTTCTCCCTCTTTGTATTCCGCATTTTCATTTACAATAGAAAAATTGGGCATATGTGCTGACAAAGTAATAATCGAGCCATTTGCGATATTCTGATTTGTCAGTCTTGCTGCTGCAACCACATTCGCTTTCGCTTTTCCTAATGTTTCCACATCAATCGCTTGTACTTCCTCATCCTTTGCTGCAATCTCGTTATTATAACGCGATGCAGAGTATTCATTTCCTGTCAATGACAAGGTGTCAATTCCTACGATTCCCGCATACTGTCCGGTCACATCAAACGTATCGGAAAACGACAAGGACGAGCTGCCTGCTTTATACCATGTATCATTCTGATGTCCATAAATCACAGATGATGTTTTTCCCATTGCCTCTAAATATTCATAAACTGCAACAGTATTATCATCTGCATTTCCATCGACCATCTTAGCACCTGACTCAAAAGCTGTCTTTTCCTGCGCCCCCGTCTTATCCGTAGTCACAAGTTCTGACGCATTTGCCATTACCTGATTTCCAGCTCCTGCTACTATTGTTGCATCCACAGACTTATCGGTTGTGTCTTCTAGTCTGCTGATTACGACATTGTCAAACCATACCGTTCCCTTATAATCCGTATTTCGTCCGATAATACAGAGTGAAAAATCCGGTGTCACATCATTTGTAATTACATCAAATGTAATCACAACCGGAACCTTTACCAACGTACCATCCACAACTTCTTCTGCCGATTCTTCTAAAGCAACATTTGCATCTACTCCACTGTTAGAATATGCTTTTATAGAAAATCCTCCCATTGTCTGGTTTGCCTTATCATAATAGACATCTAACGCTACCTGATTGGCTCCTGTCAAACTCATACCATCTTCATAATAACAAACCGCCATCTGACTCCAATCATACTCAGTATCAGCAGAATAATCCACATCAACTTTCAGTCTCTGGGTTTCTGCATCATACGATACGCTGGTATTATCACGTCCGTGATACTGCCAATCCCAACCAGAACCTCCATCATACCATCCGTTTGCATCTTTAGAGAAATCCCAACTTTTTACTTCTACAGCTGTCATCTCTCCTGCCCTTGCTTCCTGTTCTGTCGGAACTGCAAGCGAGCTGATTCCTACCATGGCAGCCAACATCCAGGCTGTCATTCTCTTTCCTATTTTTTTCTTCATACTTCTTCTCCTTTCTTTTATAAAAAGCAGATTAATTTTATTTCCTTTTGGTTAATTTTTAAATAGATAGTTTTTATAATTTGACTTAATCTTTTTTGTACATTTTGCCATTTCGTATTGTTTCGTTCCTGTTTTTTGTCTATATTATCCATAATTTGCAACTTAAAAAAACTTAAAACATATCAACCTTTCACAAGAGTGCAAGAATGCGTTATTTTTTCTTCTTGCAGATTTTTTTACAGTATGTTAGCTTACTTTTGTAACAACAATTAATCTTTTTTAGTTAAAGGAGAGGTAAAAAAATGAGAAACTCAAAATGGAAACTTGCAATTGGAACATTGGAACTGGCAGCTTTATCCGTCTCTTCACTTTTTACAAGTGTTGGAACACTGAACGCACAAGCTGCCGAAAAGGGTTTTTACGTAAACGGCACCAGCATCTATGATGCAAATGGAAATGAATTTGTCATGAGAGGAATCAATGTGGCTCATGCATGGTATTCTTCGTATACCGAAAGTTCTTTAAAGGCCATTGCCGACACCGGTGCAAATACAGCGCGCATTGTTGTTTCTGATGGTCAACAGTATACGAAGACTACAAAAGACGAATTATATAAAATTGTCAACTGGTGCGAAGAAAACGAACTGGTATGTATTCTCGAAGTTCATGATGCTACCGGAAGTGACTCAACTTCTGACTTAAACGCAGCCGTTGACTATTGGATTGAAATGAAAGATGTTCTTTCCGGCAATGAAGATACCGTTATCTTAAATATCGCAAATGAATGGTATGGTACTTGGGATGGATCCGCCTGGGCAAACGGCTATCAATCTGCCCTTTCCGAAATCCGCGATGCAGATATTTCCAATCTTCTTATGATAGATTGCGCCGGCTGGGGACAATATCCTGATTCCATTAAATACTATGGAAAATCTGTTTTCGAAGCCGACGAAGATCGCAATACCGTTTTTTCTATTCATATGTACGAATATGCCGGCGGAGACAGTTCTACTGTTAAGACAAATATTGACAACGCATTAAGCATTGGCGTTCCTGTTGTCATCGGAGAATTCGGTGCACAGCACACCAACGGCGATGTTGATGAAGCCACAATTATGAGCTACTGCCAACAGAAAAAAGTCGGCTATCTTGGCTGGTCCTGGAAAGGAAATAATTCCGACCTTTCTTATCTTGATATTTCAAACGACTGGAACGGAAGCAGTTATACCAGCTGGGGAAATACTTTAATCTATGGTTCAAACGGAATTCAGGCCACTTCCTCAAAATGTTCTGTCTATGGTTCTTCTAGTGATTCAGGATCTTCTGACAATTCTGGTTCCTCTGACAGTTCGGATTCCGGAGATCCTTATGTTTCTCTCTTCTGGGGAAACGCCACTTCCTCTCCATGGAATCAGGCAGTCTCTGTTATGACTACCAAAAACGGCGGCTCCTTTGATGCCGGAAACCTTTCTTCTAATGGATATTTTTACGTAGAATACTCTGGAACCCAAGACCAGCTTGAATTCATTTTGCAAAGCTGGTCTGGTGGTGCAAGCTGGGCAAAAGTTTCCCCAAGCGAAACCGGAACCGCAAATGGACATTACTATGCAAAATACTCCTATGACAACTGTGTTTCTGCATTTGGAACGAATCAGTTCTCCAGCTATTTAGACCAGATTCATGCCGGATCCGCAAATAGCGCAACTACATTTTATTCAGTCTGCTATTGTTACCACCAGTAATTTTCTATATAATAGAATTAGCTTATTTGGAAAGGTATTTTAGCAATGAAGATTGATGAATTAATAAACGAACATCTTTACTCTGACAACTCGTCAGATTGTTATCCTGAATTTTTTCATATCATTTCCGGAGGACGGCACACTTGTGCCGCTCCGGATTCTTTTGAAACGCTTCATTTCCCGTATTATTTTCTTCTCTACACCAATACAGATTCTCTTTCCCTTTCCCTCACTTCCAGAGAAAGAGAGCCTTGGATGCAAAAACTTTCTTCGAATAGTCTGACTCTGTTGCTGCCTTCTACTTCTTTTCATCTTGATATTCTCACGCCACGGACAGACTTTCTTTTTCTAGTATTTGACGGAAAAAACGCTGATTATTATTTTTCAGAAGATGTAAAAGAAAAAGGATATTTGTATTTAGAGCAGTATCCTACCAGCCTGCTCTCTTCCTTTCATCCTATTTTTACTTCCTTTTATCAGGAATCCTGTGCTATTTTACATCACAGATATCTGACTGATTTTCTGACAGACTGTTTTTTCCTACAGACGCATTCTCCTGTTTCAGATACCACAGGAGTTCCAAATTATCTTTTGGAATTAAAGCACTATTTAAATCAGTTTTACATGGAACCAATTACCTTGAAACAACTCGAAGAACAAAGTGGTTATAGTCAATACCGGATTTGTCGCGACTTTAGCAACTACTTCAGCACTTCTCCCCTTCAATATCTCAATCAGCTGCGTATTGAAAAGGCGAAGAAAATTCTAATTTCCTCAGACACTCCAATTCACGAAGTCGGCAGTATGGTAGGAATTGAAAATACAACGCATTTTATCAATTTATTCAAACGCCAGGAAGGTCTGACTCCACTTGTCTATCGGCAACAATTTCCTATAAATTAAAAAGAGTTCCTTTTTCGGAACTCTTTTTTGCTACTGTCTTATCAAATTAATAAAACACTTTATTTTTTCAGTTTGCGAACACTGTCTTTATAGACCAGTTTTCCTTCTACAATTGTAATTCCATGGCGAATTACTTTCTTTTCAATCTTATTTAAAATAATTTCTACTGTCTTTGCAGCCATTTCCCACATATCAACTTCATAAGTAGTAATTTCAATATCGCACAATCCCGGATACAGATAATTATCATATCCTACCACCGAAATATCTTCTGGTACGCGATACCCGTTTGCCCGCAATTTTTTTATCAATTCACTTGCCGTCAAATCACAGTTACATACAAATGCTGTCGGCATATTCTCCGGAAGTTCAATCAGATTTTCTCTATCAATACGTCCATCTTCGATATGACGATCCGAGATAACCCACTCACTCGGCACCTCTTTATGATGTTCGAGCATGGATTTCAAATAACCAAGATAACGGTCTGTAATACTGTTTGTTGCAAGAATCGTTCCTACATAGGCGATTTTTTCATGCCCCATTTCAAACAAATAATTCGTCAATGCATATGCTCCATAGTAGCTGTCTGAAATAACTGCATCGTAATCCTGCTTTTCATCACAAAAATCTAAATACGCAAAAGGTATCTTTGCTTCCTTTTCTAAATGAGCAAGATACTCTTTTGCCAACGGACCAATAATAATAATTCCATCTACTTTTTGTTCTGTAATCAGCTTTGGTACAGAATGCTGTGCCTCATCCTCCACAGAAATTACTTCCAACAATGCAAAACAGCCACTAGATGCCGTCTTTGCTACTACCATCTGATACATCTGCCAATAAAACGTATCATATTTATCTAAATAGGATTGTGAAATCAGAATTCCAATATTATAACCCTTCTGCACTTTCTCCCGACGACTTGCAGATGGTTGTTTATATCCAAGCTCGTCTGCAAGCTTTTTTATCTTCGCCCGCATTTCTTCACTGACACCTTTCTGATCCGAAAGTGCCTTAGAAACAGTAACGGTACTTACATTCAATTTTTCTGCAATATCTGCCAGTTTTACTGCCTTTGCCATAACATTTTCCTCTTCTACTTATTTTTTCGTATGATATGAATTAATTTGCCTTTAAAATCGCCCCATAAATTCGCAACTGGTAATCCAGCATTCATTAATATATCTCCACCATAACATCTGCCATCTCCATTTTCCACCTCATACCTATATGATGGTTCTAACCCTTTCAAGCGAATCATTCTACTATGATAATTAGGACGGTTCAACACCTGTACGAAAGTAACTAGCGCTTCCTGTTTATCCTTTGATACTACCATATAACAGTCATATTCTTTATTCTGACTATAGGAAGCAATCCGATAATAATCGCCTTGTCGGATTAAATCATTATATTTATGATACATTGCAACCTGTTCCGGAATCATGTCCTGTTGCTCTTTTGATATTTTGGTAACATCCAATTCATATCCAAAAGTTCCTGCAAGTGCAACATATCCTCTTGTTTCAAACGGCGTCACTCTTCCCACTGTATGGTTTGGGCAGTCCGACACATGAGCCCCCATAGTAGAAAGCGGATAAATCAATGCTGTCCCCTCTTGAATTTTCAAACGTTCTATTGCATCCGTATCATCTGAACACCAAATCTGAGGACTGTAATACAACATTCCCGGATCAAATCTTGCTCCGCCACCAGAACAGTTTTCCAATAACAGATTCGGAAATTCTGTAATCAGGCGCTCTTGAAGTTCATACAATCCAAGCACATAACGATGATAAATCTCACCTTGTCTGTCTGCCTCCAACGTAAAGCTTCCAATGTCACTTAACTGACGGTTCATATCCCATTTTACGTACTCAATATTAGCACTTCTTAAAATTTGAGCCACACTATTATAAGTATAATCCAAAACATCCCGTCTCGTCAAATCCAATACGTACTGATTTCTACATAAAGAAGGTTTTCTTCCCGGAATGGCAAGTGCCCAGTCAGGATGCTCTTTATAAAGTTTTGAATCCGGTGAAATCATTTCCGGCTCAAACCAGATTCCAAACTTCATTCCAAGTTTGTTCACTTCTTCTACCAGATGATTGAGACCGCCTTTTATTTTTTCTTCATTGACAATCCAATCTCCAAGACTTGTATCATCTGAATTCCGGTGACCAAACCATCCATCATCCATAACCAGCATCTCAATACCAAGTCTTGACGCATCTTTCGCAATTTGAATCAGTTTCTTCTCATCAAAATCAAAATAAGTTGCTTCCCAGTTATTAATCAAAATTGGGCGTTTTTTATCTTTATATCTTCCTCGTATCAGATGATTCCGATACATATCATGATAATTTCGACTCATCTGTCCCATTCCCTTAGACGAATAAGTCATTACAACTTCAGGCGCTGTGAATTCCTCACCTGCTTCTAATTTCCAGCAGAAATTCTCCGGATGAATTCCCATCACTGCACGAATGCTATCAAACTGATTTTTCTCTACCTGGGCAAGAAAGTTGCCGGAATAGACAAAATGCATAGCATAAACGCTTCCGGTATCTTCTGTTGTCCCTTTTTCTCTCCATGCGATAAAAGGATGCTCCTGATGAGAGGATTCCCCTCTAACAGATCCAACACTTTGTTTTCCATACCCAATCGGACGATATTCAATCTGACGTTCTCTTGCCCAAGAACCGTGCAAGCTGACTAATTCATAATCCCTATCATCCATATCAATACAAGCTGAAAATACTTTTGTCAAATATATTTCTTCCATTCCGGAATTCTTGACATTGACACTTCTTGTAATCACGTCTTCCTGTTCAAAAACAGTATATAGCAAATCCACTTCCAGCGATAAGGCTTTATCCTCGCAATGCAAAATCAATGTCTGCGTCTTCTCTTCACCCGAAAAAGTTGCAGGAAGCCCCTTTAATCTTGGCTTTTCTTCTGTTATTTCATACGAAACATACTGAACGGATGTTGCGACATGCCCTTTTTTTGTACGAACCGCAATTGCACTTTCCCGATAATCTCCCAGGCCATTTCCCGGATATTCCGTAGGGAAGGAATCTAAAAAAGAAGTTCTTTCCCGATTATTCTTTGACGGAACAAAAGGTGACTCTTCCGTACGAAGTAAATACCCCGCCTCTTGTCTCCTGATTTTCCCCCCATAATAAACATGTCCAATAAATCCTTCTTCATCCACAATTTGTATTACATATGTAGTATTATTGGTATCGAGCCAAAAGCTACGATTTCCTTTTTCATAATGTATGGACATCTCTTCCTCCTCAATTTAAAATTCTAAAAAATCAAATGGCCTTTCTTCTGCAGCCTTGATAAACTGCAGCAGAAGATATCCTGCCCGAAGCGTCAGCTTTTCTTCACGCAGAATACGTTTTGCCTCATCCTTATCCACAAAGAAAACTTCAATGTCCTCTGTGTCTTCTAAATACTTTTTGCTGATGTTTCCTTTTACAATACCAAACACGGTTCCATTCAATTCATCTGAAAATCCCGGAACAAGATAAAGAGCTTTTCGCAGGCAGTCCTCTCCACCCTCATAAGGTTCAAACGTCAATCCTGTCTCTTCCTTCATTTCTCTGACTGCTGCCTCATTTGGCGTTTCTCCCTGTTCAATAATTCCTGCCGGAAGTTCATACAGGTATTCATCCACCGGATAACGGTACTGTCGAATCATCACCAAGCGATGCGGAAGTTCTTCCGTAACCGCATAGACAGCCATTCCCGTAGGTTTTTGGGAATGTGTATGAAGTTTTATGGAAGCCTCCTCATCTCTGGAAACAAAATAATAACGAAATGGCTTACCGGACTTCAAAAATGCTTCTATCTCATAAAGATTCAAAAAAGGATTTTCTGTTATTTTTTTTACCCCACGAAATTTCTTCTGTCCCATCTGCCTTTTCTCCTTTTTCGTTTTTATTTCTGGAAACAGTTCATAACTTCATTTTTCAAAGCAGCTAACTTTTCTTCTGCTTCCTGTAAGGAATTTTCTTTTACTCCAAAGTAAAATTTAATCTTTGGTTCTGTACCAGATGGACGTACACAGCACCATGCACCATCACTTAATTCAAAATATAATACATTTGACTTTGGAAGTCCTGTTTTTCTCTCTGTATTGTCAACAAAATCTACCCGGACATCCTTCTGATAATCGCGGAATGCCAAAACGTTATAATCTCCAAACTGTTTTGGTGGAGCCATACGAATCTGTTCCATCATAGACTGGATTTCTTCTGCACCGGACTGTCCCTGAAGCGTAAGTGTTTCCAATCCCTCTCTATAATAACCATAGGTTTCATACATTTCTAACATTGCATCCCACAATGTTTTTCCTTGTTTTTTATACCAGGATGCCACTTCGCAAAGCATCATAACTGCTACGCAGGCATCCTTATCTCTTGCATAAGTTCCAGCAAGACAGCCATAGCTTTCTTCCAGTCCAAACACATACTGGTATGTATTCTGTTCTTCAAAGAAACGAATCTGCTCTCCAATATATTTAAAGCCAGTCAGAACTTCAATTAATGTTACACCATATGCTTTTGCAATCGCCTTTGCCATATCCGTTGTTACAATTGTCTCTACCAATGCCGGATTCTGCGGCATCGTTCCGGTACTCTTCTTTTCTTTTAAAATATATTCTGCAATTAACATACCAGACATATTGCCTGTAAATGTCACATACTCTCCTGTCTTTGTATCTTTACAATATACACCAAGACGGTCTGCATCCGGATCAGTTGCTAATACGATATCTGCATCTACTTCCTTTGCCAATTTCAACGCCAATTCAAACGCTTTTGGAGATTCCGGATTTGGATATGCTACCGTTGGGAAATTTCCATCTGGTAATTCCTGTTCTTTTACCACATATACTTTTTCAAATCCCAGCTCTTTTAACACACGGCGTACCGGGAGATTTCCGGTTCCATGAAGTGGTGTATATACTATACAGATATCTTTTGCCATCTCCTGAATTACTTCTGGATGAATAGACTGCTTTTTCAACTCTTCCATATAAGCGTCATCAATTTCACTTCCGATTACCTGATAGAGACCTGCAGCAACTGCTTTTTCTTCCTCCATCGTTTTTACCTGCTCAAAAGAAGTAATTTTAGCCACTTCTGCTAAGATATTTTTATCATGAGGAGGTGTAATCTGTGCTCCATCTTCCCAATATACTTTATATCCATTGTATTCTCTTGGATTATGACTTGCTGTAATTACAATTCCTGCAATACAACCTAATTTTCTTACTGTAAAAGATAATTCCGGTGTTGGACGTAATGTTTCAAATCGATAGGTCTTGATTCCATTTGCATTCAGACAAAGTGCTGCTTCTTTTGCAAATTCCGGTGACATTCTTCTGGAATCATATGCAATTGCAACTCCTTTTTCCTGTCCACCCTGTGACAGAATATAGTTTGCCAACCCTTGTGTTGCCTGACGTACTGTATAAATATTCATGCGGTTTGTTCCCGCTCCAATGACTCCTCGTAACCCGCCTGTTCCAAATTCTAACTGACGATAAAAACGGTCTTCAATTTCCGCTTCCTGTCCTTCCAGCGCTTTTAATTCTTCTCTTGTTTCTTCATCAAAATATGGATTTGTGTACCATTCCTGATAAATTTCCTGATATCCCATTGTTATAACCATACCTTTCCAATTCATTTGCTAAAAATTTTGTTTTCATACTACTTCTTATACATTATACTTTATTTTTTCTCTATTGTAAACTTATTTTTAGCTTTTTTTATCCGTTTTTAATTGTTTTTAAACAAAAAAAGGTTGCAAGTGATACATCACATTTTACTTTGACCTATCACTTGCAACCTTTTACTCTTCTGTTACGTATCCATCCTCATCAATCTTTACCCCATAAGAAAGACCTTCCATATATTGATAAAGATTCGTTTTTTCTACTCCCTCCATCAAGACTGTTTTTCCATTGGAAGCAGTCGCTGCTAACAATTGATACGATACGGTTCCGTCCGGGTTCACAACCACTTTGACAGCAGCCGTTTTCTCAATCGTTGCATTGAAAATATAGTTCCCAAGACTATAAAACACCGGTTTTCCGTCAAAAAACTGTATTCCCTGTAAACAATGCGTATGCGCTCCAATCACCAAATCCGCTCCCGCTTCAATATATTCTTCTGCCATTGAAGTCTGATAGGCTTCCGGTGTCGTACTTCGTTCCACTCCCCAGTGTACATAGACCGTCAAAAAATCACACTGCGTCTTTGCCTGCTCAATAGCAGCCAAAAGTAACGTTTCATCATACGTACAAAAAAGTCCCGGCTGATTATTTTCCACATTCCAGCTTCCAACCGGAATCACCCTGCTCGCCGCAAGATAACCAAATTTTTTCCCATTAACTTCAAAAACTTGTAGCTTGCTGGCACGCTCTAAGCTATCCCCTGCTCCTACATAAACAATTCCCGCTTGATCCAACGTATGAAACGTATCTTCCAATGCTTCTGTTCCATAATCTAAAGAATGATTATTGGCTAATGTCACAAGATCAACGCCCATTTCTTCAAATGCGCTAACATATTTGGGATTAACGCGAAATGTATATTGCTTATCCGGCGCCGGTGTTCCACCTGTACTAAACGCAAATTCCTGATTGACCATTGTAATATCTGCCTCTTGCATCTCATGTAACAGTTCTTCTGAAATCACACCTGTAATTCCGTTTGCCAGATACCGGTCTTCAAATGTGTATGCAAAGCAGGCATCTCCTGCAAAAAATAAGGTTGTCTCCTGTTCTGCCTCTTCTGTCTCCGTTTCTTCTAATACACTTTCTTCTGTTCCTGCTTCCACCAGTACAATTTCTTCTGTTTCACTTTCTTGTGTTTCATCTGCTTTTCCTGTCGTTTCCGTATCAGACGGACGAAATACTACCTTAGTTAAAATAAATGTTAGTATCAAAAATATAAAAGCAGCCGCTACAATCCCCCAGATTATCTTATTCTTTTTACTCATTTTCATAACCTTACCTTTCCATCTCCTAATGTAACATACCTGATAGCAAAAAAGCAAGGTATCTGCAACGACACCTTGCTTTTTGCTGAACTATTTCTATTCCACAAATGTAATTTCTACTTCACCAACTCCACTTGTAATAGAGATACACTTTTTCGCTCCTTCATTTTTAATTTCTTTTGAATTAGAAAGCCCGTTGTATTCCGTATTACCGATGATAATTTCTCCAACTCCTGTAGAAAGATCATAATTGAAATCCGACTCCTTTCCTTTTAACTCCAAGTCAGAATCACCGGCTCCTGTTTCTAATTCAATATCACCATTTACAGTTCCTGACAGGTAACAATCCCCAGCTCCTGTTTCTACATGAACTTTTCCAAATGCTCCCTGTTCAATTTCAATGTTTCCGGCTCCTCCTTCAACATCTAATAATTCTGAAACATTCAATTCTTGAGCGGTTAAATCTCCAGCTCCTGTTGAAATCACCAGGTTTTTTAAAGAAAATCCGCTTCCGATAAAATCCACATCACCGGCTCCACTTTCAATTGTAATGTTTTCCAATTCCATTACTTTTGGAACTGTAATTGTAATTTCAGCATCGCTATGACTTAACTTATTCTTTCTGTCATATTTTACATGTAAAGTATCTTCTTTTGTCTCACAGCTAAAATACTTCTGATAGCCATAACCAAGCTCTACCGTTATCTCCTGTGTTTGATCAGAAATTTCAAAAATCACATCTGCAGCGTCCAGTTCTAATTTCAAGTTTTTGATTTTTCCGATTGCAACAGTCTCTGTTACATTCTGATCGTAAGCTCCTTCTACTCCACTGTTATTTGCATAATAGATTCCCTCTCCAAAATGCCAGTTACCAATATCCAAATCGCCCTCATCTGCCATTTGTTTTACATTCGAAAAACTTGCTCCAAGCACAGAGCCTATTCCGCAAAATACAATTCCAAGCCCAGCACAAACTGCTGCTATAATCAAACTAACCTTTGTAAACTTTTTCATCTCTTACCCTACCTTTCTCACTTTTATTTTCCTGCAATTTTCTTTGCCAGCTTTCCAATTCCCCTGCAAAGTGCCGGTATTCCTTTTCCAAACAACCATACCATTACAATCACAGCAAGAATTCCAATTGATAACAAAAGGAATGCTATTCCCAGTACAACAAATCCTGCTGCCGGATTACCTGCTACCATTGTTACAATAGCTGCTACTGCAACCGCACAGCCTGAAAACAAAAGTGCAAATACGACTGCAATCACTGCCACGAGAATTGCTGCAACTGTTGCTAACAAAGATAGCCAAATTGGGCTTGTGATAACTAGTAATACAATCGCCAATACAATGGCTGCCGTATTAGTTTCTTTTTTCTTTCCCTGCAGGTTCTGTATTGTTTCATTTACATTCTTATAATATTCTGCATTACGATAAGCTAAATTCTGTCCATAACGTTCTTCCGCTGTCGCACCTTCTTCTTCCATCAGGCTTTCCCGGATACTCTTTGCTACCTTTTCCGGTGACTCTAATTCTTTGATAATATTTTCTTCATTATTTTCTCCCGCATCCTCAAAATAACTGCGGTAAAATGTCATTGCTTCATCTCTTTCTTCTCTCGAAATGTCAAAAAGCAATCTTTCCAATTCATTTAAAAATTGTTCCCGTTTCATACTCATAACCATGCTTTCCTATCCTTTCTCCAGCTATCTGCTCTTTCAACATTTCTCAGTCAAAAAACAGTGCAGATATTTTTGAGGAATACTCCTTCCATTCTTCTCGATACATTGTTAATTTTTCTTCTCCTGTGGGGGTAATTCGATAATATCTTCGATTTCTTCCGCCACATTCCATATCATAGACTTCAAGGCACTCATCCTTCTGAAGTCGTCTTAGTACCGGATACAAGGTAGATTCCGATACATCAATTGCACTTCTGACATCCTGTGTAATCTTATAACCATATGTGCCCTCTTCTTCTTTGGATACAACTGCCAGAACGATTGCATCCAAAAGTGCGGCACCCGTATTGTAAACCATCTGTTCCCTCCATTTCCACGCTTATATGGGAAAATGCCTTTTTCTTATGGCACTTTCTCTTTTCTTTTTATGTAACGTTTATAACATGTTATATTATATTTAATACTATATATTATATAGTATTGTTTTGTCAACAATATTTTTCAAAAAATAATATTAGTTTTGGGACTATAGCAAAGAAGAAACAGATGAAATGTTTTCCATTTCATCTGTTTCTTTTCCATTCTTTTCTAAACACAATCTATTTTCTTAATAATTCCAAATCCTATCGGGTATGGCCCAGTGTGAACACCAATGGTTGCTCCAATCTGGAAAATCGGCACCTCTTCCAAACCAATTTTCTCTTTCAGCATCTCAAGTCCCATATCGCGGAAATGCTCTGCTTCTTTGTAATCATAACCATATCCAATACAAATCGTATACTCTTCCTTCTTCACGTTACGTTCCTCGAGATACTGTTCCAACATCTCAATGACTTTTTTCAAAGATTTTTCCCGGTTTCTCGTAATCCCAGAGTTTTGAATTTCACCTTCCATCAAGGTAATCAATGGTTTTATCTTTAAGACACCTCCGGCAAGTCCTGCCAGTTTTCCAATACGACCGCCATGTTTTAAATAATCAATATTTCCGATGGTAAAGAAAATTCTTCCGGATTCCCGAATTGCCAAAAGTTTTTCTACAATCTTATCATATTCCCATCCCATATCACGGGCTCTGCACGCCTCTAATACAAACATTCCCTGTAATACCGTATTCACAGTCGAATCAATTACAGTTATCTTTGCATCCGGATATTCTTCCAAAATCATATCTCTTGCTGTTGTAGCAGACTGTAAGGAACCGCTGAATTTTGCAGTAATACAGATACAAATAGCAGGAATCCCCTCTTTTGCAAGTGGAAGAAACACCTGATAATAATCATCCACAGAAGGCATTGATGTCTTCGGAAATACATCCGGATAATCCACCATTTTCTGATAAAACTCCCGAACATTCAACTCTTCCATCTCTTTTAAATACGTTTCACTGTCAAACGAAACATAAAATGGTACTACCGTAATATTTTTTTCTTCTGTCAGTTCTTTTCCCAAATCACAAGAACCGTCTGTGATAATTTGTATCTTTTCTTGCATGATATCCTCCAAACTTTCCAACGCTTTTATCCAATTTAGCCTTTAAAACCGGCTTCTTTCAATGCTTTTTCCAAGCGTTTCAATGCATCTTCTAATACTACAGTCGGGCAGGCAATATTCATTCGCTCAAATCCCTCACCTGCTTTTCCAAAAATATATCCTTCATCAAAATAAAGCTGTGCTTTTTCCTGCATGAACTTTTCTAATTCTCTTGGTTTTAATCCCATAGCACGGAAATCAATCCAAATCAAATACGTTCCCTGCAACGGAGATACGCGAAACATCGGAAATTTCTCTTCAAAGAAAGTATCTACCATTTTCTTATTTTTTTCAAGTACTAATAGCAATTCATCTAACCAGCCACTCGCTTTTCGGTATGCCAGTTCACATGCCTGATATCCTAAAATGTTCAATGAAAAGTATCCCCTTGCCTTTGTCATCTTATTCCGGTAAACACCATTCGGAATCATAATATTGGAAGTCTGGAATCCTGCCAGATTAAACGTCTTACTTGGTGCCGTACAGATTGCACAATTATTCAAATAATTATCTCCGAGTGTTGCCATCGATACATGCTGATATCCCGGCAAAATTAAGTCAAAATGAATTTCGTCACTGATGATAAATACATGATTTTTCAAACAGATATCTGCAATTTGGTTCAATTCATCTTTTGTCCAGACTCTTCCAACCGGGTTGTGTGGACTGCATAGAATCAAAAGTTTTACTTCTTCCGATGCCGCCTTTTCCTCAAAATCCCGAAAATCAATTTCATAATATCCATCTGTATTTTTTAATTCTGTTTCTACTAACCTACGTCCATTGCGTAATACTGCTTCTGCAAACGGATAATAAACCGGCGTCATAATCATGACCGCATCTCCTGGTTCTGTAAATGCCTGTACCATCTGATAAATAGCCGGAACTACCCCTGCTGTTTCAATAACCCATTCCTTTTTCGGTGTAAATCCATGACGTTCTTTCATCCAGTCAATTACACTTTCATAATAGGAATCTGTTGCCCCTGTATATCCCATGATATGCGTATCAAGATACTCTTTTAAACCTTCTATAATTTCCGGTGCATTCTTAAATTCCATATCAGCAACCGAAAAAGGAACAATGTCTTCCCCTGTCCCCGGATTCTTTTGATACATCATATCCCACTTGTGAGAACCTGCTTCTTTTCTACGAACCAAAGTTTCAAAATCATATTTCATTGGTGTCGCCTCCGTTTATTCTCGTAAAATTTTTCCAAAGGAATATATATTAGCAGAAAAAAAACTAATTTACAACCTTCTTTTTGTATCTTATCACAATTCATCTGACGCTTCTTCTTTTTTCCGAAAAGGAACCAGTTTCTGCGAAAAAAAAACGAGTCAGAAAGACCTACTGCTTTTCTGACCCGTTCCAAAATCCCTTTCTTCCTAACGGAATATCTTTCCTATCTTACTCCTACTCTTCTTTTTCTTCCTGCAAAACCAAGTACTAGCACTCCTGCAAAGAATAACAGAATAGTTCCTGCTGCCTGTGTTTCATCCCCTGTCTGTGTTGCCATAGTCGGTGCCATATCCTGGGCACTGAAAACAATCACATAATCAGAAGCATGTGTAAAACTTAATGTCAGACTTCCATTTGCATCAATAACTCCAGAGTCCACAAATTCCAACTGTCCCTCACTGTTATAGTAATAAAGATTTCCATACATTCCATTTCTGGATGTACCTACATTCAAAGTTAGATCTGCTTCAAATCCAAAGTTACCGGAAAATCCATCTAATGCAAGTGTCATGTACTCATTTGTTCCTGCAAGTGCTGTAATAGATGCTGGCGGAATTGCAGTTGTTCCGTTCATTGTCACATGCAGATTAACATCCTGCGCACTTGTAATTGTACCGGCATGAATCGTCCAGGTATAATCACCCATATTCAATACATAGTCTGTTCCGCTTGCAAGTGCTGCTGCAATCGTAGCTCCTGAAACAGTGGAACTTACAGTTGTTGTTGTATCCGTAGTAGTTGTTGTTGTGTCTGTCACAGTTCCTGTTATATCGCTTGAGCTGTTTTCATGATTAGAGCCACCTTCTGTGTTAGAGGTGTTACTATTGCCGTTGTCCGTTGCATCTCCTGAATTAGAATTGTCTCCGTCATCGACATCGTCTCCTGGGTTTCCAGAATCGCCTCCGTCATCGGCATCATCTCCGTCGTCGGCATCATCTCCGTCGTCGGCATCATCTTTTACCGCGTAGGAATCATAGTTTTCCATTTTAATTCCATCAATTGTCAATTCGATATTGCTTGCACTGATTTCAATCGTTCTGGCAGCAAAAAATCCTACATAAATATAATCTCCATCTATAGAAGTCAATGCAAAATCATATCCGGAAATGACAGCATCATTGTTTCCATATTTTGCAAGATAACCATCTGTTGTACTTGCAATTTCTAAAGAAATGGTTTCTCCCACTTCCGGTGCCGCCTCTAATGAGCCACCACAATAAGTAAGGCTTCCGCTCTTTCTTGCATAGGTATTATAACCAAGCAAGTTAGTAGACTGGAATACTGTTCCTGCCACAACATAATCACCCATCGTAGAAGAAACATATTCATCTACATACATATCATCTCTGACCATCAGACCGAATGCTGCCTGTTTCGTAGCGGATCCTGCTGAATTATAACTTTCTAAAGTAACATCTGCCTTTAAATCAAAGCTGCTTCCGACCGGAATTCTAGTGTAGTACATTGCAATACCATCAGAAGCACCCGCAATTTTTCCAGTGTTCTTTACCATACCGGCATTGATACTCAAATTACCTTCTTCATCGGCACCCAAATAAAACTGTTCTTTGTTTGTCGTATTTCCAGATCCAACATCTCCGAATACAGAGCCATACCATACATTTCCATTTTTGTCTGTAAATGCTTCCCATGTCTCACTTGTGCTTGTTGGCTGATTATAAGTCGGCTCAACGTAATCTGCATTCACTGATTTTTCAAACCAGGCATTTACCTCCTCCATCGGATCTGTAATACCTGCTTTTACATAAGCTGCTAAAGTAGAACCACTTTCTTTTAAATCTGTTGCAATCAGATATGCATTTTCTGCGGCACCGAAAAGATTGGTATGTGTGTTATCTACACTTGTTTCTTTTTTGCTGGTCCACGCATGCATATATTTTGAATCATTTTTCTCATCATTGTCAGCATCAACTTCGGTATTCAGTGCAATCGTCTGAGCAGTCAAATCACAAACCGGAATATTTAAGCTTTCTCCCAAGTCACGAATAGCTTGTGCATAGTCACCAAATTCCGTAATATGTCCACTCTCCCCTGTATAATCACCAGATGCACTTCTTCTTGCAATCGGTGTTACCAAAATCACTTCTACGCCTTTTTCTTGCGCCACTTTAATGTAATTTGTATATAAGCCGTTTGCAAAGCTTCCTTCCGTCTGATAATCGCCCTCACCACTTGTAAACGTTGCGTCACCTGTTTTTTCATCATTATGGCCAAAGCCAATGATTAGATAATCTCCTTCTTCCATACCATCCAGCAAGGTCTGATAATTAGCATTGGATAAAAAACTCTTAGAGCTTGTTCCGGATACTGCAAGGTTTTCTACGGTTACATGGGAATTTAAAAAGTTACCAAGCTGTGTTCCCCATCCATAACGAGGCATATAGTATTTATCGCTGAATGCGCAGACTGTACTATCACCAACTACCCAGAGTGTCGTATCTGCCTGATTATCAGAAAGATTCGCTCCAGCATTTCCTGGCGCTGCTGCTGTTAATACTAAAAGTCCGTGCATATTAATACTACCACTTGATTTTCTTTCCGGCGCAACAGAAGTATCCAGATTCTCAAACATATCGGTTGTAATTTCCACACCAGATGCATTTACAGACGTACTTGATTCCTTATTCCAAAAATAATTTGCATTCGAAGTTGTAATCAAATCATTCTGATTATATAACGATACTTTTTCTCCGATTCCCAGCATATTGTTATTGCTTGCTGTACGGAACGAAAGAATTCCATCTGCTTCGAAATTCGTTGTAATCTTCGAATTCGAATACAATGCTACATTGTAGCTTCCGTTATTGTAGCTTGTACTGCTGTAAACCTTAATATCAGGACAGCTGTTAGAATCAATTCCTTTTGCTTTGTTTTCGTAAGAAACACTATTTTTCAACACATGATTGCCGGATAATGCGGAACCACCCATTTTAAATCCATTTCCATTCCCTGCATTGATTACAGTTCCGTAAATCTGAAGATTCGCACCATCTGTTACCGGTGTACCATAATTACTTCCATCAAAGTTGCATACACTTGCCGGCATCTTTGTATCTTCTAATCCAAGATTTTCTGTAATATAGCTGTCTTTCAAGCAATCATTTGTTCCATCGTCTACAATTAAAAATCCATTCCGATATGCAACACAATTTTTTATGGTAACTGCTCCAATACATCCAGTTGCAGTTTTGGCAAAAAAATCCCATCCGTCATCTGCATTGTAAGCAGCAATACATCCGTCAAAAACATTTCCTTCTCCACAGGTCAGCTTTGCTGCAAATCCATCTGCATCTTCCATTGCAGCATCCGCATTGTTCATAGAAGTACAATTTAATACGGTGTTGTTAGATGGCCAGTCAGCAATCGTCTCTGCACTGCTTCCACTAATCTGAAGACCGGAATTCCCATTATTATAAAAATTCATCTGTTCTAATACATTGTAGTCTCCGGATAACTGACAGCCCTTGCTTCCTGATTTACTGTTTGTAACATTGATACGGTTGAAATGCCAGTAGTCACCCCAGATTTCCAATCCCTCTCCGGCATGGACAAAATCAAGTACAGCAAATTCACTGCTCTCTGGGTCTGTTTCTACTGTAATATAAGCATCTTCTTTTCCATCTCTTCCACGTTCAATCTTTATTTTTGAGGTTAATTCATAAGTTTCTGCTTTTAACATAACAGTCTGTCCTGCCTTTGCATAAGCAAGTGCTGTTTCCAAATCAACGGCATCTGTAAATGATGCACCACTATTCGAAGCACTTCCGTTTGCAGAAACATAAATGGTTTTCCCTGCAAATTCACGATAAGACACTGTCTTTCGAATCGTCTGTGTCTCATAACTGTCTAAAAATGTGTAATCGTTAATCTGATAATCTGCATTTGGCGTAAATTCTACAGCAAATGTTGTCTCACTGTTTATCGTGCAAGTTATTGTGTATTTTTCTCCTGCAGTAATATTCTGTCCTGTTACTAAACTCTCTCCTGTTGTTTCATTTTTCACAGTTGCTACACCATCTGCATTTGCAGTAAAAACAAGTGTATAACTTCCATCTGTTGCAGAAGACGGACTTGTAATCTGATAATCTGTTGTCACGTATTCTGCCGGTCTTGCCTCCCAAGGAGCATCTGTTGCAGCATCAGAAGTCGTAAATATAATGTTACTGAATGTTGCATTACATCCTCGTGCCACCGCGAAACCAACATACTCATAATCCTTGTCAATGACTTCTAATGGATCATCTCCCTCTGCCTCTTTATACTTCGTATAAGAATTTTCTTCCGTCAAAGTACCATCCTCTGCCTTCGTATAATACGTCATAATATAAGCAGAATTAGTTTCCTCAAGGCTTACGGTATATGTTGTTCCAGCTGTAATCAGTTCTTTTTCAAATCCACCTGCTGTCAAAGAAAATGTTCCAGCTTCCGGTGCATTTACCGTATCTGTAAGACCATCAAAGCAACGATAGCCAACGATGTCTTTCAAATTCTCATATAGAACTCCCTCTTCATCGGTATAACTCAATTTTGTTCCAATGGTTGCACAACTATTCGTATAATAAGCTGATTCTGCCACTCCATTTTCTCCGACACTGTCTCTTGCCAATAGCGCAAAACCTTCTTGTCCATCTGGCGTCGGATTGATATAATCTACGGTAACATCTGCCTGCAAATAGAAATTTTCTGTTCCGGCTGCCACCTTTGTATAATAATACGAAATTCCATCATATCCATCTGTTGCAACAAACTTTCCACCTTTTTTGTTAATGGTTCCATCCTCGTTATAGGTACAGGATGTCAAGCTTACAATAGCATCATTTGTTGTGGTAAGATCTGTTCCTTCTGCAATCCCCGTTCCATCTACTAAAGTATTTGCAACAGAGGATGTGCTTGTTCCAAAATAAGAAAACTGCCACTCAGATCCATCTGAACTACTTGTAAGCGCTTTCATTTTTGACAATAAAAAATCTTCTCCCTCACCCTCAGTCACATCTCCTTCTGCAGAATCTTCCATTCCCGAATCTTCTGCGATTTCTGTTGCATTTGTCATTAGCATTCCGTTACCTGCCACCGTAGTAAAAACAGTAGAGAATGCCATTGCCTTTGCAATAAATCGTTTCACATTCCTTTTCATATTGAAACCCCTTTCTTCTTATTTTGTAGATTTCCAACAAACACATTTATTCTATTATAGATTTTTCGCAAAGACAATGCACATTATTCTCTAATTTCATTTTTGTTTTTTATGCAAAATGCACTAGTTTATTTCTTTTTCACACTTAAGTACTAGTTATTATTCCATCTTCTTTTACATCATTTTTCACAATATTCATGAAACAGCTTACATCAAGAGTGATTTCAAAACTTCCAAAAATTCATCCTCGGTTAGGTTTTCTGCTTCCACTTCCACATAAGCCGTTCCTGACTGATATTGTGCCAGATAATGCTCTTCTTGATCTAACTGCAGAAAAATCACCTGATAACCGTTCCATTCAGACACCTGCAAATCGTTTTGCTCCATTAAATTTCCAAATCGGGATGTTACAACTCTTCCAGCAGTTATCATTAAACTACCCTCGCCATGTTTCTGTTTAAAATTCAAGATACAAGAATCCGAATTCGCTTTGATACCGGTTTGGTCAAACCCTTCTGACACTAGCTCTGATAAAAGTACAATGCCATAATTTTTTTCCAAATCTTCTACCGTTCTATTCTCGTTTGTAGTTTCATCTCCTGCCGCTTCTCCCTGTGGAACTTGTGCAGTCTCTCCGTCGTTTTCTACCCAAACATCTGTTCTTTCATTCTTATAGAAAAAATCGGATATTCCACCTTTTTCTACCGTGGCGACATCAGAATCTTCCGGAGCACTCTCAACTATCCCCTCTTCTTCCTGTGGCATTGCAGCACTTTCCTGATACTGATTTACCTGTGGGGCTTCTGCCATATCTGTCGTACTACTCATTTGATTTTTAACAGTACTCTGCTGTAACCAGATTCCGCCCACTATAAAAATTCCAAGACATGCCGCAAACGAAAGTCCCTTTTTCAGGTAAGATTTTCTCCTAATGTCAGACTTTCTCCTGACGTAAGGCTGTTCCGCCTCTTCCACATATTTGGCATCTATTTTCCCAATTGCATCTACCAATTCATCAACCTTCAACTTCAAATCCCTCCTGTTTTAAAAACGCATACAGTTTTTTTCTGGCACGAAATAAGGAAGATTTCACTTTGCTTTCGCTCATAGAAAAACGGGCTGCTATCCCAGCAACAGAATCCATATACCAATAACGGCGCACAAATATCATCCGACTCTCTTTTTCCATGTTTTCTAAAAAACGATTTAAAGCTTTCACAAGTTCTTGTTCTTCTAGTTTTTGCTCCGGTCCTGCCGTAGAAATACAATCTTGTAATTCTTCAAACACATATGTAATTTCACCTTCACCCCTTCTTTTTGTATGCCTTTTCCGATAGCAGTCTAATGAAAGATTTCTTGTAATCGCACCTAAAAATGCTCCTAAAAGTTTCGGTCGTTCCGTAGGCATGGCATTCCATGCCCGAAACCAGGTATCATTGACACATTCTTCACAATCTTGCTGATTCTGCAAAATGTTATACGCAATTTTAAAACAATAATTCTGATACTTCTCTCCAGTTACTGTAATTGCCATCGGATTACGCTCCCAATATAACTCTACAATTTTTTCGTCTTCCATTATACCCCCCGATAAACTCCCAGAAATACTGGAAGATTTGTTTCATCCTCAATAATCGCATAGACAAATGGACGATCTAAAATCACTTCTTTTATCTCCGGCTCTATTGCCGCTGTCTCACATGTCATTACAACTGCGGTAGCTGCTGCTGCTTTTGTCCCCTGTTCATCTACTTCAATATAAGTCTTATGCATAACAGCACCAATATAAATATTTTCATTTGCATCTCCGATTCCCGAAAAATCTGCACTTTTTCCATCAAAAGCTAATGGCATTCCCATTTGGATCAATGAATCATTTAAACTTATACTATATTCTGAAGTAAATTTCGGAATCGCTGTTATCACTGCTTCCGTATGTTCCTGTTCTAATGTTTCCAAAAAATGTTCTCCTGTCATAGAAGCCACGTAATCATCTAAATCCATTCCCTCTTCCGGTAACAATGCCACAAAAGAATATCCATCTTTGTATGGTTTCCGAACTCCAATTGCATGATCTTCTTCCAAATAAAAACTTTCTTCCGAATGCATCAACTCCATTGTCTTCGTATCACCGGATTCTAACGTAAAATCTCTTTCCCAGACATCATCCTCTTCATACTGTTCTTCCCACTCACTCTCAAATGAAACTGCATTTACCAGACACATAATGTCTTCCGGATTTAATGTTGCTATAAGCTTATCAATTTTTCCATCTGTCTTTGTCTTGACCCATTCATTAATATCTTCTACTGTTTTCTCAGAAAAGTCTGATTCATAAATTCCGGCATCATAATAGCTGTTGTTCTTCTCCAAAAAGTCCTGATTCACGTCAAACTGATAGATGTTCTCACCATCCCCTCCACGGAACCAGATGGCATTTGCAATATTCATCTTCGCTGTTTCTTTTCCGGAAAGCTGCTCATTCCAATTATGGATATTCTGATTCAATTCTTCCATTGTCTGACTAGATCCTAAGACCTGCTGCATCTGTTCTGCTGTTTCACCTTCTGCTCCATTTGCTGTCATCGCAAGTGCTTCTAGCACCGAAAGTGGAGATACCATAACATTTTCTTCTTCCATACTTTCCTGTAATAAAGAAACTGCAAAACTCGCCGTATCCTTTGTAAAGCTTTCTGTAGTTGTATTGTTTGTATTTGTATGATTCTGCGTTTCCTGTTCCGTGTCTTTTCCCTGTGATTCTTTTTCCACTGTCTTTGTTAAATCAGTGGAATTATTCAGTTTCACATTTGTTGTACTTCCACATCCTGCCATACTTCCTGTTACGATAATTCCTGCCATTCCAAGGCTCATCCATTTTTTCCATTCCATATTCTTTTTCATAAAAAAATCCTCCCTATTTTTCTTTGATACATTACGCACTAGCAGCTCTTTACAACCTTCCTTTTTATCGCAATATATCCTCTTTCAAAAAGATAGACGAGAATTTTCTCATTTGGTTGCAACTTTTTTAATTTTTTTCATATTTTTTTTCAATCACCAATACTGCTCCAAGTATTAATAACATCCCCAGACAAATTCCCTGATTTACCGATATTATTTTTGATGCATGCGAATCCCGTAAGTAATCTAGCAAAAACTTTAAAATGATACCTAAAAGCAACACTGTGACTGTTAACGTTTTTTGCGATACGCGTTTTGCAACAACGAGGGTGCTCAGAAACAACGCAAAAAATGCCACACTTTCTACAAGCTGAACAGGGAATACGCTTCCGGTTATTTCTTTTAAATTTGTATAGTGTACGCATCCAACTCCTTCATAAGGAATTCCATAACAGCAGCCAGAAAAGAAACAACCCATTTTAGAAATTCCATACATGAGCGGAAGTGCCACGATATAAGCAGTCCAGAAAGTCTCTTTTTGCTTTCCATATATCTTTTGAAAAATCCAGATTCCCACCAGAATACCAATCACTCCGCCCAAACTTGAAAAACCTGCGTTCAGCAGATTTTGTGCTCCGCCTGAAGTTATCACTGTCAGCATTTTTGCCCCATATAGCATCAAGGATACATTCAACAACATAGAATATAAAATGATATTTTTAGGAACCTCTCTTTTTACAAGCCATAAAAACAAAAAAAAGAATCCTGCTAAAATCGATGTAAGAAAAAATATACCATACGGAGTTGGTGGAATCGTTCGGTTTACAGTTATCTCTATCATAATTTAACCCGGCATTCCCTGGCAGGATGCCAAACAACTTCCAATTGCCACCCCACAAGCTATAATGAATACAGCAATCGCAATAATGCTTACAGCCGCAATTGCGATATATACCCACATTAACACTTTCGCAAAAACATTCTTCGGGTATTTTACTCTTGCAACAATCATTAACACCAACGCTGCAATTTCTAACAACCCTCCTAGCCCGGATGAAAATGATTCGAATATCGAAGCCTGTTTTGGCGTCAACCATCCTAATAGTAATCCGCTTCCTATATGCCCGAATACTAAAACTACATATTTCGCCAGAGCACACACGATTGATATGACGCACAAGATTGTTGCATTCTGATCATCTTTTTTCTTCTGCTGCATCGGATTCAGATTCCCATTTTGATTTTGAAAATTATAATCCATCTCTCTTCTCCCTCCTTTATGAAAAGAACCTCAGAGGTAAATCTGAGGTTCCGATTATTTTTTTATTTTTCTTCTTCCACTTTAATTGCAATATGAACATCATCTAACTGTTTCTGTTCTACGGTTGCAGGGGCACCCATCATGATATCCATTGCGTTTTTGTTCATTGGGAATGGAATGATTTCACGAATGCTTTCTTCTCCGCAAATTAACATAATCATACGGTCTACACCCGGTGCAATACCTGCGTGTGGTGGTGCTCCGTAGCAGAATGCATTATACATTGCAGGGAATTTTGCTTTTACATCATCTTCTCCCAGTCCAACTAATTCAAATGCTTTAATCATGATTTCCGGATTATGGTTACGAACTGCTCCGGAAGATAATTCTACACCATTACATACCAAATCATACTGGTAAGCCAAGATAGAAAGCGGCTCTTCCTCTTCTAAGGCTTTCATTCCGCCCTGTGGCATAGAGAATGGGTTATGGCAGAACTCTAATTCTCCAGACTCTTCACCAATTTCATACATTGGGAAATCAACAATCCAGCAGAATTCGTAGCAGTCTTTCTTCATATGTTTCTCACTGGCTGCTCCTAATAATTTACGAAGAACACCAGCAGTCTTCTGGGCAACTAATTTCTTTCCTGCTGTAAGTCCTACAAAATCACCCGGTTTTAATCCCAGTGCTTCGATTACTTTTTCTTTTCTATCCTGTAAGAACTTAGAAATTCCACCTACAAGTTCTCCATTTTCATCTAATTTAAACCAGAATGCTTTCTGTGCTGTCTGTACTTCTACTTCTGCACAGATACCGTCAATTACTTTTCTGGTTGCTGTAAATCCATCTACCACAATCGCTTTTACAGTCTGTCCCTCAAAAGGTCCAAATCCGCAATCTGCCATTACCTCTGTTGCATCCTGTAATACAAGGTCAATACGAAGGTCAGGCTTATCACTTCCATATTTGTCCATTGCCTCTAAATATGGAATACGTACAAATGGTGCCTTAGAAGCGGTTTTATAAACACCGTATTTCTCAAATACTGGTGGAAGCACTTCTTCTACAACAGAAAATACATCTTCCTGTGAAGCAAATGCCATTTCCATATCCAACTGGTAAAACTCACCTGGAGAACGGTCTGCACGAGCATCTTCATCACGGAAACATGGTGCAATCTGGAAATAACGATCAAATCCAGATGCCATTAAAATCTGTTTAAACTGCTGTGGTGCCTGTGGCAATGCATAGAATTTTCCTGGATGATTTCTTGCCGGTACTAAATAGTCTCTTGCGCCTTCCGGAGAAGAACAAGTTAAAATTGGGGTTGTGATTTCTAAAAATCCCAACTCATTCATTTTATTTCTCAATTCAGCAACAATTTTGCTTCTTAACACAATTTTGCTTTTCACTGCCGGATTTCTTAAATCCAAATAACGATATTTTAATCTTGCATTTTCATCCGCTTCCTTTGACTGATTAATTTCAAATGGAAGTGCATTGTAAATACATTTTCCTAAAATTTCAATTGCTTCCGGTACTACTTCAATTTCTCCGGTTGCTAATTCTGTATTCTTGCTGGAACGTTCTCTTACCACACCTGTAATAGAAAGGGTAGATTCTTTATTGACACTGTCGATGATTTCCATCATCTCTTCTGTTTCAATAACTACCTGAGTAGTTCCATAAAAATCTCTTAAAATCAAAAATCCGAGATTTTTGCTGACTTTTCTGATATTTTCATACCAACCAACGATAGTTACTTTTTTTCCTGCGTCGGACAAACGTAACTCGTTACAGTTATGAGTTCTTGACTGAATCATTTTCTTAACTCCTTGTATCTTTTTCTTCCAATGTATCAAACTCGTTGAATTCTCTGCTTTACAGCACTTTTATATCTTACACCATGAATCACGATTTTTCAAGATTCTTCGCAACCCTACTAGTCGTTGAAAAAATCCTGAATCTCGAAGAGATTCTTCGCAACCTTACTAGTCATTGAAGAATTCCTGAATCTCTTTATATCCATCGGCTGCCAGTTTTTCTTTCTGGAACTTCTTGTTTTTATTCATACGTACAACCAAGACCTGTTTTCCTGCTGTACGTTCTTCCTGTGCCTTTGCAATCACAGCATTTAATTTTTCTGCCGGATAATTCTTCTCAATTAAGTAAGCTACCTTCGGACGCTGCATTGGTACGGTAAATCCGCTTTCCATCAATAATAAGACAATTCGCTCGAAACCGATGGAGAATCCACAAGCCGGCACATCCTGTCCTGTAAATTTTCCTACCATCTTATCATAACGACCACCGCCGCCACAAGCTGCACCAAGTTCCGGCATCGCAATTTCAAAAATAGTTCCTGTATAGTAACTCATACCACGAACTAAAGTTGGATCAAAGACCATCTTAAAGTCTGCTGTCTTAGCACCTTCAACTGTGGAGATAATCTCCTGTAAATTCTGTTTTACTTCATCATCTAAGAAATCTTTTAAGGTATCCGCTAAGTACTCAATTCCGTCTGCTGCTTCTTCCACACCTTTGAAAAGAGCTAAGTATTTCTCGATGCATTCCTTTGCATATCCCTCTTTTTCTAATTCCTCTGCAACTCCATCAAGACCAATCTTATCCATCTTATCTAAGATGATAAAGACTGTATCATACTCTTCTTCCGGGAAACCACTGTAAGCTGCCATCGCTTTTAAGATACGTCTTTCATTGATACGAATCTCAAAATTCTTAAATCCTAATCTTCCAATTGTTGTAGTTGTAGCAAGAATTAATTCAATTTCTGCTAAATTACTTGGCTCTCCGATAATATCAATATCACACTGCATAAACTGGCGGTAACGTCCACGCTGTGGTCTGTCTGCTCTCCATACACTTCCCATCTGAAGTGCTTTAAATGGGGACGGAAGATTGTTCGCATTGTTTGAATAATAACGAACTAATGGTACTGTCAAATCATAACGCATACCAAAATCAACTAAATCTGCCTCTTCCTTTGCTTCGTCAATTTTTAACTTCTCGCCACGTTTCATTACCTTAAAAATCAGTTTTTCATTTTCTCCACCCTGCTTGTTACTTAAATTCGCAATATTTTCCATACAAGGTGTTTCAATTGGTGTAAAGCCAAAACTTCTGTAAGTATCTTTGATGACCTGCTGCACATAGTCACGAATCTGCATTTCCTCCGGTAAAATATCCTTCATGCCGTTGACCGGCTTTTTACTTAATGCCATGAAATTTCCTCCATTTTCTTCTCTTTTCTTTCTATCATCTCGTCAATGCGCTCCAAATAATTCTGCACATCTTTGACGTTTTCTACACGAACCATCCTTGGGCCTGGCTCTCCTTCTTCCTGAAATACGAACTTCGTTGTAGAACCTGCACCAAGTGCCATTATAGTCTGTTTCTCCTCCATAATCAAGATATTATAGATTCCTGCTTTTCCCGCAGAAGCATATCCGACATTCTCTAAATTACCTGCCATGCTTTTCTGCCTGTAAAGATAATACGGTGTCAGCCCTAACTCTTTTGCATACCTTGCTGTCAGTTCCATATGCTCCTGTGTATTGACCATCTCATATTTTTCATAGTCTTCCTTAAACATATTTAACCTTGCAGCACGCTTCAATGCCAGGGAATGCACCGTCAGATTATCCGGGCGCAATTCCTTTATTTGCTCCAAAGTGGCTCTGACATCTTCCATCGTCTCACCCGGTAATCCCATAATCAAATCCATGTTAATATCATCAAATCCCAATTCTCTTGCCATTTTAAAACTTTCTATGGTCTGCTCCACCGTATGATGACGTCCAATTAATTGCAACGTCTCCTGCTTCATCGTCTGTGGATTAATTGAGATACGCGAAATCCCATGTTTTTTTAACACTTCTAGTTTTTCTTTCGTGATACTATCCGGTCTTCCTGCCTCTACTGTAAATTCAAGGCAATGTGATAAATCAAAACTACATTTGATTTTCTTTATCAATCGGTCTAACTGATATGGCTCCAATGTAGTCGGTGTTCCGCCTCCTATATAGATGGTATTTAAATGCTTTTTGGCAAACTTTTCTGCCACAAAATCAATTTCTTTTTCTAATGCATCTAAGTAAGCATCCACTTTGCTCTTCCACATTCCAAGCGGATAAGAAGTAAAAGAACAATACAAACAAGTCGTCGGACAAAATGGAATTCCGATGTAAAGACTATATCCATTCTCATAATCAAGTTTCTTCAACATCGCTAATTCACGTTCCGCAATCTCTATCGAAAGTTCAATTTTTTCATCCGAAGCCTGATACGTCTGCTTCATGAAATCATGAATCTCTTCCCGGCTTCTTCCCTCTTCTAAAAGCTTCATCGGTATCTTTGTTGGTCGGATTCCTGTAAGAGTCCCCCATGGAAGCTCTGTTTTACAATATGCAGACAACATTTCGTACAAGGTGTTTTTCAATGCATTTTTGGTCGCAGTTCTATCCGAAAAATCAACTGCAATCTGCTTAGATGGAAGTTCCGTCACCTCGTTTGCCCGAGATAGAATCTCTTCTAACGGGCGTCGTTTGATTCTGCTATGTCCATCCGTAAAATAATCTGCTTCTATCTCCGGATACTGGTACTGTTTCCAACAAAAAGAAATCTCTTTTTCCGAATAAGTAACCTGCATATGAATGGATATCAATTCTTCATAACTTTTCTGTTCTGCAGTCGCACTGACATTTTCTTTTGCAAAAAATGCTTTGAACAAGGAATGAATATCATATTCAAATTCAGGTTTGTTTAGGGCTATTACTATCATGTTTTTCTCCAATAACTACATCTTTAAATCTTTTACAAATACGGATTATACATACGTTCCGTTCCAATTGTCGTAATCTCATTATGACCGGTATAAACAGTTGTCTCATCCGGCAATGGCATTAATTTTTCCTCGATTGAACGAATAATCTGTGCCGCACTTCCTTTTGGAAAATCGGTCCTTCCGACTGACTGTGCAAACAAAGTATCTCCACTGAACACTGCATTCTGATATCCAAAGTAGTAGCAGGCGCCTCCTACAGTATGTCCCGGCGTATGGAACACCCTGATATGAAATCCTGCCAAATCAATCTCCTGCTCATCCTTTAAAAAGTGGTCTGCATGATAAGCAACCTGCTTTCCTTCCCATCCACTTAGATTCAATGCCGGAGTATCCAGCGTTTCTTTCTCATGTTCTTCAGCATAAATCTCAATTCCAAATATCTTTGCCAATTCTTCTGATGCTCCTGCATGGTCAAAATGACCATGTGTCAATAAAATTGCTACTGCTTTTAATCCCTCTTCTTTTATAATCTCTGCCAACCGTGCTGCACTTGCACCCGGATCAATAATCAAAACCTCTTTTGTGTCATCATTAATTGCAAAATAACAGTTCGTCTGAACCGGTCCAACTACATATTGTTCTACTCTAAGTGGTGCCATATTTTTTCCTTTCTTTTTCGCAACAAACCACCGGTTGTTTGTTAGCCGGTGGTTCGTTCAATGTCAATGATGCTCTCAATTTGTCTTAATTTATCAATGACACTATTTAACTCTGCCTTTCCTTTTGTACTAAAGGAAATATCAATTGTTGCAATTCCCTGCTTACTCGTCTTGGAATGAATTCCATTGATATCTATTTCACGTTCTGTAAAGACTCTCGTAATATCGACCAAAAGCCCTGTTCTGTTATTTCCATAAATCTTAATCTCTGCCAGATAAAGACCATTACTTCCGGATTCCTCGTCATGCTGCCACTCTGCATCAATTAGACGTTCCCGTTCCATATCTGACAAATTGATGATATTGATACAATCAGTACGGTGAATCGAAACACCTCTTCCTCTTGTTACAAATCCTACAATCTCATCTCCCGGAACCGGACTGCAACATTTTGAAAAATGAACTGCTACATCATAAAGCCCTTTAACAATAATACCACTCTTTGATTTCTTTTCCGGAGCTTTATCTTTATTCTCAGAAATTGTTTCCAATATTTCTTCGTCTGTGATTTGTGCAATATGGTCTTTCTTGTACTCTTCATACATGCGGTTTACAATCTGACCTTCTTTTAATCCACCATGTCCTAACGTTGCCAGACAAGAATTCCAATCATGAAAACCATATTTTCTTAAAATTTTATTCTGATATTCCGGTTTATTAATATCGGATAGGTTAATTCCCTTTGTCTTACAATAAGAGGCAATCAATTCTTTTCCACGAATAATATTTTCTTCTTTTAATTCACTTCGGAACCATTGATTAATCTTGTTTTTTGCTTGTGTGCTCTTTACAATATTGAGCCAGTCACGGCTTGGTCCTTTGGAATTCTGTGAAGTAATAATCTCAATACGATCCCCATTCTGAATCACATAATCAATCGGAACAAGCTTTCCATTCGCCTTTGCACCAATCATTTTATTTCCGACTGCTGAATGAATGCTATAAGCAAAATCAATTGGTGTAGAACCATTTGGAAGGTTTTTTACATCTCCTGATGGAGTAAAACAGAATACTGTATCCGAAAACAAGTCTAAATCACTTTTTAACAGACTCATAAATTCACGATTATCTGACATATCCCGTTGCCATTCCAGAATCTGACGGAGCCAGCTTAACTTTTCTTCCTCGGATACCGTCATTGGCACTGCTGCCCCACCATTATTACTTGCTTCCTTATACTTCCAATGAGCAGCGATACCATATTCTGCCGTCCGATGCATTTCAAACGTTCGAATCTGAATTTCAAACGGTTGCCCGGTCGGTCCAATTAACGTTGTATGCAATGACTGATACATATTCGGTTTTGGCATCGCAATATAATCCTTAAAACGTCCCGGAATCGGCTTATACATTTCATGAATGACACCTAACGCTGCATAGCAATCCTTGACAGAATCTACAATGATTCGAATTGCAAACAAATCATAAATCTGGTCCAGTGTCTTGTCCTGATTCACCATCTTCTTATAAATACTGAAAAAATGTTTGGCACGACCGTCAATCTTTGCCTCAATCCCTGCAGCTTTGATATGTTCCCGAACTTCTTCCACAAGACTCTCTACATACTCATCCCGCACACTCTTTCTCTGTGCAACTTGTTTTACCAAATCATAATAGGCTTCCGGTTCCAAATATTTTAACGATAAATCATCTAATTCAATCTTTATTTTAGAAATACCAAGACGCTGTGCCAGCGGACAATAGATTTCCTGCGTCTCCCTTGCAATACGAAGCTGTCCTTCCTTTGACTGGTACTTTAATGTTCTCATATTATGAAGGCGGTCTGCCAATTTAATCATAATGACTCGAATATCTTTTGCCATAGCAAGGAACATCTTTCTTAAGTTCTCTGCCTGCATCTCTAAACGTTCTGATGATTTATCTTTTGGATCTGAATTATTGTCTGTTAAATGTAAATGCTGCAACTTTGTTACACCATCCACCAAAAGAAGAACTTCCTCACTGAATTCCTCCGCAATCTCTTGTGGGGTCATCGTTGTATCTTCCAAAACGTCATGGAGTAATCCAGCTACAATTGTCTCTTTATCTAATTCCAACTCTGCTAAAATAATTCCAACACACAGAGGATGTATAATATAAGGCTCTCCTGATTTACGAACCTGACCTTGATGTGCTTGATATGCAATCTTATATGCTTTTTCAATTAAAGAAATATCTGCAGATGGGTGATATTTGCGCACACTGGCAATAAGCTCTTCGTATAACTTCTCAGGGCTTTCAAATTCTTTAATCTCTTTAATTTTATTCTCGTTATCTCTAACACTCTTTTCTAATTCTTCTGATGTAATATCTGTCATGTGTATCACCCACTTTATCCCATTTTGTATTTTTCTATTATATTTTATTTTATTACAAAATGCAACGCATAATACACATTCTTTTTCCCTCATTCATACATTCTTTTTCTAGCACAAAACCTATTTTTTCTGCCAACGCAATCGATGCTTTATTCTCCACCTCTATCATACAAAAAAGCTGTTGAACGCCAAGATACTCCTTACAATATTCCATAATTGCAAGGCAGACTTCCGTTGCATACCCTTTTCTCTGATAAGATGTGCCGATTGCATATCCCAATTCTAATTCTCCCTTAAATTCTTCTCTATGTTCAATGCCGGCTCTTCCAATTAACTTTCCGCTCTCTTTTTCAAAAACAAGCCACATCCCATATCCATAATAACGATACATATATGTAATATATGCCTGTTGATATTCTTTTTCCTTTTCATATGAATACAACGGCTCCATATAATCCGTCATTCCTTTTCCTTCATAAAGATGAAACAATTCATCCAAATCCGACATTTGAAATTCCCGCACCACAAGGCGTTCTGTTTCTAAAATCGTCCACGGAATTCCTGCTTCCCGCTGTATCTGCTGATAAAGCATCTCTGGTTCAATATCTTCCAGGTTTTCTACAATCAAATCTGTTCCGTCCAAAAATTCCTGTTTTCCTGCCTCCTGATATCCAATTCTTGCTATCCCGGATTTTTTTGTCTTAATCAAACATTGACTGTCATCCGACAATACAACTATGCTGTTCATTTTATATTTTTTATTCAGTTCTTCTCTTTCGTTTTTTGCAGCTTGCAAATACGCGTCTAACTCTTTTTCTCCTTGTAAAAAAATAGGAGAAAAACAGATTTTCCGTTGCTGCCGCTTTTGAAAATCCCAATCATAACAAGGTTCTCTCAACTGTTTTTCCAGTTTTCTCCTGTCCTCTTCTTTCAGATTTTCTATCACTGTCAACAAACACATTTTCATCTGCTCTTCCCCGTTTTTCTGCTCTGTTCTTGTCTGTTCTCTAGTTCTTCTTCTGTCCTTACTATGGAGTCACCCACTGTTCGTCAATTCCATCATGACGCCAAAGGTTGTCCTCTTCTTTATAATCATTCACCATGAGATACTGATACTGGCTGGAAGTCTTTAATGCATCATAAACATAACGAAGTGGTACCCATGTCCGATTTTTCTCCGGACCTCCCGGCTCTGTCAAAAAGACTTCCTCTGTCTCTTCGTTATAAAGCCAGATATTCACATAGTGGCCGCTGGTATCTTCCCAATAAGTATTATCATTATAGCTGCTGACTAAAACAATGGCCGACTGCGCCTCTGCAATCTGCTGCCGAAATTCTTCATAAGTCCCCGGTTTCTGATAAACGTCACAGACAAATCCACATTTCTGCAATGTCACTTTCATATCACCCCAGCCGATTGCTCCGCTCTTTTTGCTTGGATAATATCCAGACACTTCCGTTGCATATTCATACATATCAAGCGGTGAACACGTATAGTCCGTTAAGGTACTGTAAATATTCGCCATACAACAAAGTCCACAACCAAATCCACCAAAATAATTGCCCTTTACGTATTTTAAGCACCACTCCCCAGACCATGTCACACCATTCCCCCATGATTTCGGTCCCTGTAAAAAAGAATATACTTTATCCTCTGTTAATTCATTTTCCAATGCAGCCATTACCAGAAGTTCCTGATTTTCTTGCACATAAGCCACTTCATTGTTACGAAATTCTGCCATGACACCTGCATATAATTCAGTTGTTACAGTTGCATCTGTAGTTGTTTTTGTTGCTATTTTTTCTTTGTCCGTAGTTTTTTCCTGATAACAAACTTCCGTTATCAAGCCCACTGCACAACACAATATCACTATAGTACGAAAAAATCTTTTCTTTTTCATCCGTACATCCTTTCTTATTCCAATTTCAGAATGTCACCCTGCTTTCCTGTTTCACTCTTTCTATGTTAACCCGATTTCCCTTTCCCCGCAAGTATTTGACAAAAAGTTCCTAAAAAATCTTTTCTTTTTTTCCTCTTTACGAATTTCCTTTTTTTCTGTACAATAGAACAATGCGAATATGTCCAACCATACGGACGTGTTTTATGAAATTAGAATATTTTTATTCAGAAAGAGGTAAGAAAATGGCACAGAATCCAATAGTTACATTTGAAATGGAAAATGGCGATGTGATAAAGGCTGAACTTTATCCTGAAATCGCACCAAATACCGTAAACAATTTTGTCAGCTTAGTAAGCAAAGGCTATTATGATGGTTTAATCTTCCACCGCGTTATCAAAGGTTTTATGATTCAGGGTGGCTGTCCTGATGGAACCGGTATGGGTGGCCCTGGTTATGATATTAAGGGTGAATTTTCTCAGAATGGATTTAGAAATGATTTAGCACATACAGAAGGCGTATTATCCATGGCAAGATCTATGCATCCTGATTCAGCAGGAAGTCAGTTCTTTATCATGCATAAAAATGCTCCACACTTAGATGGATCTTACGCTGCTTTTGGTAAAGTAATTGAGGGAATGGAAAATGTAAATAAGATTGCTGAAACAGCAACAGATTATTCCGATCGTCCAATTGCTCCACAGGTTATGAAAAAAGTAACTGTAGAGACTTTCGGTATAGAATATCCGGAACCAGAGAAATGCTAGTGAATTTTTCTAAAAAATGTCTCCTCCCGTCAAACAGGAGGAGACATTTTTTTAGTGTTTTGGAATCAGTTTTTCTTTTCCACCCATATATGGCTGAAGTGCCTTTGGTATATTGACGCTTCCATCTTCATTTAAGTTATTCTCTAAAAATGCAATCAACATACGAGGTGGTGCAACTACTGTATTATTTAAAGTATGAGCAAAATATTTGCTACCATCTTTTCCTTTGACACGAATCTTTAATCTTCTTGCCTGTGCATCTCCTAAGTTAGAGCAGCTTCCTACTTCAAAGTATTTTTTCTGTCTTGGAGACCAAGCTTCCACATCACAGGATTTTACCTTTAAGTCTGCGAGATCACCGGAGCAACACTCTAAAGTACGAACCGGGATATCTAAACTACGGAATAAATCAACGGTATTCTGCCATAATTTATCATAATACATTTTAGACTCTTCTGGTTTGCAGACAACAATCATTTCCTGCTTTTCAAACTGGTGAATACGATAAACACCACGCTCTTCAATACCATGTGCTCCCTTTTCTTTACGGAAACATGGAGAATAAGAAGTTAAGGTATATGGCAATTTTTCTTCATCATTAATAGTATCAATGAATTTACCAATCATGGAATGCTCTGAAGTTCCGATTAAATATAAATCCTCTCCTTCAATTTTATACATCATGGCATCCATTTCATCAAAACTCATAACACCTGTTACAACGTTAGAACGAATCATAAAAGGTGGGATACAATAAGTAAATCCACGGTCAATCATAAAATCTCTTGCATAAGAAATGACTGCTGAATGAAGTCTTGCAATATCTCCCATTAAATAATAGAATCCATTTCCTGCTACTTTTCCAGCGGCATCTAAATCAATTCCATCAAAACGTTCCATAATATCAGTATGATATGGTACTTCAAACTCAGGCACAACCGGTTCTCCAAATTTTTCGATTTCTACATTGCAGGAATCATCTTTTCCGATTGGTACGGATGGATCAATGATGTTTGGAATTGTCATCATAATCTTTGTAATTTTTTCCTGTAATTCTTTTTCTTTTCCTTCTAATTCAGCAAGACGTGTTGCATTTGCGCTAACCTGAGCTTTCACAGATTCTGCTTCTTCTTTTTTACCCTGTCCCATCAGCATACCAATCTGCTTTGACAAAGTATTACGGCTGGCACGAAGTTCATCTGCTTCCTGCTGTGTTTTTCTTGCTTCTGCATCCAGTTCTATTACCTCATCTACTAATGGTAATTTGTGCTCCTGAAATTTGTTCTTAATGTTCTGTTTTACTACTTCCGGATTCTCTCTTAAAAATTTTAAATCGATCATGTCCTCAATTCCTTTCTCTTGTTTTTTACACACAAAAGCCTTCCGCCCCTGTGTATCTTCACACATGGGACGAAAGGCTGTATACTTCCGCGTTGCCACCCATATTGCCGGATTCAAAATTTTTCTCCGACCTCTCTGACGTATGATATAGGATACGAACCTTGTGACTTTCATCACGGACTAAGAAAGTGGAAAGATTGTTCTTCTGCACCGGTTCACACCAACTACCGGCTCTCTGTAACAGCTTACCAATCGTAGCTTTCCTCGCTGTCCTTACTATCTTTCGATATTATAGCTTGATTTTTTCCAAAATGCAAGAGACTTATGCAAAAATATCTCTTTCTAATCTATGTCCTTACTTTCCAGCTTAGTTTTTCTGTTCAAGCCACTCTGCAACCTTCCTCGCCCGAACTGCCCAGGTATGTTTTTTTCGGACAATTTCCTGTCCTCTACTCACAAGTTCAGGCAACTTTTCTTCATGTGCCAGCAGTCTCTCCACAAGTTCAGGTAACTTTTCCATCTGTGAAAGCTCGTAATAGCAAATTCCGTCCCCTTCTTCTAATTCTTCGCACAAATATCTACTGGTGTCCGATACACAAACTGCGCCATTTAAAATCGAATTAAACACCCGGTCATGAGCACCATCTTTAAACCATGGCATAACATTTAACGATATTTTTGTCTGCTGTAATAATTGAAGGCAGGTGAGTGAATCTGTCTGTGGATGAAAGATAAGATTTTCCGGATGCTCTACCGGCAACTTATCCCATCCTTTTCCAACTACATCTACTTTTATTCCTGCATCTACCAGCGTTGCAACTGCCTTTCCACGCCAATAATTCCGGACATACATATCGATAAAAATCATTTTACTGAGGGCTATACGCAAATCCTCGGTGGTATTTTCTCCCATTTCCCTTTCACAATGTTCTAATGCCACTTCTTCCACTGTACAACCAGTCCTTACCAATAAATCATCAATGATTCCCTGATAAAATGCCGCATATTCATCATTAATCCAATGGATATATGGTTCAAAAAAAGGAAGCTCTGTATAATTCCCAGTCATAATAACATCTATCGTTCTTTTTTCTTCGCTTTTTCCAAATTCCGTTCCTACTGACGCAAGTGAACAAGAATTTTCAAGTTCGGTTCCCGCTAAAGGCAGGAACCCCAGGCTTTCAAATTCCGGATAAAATGTTTCAAAATACTTCTGCTGCATGCGGTCAATACTGATATGGTAGTATTTTGTCGGAAGTTCTTTTAACCTGTCATGGTAAAAATAAGGATGATCCGCCGCTATGTTAAAACATGGCATGTGAAACTCTTCCCAAAGATACCCTTCCCGTTCCCGATAGATTTCTTCCTCTTTTTCAAGCCCCTGGAAATTAAACGTTACCAGAGCTGTCTCTCCTGTTTTTATAAACTTACGGACTTTTTTTGCACTTTCTTTTGCATTCTTTAAATCAAAGTAAAAAATCGCATAACCCATTTTTTCCAGTTCTTTTCCCATTTCTCTGGAAAAATACTCCAATGTCTCAACTCCCCCGATTGTCAGTACGATTTTTTTCATGGATAGCTCCTTTTTCTTCTTTATTCGTGCCGCAATGCATCAATTGGATTTAAGTTTGCTGCCTTGTAAGATGGGAACACCCCAAATACAATTCCGATTACCATAGAAAACGCAACTGCACCAACTGCTGCTGGAACACTGATTGCTACCGGAGTAGAACTCAAGTAAGAAATGACTCTTGCCATGACAATTCCCACAATAACACCAATAATTCCACCCATGCTGGTAAGTACTGCTGCCTCTGTCAAAAACTGTGCTAAGATTCTTGATTTTCTTGCTCCAATTGCTTTCTTCAGACCAATTTCCTGTGTTCTTTCCGTAACTGAAACCAACATAATGTTCATAACACCAATACCACCGACCAAAAGTGAAATTCCCGCAATCCAGATTAACATTTTGTTAGTAGAATTGCTTAACTCCTGAATCTGTTGTGCCTGTTCCATTAAGTCTTGCGCTTTATACGCAATCGTATCATCTGTAACCATCAGACTGGCATTCAAAATATCTGCACACTCTTTTCCCGCATTGGTCATATCATCCGGACTTGCCACCTTCATAACTACATTTTGTGGTTCATCATATTGATAAACAATACACCACGTTGCATCTGTAATATAAACACTTCCTGCCGTATCCTGATGATAGGTATAATAGTCATCTATCGAATTGATGACAGGTTCAAATTTTTTTGCTTTTGTCACAACTCCAATGACAATATATGGCTCCTGCTGGATTTCAATTGTTTTTCCTACCGGATCAGCTCCATTGAACAATGCACTTGCAGAATCTTCATCTAAAATTGCAACCTTACGATAATTCGTGTAATCCTCTTCTGTAAAACAGCGTCCTTCCTTCATAATAAAACCACAAGTGCTAAAATATGAAGTATCAACACCTTTTACATATCCACCGGATAACGCTGTATTGAGATAATAGATTCCGTTGTAATCTTGTCTTGATAAATAGCGAGAAGCACTTTCTACTGCATCAATTTCTTTAATTTCGTCCATCACATCATTCGAAATCAAAGGAACTCCCTCCGGTACTCCGTTATATTCCATTTCATAAGTCCAGTCTCCCTGATATAGGCAAACATCAATCGTATTATTTCCGGAACCAACCAGATTCTGTTTAATCTGCTCATTTGTTCCTTTAATTGTTGAAACAATTGCAATAATTGCTCCAATACCAATAATAATTCCAAGCATTGTCAGGAAAGAACGCATTTTATGCGACCAGATTCCCTGAAATGATAATCTGATATTTTCAAACATTTATGGCTCCTCCTTAATAATAGTAACTATCTTCTGCATCTGTTACGCTGACACCCTCAACTGCATTTTTTCCATATGGAAATGCAACTCTGTCTTCCATGCTTAATCCGCTTGTAATTTCAATTGCATAACCATAAATTGTCTTTCCGGTTGTCACATAACGTTTTTCAAGTTTATCATCTTCATTTGCTACCATTACATAAGATTTACCATCTTCTGTCCGTACATATGCCTTTTCCAGATAAATTGCACTGCCGGAATCACCACCTGTCGTAATGCTTAAATCAAGATATTCTCCATTTTTGAGTCCTGTTGTATCTTCAATATAAGCAGTATACGGATAATAAGAGCAATTATAATTTCCTTCTCCATAATAGGAATCACTTTCTGTTGGATAATCGGAAATCTCTGTAATAACTGCTTCAAAACTCATGCCACTTTCCCAAGAACTTGCCGTTACAACAGTTCCAACACCTACCTGGTCTAAGAGAAGTTCGCTCACTGCCCCCGTTACATAAAGGCCTTCTGAACCGGCTACTACCAAAAAGGCTGTTCCATCGTTTACATAGTCTTCTAGGTCTCCCACTGTTTTTACTGTTCCAGCAACCGTTGCATAAAGGGTACCATCTTCTGATGTCTTCTGTAAAGTTTCCAATTCCAACTCTGCTTTTCTTTTATCGATATCTAAAGTCTTTAACTTTGCTTCAGCCTCAGCAATTGCTGCTGCAAGTTCTTCTGCAGTATACCCTTCTGGTTCTACCCATTCTTCCACCGTATTATCTTCCATAATAATTTCTTCTGAACCATTATCTTCTATGATGTCTTCTTCTTTTTCATGCGTCATCACATAATATTTTCCAGCATCTTCAAAAGAAGTTGTCATATAAGCTCCATTTACTGTCCAGGAGGTTACTAACTCTCCAGACGCAACATTTCCCTCTCTGACTTCAAATACTGCAACTGCCTTATTTGCAATCAAAGTATTTAAGTAATTTCCTGTCACATATGCTTCACTACTGCATAAAAAGCGATATGGGTTTGTACTGCTGCCATCCGGTGCATCTGCTGTATTCGTTGGAATCGTAGCTGTTGTTACATAATTATACGCTCCTGTTTCCGTTACTTCAGGAAGTTCCATCTCTTCTATCGGTGCATCTACAACAGGTTCTTCCATCACCGGTGTCGAAACTGTTGTGGCCGGTTTCGTCTTGTTTACTGGTGTCGTCGCTTTCAACACTTCCAAATTATGTTTGACAATTGCAATGTTATTATCAATGGTGTTAATATCTAATTCTTTCTGCTTTACCTGAATATTAACGCTTGCCATATCATACGCAATCAAAGGATCTCCTACTTCTACCGTATCTCCCTCTTCTACAAATACTTCCTGTACTGTGCTTGTATCTGACAAATAGACCTCTTGTGACGAATCATTTGTTACCATACCGGAACTGTAGTTTTCATCTCCCCAATAACCGGTACTAATATTAGAAACAGGATAAACTTCTGCTACAAGTTTTTTCCCCTGATAAGCTTTGTATCCAATGATACCACCGGCAGCTGCGCCCGTCAAAACTGCAATTGTAATTATAACTGCAATTACTTTCTTTTTCTTCATGATGCTGCCTCCTCTCCGTCGCCTTCGTGAATGACACCATCAATAATCCGAATGATACGTTTTGCATGTGCGGCAATTTTAGGGTCATGTGTGATCATAACAATTGTCACACCTTCTTCATTCAGCTTCTGAAATAATTCCATTACCTGCGCTCCTGATTTTGAATCCAATGCTCCTGTCGGTTCATCTGCTAATAAGATTTTTGGATTATTTACCATTGCTCTTGCGATTGCAACACGCTGCTTCTGTCCTCCAGAAAGCTGAGTAGGTTTAAAATCAACACGATCTCCCAAACCTACGCGTTCCAATGCCTTTCTGGCACGCTCCCGACGTTCTTTTTTCTTGATTCCTGCATAGCTGAGTGGCAATGCTACATTTTCTGCTGCCGACTCTCTTGGCATCAGATGAAAGCTCTGAAAAACAAATCCAATACTCTTTAAACGCAGATCAGACAACTCCTTATCTTTTAGTTTATCTACATTTTCCCCTGCAAGCTCATAGGAGCCGCTTGTCGGTTTATCCAGACATCCGATAATATTCATTAATGTCGTTTTTCCCGAACCGGATGGTCCCATGATTGCAACATATTCTCCTTCTTCTACCTGAAAAGAAACATCCTTTAAAACAGGAACCACTAATTTATCCTGCTGATAATCCTTAAAGATATTTTGCAAATTTAGTATCATTCAGACACGTATAATCCAATTATCCTCTTTTGAGGAGAATGGATTATTCTCCTTTCTCCC
>JBJELY010000174.1:0-4788 GCA_051879395.1 Roseburia sp. | reverse complement strand
CTTGCTTACTTCTCCATATAATAATCCCCTGCTTTGTTGGCTACTAAGCCTTACCCCCATATACCATATAGTTATTATATACAAATTTGCTTGCATTTCAACCACGAATTGTAATATTTACAAAATATTCATAATTATTTTACAATTTGGACGCATCAATATATTGACATTCTGATAAAAGTATGTTTTTTGAGTGTGCCACCTATTTTGAAATTTTTAGACTGTGCCTGAATCCATAAGGTATTCTGTGAAATTGTAATAATCTATTCAATATATACATTTAAATTATAAAATAAAAGCAACAACATTTTTACAGAAAGCAAAACAAAATGTTAATGGTAAGCTAATTGATTATTAAATCCAATTGCAATGGCAGGAATGGAAAAGGATAGACACCGGAAGGTAGCGTGAAAGCCTTGATGGACTATGTTCAACTGCATGAGTGAAATGCTTACCAACATCCTGCATTGGGCGCTTTGTGATTTCACTACCGAACAAATCACACTGTATGGCATGGCTCCCTATGGCTTTCATGTAGTAAAGACGTGGAGTCGTACGGTTCATAGATGGGCCGCCTCAGAGCCAACCTCGATAAGCTCATTAATTAGAGGGCTGCGATAATCATTTTTGTTGATCATCTCGTTGATTCGCTTTCGAAGTTACGCCTGACCAGTTTTATTTGAATAAAATTGTGCATAGATGGTTGCATCATCCAATGTTGTAACAAGCTCTTTAGCAAGAGGTATAAATTAATTGTGCCGAGATGCATTGATAGAAGCACCTGCACCCGCAAAAAACGGTATTCTTTTGCCAAGTACTTGACGAGTAAATTGATCCAGAAATTCTTCCCTAGATAGTGGCATACCGTTTTCAATTCTTTGCGAGAAAACATACAGATTTGCATTTAAGCCGATCAGATTTCAACAGATAATAACTAATTATCCCCTATTCAGAGATAACCCGAATTTTCGGTTATTCAACGATAATCTGGCAATGTCGGCAATTTGTAGATAATCTGGAGCAATCATTGGGAGTAGAGTCATGAGGAATGAAACAATTTGTGGTTTTTCTAGTCGAAATAAGCTGATTGATCGACTAGTTGATGAATATAGAAACCATACGGCTTCCAAAATTATATTATTAACGGGGCCTTCTGGCTGTGGAAAAAGTTATGTGGCGAACAAAGTTGTATCAAAGAGCTACAAGCCACCTCTCATGCTTTCTTATGTAAACTATGGGGACAGTTTTATCCCTCCTTCCCCCGTAGGGAACCTGCCAAAACTAAAAATTGATAACTTTTCATTTTCTGTCGGATTCCCATATTTTTCTGCCGGCATAGATCTTGGAGTGCACCGAGAAGAGAGCCAATATAATCGTCTGAAATCTCTGCTTCGCACATTGCCTAATGGATGTCTTCTCTTTTGCTTGGATGGACTGTCAGCTGCCCACAACCAGGTGAGGACAATGACAAAAATCCTGCTTTCCCATCGTGAGGATCTGGAGAGAGTATTATCCTCTGAAATATATTTCTTGTTTACTGACATCAATGATGAAGTATGCGCAAGCTTGGAAACTGGGGCGGAAACGGTTACGCATTTCACTTTTTACCCCTATAATGCTGATGATATTTTGGCCTACTTAAGAAGCAAGCATTTGGAGTTGATGATTACTGACACAGTTAAGCAAAATATTCAACAAATTCAGAAGATCAGTAATGGGAACCTATACCTTGCCGATTTTTTGTTCGTAGATATCACTTCACGAAACAGCAACTATTTTGAGGCACTGGAACACGTTATCAAGATTAGGCTCTCAAGGCTCAAAAAGGATGGACTGAGCAAGGAAATATCTGAAGCAGACATGGAAGATATTATTTTATCTTCCTCACTTTCCTTGCAGCCTTTTACAACCGCTGAAATCTCAAGTGTCACCCAAAGGAGCGATAACACTGTTGCGTACAGTCTGGATATGGCAAAAGAAGATGCTTTCCTCGATAAAAATTACGATTGTTTTTATGATTTTCGTTGCCCAGAAATCAAGTCTGCACTGGAGCAGCAGAGTATTGAGAAACGAAAGGAAAGGCTTCTTCACTACTACCAGTACTATACCGAGAATGAACAGGACGAGTATTATATTAGAGCATTTTATTTGGTGAAATATTATGAATCTGTCACACCGCAGGCATTTGCTTTGCTAGGACTTGCTTTTGCTAGTGGATTTTCCATGTCGGACTATGATTTACTCACCAAGATAGATGACTTGCTGCAAAGGTATGGTATAGCAGAGCAGAGGGAGTCTTTCCATGAAATTCAGACTTTTTATGAGACGATTAACAAACCTTTTGGTGAATCTGTTTCGTATACAGTTAATGCAGTCTACTTGAAATTGAGAAGAGCTGACTTTGAGATTCCCCTCAAAGCAGAGTTGTCTCGTGCGTATTTTTACTTTCTATATCGAACACATTCTCCTTTTGATAAAGATCTCAATCTCAATTTTCAGGAATGTCTGACTTATGCCAAGAATGAGATATTGCTGACTGTTACTGCTAATCCGGTCAAATTAGCGCCATCAGACGAAACAATTGTTCGGCTAAATATAATTTATTGCTTGGCACCTTATATTCTAGATGTTTTGAATAGAGTTGACGATTTTACAGAGCTTTACAATTTGAGCCTGACGCTTTCGTCTACCTGCAGTTCAAAGAGTGCAAAGGGACTCGGTCAGTATATTGAAAATATATTTAACCGGAAGGCCTTTCTTTTTGTAAATCAGGCTCAATGTGGCCCTTATTATGAACGCGCCAAAACTTACTTTTCTAGAAATCAAATTTGGGATGAAATGTGCCTGACGTTGGTTTGCCAAGCTGGCACCGACATTGTAATCCAGAAATATGACGAGGCCCAAGATCTCTGCAAACAAGCCCTTGAAATAGTGGATCAATATGGAATCGCATTACCACAGCCCGAGAAATTGCAGAACAATTTGCTGATTGCGGAGTTCCTACAGACGGAGAAACAAGCAAAAAAAGAAAAAGTCTGCATGACTAAAGCCAAACAGACCATTTCCAAACTAAAAAAATTGCTTTGTAAAAAGCCATGTGCTACAGAGTTTGTTATTCTCACCAATATATGTTCTCTCTGCCTTTACTGTGGCAATGACCAAGGATATTTGAAATACAAGACTATGTTGGAGAAACAAATTACATGCAAAGATGTATCTGACGTTGAAGATTTAGAAATTGACGATTTCTACCGGTACTACTTTGCATGGTTTGAAATCTACCGTATGACTCGTGACGGGAACTGGGACGCAGCTGAACGGTTGAGTCAGTCTGTTCGCGGCTTTGTTCCTGCTCTCTTTCAAAAACAGGAGAAGTTCTGGGAAATGAAAGATCAAGCTATCGCAGACCTGATACAAAATCGTACTACACTAAGTGCTTACGATTTTTGCAACAACCTGGTACATGTCAATCGCCGTGAAAATATCCTGTCACAGTTCTTTTTTCGTGGACTGATGCTATCAGATTTGCAATACACTTCGTATAATTAGTCATTTTGGTAGTTGGAAAGCATACAGGTAACGATTACCTTGTAGATATCTTCATATTTTACCCCGTATTGCTCAAACAGGTAGGCAATTGAGCTGTGACGAATTGTATATGGGGTTCCGGCAATATCAAATAAATAAGGTGTTCCGTTCCGTATTCTGAAATCAAATCGGGCATAATCTTTGATATTCAAAGTCTCGGCGGCCTTAGTTGCCAATTTTTGCACTTCTTTAGAACTAGCCCCTTCTAGTAGCTTAAATGTGTAACGATAAGCGTTTGAGGTCTCGGAGTCCATGAATGCCTGACCATCTGAAAATATGATTTCAACAGGATTCAGTGCGAAATACTGTCCCTGATACTTTATGACCAGCACTTCACACTCAATTCCAGCAATGAATTCCTGAACAAGAACATGCTTTGGGTTTACTTCTAATGCCGTATCACGGAACTGTTGATACGACTCACGGTTTAACTTCATTCTGCAACGGGAGGTCAACCCAATGCTTGCAGATTCATCAATGTTCTTTATCAGAATATCCATTTCTTCAAACACACTGAGCATATCTGCTTGTGAGGTGTGACCTGGTATGAATGTGTATGTAATCGGTACATGGATACCATTCTGTAAAAGGACATCACTATAGGTTTTTTTGTTCCTGAGTAGGGAAATCACAAATGCGTCGCTCCCTGTATATTTTATACCATATAAATCACAAAATGCCGGGATTAAAGACTTCTTGCCAGGCTTTACCCCATCACGAGAAAGATTGTATACGATGCAACCTTTCGGAGCTACTTTATTGTGGATGATATATTCTATAAAAGACATCTCGCTGTAGAACACTCGTAAACGCTCAATCACATGTACCTTGACGGAATAAATTGCGGGGTGAGTATTCCGCCCGAGATTGAGCACCTCGACCGCGCAAATTGAGCACCGTCACCGGCAAGATTGAGCATCGTCGCCGCAGCCGTTGAGCAGCACGGTAAAATGTAGATATGTACCCTTCAGGGTGCAAATTCTACAAGGAGGTCAACCAATATGACCAATTACCGTGAGATTCTCAGGCTACACAGCTTGGGACTCAACAAGACAGAGATTGCGGCCAGTTTACACTGTGCCCGCAACACTGTGTCCACAACGCTGCAGCGTGCAAGCAACTGCGGTCTACAGTGGCCGCTGCCGGATGAAATGTCCGACAGGCAGCTGGCAGAAAGGCTTTTTCCCAGCGCCCCAGGGA
>JBJELY010000173.1:0-4839 GCA_051879395.1 Roseburia sp. | reverse complement strand
TTCATCTGGATGAAGAAACGCCACATTTGCATCTGAATTTTATCCCTTGGGTATCTGGATGTAAGCGAGGCTTGGAGACAAAGACAAGCCTTAAGGCGGCACTTGCTACCGGAGGATTTGTAAGTGAAGGCAAAGGGAACACTGAATGGAAACAGTGGGCAGAGGCAGAGAAAGAAGATATTGCCCTTATTATGAGCCGCTACGGAATTGACTGGAAGAAGAAAGATACGCACAATAAGCATTTATCTGTACTGGATTATAAGAAGCAGGAACGGGCAAAAGAAGTGGCTGCACTTGAGGAGGAGATAGAGGGCGCACAGGTTGTTCTGGAATTAAAAGAGGAACGGATTGAGTCTCTGGAAAAAGAAATTGAAAGTAAGCGAGACGGTTTTAGAAAAGAACAGTCTGAGGCTCAAAAGAAGCTGGATGATACCATATCTGAGAACCAGAAATTACAGTCGGAAACAACGGATTTACGCATAAAGAATTCTGAATTACGGCTGGAATATTATGAGAATGTTGATAAGCTTACAGATAAACAGAAGGAAATTGAGGCGGCGCGAAAAGAGGCTGACAAGTGGATGATGATATCGGATACTGCAAAATTACAGACTGAACGGGCTGAATTTGAACTGGAAGAGGCGGAAAGGCTTAAGAAGGAACTGCTGGGTGCGGTCGATGGAGATGATTATCTGAAGGAGCAGGTAATAGAACTGAGATACCAGAATCAGATATTGAGGGAGGAGAATTGTAGCCTGAAGTACAAACTGGAAAAGGCGTATGAGTTTATGAAACAGTTTGTGATTGGTGGGATTAATCTGCTGGAGAAGTTTAGGGAGTGGATTGGGGAGAAGGTCAAGGATGTTGCGAGAGGAAGGTGAAATTAATATTGCGAGATGTATGAGGGTAATTACATCTCGCAAATGGGATATTATTGATTCTCTTTTTCAATAAACTTTTTATAGTGTATCTGCATGTAGGATTTCATGCGGTCTGTCATAGAAAGTCTGGCTGATTCCGAAAGGTTCAACGCTTTTCGCTGATCACAGTCAATTGATGCTGAGATACAAATATTTCCTGTATCAGGCTCAAATGATATTAGATGACGGTCAAATAAAGCATCGTGATTTGCACATAAGAGTAGACCGTTATTCGCATCAATACGTTCTTCTCTGGAGGATTCAGACCATTCTTTGATATGACTGGCACGTAATACTGACGTGGTAGAAATATCACAAAGATTACATTGATGGCGTTCGAGAAGCAGCAGCCTTCGGAAAGAACCCTGTGAAACGCGGGTTTTTACAATCTTCTCAATGTCAGTGCCTGCACCTGGGTTGTTGTTGAGTGTATTCTGCAATGTAATAGCATCGATATCATCATAATTTACATCTTTTGAAATGGTTTCGTACTGTATCTGATGCGCTAATACTGGATTATATGCAGGATTTAATGCCACGAAGTTTATATTCTGGTTGCCATGCGTATTTGTAATGGAATATAAGTTAGCACAAAGTTCAGAAGGGACGAGAACAGCAACGTAACGCAAATAATCATATCTTAGCATGACAAGGGCATCATCTTGGAATGCATATCTCTGAAGCCGGGTAAAAGCTTCTTCAGAATCGGGGATATTAATTTGGACTTGGTCACCTGTATGTCCATATTTTTTATAGGCAGAACTATGGAGTGCTAAATCCCAGTTTGATAAAAATGGAGGCAAGTTAGTTGTTTGGCGGACAAAATAGGTGTTCCCTTTTGCGTTAATTTGGCTTGAGGCATGGTCGATTTCATGAAGATATTTCAAATTGTTATCATATAAATCAATATCGATACTTTGAACAGATGTTGTGGTATTGTTCAATTCTTCAAAGAAAAATAGCATTCCCTGGCGCCCGGTAATATCTATGTGGGTCTGATTGACAGTTGAAACTATATCTCCTGCATTAATTCTTCGTTTATCCTTTATAATATTCTGATTTGAAAGTTTTTTGACAAATACTCCCTGGAAAGCGTCTGGATTAAGTGGTATACCGGGTACATTTATGAAATTCAAAAATCGGTTTAGTTCATTAATAATTTGTCTGTACATTCGAAAATTCTCCCTTCTATAGACTTGCCTATATTATATCAAGAGAACCTATATGTGTATACAAAAAGTTTTCTGAAATGCCTATTTACACCCTGATAAAAACATTATATAATATGTATATTAAACGGAGGAAAATGCAATGACAAATAAAAAGAAAAGTAATTGTGGTAGACCAGCAGGTCGAATAAAAACGGCGAAAATAGAAATCTCAATTGAACCGGCGGTTAAAGATGAATTTATGACATTATTGCGCAACGAAGGGAAAACTGCCTCTGTTGAAATTGGTTCTTGGATTAGAGAATACATAAAAAGTAACAAGCTAAAGGAGGAAGAATAGATGAAGGTAGTATCATTCTTCAGCGGACTTGGCGGGCTGGACAAAGGTTTTGTAGATACTGGCTATGATATTGTGTGGGCAAATGATTTTGATAAATATGCGGTGCAGACATATAAGGCTAATTTTGGCGAACACATTGTGTTAGGTGATATAAATGAAATTCCTTTAGAAGAAATACCAGATTGTGATGTGCTGATTGGAGGATTTCCATGTCAGCCGTTTAGTATGATGGGTCAGCAGAAGGGGTTTGAAGATACCAGAGGAACATTATTCTTTAGAATTGCAGAAATAGTGAATGATAAAATAGAAAAAGGTAAAAAACCAAAAGCAATCATTTTAGAAAATGTACGATCTTTAAGAACCCATAATAACGGAAAAACATATAAAGAAATCCATCGAGTATTGCAGGATGTATTGGGATATAAAGTATTTTGTGAAATATTAAATTCCGCAGACTATGGTGTTCCTCAAACTAGAAATAGAACATATATTGTATGCTTCGATAATCAAGCAGCGGAATACGAATTTCCAATGAAACAGGAACTCAATAAAACATTACAGGATCTGTTAGAACATGATGTGGATAATAAGTACTTTTTATCGGACAAGATATTGCCTACAATATTATCCGATGGAACAGGTGGATATAAGGCAAAATCAGAGATAGATTTAAAGATTGCAAGACCATTATGTGCAACTATGGCAAAGATGCATAGAGCATGTCAGGATAATTATGTAACACAAAAGGGAAGGGTAAGAAGACTTACACCAAGAGAGTGTGCAAGATTGCAGGGATTTGAGGATTCTTTTGAGATACCGGTGTCTGACTGTCAGGCATATAAGCAATTTGGTAATGCAGTCACAGTAAATGTATCAAAAGCAGTTGCCCAATCCGTAAAGGACACGTTAAAAAAACTTGGAGAGTGGGTAGATTAACATGGAATACAAAAATGACAAAAGTGAGTTTATAGCATTCGCTGAATCTGGACTGGGTGGTAAAAAAAGTACATCTATAGATGTATGTCTGGAACGCGTTACAAAAGTTATAGATGAAGAGTTTCTTGCAGCAAGAGCGAAGCAATACAGAGAGGATGTACAAAGTGACAATGAGCTTAAGGCAGCGTTTGAAAAACTAGCTGTTATTTGTAATGAAAAAAAGCAGAATTGCGCTAAGTGTCCGGTATGCAAGTATTGTAATACTTATATTGAAAATGCAAGGAAGAACGTTAGCAATCGTTCTTTAAAGATGATTGATTTGTTTTGTGGAGCTGGCGGATTATCATTAGGGTTTTCACAGGAAGGATTTATAACAAGTCTTGCAAATGATATTCAAGACTGTTGTGTGGATACATATGCACATAATCATCCGGAGACACCTAGGGATCATATAGTGCTGGGAGATATCAAAGATGTAGTTAAAAATCTCGAGGAATTGTTGGATGGTAGAAGTGTTGATATTGTAGTTGGTGGACCACCTTGCCAGGGTTTCAGTATGGCTAACAGACAGCGCTTAATAGATGATCCAAGAAATTATCTTTATAAAAGTTACGTGGAGGTTGTGAAAAAAGTTCGTCCTAAGTTTTTTGTAATGGAAAATGTTAAAGGAATGTTATCTGTGGCAGAACAGGTAAAAGAGGATTTTCGTAATATCGGCTATTCTGTAGAATGTCATGTTTTGAATGCTAAGGATTATGGCGTGCCTCAAAATAGAGAAAGGTTGATATATATTGGCAATTGCATTGGTATTGACAACGAAGAGATTTTCAGTGAGATATTTGCACTTAGTGAAAGTATTCCGGAGCATAATCTTGGTGATGCTTTATTTGCGCTTAGGGAATTAAAAGCTTCCAGAATTAAGAATGCGACGGAGGCTGGTTCATTAGAAAGTGGATATAAAATTGAGAAAAACAATATAACTGATACGAATGAATACATCTCATATATTAATCAAGGTAGAACGGTGGCTGTAGTATCAAATCACAAGGCAAGATACAATAATGACAGGGACATAGAGATTTATGGACGTATGGCTCAAGGGGACCGTTCAGATGATCCTAAGATTGCAGACATTATGCCATATGCCAGAAGGAATGATATATTTAAGGATAAATATTTCAAATTGGAAAATGACAAAATCTGCAAGACTATAACGGCGCATATGAAGTTTGATTGCAATATGTACATTCATCCCACACAGGCAAGAGGTCTTACTCCTAGAGAAGCTGCGAGAGTTCAGTCGTATCCTGATGATTATTTCTTTAGAGGAGCATATACCAAAACATATATGCAGATAGGAAATTCTGTTCCTCCACTTTTGGGAAGAGCAATTGCACAGGTGATTAAACGCTATATGAAAGGTGGTAATGTTTGATGAATTTTACAGAAGCAATGGAGATAATCAAAAATATAA
>JBJELY010000172.1:0-20277 GCA_051879395.1 Roseburia sp. | reverse complement strand
CTCTATAGGTAATAATCTCCCTATTTTGCGAAAGCTCTTTTTTCTAATATCTTTTATATTACATAATTATCTGCGTTGGAATTATCTCCAACAAGGTCTGCTACTGTAATATTTTCAAAATAATCATCTATCACTTTTTCCAGACCTTCCCACATCTTAAGTGTCTTACACTCACCTGCACGTTCACAGGTATTTGGCTTTTTTTCCAGGCATGCGATTGGTGCAAAGGAACCTTCCGTAACCTTCAAAATGCTCCCTATCGTGTATTCCTCAGGGCGACGTACCAGCTTATATCCGCCACCTTTTCCACGCAAAGAATACAAAAAATCATTTTTACTTAAAACAGATACAATCGACTCCAAATACTTTTCTGATATCTCCTGTCTATTTGCAATATCCATTAAAGGAATATATTCACCTGTATTATGTTCTGCCAAGTCTATCATCACGCGAATTGCATAACGACCTTTCGTTGAAATTTTCATATAAAATAATGTCCTTTCCTACTTTCATTTTCTGCAGGAACTCCTGCTTGTCTGAAATCATAAACCTATTATACCACAAGGTTTATAGTAGTTTCAAGTGGAGGATTTTCTAGTCGTTATGCAATTTTTCTCTCATGTGAAAAATACCTCCCCTATTCATTTTCTTTGCCTGTTCCATTACATAAAGAGCATGCTCCGCTTCCTCCACAGCTTTCACATGTAACCGGTGTAGAACCTCCATTACAAATCGTACACGCATATACATGTGCTCCCATACAGTTTGGAAAATCACAAGTGCCTTCATGTTTTGTACTTTGTCCTGATTCATTACAATAAATACAGGTTTCGGTCAACGTTCCGTGACACCGCGGACATGATACGGCATAGCCGGAACCTCTGTATCCATCCCCTTTACATTCCTCGCACTTACCTGTTCCGCCACAAGCAGAACATTGTTGTACATTTTCTTCTTCCGTATTGACCGCTTGTTGGGTCTGTGTCTCTTCTACCTCCTGTTTTTCCCCTGCAATAGCAAGTTCGAGTTCTACGGTCATCTGCTTTTCAGAAAGACTTTCCCGCACTGACAATTGTACTTCATTGATTAATTCCTGTGTTTCAACCCGTTCTTCATCAGCCTTAACAATATCAACCGATATGGTTTTACCATTTTCCAAATAACCTTCTTCTGCCGAAGTCTCTACTACCAACTTCATTGCTTCTTCCAATGAAATGCCTGTCATGGTAAGTTTTGAAAAAGCACTTTCAGCATCTGAGTTCAAACATTTGACTGCTACAATTGTGTGATTTGCATCTACAAATAACTCTAATTCAGGATTAATGGTTATCCGTATAATTGCCGCATACTCTGTTACTTCCGTATCTTCTAAAACAACTTCCTCTTCCACAGCAGTTTCTGATGGTTCTGTTTCTTCGGTAGTTGCCTCCACAATCTCCTTTTCCCCGCATCCTGATAGAAATATCATAGACCCAATTAGTAATAGACACCATACACGCAATCTTTTCTTTTGCCGCATACTAACACCTCCTGTTCTGCAAAACCTCTTTTTTAAGATTTACCATATATTATGTCAGTTTTTGAGTACACAATCGTCTCTTTTTATAAAAAAATGTATCAATTACCCTTTGCCCATGCGTAGTAAAATTGAAGTATTCCGATTCTTGATTTTGTTTTTGTTTTTTCATTCAGATTTCCAATATGCCGATATAAAGCTGCCCTCGACATAAAAAGCTGATCCGCAATCTCCTGCACATTATCGTCCGAAGACAATAAAGCTCTAAGAACCTCCTGCTCTCTCTCGGTAAGTTCAAATGTTTCCGCAAATCTGGAAAATCGTTCCTCCTCATTTTCTGCTTTTTCTTCCTGCTTTTGTTCTTTTCTTAAACCTACATTTAAGAACTGATTCGAATAGATAAATACAGTAATACTAATTAATACGAATAGAATAATGGCCGTAATCATCATCGACATATCACTTCGAGATACTAATAATGTCACCGAGGACGTACTTGTTATAACAGCACATATATTATTCACAGCACGTCCAAGTCCTGCCCAAAGTTCTGGTGTCTTCATTTGATAAGACAAATCTATAAAACTTGTTGTAAAAAATACAACAAAAAATCCTGCCGAAAGATAGAACACCATAAGCCCGATTAAAAATGCTCCGCCAAATTCAATAATTACCACGCAGATAGTCGATAAAAGTGTAATACAATACATCATAATATCCATAAATCGACGTTCTTTTATATCAAATAAAAAACCTGCCGTTAATCCGCTCAATGCCAAAAGCAACCTCGGCCATTCCCCGATATCTACGCTTCCACTTGCATGAACTAACGTTACAGCATTGTCTAAAGAGGCAAAAATACAAGTCATAAGTGCAACGATTACCACCAACAATCCCCCTGTAGCAACCTTGTTTTTTAGTATGTATCCGCTCTTTTCAAACTGGTTGTTTTTCATCACACCAAAATCCACTCTTATGTATAAAACAGCTAAAACTGTCAGAAATACAGAAAGAACAATGGATTCTGTCATATCATTACGAACAAAATTATTATTGATAAACTGTAGGAATATTCCTACGGCATAAGCAAATCCCACTATTTTTGCCAAATGCCTGCTTCTATTCAGCATACACGCTGCCGCATAATGAACTGCACTCCCTGCAATCCCCAGCAATACAAAGGCGATACAGCCCGATACCAAAATTGTTTGATAGGAAGTATGCTGCTGGATTACAAAAATACAAATAATACCTATAAGAGAACCTGTAAACACTGCTACATGCCTCAGATTTCCTTTTAAAAATCGATGGATACCTGGAAAAAGAAGAAAACCTATCACACTAATTCCTAAAACATAACTTTGTGCAACTACAACTCCTTTTGAATCAGTCACATATGCCATCATATTATCAAATAAATATTCTATTCCTAAAAAAGTAGAATTAAATAATGCCAGCATTACAACTACGTATGTCGTCCTAAAGTTAATAGCTTCTTTTTTCATTTGTATTTTACCCCGTCCCCATATTTTAAAGTCATACTTTTATTATAGACAAATGTCTCATTTAATCAAGTTTACAAATATCTCATGCTTATATTTTGTCTCTAAAATGCAAACAAGTGCACTTTTTATCCGGTATCTTGATTGGTAAAAGAGAAGCACAATGTCAGTAAAAATGACATTGTGCTTTACACTCTTTTTCCTTCCTATAACACCATAATCAGCGTTCCTGCCGTAATCAATATCACTCCTATCGCAGACTTTACTGTGAACTGCTCATGCAAAAATACAAATGCAAGTATCAGTGTAATTACTACGCTCAGTTTGTCGATTGGAACAACTTTGGATGCCTCACCAATCTGCAAAGCTTTATAATAGCAAAGCCAGGATGCTCCTGTTGCCAAACCCGACAATATCAGAAAAATCCAGCTCTTCTTACTGATTGCCGTAATTCCATTCTGGGTATTCGTAAGAAATACCATTCCCCACGCCATTGCAAGGACTACAACTGTTCTGATTGCCGTTGCGAGATTTGAGTTGACACCTTCAATTCCGACTTTTGCCAGAATAGATGTTAAAGCAGCAAACACAGCGGACAAGATTGCAAATACTGCCCACATGATTTTCCACTCCCTCTCTTATGTTTTTATCCTACAATTCTTCCTACATTGTATCACAGAGTGAGTGAATTTTCTAGCTTCCCAGCCAATCAACCGGCTTTCTTTCCTTATTCAACCGAAGAAAGCTTACTCAATTCCTCCTGCGGGTCTATTACTCCAGGGAACTGATGTAAAATTACCTTATCAAGTCTTCCTTTAAATGCAAATGGTACTTCATAATCCGGTGTTACCGGTGAATAATGATTGGCACCTAACGCTGCTGAAAAACCTTCCATATAGTAAAAGCTTTCGACATAGCCTTCTCCTACCACCTCATCATTCACATATAATGTAACCTTTGCTCTCTTTTCCTCTTCGATATAGACATAGGCATAAGCCACTTTGATATCTCCTGTCGGCAGTTCCGTCTCTGAAACTACATTATAATAATGCCACTTATTGGCGTTATATACATACTTCAGCCGATTGTCCTTTATGTAAAAACTAAAGCCTCCAAATCTCTGACCGCTACTATAAATAACACCATCATCTTCAGGATGTTCCCGATGTACAAATGCTGTCACAAGCGAGCTGGACTTAGAACCATTCATTCCACCAATTGTTCTCTCCTGTACCAAATCGACAGGCTTTCTTACGTGTTCAAATACATGTTCCACCTCCGGTGTCGGAATCTTATCCGCATATTGACGGCTAAGGTTCTCCGGCTTTCCATGCATTGCGAAACGAAGCATTGGAAACACGCCATATTTTCCCGCCTCATGCATGAAATCTTCTTTTAACTCCTGTAACTTCTCCGGGTATCGATCTGCAACATTGTATTTTTCAGAATAATCCTCTGCCACATGATACAGTTCCCACTCGTCCTTTGCATAATCTTCTACAAAGCAATGATTTACAACTGCCTTCCAGCCATCTTTATAAATACCGCGATTTCCATGCACTTCATAATACTGAATGTATTTCTCTGTTGGTGCATCCGGTTGCTCAAGCGTATATTTTAAGCTGATTCCTGTAAATGGTTCCTGCTTGACTCCCTTAATATACTCCGGCTTGTCAACACCGATAATTTCTAAAATTGCCGGTGTAATATCAGAAACATGATGATACTGGTTTCTGACCGCTCCCGGATCTTTGATAAGTGCCGGATACCTGATAATCAGTGGATCTTTGATTCCACCTTCATGCGCCCAAATCTTATACCACTGGAATGGAGTATTTCCACAATTTGCCCATCCTGTTGGATAATGGTTAAACGCAAGCTCTGTTCCGATTTCATCAAGATGCTCATAGGCATAATCAATTTCATCTGCCGAGTGAACCGTTACATCCTGTCCACACATTCCATTGAAACGTCCATCTACTCCGCCTTCTGCACTTGCTCCATTGTCAGAAAGGAATACAATGATCGTATTATCCAATTGGTTACTCTCCTCCAAATAATCCAACAAACGTCCAATCTGTGCGTCCGTATGTGTCAACATTCCGGCAAAAGCTTCCATTTCTCTTGCGTATACAGCTTTTTCTTTTTCTGTACAATCGGCCCAATCCCTTACATATTCGTTTTTGTCTGTTAATTCTGCATCCTGTGGAATAACACCTAAACGCTTCTGATTCTCAAACCACTGCTGTCTGACAACATCCCAGCCTTCATCAAATTTCCCTTTATAATGGTCAATATATTCTTTTGGTGCATGATGTGGCGTATGCATTGCTCCAAATGGAAGATATAAGAAAAATGGCTGATTTGGAAAATTCATTTGATGTTCAAACAAATAATCAATTGCATTGTCTACGATATCCTCTGAAAAATGATAGCCTTCCTCTACCGTCTTTGGCTGTGGAGCCTTGGTGTTATCACGAATAAGATGCGGATGATACTGATCATTTTCACCCTGAAGGAATCCATAATATCTGTCAAATCCTTTCTGAAGTGGCCATCCATCTACTGGGCCTGCTACTCCCTGTGCAGAGGAAAGATGCCATTTTCCAGTACAGAACGTTGCATATCCATATTCCTTCAAAATTTCTGCAATCGTTGCATACTCCGGTTTTAAACGTCCATTCGGGTTGTTTGGTGCACCCGTACGCATTTCAATCAGATTTGCACAACCCGCTGTATGATGATTTGCTCCTGTTAAAAGTGAAGTACGTGTTGCAGAGCAGACTGCTGTCGTATGAAAATTATTATATCGAAGTCCTTCCTTTGCCAAACGGTCAATATTTGGTGTCTCTATAGAAGAACCATAGCAGCCAAGCTGTGCAAATCCCATATCATCAATCAGAATATATATTACATTTGGTGCATTCTTCGGATCTGTATCTACCGTATGATATTTATACTTTGTTTCCGCCAGCGTACGGCCAACGGTCCCGGTAAATGTTGATTTTTTCATTCCCTTTCTTCCTCCCATATTGGTTTCATTTTCTATTTTCAATTGTTTATGAGACGATTATAGGAATATCTCTTTTAGAAAACAAAGGCTTTGTGCGAAATCGTTTGCACAAAGCCTCTTATTCTATAAATATATGTTATATTTTTATGAAATTTTATGCCTTTCTTTCTATATTTCCTTTGTTTCTGTGAAATCGTTTGCACCTTGATTTTCCTAGGGAATTTATATATTTTACATACTTTTCTACCATTTTTATATGTTATTCTTCAAATAATGCTGTCGAATAATAACGGTCTCCTGAATCCGGTAATAAAGCAACAATATTTTTTCCCTTATTTTCTGGTCTTTTTGCTAGTTTGACGGCAGCATATAAAGCTGCCCCTGAAGAAATTCCCACCAGAATGCCTTCATTCTTTGCCAAATCTTTTGCATAAGCAAATGCTTCTTCATTTTCCACCGGAACAATTTCATCATAAATTGTAGTATCCAGCACATCCGGTATAAAACCGGCTCCAATTCCCTGGATTTTATGTGGACCACCTTTTCCAACCGATAATACCGGACTACCCGCAGGTTCCACTGCAACAATTTTGACATCAGGATTCTTCTCCTTTAAAAATTTCCCAACTCCGGTAATCGTACCTCCTGTCCCTACTCCTGCAATAAAAATATCTACTTTTCCATCTGTATCATCCCAAATTTCCGGTCCAGTTGTTTTTCTGTGTATTTCCGGATTTGCCTCATTCTTAAACTGTTCCGGAATATAACTGTCTTCAATTTCACTTGCCAATTCTTTTGCTTTTACAATTGCCCCTTTCATTCCTAAGCTTCCCTCTGTCAGAACAATTTTGGCACCATACGCTTTTAAAATATTTCTACGCTCTACACTCATGGTCTCCGGCATTGTTAAAATTACTTCGTAACCTTTGCTCGCACCGATTGCAGCAAGACCGATTCCGGTATTTCCTGAAGTTGGTTCAATGATAGTTGTATTTTCTCCAATCAGTCCCTTTTCCACCGCTTCCTCAATCATAGATTTGGCGATTCTGTCTTTTACACTTCCGGATGGATTAAAATATTCCAACTTTCCTAAAATTTTAGCATCTAAGTCATGCGCCTTTTCAAAATTTTCAAATTCAACTAATGGTGTATTTCCGATTAATTCAAGACTTCCCTTATATATCTTTCCCATTTGTCATGCTCCTTTCTGAATAAATTCCAACAATCTTATTTCTTTTTCTTCTCTGATTTCCTTGCATTTTGTTATGTAATCTTCTACAAACCGCAATGCACCCTCTACTCCAGCATAGGTTTTATTTAAAATTGCTTGATGATAAACCGGATATTGTAACTCCCAGATTGCAATTTCTTTCTTTTGGGCAATGTCCTTTTCTAAACTGCTTCCGATTAAAAGATCAACACTGTTTTTCTTAATATGATCCGCAATTGTCCGATAATCCTGCGTATCAATTACTTTCTCTATCGTGGCTTCTTCCTTTTTTTCTTCAGGAATCGTATCTGTCACAATTGCAAATGCAATTTCTGCTCCAAGATAATTTTTCAACAGGGAAGAAAACTGCGTCACACCGCTCCATGCACCGACAATTCCTACCCGTTTTCCAACCACTTCCTGAAAATAAGAATCCTTTATCGTTTCCATATAATACTGAAATTTCTCTTTTTCTTTTTGCAAAAATGCTTCCGTTTTCTGTTCCTCTAGTTCTAATTTTTTCTGAAGGATTCGGACAAATTCTTCTACTTCCAAAATGCCGGATGGTACATGTTCAAACGCAACGCTTTCGATTCCATACCACTCTTTTAATTTTCCTGCAGTCTCTTTTCCCCAGTCTGAAAAAACAAGATTTAAGTCTGCATTTGGTGCATTCTGCAATTCCGTCACACCATTTTCCACACCAAAAAAAGTATGTGCCTGAACACCGATTCCTGCTAAAATTCTTTTTATTTCTGCAAGATCTCCTTTGTAAAAAATGTCTTTCTGCGGAAGGATACCAAAAATGTTAACCAACTTCTTTGTTCCTTTTTCCGCTGGTTTTTTTATTTTGGGTAAATCAAACAAAATATCCGTCAAAACACTGTCATAACCGGAATAACTGTCTCCACGGAATCCGGCAGATAAACTGTCAACAATCGGTACTCCCTGTTCCACAGCTTCTCTTGTCATTGCCTCGACATCATCTCCTACCATCGCAGCTTCACAACTACATAAGACAACATATAAATCTCCATCTATCACCTTTACCGTATTTTTAATTTGTTCCCTTAATCTAGAACCTCCACCAAAAATAACGTGTCTCTCCTGAACCGTTGTACTTGGAATGCTCTCCCCAGTCACTCTGCCCCTTTGGCAACTCGACTGGTTTGCCAGACTATTTTGCATGACACATCCTGCATTGGCATGCACAATTGGGATAGCTCCCCGGATAGCCGTCACGGTCTGCAATGCCCCATGCAGACCACATCCATTTCTTGGCTTTTCTATCGCTTTACTCAACTTATTTCACCTCCTGTTTTACATACCAGTTGCTACTTTTCTTTAACCAACTATCTTTGTAGTAACTATTCTTGGCCTGCCAATTTTGGGAAGCCTCTTTTCCAAGAAATGCACCTTTTACCTGGCGGAAGAACTGATGGATTCCTTCATATCCCTGAATTGCTGTATTTTCCAGCAATACCGGTACTGTTTCGGAATTTTCTACGAAATCAACATTTCCGGAAAGTTTTATATAATAATCAACCACTATTTTGCTTAAGACATTTGCTTTTTCAAAAGGCTGTCCATTAGATATCATGACCGGAATCCCTTTATAACTTCTTTTCATTTTTTCCAAAACAGTTCTATTTTCAATATCTAGATATGGAATTACCATTCCTGCTAATTTCGCTCCATACTCTTCTAAAAATTCAGTGATATCTTTTACAAAAGACAGATTTCCATCCACGAAAAATGTTTTTCCCTGTAAATAATTTCCTGACAGTTCCGTATCCTGTTCCTGTTCTTCTATGTATGAAGTTACTTTTTCTTCAATTCCCAAAAATTTTCCGATTTTCAATAAAAACTGGCGTGTTCCTCTCAATCCTATTGGGAAATCTGTTTCGATATAAGGTACTCCATATACTTCTTCTAACTCTTTTGCAAAATAACTGCCTTCCTCCTTATTCAATACAATAGTTGCCCGCGCTTTTGCAGCCTTTTTTATCTGTTTTACTCCGGCATATTGTGGAAAAAGCTGATATGATATTCCTAAATCACGTAACATAGTTGTAACTGCTACAATATTTTCTTTCGATTCTGATAGGGATATTACATTGATGAAGTCTTCTTTTTCCTCTCCAGAAATTGGTTCTACAACATAACGAAGTAGACTATGCAGTACGATATCATATCCATTTACAGGCGTCTTTGATTTGAATCCATCTGTATAAATCGATATAATTTTTGTATCGAGCTCATCTTCTAACTCTAATATAACCGACTGAATATCATCATTGTTAATCGCTACAACCGGTGTTCCTACCACAAAAATCAATTCTGGACTATGTTCTTCATAAGCACGAATGATTGTATTCCGAAGTTTTTCGTCTCCTCCTAATATCGTATCTTTTTCATTTAAATTCGTAGAATACCAATGAAATGATTTTTCACTATTATAAGAAATTGCGGCAGCACTGCACCCCACAACGCCGTGAATAATTACAACTGCCTTTTCTATTTTACTCAATACCTGAATTGCATCTATGATTTCATCATAAGTTCCCTGCGTCATGGTTCTGATTCGCTGCTTAATCTCTGTTCCACTTGCGAGATCTGCCAATTCTTCTACCTTTCCATTATAATGACTTAATGTACTCAGCCTCTTTTCCCTTGTTAATACTTTTCGTTCCTCCAGAAAGCTCATATTCTTCCCCCTCTAAATTGCTTCCAAACCACTCACAACTCCAGTCTCCAAGTTGTAAATCTTATCGCCCCATTCTCTTGCCCAATCACGTAATTCACTGGCACCCAGTGGGTTTGGAACCACCAAATCATCACTTTCTGCAATATGTTTTGCAAGATTACGATAAATATCTGCATGTTCTGACGTTGGATTTGCCTCTATAACCGTTTTCCCATACAACTCACTCTGTGAAACAACCAAAGAACGAGGTACATATCCGACTGCTTTTGTTCCCGTACGACTTGTAAAATCATCAATAATTGCTTTGGAATATCCCGCAGAAAGCCCGTTTCCGATGACACCCCCTAATTTTGCTCCGCCGGAAGGTGCATATTTATTGATTGCCTTAAATAAATTGTTGGCTGCATAAATAGCCATAAAATCCGAAGAACTAACTACATACGCCCTATCAGTGATTCCATCTCGAATCGGAACTGCGAATCCTCCACACACGACATCACCTAAAACATCGTAAAGTACATAATCCGGTTTAAATTCTTCGAACAGATTTAATTCCTGCAACAAATTTACTGCCGCATTGATTCCCCTTCCTGCACATCCTACTCCCGGAACAGGACCGCCGGATTCAATACATAACACGCCTTTAAATCCTGTTACAGAAATATCATCTAAGTGAATCTTATTTCCTTCCCGCAGGCTGTCTAATACCGTTGGGAGATAGTTGTTTCCCCGTAACGTATTAGTGGAATCACTTTTCGGATCACATCCAATCTGTATGACACGATATCCTGCTTCGGCAAGTGCCGCACTGATGTTAGAAGTCGTGGTAGACTTTCCAATTCCTCCTTTTCCATAAATTGCTATATGTTTTCCTATTTTTTTTGCCATAATGTTTCCTCTCTTCTATGAATCAGCAATACTTATATTGCCTTAATTTTTTGTGCACCATTATTAATATCTATTACTTCCCCATTGATATATTCTGGAGAACTTGTTGCCAGCCAGAATATAACGTCTGCAATCTCTTCTGGTTTTGCAAAACGTTCTGTATAGGTTCGTTTTCTTACACTTTCAAAACGACTGCTATAAACAGAATTCTGTATCATTTCCGTTTCTACCGGCCCTGGTGCTACGGCATTTACAATAATCCCATCTTTTCCAACAAGCGATGCATAACTTTTTGTTACATTAATCAATCCCGCTTTTGTAATTCCGTACCATACATCCGTATGACCGACTTCTCCAGCTTGGGATGCTACGTTAACAATCCTTCCATGACCTTTTCTTTTAAACACTGGTATTACAGCATTAATCAAAGCAAGTGGTGCCTTTAAGTTAACCTTTAAAATACGTTCAATATCTTCTTCCGGATATGATAAAAAATCATTTTGCGTATCAATTCCCGCATTATTCACTAAAATATCAATCTCTCCTAGTTCTGTTATCAGCTCAGGTATACCCTCAATATTATTTAAGTCATATATAACCTTTCGATATGGTTTATCTTCGATTGACTTAAAATTCCTTCCAAGTACAATCACCTCATATCCTTCTTTCTGAAATTTCTCTGCAGTTGCGAGACCAATTCCTTTTGTTCCCCCTGTGATTAAAACTTTCTTTTTCACTCCGTCTCCCTACTTTCCTAAATATGATAAAATAGATTCATCTTCACTAAATGAATAATCAACATGTTCTTCTACATTTACCTCTGTAGTTATTAGCTTTTCCTTATAAAGGAAATCCGCTGTTCCTTGCAAATCCGCTACGTCTTCTTCCGTTATTACAAATGGATATTGTGCATTTTCTAAAACTCCTTTAAAAGTTTCTGCATCTAATCCATACTTCTCAGCATATTCTTCTGCATAAGCTTCTTTATTGTCTACCAATTCCTTTATAGCTCTCGCATACTGTTGAAGAAAAATTTTCACAATTTCAGGATTTTCTTCCAAATATTCATCTCTCGCAAAAATTGTATTTTCACCCAGGAATACTCCAGAACCGTCTGCTAATACCTTTGCTATCCCATTATTCTGTAACTTTGTTAATGTAGGTTCCCACGTCACAATAGCATCAACCTGACCACTTGATAATGCTTCCTGCAATTCTGCAACACCCAAATTTACAAGTTCTACATCTGAAATGCTCAAGCCTTTTTCGCTTAATAAAGTATCCAGCAAATTTTGAGAAATGGAACCTACGACTAATCCTATTTTTTTCCCTTGTAACTCTTCTATTGATGTAATTGTTGAATCAGAAGCTACTAAAACTGCTTGTGTCTTCTCACCATTTGACGATATCCCGATAAAGGTCCTTTTCTGTCCTGATGCAATTCCTCCAATAGAAGGAACATTTCCCATTACCCCAACATCCTGTCCTCCTGTAGCAAAAGACTCATTCTCTGGTGGACCAGACTCAAATTCTGTTAATGTTACTTTCACATTATCGTAACCATTTTCTGCTAAAGCTTCTTCTAACCATCCCTTATCCTGCATAATTTGCAGAGGAAGATAAGCTGGCGCAGGTTGCGTTGCAATATTCAGATGATCTGTTCCATTCTCTACTGAATCTCCTGATTCTTTTATATTTGTTCCGCATCCCGACAATAATCCTAAAATCACCAAAAAACTAATTCCTGTTTTTAACCATTTTTTCATATTTCAAACCTCCTCATATAATATCTAAATGTTGTATTCCTCTTGTATTTCTTCTGTTTCAAAAAAGTGCGCATATATCCTTTTTCTTAATTCTGTGAAATGATACTCATTTCGATTTCTTGGCCTTGGTAAATCCACCGATACAATTTCCTTTATTTTTCCTGGTCTTTCTGATAACACAATAATACGATCAGCCAAATAGACGGCCTCCTCTATATCATGTGTAACTAAAAGCATTGTTGTTTTTTCACGTCTTTTTATCTCTAACAACTCATTTTGTAATTGTATCTTTGTAAAGGCATCTAATGCCGCAAAAGGTTCATCTAAAAATAAAATAGGTGGATTATTAACCATTGCTCTTGCAATATTTGCTCTTTGTGCCATCCCTCCCGATAGTGCTTTGGGATAACTTGCCTTAAAATCCTTTAGTCCTACCATCTCTATGTATTTCTCTGCTCTCTTTTTTTTCGCTTTTTTATCTCCTCCATCAAGAGCAAATATCACATTTTCCTCTACCGTCAACCATGGAAATAATCTATTTTCCTGAAACACTAATCCACGGCTCTTGCTCGGCCCTTTCACTGCTATTCCATTTACTTCTATCTTCCCTTCGTACTGGCAGTCCAATCCCGCAATGGCTCGAAGTAACGTACTTTTTCCACATCCACTTCCTCCTACAATACATATAAACTCTCCTTGTTTTACTTGAAAACTTATATTCTCAAGTACTTTTAAACTTTGCTTTTTATCCAAAAAGCTTTTATTCAGATTGTTTACTGAGATATATTCCGTTTTCATAAAACACCTCCCTATATATTCCATGCCAGCACTTTTTTCTCAATTATCTTTAGAATGACATCCATAATCTTTCCAACGATTCCAATGGAAATCATTCCAACTATTACCACATCCATTTGACCAAAATTTCTGGCATTCGATATCATATATCCAACCCCGCTTGTAGCAGCAACTAATTCAGCTGCTACAACACAGGTCCAACAAATTCCCAATGCCACACGTAATCCTGTAAAAATACTTGGAAATGCTGCCGGAATAATCAATTGTGTAACATATTTTTTTCTTGGTGTTTCCATAACGCGTGCTACTTCAAGCAGTTTTTTATCTGTATAACGAATTCCATCTATTACATTTAATAAAATTGTGAAAAATCCTCCTAAAAAAATCAAAAAAACCTTAGACGTTTCACCAATTCCCATCCAAAGAATTACAAGTGGAATCCATGCAATAGGTGGAATCGGTTTTACAATTTGAATGATTAAGTCGGTAATATTTTGCATATGTTTTGATAATCCAATTATGGTTCCTAGTGATATTCCTAACACTACCGCCAATGCATATCCTTTTAAAACGCGAATTACACTCACTCGAATAGCCTCTAGCAGAGACGCATCCATTATCTTATTAAGAAATGTATTCCATACCGTTTTGGGCGATGGAAAAAGTACAGTATTCAATTCTCCCGCCAAATCAACTGTAATCCATATCACCAATAATAGAATAATGGGCAGAACACTTTCTAATTTACCTAACCAATATTCTAATGTTTGTCTTTTAGTATTTGTCACTTACATCCACTCCTTCTTCTAAACGAAGCAAATCATGAAGGACAGTGTCCGGTTCTGCAGTAGAATTTCTTAATAATTCCGAAGTTAGGCCATATTTTTTATATATCGCAAGGGTTTTTTCAAACATATCCCAGTGCCAATCTGCTTCCGGTGTTCTATGTCCTTCCAATGCCGATCCTACATTGACATACCATTGATTTGGTAATGCAACTACTCCATTTGAAACCAGTTTTTCTATTCCTTCTAGTAAAGATTCTTTTGGTTCAATTCCAGATACAAAAGTAGATCTTACATGAAACTTTCCAAATACATCTACTTCATACTTCAATGTATCCAACCAGTTCTTTCTTCCTCCACAAAATTGTGTTTTTCCAGGACAAATAACCTCAAACATTTTATCATTCCAAATTTCCAAATTTGTAGCAATGGTTCGATATCCTGCCTCCTTATACCTTTCAATAGCACTAAAATCACTAGGGGCTCCAACGCATGCCGTTCCGTTAAAATCTGACAGTCCCGTATAATCTTGTATTGCTTCTGCAATATCAACGTAATAGTCAACTTCTCTTCGTTCTGGAACAAATCCCCCACTGACAGTTAATTTGTCATAACCATGTTCATAACATTCTTTTACAGTTTCTCCAATTTGTCGGGCACTTTTCCAATTGATATTCTGCTCCTCTCCATATAATGCTTTCGTCGCATTAATATTACAGAACTTGCACTCAATTCCTTTGTCTTTTAAGCAGCACTCATTACTGTATACAATAAATAAATTTCCATAGCCATAATCTTGTGCTATAGTTCTCATATCTGCTCCATCAGATGTCTTTTTTGCATAATATTCCGGTCTTGCAACAAACTTAACATCATCAACAACAACTTCCCCATTATTCCAAATTACAAACTTATTCTTTTCCTTTGTTAATAGATACGGACTCTGCATGTTCCAACGAATATGCACTCTATATCCTCCTACCGGCAAATAAAAACATGCAGGGAACTCTATTTTTTTATGTGCATGCTTATCACAGGAAAATAAAGAGTAAACTCTTTCTCCATATTTTGTAGCTACACCTTCCCCGTCAAAAATGTGAGGATCAAATGACAAACCTTCTACCTGTATACTATTTTTTAGTTGTATAGCCTTTCTTAATTCTTCTTTTAACACTTACATCTTCCTCCTTTATATATATTTTTTTATCTCCTCTACCTTATCCAAATGCTCCCAAGGTAAATCAACATCTGTTCTTCCAAAATGACCATATGCTGCAGTCTGTTTGTAAATTGGTCTTCTTAAATCTAATGCATCAATGATTGCCGCCGGACGAAGATCAAATACCTTCTCTATAATCTCTACGATTTTCTCATCCTCGATAGTTCCTGTTCCAAAAGTATCTACGGCAATCGATACCGGCTTTGCAACACCAATTGCATATGCAAGTTCAACCTCTACTTTCTTTGCAATACCGGCTGCAACCAGGTTCTTTGCAACCCAACGTGCAGCATATGCTGCGGAACGATCAACTTTTGTCGGATCTTTTCCAGAAAATGCACCGCCACCATGACGTCCGGTTCCACCATAGGTATCTACAATAATCTTTCTTCCCGTCAATCCCGCATCTCCTTGTGGACCGCCAATCACAAAACGTCCGGTCGGATTAACATAATAGATTGTTTCTTCATCTAAAAGTTCTGTCGGGATTACCGGCTTAATGACATATTCGATCACGTCTTTTCGAATCTGTTCTAATGTCACGTCAGCCTCATGCTGAGTAGAAATGACAATCGTATGTACTCTCTTAACATTTCCGTCTTCATCAAATTCTACTGTTACCTGTGATTTTCCATCCGGTTTCAAGTAAGGTAATATTCCCTCTTTTCTGACCTTTGCAAGCTGTTTTGTCAATCTATGTGCAAAAGAAATGGCTGGTGGCAAATATTCTGGTGTCTCATCTGTTGCATATCCAAAAATAATTCCCTGATCACCTGCACCTGTTCCAAAATCTTCCGTAACACCTTCCTGTTTGGATTCAAAAGCTTTGTCTACACCAAGTGCAATATCTGCAGATTGTTCATCAATAGAAGTTAAAACTGCGATTGATTCTGCATTGAAACCATCCTGATTGTTGGTATATCCAATTTCGCGGATGGTATCTCGCGCTACTTTTGCAATATCTACATATGCATTTGTTGTAATTTCTCCCACAACCAATGCTAGCCCCGTTGCCACTGTTGTTTCTGCCGCGACACGAGAGTTTTTATCCTGCTCTAACAGTGCATCTAAAATTGCATCTGAAATCTGATCTGCAATTTTATCCGGGTGCCCTTCTGTTACCGATTCTGATGTAAATAATTTTCCCATGTTTTTCTCCTCTTCTTTCTCTTATAAATTTGATTGGATTTTAATTTTTATTGGATTTTGCGCTTTTTCCAATGAATGGTGCCAACCGGATTCGAACCGATAATCTAGGTTTTGCAGACCCTTGCCTTTCCTTTTGGCTATGACACCTTATTTAGGAAAAAAGAAAAGAGGTTCTAAACGCAATTCACGCACTCCTCTTTTCGCAAATTGCATTTAAAACCTCCAGTTGACTGGTCAGTTTTTACTTTCCTTTTTATCTCAATCTTATTTTTTCATTTTTATCAATCTGAATGATTTTTCCATCCTGAATCGATATTAATACAGAACCATATTGTACCTCTGTTAACGCTTCATAAATTTTCCCAATTTCTTCTTTGCTCACCTGATGCTTCTTTTTTTTCTTCTCCTCCAATACGGATTCCCCCATTCCCTTATGTTGCGTTTTCGTGTTGTTTATGATGTGATTATAGATACTCCAAAAAAAATGTGCAATTCGTTTTTGCGAAAACGATTGCACATCCCTCCTCAGATTCAGTTTTTCTACTCTGAATATTCCTTTCTTTTTGACTTATTTTCTCATCTTTTTTCTTTCTTATGAAATCGTTTGCAGCTCGCTAAATGTAGTAATCACACCATTTGCTCTCTTCTGCCAACGTACAACTTTCCCTTTTTACCAACTTACACTCTAATTCCATTCGTACAATACCGGTATGTCCTCCACGTAAACGATCCACCAGCAGATACAGTGCAAATTTGCCCATATCTTCCTGTGATATTTCTACTGTTGTCAGCATTGGTGTTGTAAACTGTGCCTCTTCAATTCCATCACTTGAAATAATCGACGGCATATAATAACGATTTTTATGCTTATTCAGGTACTTTAACATTCCAATTGCTGTAATATCATTTGAACAGTAGATTCCCGTCGGGCACTTTTCTGACTCCATGAATCTACGCATTGCCTCGAATCCTTCTGCTTCTGTCTGTTTTGTCTCAATGACAAAATCCGGATCATATTCAATATCATGGTGCTCTAATGTCTCACGATAGCCCCTGTACCTTGCTTCATTGTGACAGCTTCCTACATAGCCAATGCTCTCATGTCCCAACTGGATAAGATATTCGATAGCACATTTTGCAATTTTTTTTCCATTACAAATTACCTCGTCTACTTCCCCATTAGAGGAATCCCGATTGACATGTACCACATTTTTATATTTGGCCGCAAGCTTTGTCAACGCCTGATGGTTACACTTTCCTATAATAACCAATCCATCGCATTTTTCTTCCGATTCTTCATACATTTTTTGAATAATCAAATCGATATTTTCTCTTTTACATCTTCTATCATCCGAAAAAATAGACCGATACCAAACTTTTGACAGAATACAGCCCTGTTTATGAATCTCCGTTTCTACAACTCGTAACAACTCCTGAAAAAAAGGATCTGACTGAGCTGCATCCATTCTTGTCATCAAGACATGGATAAAATATGTCTTTTCCGGCTTTCCTGCCTCTCCTGTTTTCAACTTTCTGGCAGCTTCATTTGGCACATAATGCATTTTCATAGCAGTATTCCAAATCTTTTCCCGTAATTCTGGATTCGAACATTTATGTTCGGGATGATTCAATACCCTTGAGACTGTCGAACTTGATACCCCCACAATCTCCGCAATCTTTTTAATTGACATCTTTCTCCTCTTTTCTCCTGATATACTCTCCTAAAATTGCAATTCGTTCGGAACAGTGTTCGAAAAAAAGTTCAAATCCCGGACACAGATAATTCAAATTATCTTCTTCTCCTCCCAAAGGCTCTCTCCATCTGCGGCAACCACCTCTGCATAATGCAAAGTGGCGACAGGATAAACATTTCTCACTTAACTGATTTGAATCCTTCATAAACTTTTGAGAGAGTTCTCCTTCATACAAATCTTTGAAATTTTCTTTTACTGTTCCAAGTTTCCATTCATCAACCGCATAAAAATCACACGGATATACGGATCCATCCGCCTCAACTACAAAATACGTTGTACAGTGTCCACACATTCCACATTCTTCCGGCTGATACCCGGCTGCCATCTGTGCCAGATTCGAAAACATTCGGATGTCAATCTGATATCCGCTTACAAAATCTTCATACCATAAGTCGAATAATTCACATAGAAATGCTCCATATGCTTCCGGTGTCAGGGAAAATTCACTTTTCTCTCCCCTTTTCTCATCCATACACGGAATGAATTGTAAGTAACGAAATCCTTTTTTCTTAAAAAACTGATAAATAAACGGTAGTTTTTCCACGGATTTTGCCGTAACAACGCTTACAATATTGTAATCTACACGATATCGTTCCAGTAATTCGATTGTCTCCATTTCCCTTGCAAAAATGCTTTCGCCTTTTGCATCTACCCGGCAATAATCATTTACACTTTTTCCACCATCTAAAGATAGTCCCACCAAAAAATGGTGTTCCCCTAAAAACTTTGCCCACTCTTCATCAATTAGAGTTCCATTTGTCTGAATGGTATTCTGAATTTCCAGATTTTTTGTATTATATTTCTGCTGAAACTTAATGACTTCCCGATAAAAATCAAGTCCTGCTAACGTTGGTTCCCCACCTTGAAAAGCAAAACACACAAAATCATCCGCATAGTCAATCGCATTTTTTACTAACTGTTCTGCTGTTTCAAGTGTCATTTTTCCATAATTTTTTACTTGACGTCCGTCTGTCAATTTCTGATAAAAACAATATTTACAGGCAATATTGCAAGCAGAGGATGCAGGTTTTATCAATATACTTGCTGCTGGCATTTTAGTATCTCCATTCCTAAATCTTTCACTACTTCACCCGCGATAATCAAACCAGCTACGGCCGGTACAAATGCAACACTTCCCGGAATATCACGACGTTCCGTACATTTGTGTTTTGCTCCCGGTGGACAGATACAATTGGTCCTGCAACTGATTGCCATATCATTAATAGGGCGGGTTGGTTTTTCTTCTGAATAAACAACTTTCAACTCTTTTACACCACGTTTTTTCAATTCACGACGCATAACTCTTGCAAGTGGACAGACCTTTGTCTGATAAATATCTGCCACCTTAAACTGGCTGGCATCTAACTTATTTCCGGCTCCCATACTGCTGATTACCGGTATCCCTTTTTCTTTTGCTTTCATGATAAGCTCAATCTTAGCAGTAACCGTATCTACTGCATCGACGATATAATCATACTCTTCAAACGGAAATTCATCTGCATTTTCCGGAAGGAAAAAGCACTTGTGAATCCGAATATCCACTTCCGGATTGATTTCTAACATCCGTTCCTTCATAACATCAGCTTTGTATTTTCCAACCGTTTTTCTTGTTGCAATAATCTGTCGGTTCAAGTTCGTCAGACATACTTTATCATCATCAATCAAATCAAAGGCTCCGACACCACTTCTTACCAAGGCTTCGCAGACGTATCCACCCACTCCACCAATTCCAAATACCGCTACACGTGATTTATTTAATCGCTCCATTGCGTCTTTTCCAAATAATAATTCTGTTCTTGAAAACTGATTTAACATATAAAAATGCTCCTATTATAAACATATCTTTCCTATAGGTTATATATTATAATCAGCTTATCATTTTGTCAATAAAAAAGAGCTAACACCCCACGATTTTTTGTACCGACCCCCAAAAGTTAGACTAAAAAATCTAACAATTGGAGGTCGGTATT
>JBJELY010000171.1:2222-4920 GCA_051879395.1 Roseburia sp. | reverse complement strand
ACATACCGATGATGTGGCATATCAACGCCCCGGTAATGCTTGACTGAGGAATCTTTAACTCTCATCCCATTCCTCAGCGCCACGTTCTTTGACGCTGTATTTGTATCCCGGATAATCGAACAGACCTCATCTGCATTTAGCACCGTGAAAGCATATTCTTTGCAGGCTTTTGCGGCTTCTGTTGCATACCCTTGATGCCAGTATGCTCTTTGAAAAAGATACCCTATCTCAAGCACTTCTTCTCCATTCCACGGCTGCATGGTAAGTCCACATTGTCCGATCATCTCATCAGTCTCTTTCAGAATTACCGCCCATAAGCCAAATCCATACTCTTTATACCGGGCAATTTGTTTATCCAGCCATCCTTGCGTTTCTTCCTCATTAAATGCTCCATTATAGGCATACATTGCTTTTTCATCCCGCAAAATTTTACTCAGTGCTTCATAATCGTTCTGTGTGATTTCCCGCAAATATAACCTCTGAGTTTCCAATATCATATTTCAAAATCTGCCTTTCCATTTTCTCATTATCCGTTATTAGAACATTTCTCTGCATCAATGGCAAGAACCAGCATCAATACCCCCAGTGCATTCTTTGAATCTGGTACATCTATCACATATGTATCAGTCCAGTGGAATAGTTCCTTTGAAACTCCGGCTATACATCTTCCACTCATATCATATACCTGATAGTCCCATCCGAAGAAATCGCCTTCCACGTGCCAGCCATTGTAATCTATGTTGAATTTTGGCTTCAGAAAGGTAAATTCTTTGGTAATACAACCCACGTACTGCTCACTGATATAGATTTCAAATTTGGGAAGAAATGTAAGCACGCGTTCCCGCACAGTTCCAACCTCATTTCCAACAGCATCAAAAATCTTCAGGCAATGCCCCCACGCAAGTTGTCCTTTCACTATATATACTGTATTTCCGGCTTCATCGTAAATATCATAACTGTCAAACCAGGAAAACATTCTCTGCTTAAATAATAACTTCATACGCTCCCCTCCTATCTTTGCTCCAATTTAATAACCGGTCCTTGGTACCAAAAGGGAAATAATTCCTACAATTATTAAAACCGGCAATGCTATTTTTACCAGACCAACCACTACCAGACCGATCAATACCAGCGGAAGCAACACTACGGTACATACAATTTTCGAAAGCCCCCATGCTGCTTTCACTGCAAAAATAAGAAGTTTCCCAAATACAAAAAACAATAAAATTGTAAATATTAACGTTAGCATGTCTTCTCCTTTCATCTTGTTATATTCTAAAGTCTTTACTTTGCATTCTTATATGAAATCAGGATATGACTCGGAGCAAAAATGACCGCTGATATCATCAATAGGACTGATCTACACATGATTCCACTGAACAAAAATAGAATCGATGGAATGATGGAAAGCGTCAACGCCCGGAACATACTGTTTTTTCTGAAGCATACAATCCAGATGATGCAATAAAGGGCAACCAGTATCACATCTACTATCAGATATATCGCCAATCCCTCATCAGACCACCATCCAAACCAGGTTCCCGGAATATTCACAATCATAAATCCAAAGCAGCCAAATCTTCCAATTTGCTCTGCCGTCTCAACCAGATGATTCTTCCATTTATTTTCAAATCCCTCTTTACATGTAACTGCAAATATAATATTGGGGATCATAATGATAACCATAAATCCCAAGCCAAAAACATTAATCCATTCCATGATAAATACCTCTATTGATCTATTTATTCTGCCGTTTCTTATAAAACAGTAGATTATTCACATGTTCTGTTACATAAATTTCATCATCTATTATTTCAAGCTCATATCCGGCAATCACTTCTTTCTCATACCGGTTTAACAACTCATAAAAACCAAAAGCAGTATCTCTTTTCTTTGGGAAGCGAATACTGCTATCAAAAGATTTTATTAATTCTAATCCATTTTGCCCGCATATCTCTTCCCATTCTTTTGTCGTATAAAACTTAATGTGTCCATCTTTTTTCAGCTGCATATATGCATCTACAAATCGCTGTGAGTCATTTGCATTTGGCGTCGGATCTGAGAGGAAGAAAGCTCCATCCTGCTTTAAAACCCGGTTCACTTCTGAAATACTGTAGTGAATCTCTGGAAAATGATGCAGAGCATATCTGGATACGACTATATCAAATTCTCCCTCTGCAAATGGAAATTTTATTCCGTCATAGGTCACAAACTTAAGATTATGATATCCTTCTTTACTGGCTCTTTCCAGATTACGATCTAGCGTTTTTTCTACAATATCCAGTCCAACTACCATCACATCCGGATATTTTGAAGCAATAGCAAATGCCAGGTAACCACTTCCAGTACCTAAATCCAATATTTTCATACCTGCTTTTATTGGCAAAAACTCAAGTATTGCATTTAAATGCGCTTCATCCTGTGTCTGCTTATTATAAAAATCACCTGTGGAAAAGCTTTCTTCAAATTCTTTTTTTGTTGCCTGGATACTTTTCCTTGTATTCATAAACCTCTTCTCCTCTTCCCCAACCATTTAGAAAATCGCCATTATACAGCATCCAGTGAGCAGACACGGAATCACTCCAAGTGCCATCCCAATAAACGAATGAATCACATGGTATTTCTTTTGATGATATGCCCGATCCATATGTTCTGTTCCCGGCAGACGAATGCATCTTATATTTGCAAAGAGTACCCA
>JBJELY010000171.1:0-2122 GCA_051879395.1 Roseburia sp. | reverse complement strand
AATAGGCTTCCTGAATATCCTTCGGATAATCGTGTATCCACCAGATTGGATTCCGGATGAGAGGAATCATGATCAATCCGGTAAATAAAAAAATAAGTACACAACATTCTACTATGTAAATTGTCCAATTCATATTTCTTCCTTCTTTCTTTTCTTAGAAAACTATATTGTTTATATTTCTTTAACCAAATTATAGCCCTCAGATCAAAATCAGGATAGACTAGAAATACAGATAAATGTGTTTATTTTATAGGTAACATTCTGGTCTTCGAAGTGAAGTATACGGTTTTGCCTGGCGAATCCTCTTTGATTCCAGCAGATCAATATCTGCATAAATGATCTGCTCCGTATCGTCCGCTTTTAATATCGTCTTCCCTTCTGCAGATACTACCAGGGATTCTCCGGCAAATTCCATTGCATCTTCCCGTCCAACACGATTGCACATCGCGATTGCAGTACTATTTTGAAATGCCTGTACACAAAGTTCCATTTCGAACATTTCCATGGGCTCCTGCTTTGTATTTACCGTCGGAATCAGAATCAAATCAGCTCCCATAAGTACTTCGGTGCGAATACTCTCCGGATAATGCCGGTCAAAACATACAACAATTCCTATCTTACCCAGGCTTGTGTCGAATACCTGAAAACCTGTATCTGATGCCATATAATAGTCCTGTTCATAGAACTTCTCTGCCTGTGCAATGTGAACCATCTTCTGGACACCAAGTATAGTACCATCTTTATCAATCAATATGCTTGCATCATAGAATTTTTCATTTTCGGCCAGATAGATATTCGGTACTGCCATAATATGATATTCTCTGCAGGTATCACAAAACGCTTTTACAATCTCTGATTCCAGAGATACTCCATATGCCGATACATCTTTTCCCGAATATTGCGGAAAGAACTCTGTCAACTGCACTTCCGGAAATAAAATCAGATCCGCTCCGTCTGTGGCAGCTCTTTTTATTGCGTTCAGACTTTTTTCCAGATTCTTCTGTATCGAACCTGCATTTTCCATTTGGAACATTGCTAATTTCATTTTTCTTACCTCCCAAAATGAAAGCCAACTATTTCTTATGTTCTTGATAAAACTTTTTTAAATCAGCTTTCACTTCATCTGGCAGCAATGTTTTCTTTACGCCCTGAATTGCACCCTCAAGAGCCATCAGGCGGTGAATACACGCCGATTCATCTACTTCCTGTATTCTAAGCCATGCTGCTTTCGCGCCAGTTTCTTTTAGTTGATCAACAGTAGTGATTCCCACCTGAACAAGTTGTTCTTCTACCTGTTTTCCGATATTCGGAAGCTTCGATAATTCTCCCATAAGTGCGTCCTCCTTTTGCGTTACACATTGACTACTCTATAATTTCCACTTTCTTCCCCTCTACGACGATATGTCTCCTATTGTTCGATAATAAATCATATAAGAAATAATGACGTTGATTGCATCGGCAATCATCTGTGTCCATACGATTCCGCTCATTCCAAACAGATAATTCATCAGAAACAGAATCGGAATATTCAGGCAGATCTGTCGGATCACCGCCAGCTGAAATGAAATCTTTCCTCTGTTTACTGCCTGCATAAAATGCACCATATGGAAACTCAAGAACATAAAAGGTGTCGCAAAGCAGCGTGACTGCAGAAATTGCGTTCCAAATTTTACCGTTTCTGTATCAGCGATAAATAGTTTCATAATCGTTGGTGCAAAGACATAGTAAAACACTACACAAAGGATGGAAACAATCAGTCCGGCCAGACGGGCTGCCCGGAAAAAAGCTTTCATTCTTTCATGATTCTTCGATGCAAAATTATATGCAACCAATGGTGTCATTCCAAGGCAGATCCCAATCCCGATATTCAAAGGAAGGCGCTCCACCTTCAACACAATTCCAATTGCCGCCAGTTCAATATCGCCATATCCTGACGCCAGTCTGTTGATCACGATATTGGTCAGATCAAATAATAAAAGGCTCATTGCAGCCGGAATTCCCACCGAAAAAAGTGATCTGAAAGAATCCCGACGGATTTTTTCAATGCAACGAGGCATTGCAAGGACAGTCTGATCTTTCAGTTTCTGATAAACCACAATAAAATAGATTAACGTAATCACAT
>JBJELY010000170.1:0-4944 GCA_051879395.1 Roseburia sp. | reverse complement strand
ATTCTCGCTTTTGTGAGAAATTTGATAACTCTTGAGACGGAAATCTCACCAGTTGCGCGCGATAAGCATCTCATAAGCATCAGAGGCTGCGAAAAAACTTGAAAAGATCTGAGGGCGCGGAACCCGAAGGTTAATGGAAATGCTGCCCCATTGGCTACAAGAAAGGAGTAAAAAGTGAACGCACAGATATACAATATCATATTGGAAGATTCGGCAAACATTGCTGGATTCTTCAGAGATCAGCCAGGCGGAGAGTTGTGCTTGGCTTTACTTTTAGATATATGCCATGCTCTTGCTGAGAAAGGACAAGTTAATGCTTTGGAATGTGTAATAGAGGCCGTGTATGCGATATGCGAGATTCCCAAGCAATGGGATGGTGCAAAAGGATGGTCTGACTTTTTTGTGGATATGTTGGCAATACAAATTTCTTCTATCTTGTGAGATGATTGGCGTTAAATGGTTATTGAAACATATTATAACAATAGAAACTGATAGAATTGGCAAGCGAAAGCAGATTTAAAAACTGCCACTATCAACAGTATGCCGGTTCAAGTCTAGTTAACGGCACCACAGTCCAAACAGTTTAGGTTCCACAAAGTAAACGGCTTGTAATATCCTGTTGTTTTTTGATTCGAAACACCAGAATTTCATGCTGGGGGAGCTCTTTGCTCTGTCCGTACAATCTGGGGCCGTGAACCATTTTGACGGGTCTTAAGAGCCAAAGTGCTGCCGCACTTCAAGAATATTTGAGGCAATATCTTCGATATACTGTAACCCAATCGTTTTCGGCAAATAGGCCAGCATTTGTATGGAGACACTGCTTTCAAGTTGTTCGACCTTTACCGAATGAAAGAATTTTGAATCAGCATAAGTCGCAGCCTTATCCGCAATATGTCTAAGATATTTTGAAAGCCCGTCTCGCCTGTCAGAATCACTTGCATATCGCTCAATCGCAATAGACATAATAATTTCAGATTTCTCTGACGCGGTTGAAAGAGTCACGCGCTTAGAAAACGCCGCGTAGTCAAGGCACATCTTTCTACCAAAGTCAAATATATCACAGCGGGTGCATTTACCCAACCGCTCTTTCAGCTCCATTAAAATAAGGGGGTGTGTATTGGGTAATTCACTATTAAGGTAAATTTTGCGGGCAGTGTTCAGATTTTGTATGAATACATCCAGAGGTATACGGTTGAATTGTTCTGGATCTGTAGCTTTTAAAATTGTCTTGCACAAATATTCAGGGAGACATTTCCAATTGAATGTATACTTTGCCTCCAACGCTTCGCGTAATCTATCTGGGAATGACGCAAATTGAGATTCATTTGGCATAGGGTTGTTGCCTGTCAGCACATAATAAGCGAGCATTCCTAAGCTATATATATCAACCGCGGTGTTTCTGGAAAGAGACTTGTCGACAGAAACATCTACCTGTTCTGGGGCCATAAAGCCTTGTGATATGGCCCCAAATGTGACCGTCTTTTCTGTTGTTCCACGATGCCAAGACAAATCAAAATCCAAAACTTTTACATTTGGGATCTCGCTTGGATCATCAAAGTCTGCAGCGCTATAACAGTTCTCAAGCATAATATTCTCTGGTTTCAAATCCCGATGCAGAATTCGTTCTTCCAATTGGTGAGCAGAATAAATTATGGTTGATATTCTTTCAAGAACACTAAGTTTTACCTCGAGTCTTGTTAAAAAACGTTGGTCAATCGCTTTTCGCAAAGTAATCCCATCAACGAGATCCATAACAATACAAGCAGGTACTTCGTACGAGTCATGTATTTTGACCATACCGTCAATGTTTTTTTCTTTCAGAATGTGCATTGAACGAATGCCTCGCCTGAAGCAACTTAAGTAAGAAGTATTGTCCTTCACTTCTGGAGAAAGTACTTTCAATGCACAGCGATTCCCATCTTTATCTTCTGCTTCAAAAACAGAACCAAAGGCCCCATTTCCAATAAACCTAGTCGTTGTATATCCATAAACCGTTGCTGTTGATGGCCTTTTGGGATTTACCAGCCAAGCCCGATGCAGTTGTTCGATATATGTATTATAGAATTTCTCTAAATTATCAAGCTGTTCTTTCGTAGGGGTAGTATTGGATGGAATAATGTTTGCCACAACGCCATTGAGTATGTCTCGGAGTTTATCTACTGTATATCTGTAGCAATCTGTCTCCGAAGGGATATCAGCCTCGGTGTAAGTTTTCCCGGTATAGACGGTAGGGAGCGCCGAATCGACAGACTTAAAGTTCTGGATTATGGTTAAGTATTCATTAAGTTCTGAATGCTTAGGCGAGGTTGGCGAGTATGGTATTACTGCGACTCCAAGATCCCCCAGTTCTCGTTGAATATCTGCCGTTGCATTGGGGCAAAAATAGTAGTTGTGGTATCCGTTTAACTTTTGACTAATACCGCAGTCGGTAATCAATTGCTGAAAGCTCCATTCATCCACGTTAAATCCAATAATTAACAAGTTTTTTGAATTAAATAAAGTTGTAATAATATTTCTGAAATCGTGATTTTGATAGAGATTCCGTCGTTCATTCTCGGTAAATACCCAAGAAGTGGGATCGGAAAGGGTGCCATGCGGGTGAAAAACAAACTTTTCGCTGGACAGGGGAAAGTTTTTAAACTTATGAGGTTCATTTCCAGTAGCAACATCAACAGATTTTTTATGGACTTCACTATATGCGTCAATCGCAAACTTATCCAAATTAAAATTAATGATACCAGATATATTTAGTTGCCAAATTTGCTTATAAAGAGCTGGCATTGCGAGGTTACTACAGTCTAAAGCATGCACCACTTCTCTTTCATATTTCCCAGTTCCAAGATGGTGTCTCAGCCTTGAAAACGCCTTCCACAAATCACGGCTTTCATTAATAGCTCGTTGTGCTGCAGCTAACTGCTCAGAATCTTCAATCACTTCTGGGAGAGCATCATATAGGCAATTTTTTAATTCAGACCATGACGGAAGTCCGGCAGGAATAGAAGCGCCCGCTCCTAAGATAACAACAAAGCTCGCAGGGTCTTCAACAATTTTATGTTTTAGTTCATCGAATGCATTCATTAGAAATATCCGCCTTCCATTCATAATCATTTTAAGGAGTGATCTCATGGGTTCTTTAGAACAGAAAATTCAAGCTGTACGGCATATTTGCAAACAATTAGAGGATATTGATATGGAACTATCAAGGCCTCAAGACATGCGCTTGATTGAGGAGTATAAGCGTGCCAAAAGCAACAAAATAGAGCAGCTCGAAAATCTGTTGAGCAAAGATTAGACATACACCGGCTAAGCCGGCGATTCTTCAAAAAACATAAAAGGCTTCCCTGCTAGTTGCGCATAGAGGAGTGCATAATTCTTCTCTTACAATAGCGATGGGGGGCTTGTATCCCCATCCTTCTATTCAATCTCTTTCTTATTGCCAACCGTTTTGTACTTTTTTCTGCTAGGCCCTACCAACCACTTTATTTTAATATGAGAGTTTTTTGTTTATCGCTTAAGTTCTTTGAATATTCCAGAACAGCCAAGGGCCTTTATTCTAAAATAATTTATTTACAAATGTATATTATCATCATTTAATTAATCTTTCAAGCATATTTAATAAAGCGTGTGCATTTAGATGCGAAGCAATTGTTTAATTCAAACAAAACTGCACTATGAAATATTTCAGTATATTATTTCTTGCAAAAACAAGATTCTACAAGCAGTGTTATTCGGAAAAGGTGGAGTGCATCATGACTCAATCCACCCCAACCCCGTGTGTCTATTGGGCAAAAGGGTATGTAGTGGCTCGATAGAATAAAATTATAGATGCCATATTCTTCCTATATTTAATGCGCCAAAATGATTAAAGACGTCAACTATTTTCAAGTATTCGTTTGTATTTTGAGCGATTTAGTAATAAAGCTGTTTATAGAAGCCTTGATTTGAAAAACCGTTTTAAGGGGCTATTGTAAAACGCATTTTATGGCCATACATACGACTAAAAAAATTATGGAGAACTTTTGCTTTGGAAGTTCTCCATAACTTTTTGGCGCAAATATGTTTGGAAAACTATTTTGCGACAGGCTCTTTTTTGCTTTCGCGTTAGATTAAATATGAAAGGAACTAAGATTGATATGGAATCACAAAGTAAGTACTTTAAAGAACTCAGCATATGTCTCCGACGTGAGGGCTTTACTGTGCTGCCACAAGAGGATGGATTGCTTCCCGTCCAGAAGAATGATCAACCACTATGCCAAATCACTGCGAATGGCGGTGTTCGTTACCGGCAGGAGGATATGGTCGATTTGGAGACGGAGCTAGCCTGCCACAAAGTAACGGATATTGCTCAAACGACCGCTGAATACATGAAGCTCATGGAGCAGGCTCCCCCTCTGAGGGCCAGTGGCTTGGAGGAAGGTTTCAAGCTGTTGGCTGACTTCAATGGCACGGTGCTGGCCGCAAAAGAGAGCCGGTACGGCGTCCAGTTTGTCACCTGGGACTGGAGCTATGATAAAACCGGGGTGACCCAGGGTCACTACTTTTCCCAGGCATACGAGTCAGCCAAACGGGACTTTGCGACCCGCGCGGGACTCATCGAAAAGCAACAGCTCTTTTCCCCAGAGCAGCTTGCCGAGGTTTACCGCTGCGTCCATGAAACTCTGGACACTGCATACCCCATCACAGCAGAAAGGCAAAAGCTGCTGGAGGGTGTGGCAGAACAAATCGAACAGGCGGTTCCAGATCTGGAGGAGCTGGTGCAGCAATCCAATGAGAAGGAGATGGCAATGGAAAGCGAATCATACCAAGGCATGACACAGCAATTCTAATCTAAACAAAATGTGGGCCGTGATTCTGAAAGGATGAGCGGCCTTTTACTGCGCAATGTCCTACTCGGGTCACAGCCGGAAAGGACAATCATGACAAAGCACTTTTTTAGTGGTACCC
>JBJELY010000169.1:0-75427 GCA_051879395.1 Roseburia sp. | reverse complement strand
TTTATGGTGGGTATAGCGCAGTTGGTTAGCGCGCCAGATTGTGGCTCTGGAGGCCCAGGGTTCGAATCCCTGTATCCACCCTGTTGCGATTGGTGCAACAATCTTAATTGTTGGGCTATCGCCAAGCGGTAAGGCACTGGATTTTGATTCCAGCATTCGCAGGTTCGAATCCTGCTAGCCCAGCTTTAAAAGTGAATATGGGGTATTAGCTCAGTCGGTAGAGCACTTGACTTTTAATCAAGTTGTCCGGGGTTCGAATCCCCGATGCCTCATTAATACGAAGAGGACTGCGTTCTAATGGACGCGGTCCTTTTCACATATAGGAGCAACGAGGGATTCGAATCCCGTGGGTTCAGGAGCCCCGATGCCTCATTGGTAAATTCATATTCTCTTAATCAAGCGCAAGCTTTAATAAAGTTCTTCGAGAAAGATCCGCTTTACTGGAAAGTTCGGAAATGCTTATTTGGTTATAGGGTTTTTCTTTCATCAATTCAAGTAGGGCTTTGACATACATTTCTTTGGATTGTAGCGCAATTGGATTCGTTGTAGGATTCATAGGTTCTCCTTTCGGTGACACAAAATTCTTCTTTTGTAGCACCTTGTGGTAACGGGTTGACATGTTAACAAACTAAATATATCATAAACATACAAATGTCACAAGTGCGACACTGCTTTTCAGAAAGGAAGGTATCGAATATGTCAAGACAGTATCTATATACGGAACGCGCTCATTTGATGTGTCCGAACATGAATTTTGGAATAGTAGCGGAGGTTAACAGTTCCTTTGACGAGAATAGAATCAGGTATACACTTTCACTCCTTGTTCAGGCACATCCTTTTCTAGCTGCTTTACTCGGACAGGAAGAAGAGACAAAACGATATTATTATAATATTACTTCTGATTCACAAGTAGATTTGATTATTAAAAAGGAAAATATAACAGACCTATACGACAAGTTAGTTATAAACGAATATGAAAGGCTTGTTGCGACAGACTGGAACTTACGTTGTGAAGGAATGGTGAAAATAGTATGCTGGCCACAGGACGATAAAACATGCCTTTTGTTTGTATTTCACCATCTTCTGGCTGATGGGAGAGCAGCACTTTCTTTGGTAAAAGAGTTTGCAGATTATTATGTGAATGGAACCTTGCCGGCAAGAGTCGAGGAAAAACTTATATCTTCAGAGAGTGATTTTCCGCGTGAGTCAAAACTTCCCTTTGTAAGCAGAATCCTCGTTGATTATGCAAACAAAAGCTGGAAGAAAGAGAATCATTTCGTTAGCTATGAATATTATCATGATTTTGCAAATAAATTTTTGCAAAAGGATAAAGTGGTTCACTGCGCTTTTGTATATGATGTGGAAGAAATGAACACAATTTGCTCTCTCTGCAAGGAAAATCAAGTATCCGTTAATGATTATTTGGTAGCAAAGATGTTTGAAGAAGATAATACAGACAAAATAATCATTGCCAGTGACCTTCGGAAACGACTTTCTGGTTATTCGTCAGGCTCATTAGGAAATTACTCGACAGCATTTAGTGTACACTTGAAGAAAAAAAGTTCAGATACAATGACAACAGCAAAAGAAGTTCATGGTCTAGTTCAAAAGATTATGAAAACTCCGGCTTCATTGTATTTGATTTTACAATGTTATGCCAGGTTAGATCCTTTTCTGATTGATGCAGCGGCAATTTCGACGTTAGGTGATTTTGACAGCAAAGCAGGGAGATTTATTGGATCGCTTTTCTTTGGGTTTGAAAGTCCCTCGGGTTATAGTATTACAAATCTTGGAAAGATTGAAAGTCAGTCAATAGATAATGCTATGTTCATTCCACCTGCATCACCAGCAATCAAGAAGATAAAGGGTATTCTTACGGTAAATGGGCGAATGAATATATGCGTCAGCGAAAGATAAATGAAGAAAGCGTCACTCGTAAAAGTGGCGCTTTTCGTATATACAGAATGGAGTGGATATTCTCTATTTCACCCGATAGAGCCGGTAGAATTCTTCAATCTGTTTCTCTAAAATGGCAAGTGCTTCTTCGGCTTTTTCACTTTGTCCTGCGTATATGTTTAAAAGTAGAAAGATTGGTGCGTAAAAATTGATGGCAGCGGCACGGGCGTCTCCTTTATAAAACACGCCTTGCTCCATCATTTCACTAAAAAGCTGAGTCTGATAGGCGATGGCATTATCCATAAAAATACGATGAAACATTTCATAAATCTGAGGATTTTGATATTGTTCCATATGGGCAAGCTTCCAAAATCGGGAAATGTATGGGTCTGTCAGGTAAAAAAGAAAGACTTTTCGCGATAACATAGTAAGATTGCTAAGACTAAGTTTTTTATAAAAATCAGAAGCTTCTCCATAGGAACCGTCATATTGTGGCATTCCAAGCTGTTTTGATAAGTCGCTGATGTGGTCAGAGATTAACGCAACAATGGAATCAAAGATTTCCTGCTTGCTTTTAAAATGTTTGTATAGTGAGGCATCTTTAATGCCAACTGCTTCGGCGATATCTTTTACGCTGGTTCCTTTATATCCTTTGGTAGAAAATAAAGTCAATGCTTCTTCTGTAATTCGCTCTTTTGTCGTCATGCGTTACCTCCAAGAAATTCTTTGATGGTGTCTTCTTTTTGAAACAGTGTGCAGCCACCGACATGTGTTTCATCTAAGATGCCGCTATTTCGCAGTTTTACGAACAGAGGAGAATTTAAGGCTTCTTTTAAGGAATGTTCCTTCAAGGTACAGTCGGAGAAGGCAGAAAACGGACATGGTTCTGCGCCACCGTATGCATTGATATGGAAAAAGCCTCGGCCGGATGCAAGACAGCCGCCCATTGCCTGTTCATCTCCAGGAAAGGATAGAAAAATCATTTCCGGAAAATCGGCTCTCAATTTTGTAAGTCTGTCAGCAATATATGCTCGTTCTTTTTCACCCGGTGCTATGGCCTCTGTATTAGGATCAACCGGGACAAATTCGACATAGATGATTGCTTTGCAACCTGTCTGAGACATCTGTTGTACGAAAGAATCATCCATTACATCCGATAAATTATTTTTTTGTACGGTTACAGAACAACCGAATAGTTTAGACTTCTGTTTTAACATAGTCATAGATTCTGATAATTTTCTATAGATACCGTCTCCACGTCTTTCATCTGTCTGAGTCTGATTTCCCTCAATGCTGAGAATCGGCAACAGATTGGGGTATTCTTCTAAAAGATTCATTCCCTGCTCTGTCAGTAGGGTTCCATTTGTAAAGATCGGAAATAAAATTTTTTTATGTAGTCCGGCAGAGATTAAAACATCCTGCCTTAGAAAAGGTTCCCCACCTGCTAAAAGAATAAAAGCAATACCAAGTTCTTCTGCCTCGTCAAAGATGCGGTTCCAATCTTCTGTCGCAAGAAGTTTTTTACTTGCTGTATCAGAGTCAGTACAATTTTGATTTGCTCTTGCATAACAGCCTTTACAATGCAGATTGCATTTTGAGGTAATGCTGGCAATCAGGAAAGGCGGGATATGCTCGCCTTTTTCTTCAGCTTCTTTTCTTTTTTTATTTGCAGATTTATTGGACAGTGCGTACTGAGCCATGAAAAGGCTTGTTTTCGGGTTTTTGATGGATAATTTTGTGATTTCATGAACCAGATGAATAACACCATCGGTCAAATATTGTTCCAGATTAAAATTCATAGGATAGTTCTCACTTCTTTAATTTGTTGGGCTAGTAATCACTAGCTAGTTGTAGTATAAGCTAGTGAACACTAGCTGTCAAGAAAAAGTTTATATGGGAAATGGAAGAAGATGTTTAAGATGATAAGACGAAGTGGAAATTAAGGAGTTTATCCTGACCTATATTTTGTGTGTTATAATATGACAAGGAAACGTTGAAGAGGATACTGTTGTGCAAAAAATAAAAAGTAGATACAGGTTGAAAAATAGTTATTTAAAGGAGTAGAGCGATGAGTGTATGTGTAATTTCATTTAGTTCACGAAAAGATGGAAATTGTTGGTATCAATGTTTTACAAAAGACGGCAAATGTCCATGGATTGACGATAAAGAATATGAACTTCTTGATGAAATCATAAAAAGTGAGCTTACATATTTTATTTTGCCCAATTATTGTGATTATCCATGTGCTAATTTTTTTATATTTAATGAGAGAAGCCAGTGTTATTTTCAAAAGCAACAGGAGTTAGCAGACGTATATGAGCGGATACCGAAAAAAGTGATTGTTGTCAGTAATACAAATGAGGAAAATTTTAGGACTGCATTATCATCTCATTCAAAAGAAGAACCGGAAATACTTTTTTTACCGGCAATGAAGTATCATAAAATTAGTATTAATGGTGATTTGATGACATCTGAGCAAGCTGTTGGGGATGTAAAAAAATTTGTTTTAGGGGAATCATGCTAAAACATGACGAAGACATTTGAACTTAATTTGCTCTAAATTAAAGAAATTGCATTATGTAAACTGATTGGACGTGGGTGGAAAAGGTATAAATCCACGTCCAAAAAACATGGTGAATATAGGGAAAATTCAACATTATGTAAACTGATTGGACGTAGATAGAAAAAGTTGATCCTCACATTCTAAATTTTTTCAATTTTTGGAATGTAAAAATATATTTTTTTACTAACGCCCAGTTGATTTACATAAAATTCAGTTTTCTCATGATTTGGGATTAATTTTAGAATGTAAAAATATATTTTTTTTACTAACGCCCAAAGATGGTTCTGATGTGAGAATTTTGGAAAAAATATTTGTCACTGTTGCATATGTAAGAAAGTTCTTGATGAAATGATGCGATTTAAAGAAGGAGTATGATATAATTGGTAAAGATATGAAGTTGTTGAGGTATGAATTTATATTTTACTGATAATGGCGGGTGATTGTTTGGAAAATATATTATATGTAGGTTTTAAAGGGAAAAATAATTCTTCTAATAATGTTGTTAGTCAAATAGACGGTGAGACTTTTTATTTAACTAATTCTTTCAAAGGACTTCGTAGTGATATTGATAGAATAACTAAGTCTTACGACCTAATATTCATGTTTGGATTAGATAAATCTTTACATGAAGAGATTCGAATCGAAAAAGTCGCAAAGAATGATGAAATCCAACTTCAAACAACTATGAACATAAATTATTATGCAGATTTAGCTAAGGCGAATGGTATTACTTGCAAGGTATCCGATAAACCAACAGCATATTTATGTAATGATGCATATTTTTATATGTTAATGAAAATGAAGTGTCCAGTTTTATTTATTCACATTCCTACTAGTAAAAATATGTCGAGTATATTATTAGAAAAGTTGATAAGTATTTTTGAGAGATAAATTGATATTTTTTCGTCGTAAAGTACTCAGCACATCTCAATTTCAGGAGGAAGCATTATGAAGATAGAACATATCGCGATGTACGTAAATGATTTAGAAAAAACAAGAGATTTCTTTATCAAATACTTTCACGCGACATCAAATGAGGGTTATCATAATAAGACAACAGATTTTCGTTCGTATTTTTTATCTTTTGATGACGGTGCGAGATTGGAAATTATGAATAAGCCGAATATGTCTGATTGTGAAAAGCAATTGGTAAGGACGGGGTATATTCATATTGCTTTTCGTTTAGGAAGTAAGAAGGCTGTTGATGAGCTTACAAATAGACTAAAAAGCGATGGATATCAGGTTGTTAGCGGACCGCGAACAACTGGTGATGGGTATTATGAAAGTTGTATCATTGGAATTGAAGGAAATCAAATTGAAATTACGGAGTAAAAGTTTCTTAATGGTTGATTTTGTATCATAAAATATCGAGAGAATCTATCGAAAAAAAGAATAAGGTTTTGTATACTATTGTTATGAAAAGTGAAGGTGAGACTTATAAAAAAGGAAATGCTTTCAGAATGGAGGAGATAGGGATGCTGGAAATAAAGAATCTGACAAAGGTATATAAAGGTGGTAAAAAAGCTGTTTCTAATCTGAATCTTTCGGTAGAAGCTGGCGATATTTATGGATTTATCGGTCATAATGGTGCAGGAAAGACGACAACGATTAAGTGTATTGTCGGAATCCATGACTTTGACGAAGGAGAGATTCTGGTAGATGGGATGTCGGTAAAAGAGGAACCGTTGCAATGTAAATCAGCAATGGCATATATACCGGATAATCCTGATTTGTATGAATATCTGACAGGAATTCAATATCTGAACTTTATTGCAGATATTTTTGATGTTTCTGTAAAGGAGAGGGAAAAGAGAATCAAGGAGGAGGCAGATGCATTTGAGATTACATCTGCTCTAGGAGATTTGATTTCTTCTTATTCACATGGAATGAAGCAGAAACTTGCGATTATCGGAGCATTGCTTCATAGACCGAAATTGTTGATTTTAGATGAACCATTTGTAGGACTTGATCCTCAGGCAACTCTTGTTTTGAAAAATAAAATGCATGAACTTTGTAATGAGGGAAGTGCCATTTTCTTTTCCACACATGTGTTGGATGTGGCAGAAAAGCTTTGTAATAAAGTAGCTATCATTCGGCAAGGACAGATTATTGCATCAGGCAATATGGAAGAATTGATACAAAACAGTTCTTTAGAGTCTGTATTCATGGAGGTAACGAAGCATGAGTAAACAAATCATTAGATTATGCAGGCTGCAGCTTGGAAATTTGTTTGGAATCAATGAGATTCGGCATACCAGGGATAAGGCAAAAAAAGCGCGTTTTATGGGCTTGGCTGTCGTATGGGTAATTTTGATTGCGATGGCAGTTTCCTATGTAGGAGCTTTTTCTTATGGCTTGGCAGTGATTGGAATGGTGGATATCGTGCCGATGTATCTCTATGCGGTGGCAAGTCTTTTGATTCTGATTTTTAGTTTTTTTAAGGCGGGAAGCACACTTTTTGCCATGAAAGGTTATGAGATGCTGGTATCACTTCCGGTGTCACGGGCTGCTATTATTGTCAGCAGATTTGTTTGCATGTATTTGACAAATTTATTGGTGGAACTTCTCATTATGTTGCCGGGACTGGTGGTTTATGGATATTTTGTAAGTCCATCCGCAGGTTCTTATGCAGTATTTCTTTTAGGATGTTTATTTTTACCATTGTTGCCACTTACAATTTCATCTATTTTAGGAGCATTGATTACAGCAATTAGTGTCAGATCAAGACATAAGAGCCTTGTAGAAACGTTACTGATGCTGGTTATCGTGATTGCAGTTTTTGGTGGAAGCCTGTTTTTATCAGAGAATGGCTCTCAAATTACGGAAGAAATGTTAAAAAATATGGCGGATATTCTGGCTGCTCAGATAGGTAGAATCTATCCTCCGGCTATTTGGTTTGATTATGCACTTTCCGGTGATTGGAAAGCATTTGGTCTGTTGCTTATTGTACCGACTGTGATTTTTGGGGTATTTGTTGCAGTGTTGCAAAAGCATTTTCAGGCAATCTGTGCAGCAATACATGCAGTTTCGGCAAAGAATAATTATAGGATGACAAGCTTGCAGAAAAGTAGCCATGTGACTGCTTTGTGGCGCAAGGAATTGAAACGTTATTTTTCTTCTAGTATCTATGTTACAAATACAGTTGTAGGTTATGTAATGGCAGTAATCGTTGCAGGCGGTATCTTTTTTATGGGAACCGAAAAGATTGTGGCGATGATGGGGCTTCCTGCCATAGAGCCAGTCATTTTAAGATGTCTGCCGTTTGGACTTTCCTGCTTGTTATGCATGACATCAATTACAGCATGTTCCATTTCCATGGAGGGGAATAATTTCTGGCAGATACAGACGCTTCCTATTACGTCAAAGGAAGTATATGATAGTAAAATACTTGCGAACTTAAGTGTGGCAGCACCATTTTACCTGGTATCTGTCATCTTGCTGACATTAGCAGTAAAACCAACAGGATTAGAATTTGTAGGGCTTTTCCTAATTCCTGCATGTTACGTCCTGTTTTCTTGCGTGGCAGGTATTACTGTGAATCTGGCATTTCCTGTTTTGAAATGGGAGAATGAGGTGCGAATTGTAAAACAGAGTGCCTCTATGCTGGTGACAATGCTGATTGGAATCCTTGCTAGTATTTTTCCACTTGTGGGAATTGTAGTTGCGGGAGAAAAATTAGCGGGATGGATTTCTCTATTGACGGTGGTTATTCTTGTGGCAGCGACAGGGATTTTGTATCGAAAAAATAATAAGGTCGAATTGATGAGAATTGTTGAAAAATAAGATTGGCAGAGGTAAAATCGGATGAATTCATTAAGAATTTCAGAAAATATCATGCGTCTGCGCAAGCAGAAAGGAATGACACAGGACGAATTGGCTGCTTTTTTAGGAGTTACGAAGGCTTCTGTATCAAAGTGGGAAAATGGGCAAAGCATGCCGGATATTATGCTTCTGCCCGAAATCGCAACGTATTTTGATGTGACAGTGGATGCACTTTTAGGTTACGAGCCACAGATTTCGAAGGAACAGATTCAGAAACTTTATGGAGAGCTGGGAGAGAATTTTGCGAAGCTTCCTTTTGAAGAAGCCTTTGCAAAGAGCGAAGCGTTGGTCAAAAAATACTTTTCCTGCTATTTATTTTTACTGCAAATTTGTGTTCTCTGGCTGAATCATTATGGAATGGCAGAGGAGAAAGCGAGACAGGAAGAAATTTTAGATAAGATTCAGAAACTTTGCAATCATATTTTGGAAAACTGCACCAATACGGAAATATGCAGTGATGTACTTGGAATAAGGGCTTCTGTAGATTTGGTTTGTGGACGACCACAGGAGGCAATCGACGGAATCAGCAATCTACTGAATCCGAAACGAGTACTGAATCAAAGTGATTTGTTACTGATGCAGGCATATATGATGAATGGAGAACTGGAAAAAGCAGACTGTTTTGCACAGGCAAGTATTTATCTTCATCTATTGATGTTGGTTGGAGACAGCACATATTTCCTTGCGATGCATATGCAGGAAAAGGAAATATGTGAAGAGACAATTGCAAGAATAGACGCTGTAATAAAGGCATATCAATTAGAAGAATTAAATCCGAATATTGTGGCAGGGTATGATTATCAGGTAGCCGTTTACCAGATAGTAAACGGTGAAAAAGAAGAAACGGTAAAGAGATTGGAAAAATATGCGAAAGGGGTTTGCTCTTTAATGCAAAAAGGCATACTCCACGGAGATTCGTATTTTAATAAGTTAGACAGCTGGTTTGAAACATTGGATCTTGGAACGCAGATGCCACGGAATAAAAAACTTGTGATTCAGAGTGCAAGAGCGAATTTGAACAATCCAGTATTTACCGAGTTACACGGGATGAAAGAGTTTGCAAGAATAGAAAAGGTGCTTGAAAAAGAGATTACCTTGGTAGAAAAAGAAAATAATTGATGCTATGAAGAAGCACGGAGTAGTGTTCTACTCTGTGTTTTTTTTGTGCTTTTTGTTTTGGGATTGACTTTTTGAAATCTTTTTGTATAATTTAATTGAACCAACGGTTTAATTAAAGGAGAATGAAATATGGCAAGAAGAATCAAAGAAGAGCCGGCAGTGCATAGAAAGCGTATTGCAAGCGCGGCTGGAAAGTTATTTGAAACAAAGGGAATTGAAACAACGACGATGAGCGAAATTGCAAAAGAAGCGGGATATAGTAAAGCTACCTTGTATGTATATTTCCAGGATAAAGAAGAAATTGTGGGATTTTTGGTATTGACCAGCATGGAAAAGTTGAAGGAATATATTTCATCGGCAGTTGAAAGTGAGAAAAATTTCCAGGAAAAATATTTCGACATCTGCCAGGCAATGGTTCTCTATGAAAAGGAATATCCTTTCTATTTTTCTATGGTTCTAGACCATATCAATATTGATTTTTCCGATTCTTCTAGTGAGGAAGCGGAACGAGAAACTTTTCGGGTGGGGGAGGAAATCAACGCACTTTTGATATCCTTTTTTACGAGTGGAATCGAGGAAGGAGCATTTAAAGCACAATTAGATGTAAAGGCAACTATATTTACGATTTGGGGAATGCTAGCGGGATTTATTCAACTTGCGGAAAAGAAGCAGGAGTATATTTCGCGGGAAATGCAGATGACGCAACAGGATTTTTTAGAAAGGGGATTTTCATTTTTATATGATGCAATCAAAGAAAAATAAAACATTAGCGATACTTGGAGGTCCCCACACCAATGGAACTACAGCAAAAATGCTTGATATTGCAGTAAATTCCTGTAAGGCGAGGGGAGATGAAGTAAGTTACTTGAATTTGTACGAGAAAAATATTTTATTCTGCAGAGGATGTCGAAAATGTTTGGATACACAGGTATGTGTGATGCAGGGGGATGATATGGCAGACATTACAAAGCAGATAAAGGAAAGTGATACGATTATTTTAGCAGCACCGGTCTATTGGGCAAATGTTCCGGCTGCTGCGAAAAATTTATTTGACAGACTTCTTGGAGCGGCGATGGAGGAAACAAAAACGTTTCCAAAACCGCGTCTTTCAGGGAAAAAATATGTACTGCTGACTGCATGCAATACACAGATGCCTTTTGCAAAAATATTCGGGCAGTCAACAGGAGCAATTCGTGCGATGAAAGAAGTTTTTCGTACTGCCGGAATGAAATGTATCGGCGTTGCAGTGTGTGGAAATACATCGAAAAGAAAAGAAGTACCTAAGAAAATCAGAAAAAAGATAGAACACTTTTTTGCATAGACACGTGATTGTCGAGAGAGTTTGAAGGAAGAGTTTGAAGGAAGAGTTTGAAAATGGAGGTTGAGAAAAAATGGGAATTGTTATGGGTTATATATGTTTAATTTGTTTTATTTTGCTTGCAGGAAAATATGTGGCGAGGAAAAGTAACTGTGCAAAAGTAAATAGTTTCTTTTTAAAAATACACAAGCCGCTGAGCCTCGTTTTCCTTTTGGCGTGTATCATACATCTGGTTCTTGTTTTTCCAGTTTTGAAAGGAAGGGATATATTGGTCACAATTTCCGGAATACTTTGTCTTGGAATCCTGATATTGCTAATCGTATTGTGCCATGTGATAAAGGAGAAAAAACAGAAGATGTTTTGGCACCGCCTGTTGACGGTAGCACTTTTGATTATGATTGCTTTTCATGTCATTGTATATGTGATTGACTTTAAGCAGTATAAAAATAAGATCAGCGATATTGAAATTGATGAGGTAGAGATTTCTGAAATTTCGGATGGAGCCTACATTGGAGAGTATGATGCCGGATACATCTATGCAAAAGTGCAGGTTACCGTAGAAGATGGAGAAATCAAAAAGGTTGAAATTTTGGAGCATCGAAATGAGCGTGGACAAAAGGCAGAAAGCATTGTAGAGAATATCGTTGAAGAGCAAAGTTTGAATGTGGATGCAGTTTCCGGTGCAACAAATTCCAGTTTAGTTATTAAAAAAGCATGTGAAAATGCTTTGAAAAAGAAATCATAAGAAGAGTGTATATGATTGACATGAAGTACACTATTTAATATGATGAAAATAGAAAGGCAAAGATAAAAACGCAACGTGCATCCAATGGATGTACCAGAGCCGGTAGGTAGCCCGGCCGTCCCATCAAATAGGATGGGGTAAGTAACCTTCCCTCCTGGGTTGTCCGTTCTTTGTTGTGAATAGAAAAATAAAGGAGGGCTTTGTTATGGACAAAGTTAGAAGTAAGTTGACAGTATTTTTTGAGGCACCATTTGGGGTTGGAGTAGTGGAGCAGGTAGAGGATGGAAAGCTTTCCGTCTGCAAGATTACATTTGGCGCAGAGCCAAAGGACTACGAAGTTCAGGAATTTATGCAGAAGAATTATTACCGCCTGAAATTTAGCCCATCTATTGATGTAGTTGTAAAGAAAGAGAGTATGAATCCAAAGAGAATGCAAAGAGATGCAAAAAAGCAGACTAGGCAAACAGGAATTGGGACGAAATCGCAGCAGGCTTTACAATTACAGCGAGAAGAATTGAAGATGGAGCGAAAGTTGATAAGTAAGGAACAGAGGGAAGCTGAAAAACAACGCCAGTTCGAACTCAAGCAACAAAAACGCAAAGAAAAGCATAGAGGCAGATAGCAGTTATGCGTTTCAGATTTTGCGTCATTAGGTTGTAAAAAAATTTTGAAAAACGCTTGACTCCTACGTAGCGTAATAGTTTATTCTAAAATCACCACGAAGGAGGAATGCCGGATGATGACAGTAAATGAAGTTAGCAAATTGACAGGCGTGAGTATACGCACCCTGCAATATTATGACAAAATTGGTTTGTTAAATCCCACAGGATATACACAGGCCGGTTACAGATTGTATGACGATACAGCTCTGGAAAAATTACAACAGATTTTATTGTTTCGTGAATTGGAATTCCCTTTAAAGGACATTAAGAAAATTATTGAGAGTCCGTCATTTGACAGAAACAAGGCACTTGAACAGCAAATCACCTTGCTTACGTTAAAAAAGGAACACTTAGAAAATCTTATTGATCTTGCTCGTGGAATAAAAATGATAGGAGTAAAGAATATGGATTTTTCAGCATTTGATACACGTAAAATTGATGAGTATGCAGCAGAGGCTAAGGCGTCATGGGGAACAACACCTGAATATCATGAATATGAAGAAAAGGCAAAGAACAGAACTCCCGAACAACAGAAGGCAATCAATATTCAGATGATGAACCTATTTGCAGAGTTTGGTAAAATTCGGGACGAAAACCCTGCATCAGAAAATGCTCAATGTCTTGTAAAAGAATTACAGGAATTTATTACAAAGCATTTTTATACATGCTCGAATGAAATTCTTGCAAGTTTGGGTGAGATGTATGCAGGCGGTGGAGAATTTACCACGAATATTGATAAAGCCGGAGGAATTGGAACAGCGGAGTTTGCACATAAGGCAATTGAAATTTATTGTAAGTGATAACATACTTAGAATATTAGAATGAAAAAGAAAGAGGCATAACTGTACTTAGAAAAGGTTCGGTTATGTCTCTTTCTTTATAAAATCTTAATACCAGAAAAAATATCCTTATACAAACTTTAAATCAAAGGAAGGATAATTAAGACAATATAAAGAGGAATTAAGAACTTTGGTAGGTATGGAAATGAAGTATTTATTATATAGAAAGAAAAGACTAACATCTTTTCAGCTTATTATCGTTGGATTTTTGGCTGTGATTTTAACAGGAAGCATTTTATTAATGCTTCCTGTTTCTACGAAGAGCGGAGAGGCAGTATCTTTTTTGGATGCATTGTTTACGGCAACTTCAGCAACTTGTGTGACAGGGCTTGTGGTTCATGATACCGTAACATATTGGTCGGCTTTTGGCCAGGCAGTCATTTTAGTGATGATACAGATTGGCGGGATGGGAGTTGTTACGATTGCGGTTGCTCTGACTGCTATTTCTGGAAGAAAGATTGGTCTGATGCAAAGAAGAACGATGCAGGAAGCAATTGCAGCCCCTAGTGTAGGCGGAATTGTGAGGCTGACAAGTTTTATTATAAAAGCAACGATTCTAATCGAGGTAACAGGTGCATGTCTGATGTTTCCTGTTTTTTGGAAAGATTATGGTCCGGTAAAAGGGATGTGGTACGCACTGTTTCATTCCATATCAGCGTTTTGTAATGCGGGATTTGATTTGATGGGAAATAGGCAACAGTATTCTTCTTTGACTGGGTATGCTGCAAATGGATGGATAAACGTAGTTGTTATTGGACTTATTATAGTAGGTGGAATTGGATTCCTTACCTGGGATGATGTGAAGTGTAAGGGAATTCATATCAGAAAATATCGGATGCAGAGTAAAGTAGTGCTGGTGATGACAGGAATTCTGATTATTTTTCCATTTCTATTTTTCTTTTTCGGGGAATTTGGTAAGCCGGTATGGGGTAATATGACAGTTCAGGAAAAAATATGGGCATCGTTATTCCAAGCAGTTACGCCGAGAACAGCGGGATTTAATACAATAGATTTAACGGCATTTAGCGAAGCCGGAAAGATGATTATCCTTCTTTTGATGCTGACAGGAGGCTCTCCGGGGTCCACAGCAGGAGGAGCGAAAACGACAACAATAGCGGTTTTATTTATGACGCTCGTTGCTGTTTTTAAACGAAAAGAAGACACAGAGTGTTTTGGAAGAAGGATAGAAGGAGGAACGATAAGATATGCGGCAACTATTTTGCTGATGTATCTTTTCCTGTTTTTAACAGGAGGAATTGTGATTAGCTGCGTGGAAGGATTACCGATGTTAACCTGTCTGTTTGAAACTGCTTCTGCGATTGGAACGGTGGGGCTTACGCTAGGAATTACACCGGAGTTGGGAACAATATCAAGACTGGTTCTGATTGTACTTATGTTTTTAGGAAGAGTAGGCGGTCTTACTTTAGTGTTTGCAGCAGTCTCAGAAAAAGAAAGAAATATATCAAAATTACCAAAAGAGAAAATAACGGTTGGTTAGTGAAAGGATACATACGATGAAATCAATTTTACTCATAGGATTAGGAAGATTTGGAAAACATGTAGCAAGAAAATTGCATGAATTAAATCATGAAGTGATGGCAGTAGACAAGAGAGAAGAAAGAGTGGAGGATGTTTTGTCCTATGTCACAAATGCCCAGATTGGAGATAGCATGAGCGAAGCATTTTTAAGATCTTTGGGTGTGGGCAATTATGATGTCTGTATCGTTGCAATAGGAAATGATTTTCAAAGTTCACTCGAAACAACGTCTTTGCTGAAAGAATTAGGCGCTAAAATGGTGGTTTCGAGAGCTGCACGCGATGTGCAAGCCAAATTCCTGCTTCGAAATGGCGCAGATGAAATTGTTTATCCGGAAAAACAGATTGCAAATTGGACCGCAATCCGATATAGTTCGGATCATATTTTTGATTATATAGAACTAGATGATGATTATGCTATTTTTGAAGTAGAAGTGCCAACGGCATGGATAGGAAGAACGGTTGGGGAAATCAATATCCGTCAGAAATATAATATTAATATTATGGCAGTGAAAAAGAATGGAAAAATGGATTTGACGATAACACCGGAAACTTCCTTTACAGAAGGAGAAGCCGTGTTGGTATTAGGAAACAATAAAGAGATACAGAAGTGTTTTCATATTTAAAGTAGCTTGATTGGAGGTGGTATAATGGAATTAGTTGTATTGTTGTTGGTTTTTATTGGAGTTGGGATGATAGGTTTCTTTGTAGTGAAGAAATGGGATGCTTTTTTGGAAGAAAACCAAAAACCATCAATGAGTACGAGTGAAAACAGGGAAGATGTCATAAAGATTGCCTGTGAAAATCCCATTATGCTATCCGCTGTAACAGAGGCAGTGGGAAAGACCTTGAAAGAATTTCAAAAAACATCATTCTATTTCTATACGGGTTCTGGCACAGATGTCCGGAAAATGTTAGAGAATGAAAAAGCAGATATGATTTTTGTGATGGAAGAACCGGGAGACAAAGATAAGGAGCAGTACGGGGAAAAAGAGAGCTCTTTTGTGCCAGCTTCATTGTCAGAGCCATTTACGGGGGTGACGATTGAACCGGTTGAAAGAGAGCGAAAAGTCATGTATGCTTTATGGAGGGAAGAACGTATTACGGAAAAAGGACGTAAGTTGCTTTCTAAGATTTGATAGGAGAGAGGACAAGATGGAAGAAAATCGCCCCAAATTGACACAACTGTTTCGAATAGTAGACCGTGAGAAAGAAAAAAAAGAGGATTCGGAACAGGTATGGAAGATTTCTGATGTCATAAAAAGTATCGGAATGCTTTTGGTTGCAACTGCAATTGGATTTGCTTTTTGGAAACTGGGCATGAGCGAAGCTAATATTATTATGGTTTATATTCTGGGTGTTTCATTTACGTCTGTAATTACCAGCCATCAGATTTATAGCTTGGTTTCTTCGGTTGTCAGTGTTTTTGTATTCAATTTTCTATTTACAGAACCAAGATATACGTTGCTTGCTTATGAGAAAGATTATCCGGTTACGTTTATTACGATGTTAGTGGCAGCCTTTTTAACAGGATCGCTTGCTACACGTGTGAAAAAGCAGGCAAAACAGGCGGCAGAAGCGGCTTTGGTAGCACAAAAAGAGCAGTTAAGAGCTAATCTGCTTCGTTCTGTTTCTCATGATTTACGGACTCCGTTGACTTCCATATCTGGAAATGCGAGTAATTTACTATTAAACGGAGAGAAGTTTGATGAAAATACAAAGAAGCAGCTATACTTAGATATTTATGATGAGTCTATGTGGTTGATTAGTCTGGTGGAAAATCTGCTTTCTGTAACCAAAATTGAGGAAGGAAGGCTGAATATTCGTTCTCAGGCAGAGCTTTTAGATGAAATTATTACAGAGGCATTGCAACATATCAGCCGAAAAAAAGAAGAGCATAAGATTTACTTTTCAGGTTCCGAGGATTTTATTCTGGTAAAAGTGGATGCAAGGTTGATTATGCAAGTTATTATTAACCTTGTCGATAACGCAATGAAGTATACACAAAAAGGTTCTGAGATTGTAATAACAACGCAGAAATTACAGGAAAAAGCAGTGGTTCGGGTTGCGGATAATGGTCCTGGAATTCCGGATGAAATGAAACCTCTTGTGTTTGAGATGTTTTACAGCGGAGCAAAGAGCAGTGCGGATAACAGAAGGAGCCTGGGCTTAGGATTATCTCTCTGTAAATCGATTATCAATGCACATGGAGGAGAGTTAGAACTTTTCGATAATGTGCCACACGGGGCAGTATTTACATTTACATTGCCGATAGAGGAGGTCAGTTTACATGAATAAGACACTGATTTTGGTCGTAGAGGATGACAGACCGGTACAAAATCTTATGATAACAACATTAAAGGCGCATGATTACAGATATTTGACTGCGATGAATGGAGAAACGGCGATATTGGAAGCATCTTCCCATAACCCGGATATTATTTTGCTGGATTTGGGATTGCCGGATATGGATGGAATTGAAGTGATAAAAAAAATCCGCACATGGTCGAATGTACCGATTATTATTATCAGTGCCAGAAGTGAAGATATGGATAAGGTAAATGCATTAGATGCAGGGGCAGATGATTATTTGACGAAACCATTTTCTGTAGAGGAACTTTTGGCAAGACTTCGAGTTACTGAACGGAGGTTAGCTTCAAGTCAAGTCGAGCAGGTTACCTCTTCGGTATTTGTAAATGGAAAATTGCGTGTGGATTATTCGGCGGGCTGTGCATATTTAGAAGAAGAGGAACTGCATCTGACACCGATAGAATACAAACTGCTTTGTCTGCTCTCTAAAAATGTAGGAAAGGTGCTGACGCATACGTTTCTTACGCAGAATATCTGGGGGCACAGTTGGGAAAATGACGTTGCTTCCCTGCGAGTTTTCATGGCGACACTTCGCAAAAAGTTAGAAAAAAATACAGATTCTACACAGTATATACAGACGCATGTAGGTGTCGGATATAGGATGGTAAAGGTGGAATAAAATGTAATGAGATGAAGAATGAGGGGCATCAAAAGCCCCTCATTTTTGAGTTCTGTCTGTGTAGTTTTTTCTTCATGCTATGCCGTAAATGACTCCTTTACCATTTTCAATTTGATAAGCACCGGAAGTAAGATAGCATTTATAATAAGGCCATAAAGTAATGCAAGGCAGGCAACGGAAAGATTGACTCCGAGTACCTCTACTGTGCTTAAGGTTCGTAGGATTATAATAATTGAAATGATAAACATTAGAAAAGCTGAAATAAGGCTCATAAGCATGGTTGTTTTTACTGCATGATAGGATTTTGTAACGTCAGATATACTTGTACTTTCATCTATTTTAATGCAGTATGGAAAAGCTTTGAAAAATGGTTTGAATAATCCAAGCATAAAAAGTACGCTGAAATCCATGGCTAAAATTACAAGTATGGATAAGATATCGAAAAAGTCAGTAAATCGTGTTATACCACCTGACATAACTGCCATGAAAACTACGAGTAATAATAAGGATACTTCGCCTACAACTATCGTGATACAGGAGTGTCTGGATTTTTGATTATTTTCTGTTGTTTCTCTGATTAAACTCATCATATTCTCCTCCGCTTTCTGATTATACTCACTAGAAGAAAGGGATTCTCCGGATAATAATTCATTTACATTAATGTCAAGAAGTTCACACAATAGAATCATAATAGAGTTATCCGGCATACTTTTTCCACATTCCCATTTAGAAACTGCTTTATCGGTAATACCCAGTTGTTCTGCTAATTCTTTTTGTGTATAGCCTTTCTTTTTTCGCATCTCGGCAATAAATTTTCCGATTTTGAGTTGATCCATGATTATCATCCTTTCTTCTTTCGTTACAGAATTGCAATTCTTAATTATAATATGACATACTTACGAAGCTTTTAAAACCGCTTGGAGGTTGAATGTCAAAACTCTACCGGCAGTAGAATCCTAAAATTATGGTAGAGTTTCTTGAACCGAATTTTTTTGCTACTTCTATTCTATAGGACTTAAAAAAATCTGTAAAGTTTGAGGAGTAATCTGTTTGATGTTAAACAAATTGATTCGTCTCGAATTTCTTTACGAATCAATTTTTTATGAAAAGATATGCTATAATCTGTTCAAGCATTTAAACCAATAAGAGGAAAGGAGATGTTTTATGAAAGAGCCACAAGAAGTAATTGCACTCGCAAAAGAATTTGAAGCTTGTCAAAAAATATTAATTGCACTTGGAGATGAAACAAGACAACACTTAATTCTTGAAATGATGAAAATTGGAGACTGTAATGGGGCCAGAGTCGGAGATATTACGGAAAGGACAAATTTGTCAAGACCGGCTGTTTCGCATCATTTACAGATTATGAAGGATGCAGGAATTGTAAAGGTTCGAAAAGAAGCAACGAAAAACTATTATTACTTTGATCCCGATATGGAAGCTTTTGAAAAACTTTCCTATATGTTGCAGCATGCCATGGAAATTACAAAGTCACTTCCGGATAGGAGTGGTGAAAATGATTAAAGTATATTTGTTTCATACCGGAAAAGTAAAAGTTGATCAGGCAATTCCACTTCACGAAAACAATCCCTTAGCCAAGACCGGATTATTTCGGAAGAAGGAAAAACAGTTGATTTTACCCGTTTCAGCGTATTTAATCGAACATCCAAATGGAAAAATATTAATTGATACAGGGTGGGACAGTAAATATGCAAATGAACGACCCAAATATGGTTTTGGGCTTGTAGACAGGATAAGTGGACCAATAATAGAAGAGAATGAGGGCATCGATAGTAAACTTACATCTATTGGTCTATCAGCCAATGACATTGATAGTGTTTTTATCAGTCATATGGATTTTGATCATACAAGTGGAATTCGTCTGGTAAAGACGGCAAAAAATTTTTATACTGCCAAAGAAGAATGGACAGCAGCCAATAAAAGGAGTATTCGCTATATCGACACATGGAGCAGTTACTGCAATATGAAAACATTTTCGTATGAGAATACAGGTGTTGGTCCGGTGGGAAGAAGCTATGACGTATATGGAGATGGCAGTGTACTTCTTATTCATACACCGGGGCACAGTCATGGGCTTTTTAGTGTAAAAATAAGCAATGGTGAAAAGTATATAATTCTTGGAAACGATGCTGCGTACATTCCGGATTCTTTTGAAAAGAAAATAATACCGGGATTTACTGTAGACAATGAACTGGCTAAGAAATCTTTGGATTGGCTATGTGAATGTAAAAAAGATCCAAATTGCATAGCAGTTTGGGTAAATCATGACCCAACACTAAAAGAACAAATGATATCAATTTAATGAAACAAGGAGAAAAGAACATGGAATTATTAGAAATAATGAAAGCAAGACACAGTGTCAGACAATATTTAGATCAGCCTATTGAAGTAGAAAAAAGAAATGTACTGAATCAACTCGTGATGGAAATTAATGCAGAAACCGGATTACATATTCAGATTCTTTATGATGAACCAAAATGTTTTGACTCAATGATGGCCCATTATGGAAATTTTTCAGGTGTAAAAAATTATATTGCGCTGGTTGGGAAAAAATCTGTGGATTTAGAAGAGCAAGTAGGATATTATGGAGAAAAGATAGTTTTAAAGGCACAAGAACTGGGACTGAATACTTGCTGGGTTGCTATGACACATGGAAAGAGTAAAGCTGAGATTGGAAAAGGTGAAAAGCAGGCATGTATCATTGCACTTGGATACGGAAGTTCCCAAGGGATTGCTCACCAAAATAAACCATATTCAGAAGTTTGTAATTGTGCAGATGATATGCCGGACTGGTTTGCGAAAGGGATGGAGGCTGTTATGCTTGCGCCAACGGCAATGAACCAACAAAAATTCTATTTTTCACTTGTGGATGATAAAGTAACCGTATCTACAAAGGGTGGATTCTATACAAAAATGGATTTAGGTATTGTGAAATATCATTTCGAAGCAATCACTGAAAAATTAGGCTGTGATATCTCAATTTTTTAGAAATCTTAGAAAGTGCAACCGTCAGGTGACAAATTTTCAAGCGCACTTGGTAGTTGTCAACCGGAATTTTTGCTAGGATAAATGCATAAAACAACAGAAAGAAGGAGGCTATTATGATATTAGCAGAAAAAATTATGATGTTGCGGAAGCGCAGTGGCTGGTCTCAGGAGGAGCTGGCCGAACAGCTTGGAATTTCGAGACAGTCAGTATCAAAATGGGAATCAGGAGCAACAATTCCGGATTTGGATAAGATTTTAAAAATGAGTCAGCTTTTTGGAGTCAGTACAGATTTCTTATTAAAGGATGAAATCGAAGAGTCTATTCCACTAGAGGAAGTAGACGGTGGCGAGGAAAGCAGAAGTATATCTCCTGAAGAAGCAAATACTTATATGGATTTGGTAAAATCTGTTTCTGGAAAAATGGCAGCAGCCATTTCACTTTTGATTCTTTCACCAATTAGTCTGATTTTATTGGGAGGGCTGTCTGAATATGGTGGTTTGATGACAGAGGATATGGCAGGCGGAATCGGTATGGCGATTCTACTTGTAATGGTAGCGATTGGAGTTGCAGTTTTAATTTTAAATGGAATGAAATTGTCGAAGTATGAGTATTTGGAACAAGAAGAAATTTCGTTGCAATATGGAGTACAGGGAATTGTAGAAAAAAAGCGTGCAGAGTATGAAGAAAAATATAGAACGAATATAGTAATTGGAGTAGTGTTATGTATTCTTGGAGTAATACCACTTATGCTGGCAGCAGGTTTTGCGGCAGATGATTTTGTGGCAGTGTGTTGCGTGGATATTCTTTTAGTATTTATTGCAGTTGCAGTGAATTTCTTTGTAAGATCCGGCATGATTTATGGAAGCTATGAAAAATTGCTTCAGACAGGGGATTTTACACCGGATAAAAAACAGGTTGGAAAGAAGCTTTCCTATTTGCCGGGAATTTACTGGTGTACTGCGACAGCGATTTATCTTGCAATTAGTTTTTACACGATGAGATGGGATACTTCCTGGATTATTTGGCCGGTGGCAGGTGTATTATATGCAGCAGTCTACGGAATCTGTAGCGCAATAGCAAAGAGAAAAGAAAGTACATTTTAAGTTGCGGGAGGGACAGTCCCTCCTGCTCCGTGGGGACAGTCCCTTCAGAGCAGGAGGCGGCTGTCTTCTTTTTTTCTGCATTTTATCAAAGAAAAAGTGTCACTTAACCGGGAGAGAATTGTAATCGGGGAGAGTGACTGTTAAAATAAAAATGTAAAGAAGAGTTTTGCAAAGACCTATAAAATAAAGGGAAGGATACAGATGAAATATACCATTAGAAAAATTACAGAGGGGGAAGATGAAGTCATCGTAAAATACCGTGAGATGACACCGGAAGTAGAACGTGTTGTTCAATTTTTGAACGGTGACAGAAGAAAACTCATTGGCTTCCGGGAAAAAGAGCAGGTTATACTAGAACTGGGAAAATTATTATATATAGAGAGTGTGGATGGAAAAACATTTGCATATACGGAGGAAGAGGTTCTTCGGTTAGATTATGCTTTGAACCGATTGGAAATGATTTTGAGCGATATCAATTTTTTTCGATGCAGCAAATCCATGATTCTTAATATTGATAAGGTAAAATGCTTAAAAAGCCTGCCGTCAAACCGCATTGATGCCACGATGTGCAATGGGGAACACATTATGATATCAAGAACGTATGCAGTCGATTTTAGAAAAAGATTAAAAGGGGGGCAGGGATGATGAATAGAAAAAAAGTATCTGCGTGGGAACGCTATCTGACAAAAGAAATTGGAATTGAATTTAAGGCATGTTTGTATTTTTTCTGTATTTTATTTTTTTATTCTGTATACAGGCTGGTAAAGGGAAATTTCGAGGCCAGTATTTTACATATGGCAGAAATGATTTTTTTGACTTATGTAATGGGTTATGTGCAGGTGTATCTGCTATCTGATTTTGATGAAGGAGAGGAGCTAAAAGGAAAAGAAATCCTTTCGATTCTTTTCTGTTCCTTTCTTTATGCGGGGATATCATGGCTAGGAAGATGGTTTGATCGAAAGATAGGGGTGAGTGTAGGTTTTGCATTTTATATGATGTTTGCATATGTGTGTGCATTTTTGATATATAAGCTGAAGCGGGAGATTGATGAAAAGCTTTTGAATGAGGATTTGAAAGAGTTTCAGGAGAGGAGGAAAAATGATGGCAAATGTAATTGAAATTAAGAATCTTACGAAAAACTATGGAAAACATAGAGGGGTATCAGACGTAAGCTTTACTGTGGGCGAAGGAGATATTTTTGGGTTCCTGGGACCAAATGGAGCAGGAAAGTCAACGACAATCCGTTCGATGTTAGGACTCATCCAATTTGAAAGTGGAAGTATTGAACTATTAGGAAAAGATATTAGAAAAAAGAAAGAAGAAATCTTAAAAGAAGTAGGTTATATGCCGTCAGAGGCGATGTTTTATCCTTCTATGAAAGTAAAAGATGTGATTCAAATGGCGGCGGATGTAAGAAAAAAGGATTGTAGCCACGAAGCACAGAAATTGTGTGAACGACTGCGTGTAGATACTGAAAAAAGAATTCGGGAGTTATCTTTGGGAAATCGAAAGAAAGTCAGTATTATATGTGCCATGCAGCACAAGCCGAAGTTGTTCATTTTTGATGAGCCGACAAGCGGATTAGATCCTCTGATGCAGACCGAATTTTTTCAGCTGGTGCAGGAATATGTAGCGGAAGGTGCGACCTGTATGTTGTCGACACATGTCCTTTCTGAAATAAAGAGATATTGTAAAAATGTAGCGATTATGAAGGAAGGAAAACTGCAATGTGTGGATGCAGTTGAAAATATCACAAAGACAAATGCCAAGAGAATCAAAATGATTCGTGACGGAAAACAGGAAGACTTTATTTACAAAGGTAATTTAAATGAGTTGTATAAAGAATTAAAGGGGCATGATATTGGGGATATTTTGATTGAAGAACCATCTTTGGATGAGATATTTATGCATTTTTATGAAGAATAGAAGGAGGGGAGACTATGTTTACAATTTATAAACATGAGATGACATCTTACTTGAAAAGTTTAATCATATGGTTTGTCTGTGTTGGTGGAATGGGATTTTCCTGCATTTTACTTTTCTCAAGTATGCAGGGGAATATGGAAAATATGGCAGAGAGTTTTGCTTCTATGGGGGCTTTTTCTGATGCATTTGGAATGAGTCAGTTAAGTATTGGAACTTTGATTGGATTTTATGCAACGGAGATTGGAACAATCCATGGGCTGGGAGGGACCATGTTTGCTGCGATTATAAGTACTTGCATGTTGTCAAAAGAAGAAGATGGACATACGAGTGAATTTTTATTTTCTTTGCCAATTGCAAGGGGAAAAGTAATCGTAGCAAAATGGTGTGCAGCTGTTACGCACATTATGTTATTCAATGTTCTGTGTGTGGGACTCTATGTGCTTGGTTTTGTGATTTTAGGGGAAGAGATTCCTGCAAAGGAGTTTATCTTGTATCATATTATGCAGGTTGTCCTGCAGATTGAAGTTGCGGCCTTATGCTATGGAATGTCTGCCTGGATGAAGAAAAATAAGTTAGGGCTGGGATTGGGAATCGTACTGTTACTTTATGCATATGACATGATTGCAAGAGTAATTCCGGATTTATCTGACTATAAAATCATCAGTCCGTTTTCCTATGCGAATGCGGCGGACATTTTAAGTACAGGAGAAACTTCTGTAGCAGCAGTTACGATAGGTGTAATTGTCTTGGTATTTAGTGTTGGAATGGCGTTTGTTGTTTATGGGAAAAGAGATTTAGCAGCATGATAATCATGCAATCATTTTTTTCTTCTTGGAAAGTGATTTCCATAGACGAGGTAAGGATATTATGATAAAATCGCATCATAATAGAAGAAGTGCTAGTACAGAAATCTGAGCGATAAAAAATGTACTAGTTTCAGAATTATAGGAAAAATATAGGAGAAGAAATATGGCATTACATGTAATGGATGAAGCAAATCGTTGCCTTCAGTGCAAAGTACCACAATGTAGAAAGGGGTGTCCGATTAACACAAATATTCCAGAGGCAATCCGCTTGCTGAAAGAGAATCAGCTTAATGAAGCTGGAAAAATGTTGTTTGAGAATAATCCACTTACGACTGTTTGTAGTTTGGTTTGTAATCATGAAAAGCAGTGCGAAGGGAATTGTGTACTAGGGAAAAAGGGGGCGCCGGTTCATTTTTCGGCGATTGAAAACTATATTTCCTCTACGTATGCTAATCAGATGACACAGGGTCCGGCACCGTCGAATGGGATGAAGGTTGCAATTATTGGTTCCGGCCCGGCAGGTCTTACGATTGCAATTATTTTGGCAAGATATGGATACCAAGTTACCATTTTTGAGGGAAAAGATAAAATCGGTGGAGTTTTGCGTTATGGAATTCCGGAATTCCGTTTGCCTAAAAGTGTACTAGACGACATGGAATACCGTCATTTGGAGTTAAAAGGAATCAAGGTACGCCCAAACACCAACATTGGGTTTGCAATTACAATCGAAGATTTATTCCGTGATGGATATAAGGCGGTTTTCGTCGGAACAGGTGTCTGGAAACCGAATGTGCTCCATATTAAAGGGGAGACACTTGGAAATGTTCATTTCGGCATCAATTATTTAAATAATCCTGACAGCTATAAATTAGGGGATTCTGTTACTGTGATTGGAGCGGGAAATGCTGCAATGGATGTTGCAAGAACCATTATCCGCAAGGGTTCGAGAAATGTGACCTGTTTTTCTATTACAAAGAAAGTGGCAGCGAGCGACTATGAATTCAGCTATGCAAAATTAGAAGGCGTGAAATTTGAATATAACCGACGCCCAATTGAAATTAAGGACGAAGGTGTTGTATTTATCGATGTTATTGAAAATGAGGATGGAACATTTACAGATATCGAAGGTTCTGAAAAATTAGTGCCATCTGATAGTGTCATTATTTCTATCAGCCAGGGACCACAGTCACGTCTTGTAAATAGTACAGAAGGACTGACTGCAAATGCAAGAGGACTGTTAGAGGCAGATGAGACAGGCCATACTTCAAGACCGGGAGTTTTTGCATCAGGAGATGTTGTAAATGGAGCACGTACGGTAGTAGAAGCGGTGGCGCACAGCAAGATTGTAGCAGAGTCCATGCATGAATATATGCAGAGTCTTCCAAAGGAAGAAAATGGAAAAAATATTTAGGAAAAAGGTATCAGGAAACTAAAATCCAAATTTTAGTGTACTTTGAGGAAAAAAGGTCTGAAAAAGGGTGAAAAAATTGTCGAAAAAGTCTACTGACAATTAGGGAAAATGTAGTATAATAAAGTTACTAGCCAATATGTTTGAATATTAGGAGGACGCAGTTCGATGAATGAAGATATAAGATCACAGTTAATCAGACAGTTTCCGGTAGACGTAATAGAGACAAAAGGCGAGATGGGATCTACTTATTATACATGTCCGTGTTGCGGTCGTTCTTTAGCAAGAGGAATGGATAAATGCAACAGTTGCGAACAAATTTTAAACTGGGAACACGTAGACCAGCATGAAGAAGAAAGAGGCTTGAAGAAGGCAGTTATTGAATTTGAAGTACCATATGATTTCAAACCGGGTGATTGTAGAAAATGTCCGGTATCCTATATCGGAAAAAGCGGTGATGACCGTGTTTATGAATGCCCAATCAATATGAGAGGCGTTTGTAGATTGAAAATTGTAGGTGGAAAATGATGAAATAGAGCAGAGCAATTCGCTTTGCTCTATTTTTGTTAAATAGAAAATACTTGCCAAGTAGAAGAGAGTTCGGTATAATGAGTAAGTTGAATTGATAGCAATAGAATAAAAAGACAGGGGAGCTTGTTGATGCAGGCTGAGAGGAAGTAATCGAACTTCGACCCTTACACCTGATATGGATAATGCCATCGTAGGAAAATAATTTGAAGATTTGCGGAGGACACCATTTCGGTGTTCTCCGTTTTTTTAGGTGTTGCAATACCATACAGAGGAATAGCGCAAGAGGCGCAGAAAAGAGGAAAAAAATGAGCTATACTACACAGATGGATGCTGCAAGACAGGGAATTATTACACCGGAAATGCAGAAAGTCGCAGAAAAAGAGCATATGGATGTTGAAACATTGCGTGGCTATGTTGCCGAGGGAAAGGCGATTATTCCATGTAATAAAGTACATAAAGCAATTTCCCCAAGCGGAATTGGTTCTATGTTAACTACGAAAATAAATGTAAATTTAGGAACTTCTCGAGACATGAAAGATTTAGACATGGAAATGGAGAAGGTAAAGAGTGCAGTAGACATGGGAGCAGAGGCAATTATGGATTTAAGCTCCTATGGTGATACAAGAAAATTCCGCCGCATGCTGACAGAGCAGTGTCCGGCTATGATTGGTACTGTACCAATTTATGATGCGGTTGTTTATTATCATAAGGCACTTGGAAAAATTACATCCGAGGAATGGCTTGATATTGTCAGAATGCACGCGGAAGATGGTGTGGATTTTATGACGATTCACTGTGGAATTAATAAAGAAACTGCGAAAAAATTCAAAAAAAATAAACGTTTGATGAATATTGTTTCCCGTGGTGGTTCTATTATTTTTGCATGGATGGAAATGACTGGTCAGGAGAATCCGTTCTATGAGCATTTTGATGAAATCTTAGAAATCTGCCGCGAATATGATGTAACGTTAAGTTTAGGAGATGCTTGTCGTCCGGGATGTTTAGAGGATGCTACAGATGCTTCCCAGATTGAAGAACTGATTACATTAGGAGAATTAACAAAACGTGCATGGGAAAAAGATGTACAGGTTATGATTGAAGGACCTGGACATATGCCGATGAACCAGATTGCAGCGAACATGGAAATTCAAAAAACTCTTTGCCATGGAGCACCATTTTATGTGTTAGGACCTATCGTAACAGATGTTGCACCGGGATATGATCACATTACATCAGCAATTGGCGGTGCGATTGCAGCGATGAACGGAGCATCTTTCTTATGCTATGTTACTCCGGCAGAGCATCTTCGCCTTCCGGATGTCAATGATGTAAAAGAGGGAATCATTGCTTCTCGTATCGCGGCTCATGCAGCAGACATTGCAAAAGGTATTCCGGGAGCGATGGACTGGGATCACAAAATGGATGTGGCAAGAAAGAAATTAGACTGGGAAGGCATGTTTGATGTTGCCATTGACCCGGAAAAAGCACGTCGCTACCGTGCAGAATCACAGCCGGAAAAAGAAGATACTTGTAGTATGTGCGGTAACTTCTGTGCTGTTAAGAATATGAATCGTATCTTAGACGGTGAAATCGTTTCTATTTTTGACGAATAAATCCAAGGGGACAGTCCCTGCTGAACATGAGGTACAGTCCCCGCTGAACATGAGGGACAGTCCCCGCTGATCGGGAAAGTACGTCCCTAGAGGTTCGTGTGCTGGAGTAATTCGTAGGCATGCATATACAAAAAAGCGTAGTTATATAAGTTCTCCTGGTCGACAGACCAGAGGGAACTTATTTTTTTGAGTCGATAGCGTACCGTATTAGGATGCTGGTAAATCCGGTTGGCAGTTTCGGAGATTTCTCCGTTGCAGGCCACAAAGGTAGCAAGCGTGGAAAGCAGATTGGACGTATATTTTTGATCGTAAAGCTCTAAGGTAGAGATTTTTTCCTGATAGTTCTCCAAAAATGAAGCATCAAAAATCAAAGGTGTAATTAGCTGATAAATACCGCATTTCGAGAAAAAAAGGTAGTCTTTTTTCTGAAGTTGACAGATACGGTTTGCAGTTAATGACTGGGAAATTGCTACATTTAGCTGAGAAAGCGGATGTAGCGAATCGTCAATGCCGATGTAAAAGTCAGAAAATGAAATATCGACTAGCTGTAGTTGAGTTTTGACAATTTCTAAAATATCCTCAGGATGAGTGCGGAAAGAGAAGTTTTCTTCAAAGGATAAAAGGAGTAGCATTCCCTGACGAAATTTTACATAGGAGTATTGCTGTGGGAATGCTTTGGAACGGTAGCGTTTGTAGGCAAGCCGGTTAAAATAGCTGGAAATGGCGTTCCTGCTGCTATTCTTTCGTGGCGTCAGGTAGACAGCTGTGACAAAAGGGAGAAAATGATAGTTGATTTCTCTTGCAGCAGAAGTAACAGCATAAGCAGTAGGTGCAGTCTCAATTAGTGCGGTCACTTTTTCCTCAAAAACAAGATATTGCAGTTTTGATTTTAACAATTCATTTGCGCTGATAATTAAGTCTTCCATATAGGCTTTGTGGAAAAGAAAAATTGGAATATGCTGTTTTTCTGCAGCTGTGAGGACCTGCCTTGGTAATTCATAAAAAAACATAGTTTTAACTGCAATTCCAGAGACTTGCCGTTGCATCAAAGCAAGCAAGGCTTCTGTAATCAGTTCCGGGTTATCTTTTGCAAAAAAAAGTGAAGTGAGAATAAAATCTCCCGGACTAAACACTTCATAATTTTTTTGATAACTTTCATATTCCAAAATAGCAATGGAATTGATTTCGTTATGTAAACCATCTTTTCCACTCACCAGTTCAAAATCATCAAACAATGTTAATTCCAATAATTCAGCTACAGATACCATAGAAAACTTCTCCTATCTTTACTTTTGTACAATAGTTTTGTGAAATTTATAAAAATGGTAGCATTTTATTGTAGAAAAGTAAAGAAAAACTGCATTGAAAAAGACAAATGAAGGATTTATACTCGTAAACAGAAAGCAAAGGTGCTGGAACGAAAGTGAACTCGTTCTGGCATTTTTTTTCGCTATAGGAAAGTGAAAAACACTTTTGGAAACATAAATAGAATTGGAGAAAAAGAAATGAGTAAATTTTTATGTAAGCGTTATGAAAACTTAGAGCCATATATTCCGGGAGAACAGCCGAAGGATCGAAAATATATCAAATTAAATGCGAATGAGACATCTATGCTTCCGTCGCCGGAGGTGCTGAAAGTCTTAAAGAGTGAACGTATGGAACGTCTTGGATTCTATGCAGACCCGGATGCAAAGGAGCTTCGTCTTGCGGTAGCAGAAAAATATGATGTAAAAATGGAAGAAGTTTTTGCAGGAAATGGTTCCGACGAAGTATTAGGTATGATTTTTCTTGCCTTCTTTGATGAAACTTCTAAGATTGCATATCCGGATATTACCTATGGATTTTATAAAGGATTTGCCAAATCATTTGCGATTGATGGAAAAGCAATTCCGTTAAAAGAGGATTTTACAGTAGATGTAGATGCGTTTATTGAAAGTGGGCGTCATATTATTTTAGCAAATCCGAATGCACCGACCGGATATGTATTGCCAATTTCAGAAATTGAGCGTATGGCAGCATCAGATCCAAATCGTCTTGTGCTGATAGATGAGGCTTATGTGGATTATGGAAATGAAACCTGCATCCCACTGATTCACAAGTATAAGAATTTGATCGTAGTTCATACGATGTCAAAATCCAAAAATCTTGCGGGAGCACATATTGGTTACTGTGTAGCAGATGAAAGCCTGATTGAAGATTTAAATGGAATTAAATATTCTTTTAACCCGTTTAATATGAGTGATATTTCTCTTGCAATTGGAACAGCAGCAATCAAAGACAGCGCTTATTATGAAAAATGTGCAAAAGAGATTATTGCAAACCGTGAATATCTAAGCTGTGAATTGGAAAAATTAGGATTTAGGGTATTAGAGTCCCATACCAATTTCATTTTTGTTACAAATCCGAAAATGCATGCAGCAGAATATAACCGGAAACTTCGCGAATACGGAATTCTGGCAAGATATTATAATGCACCAAGAATAGATAATTATTTACGCATTACAATTGGAACCAGAGAGGAAATGGAAGCTGTCGTAGAAGCGACGAAAAAAATTATGCAGGTGCTGGCAGCATAAATTACGCCGAAAAAAGTAGGTAAAAGAAAGGCGTGGTGATGAAAATGAGCCATAAGATTTTAATTAGTGATTTCCCGGAGGAGTTAAAACGGGATATTGATTGGGAAAAGAAGAAGTTGCAGGAAGCACTTGGAACGGAATATGAGATAGAAGTTTACCCATACCGGAATAAGGAAGAGTTCCAAGAAAAAATGAAAGAAACAGAAATTCTTCTGACTGCATTTTTACCGATTGACGCAGAAGTGATTGCAACTGCAGTAAATTTAAAACTAATTGTAGTTAATGCAACCGGATTTGGAACAATTGATATGAACGCTGCAAATGAAAGAAAAATTGCAGTTTGCCCGATTCGGGAATATTGTACGCAGGAAGTGGCAGAACATACAATGGCAATGATGTTGTGTTTGCAGAGAGGAATACGGGCATATGAGAATGCCATTGAGAAGAAAAAAAGCTGGAATTATCTGGATGTATCAGGGCTAAGAAGAATAGAGGGACAGACACTTGCTATTTTTGGATTTGGAAGAATCGGTCAGGCAGTTGCAAAAAGAGCACAGGCATTTGGGATGAAAGTTGTAGCAGTAGATCCGTTTTTGCCCAAAGAAGTGGCGGAGGCTGCCGGCGTAGAATTGGTGGAAAAGGAGTATGCTTTCGCGCATGCAGATGTGATTACCAATCACATGAACCAGACATCGGAGAACGGACATTACTTTTCAGAAAAAGAATTTTCAATGATGCAGCAGCAACCAATTTTTATCAATGCAGGACGTGGAAGCTGCGTAGAAGAAAAGGCGTTAGTGAAAGCGCTGGAAAATGGCTGGATTCGGGCAGCGGGGCTTGATGTGTTAGAAACCGAAAATCCGGATATGGAACACCATCCACTTGTCGGAAGAGAAAATGTCATTTTGACACCGCATGCTGCATTTTATTCCGATACTTCTATGAAAGAATTGCAACGAATTTCTTGTGAAAATCTGATTCATTTTTGTAAAGGCGAGTATGAGCAGGTATTTTGGATTGCGAATGCAGATGAAATTGGATTGGGAAAAAAATAACGAAAGAGGCAAAAATCATGAAAGAATTCAGAGCAGAAATGGAGCAGCTGACAAAAGAACTGGTAGAAATCGCCAGCGTTAACCGCTCTGAGGGAGAACGAAAAGTAGCAGAACATCTGGAAGCATATTTTCGGGCGATTCCGTATTTTAAAGAACATCCAGAACAGATTATCATGCAGGAATTAAAAGAGGATGAACTGCACCGGAAAAATGTATTTGCTTATATTAAAGGCGGAAAAAGTAAGGGAAAAACCCTGATCTTTCACGGGCATATTGACACAGTTGGCGTAGAAGACTTTGGACCACTACAGCCATATGCTTTTTCACCGGATCAGTTATTGGAAGAGATGAAAAAACTGGAACTTCCGGAAACTGTAAGAAAAGATTTAGAAACCGGAGACTGGATGGTAGGTCGCGGTTCCTGCGATATGAAAAGTGGTGTGGCAGTTTTTGCAGTACTGATGAAATATTTTTCCGGTCATGCAGAGGAACTGGAAGGAAATCTTCTTTTTTCTGCCAATCCGGTAGAGGAAAATCTGCATACCGGCATCATTGAGGGACTGGAAGTGATTGAGAATCTGCAAAAAGAGCAGGGATTTTCCTATGAGATGGCAATTAATAATGACTACATTTGTCCATTGTATGAAGGAGATACGAAACGCTATCTTTATGCAGGCGCAGTTGGAAAATTACTACCATGTTTTTACATACAGGGAAAAGAAACCCATGTAGGACAGTGTTTTGAGGGATTCGATGCTTCTTTTGCAGCAGCGGAATTAGTACGTGAAATCAGCCTGAATACAGCATTTTGTGATTGCTATGAAGGCGAATCTACTCTGCCACCGAGTGTTTTAAAGATGAAAGATTTAAAGGCAGCATACAATGTGCAGACCGCATATGATGCGATGGTTTATTTTAACTTTTTTGTTCATAATCATTCTGTGGAACAAATTGTAACAGAGTTAAAAAGGGCTGCCGGAACAGCTTTTGCAAAAACACAAGATTGGATTAATGAGCAGAACAAGCGGTATTGTGAACTGTCGGGAGACGTTTTCAGAGAAGTAGCTTATGAAAAAAAGATAATGACCTATGAAGAACTTGTTGTAGCAGCAAAAGAAGTTACAGTAGAAATTGAGACAGAGTTAGATGCAATCTGGAAAGCAGAGCAGGAAAAGGAAACGGATCAGAGAGAAATTGGAGTTGCAATGATTCGTCATCTTTTAAATCGGATTGGATGCAAACAGCCGGTGATTGTGCTTTATTTTGCACCGCCTTATTGTCCACATAACACGTTGAAAAAAGAAGTGGAAAAAGAATGGGCACTGAAAAAGCGGTTAGAAGAGCTCGCTGAGCGTGTTGGAAGAAAAACAGGCGAGACTTATGAAGTGAAGCAGTTTTTTCCAAGTCTTTCAGATAGCAGCTATTTAAAAATCGATGATGATGAAGCATCGATTGCACTTTTGACGCAGAATTTTCCAGCATATGAGGAACTTTATCCTTTGCCGTTAAAGAAAATTAAGGAATTGAACATTCCGGCAGTCAATTTTGGCGTTTATGGAAAAGATGCACACAAATGGACGGAGCGGCTTTACATGCCATATTCGTTTGAGGTGTTGCCGGAGTTAATTATAGAAGCCGTTAAAGAATTTTTATAAAAAATAGAAACGTGGTACAGCTACGGCATTACAATAGTAAGATACAATTTGGAGGTAGAAAAATGTACGTTAAGAATGGAACAGGTGTGTTAAAAAAAGTATTGATTTCCACACCATTATATTTAAAAGCAGCAAAAATTAATGAGATCGCAAAAAAATGGGACTATGAATTAGATGTTGACAAGATGATGTTAGAGCATGCGGCTTTCGTAAAAGCTTATCAGGAAAACGGTGTTGAAGTCGAGATACTTCCGGCTGATGAGAAAAGGCCAAATGGAGTCTTTGCCAGAGACTTTGGTGGTTGTGTAAAGGAAGGATATATTTTAGGGAACTTTCGTTTGCCGCTTCGTTACAAAGAACATACCGATTATGAAGCAAAAATGGCAGAGCTTGGTGTGCCAAAGATTGCAGAAGTAAAAGAAGGTCTCTTTGAAGGTGGAGACTTTATGTTCTTAAATGAAAAGACAATTGCAGTTGGAATGTTAGATCGTACGAATGAGAGAGGTGTTGAGGAAATCAGAGAACAGTTAGCACCATATGGTTATGAGATCATTGGTGTGCCATCTGACCCGAAATATCTGCATTTGGATATGATGTTTAATCTGGTGGATGAACATCTTGCAGTTTCTTATGAAGAAGGACTTCCGGAAGAATTTAGAAAATGGGTAAAAGCACATGATATCGAAATCATTCCGGTAGAGGAAGAGGCTATTTTTAAACATGGTTGTAATTTACAGGCATTAGGAAATCATCGCGTTATGTCCTTAAAACAGAATAGTTATGTAAATCGCGAACTGGAAAAACGTGGCATGAATGTTGTGGAATTGGATATCACAGAGATTTTAAAAGCGGGTGGTGGCCCTCATTGCATGACCTTCCCGCTTGTAAGAGAATAAGGAAGTCCTATTCAAAGAAAAAACAGATGGCAAATGAAAGAGGAAATGATAATGTTAAGAATAGAAAAAAAGAATCATGCGTATGCATTTGACAAGGAGCAGAAGCCGGTAGCAAGAACGACACTTCCGGCAGAACTTATTTTTGAAACACAGGATGCTTTTAACGGACAGATTAAAAAAAGTACAGATGTACTTGAAAATGTAGATATGTCGATTATGAATCCGATTACAGGTTCGGTATTTTTTGAGGATGTACATCCGGGAGATGTGTTAGAAATCAAGATCAAACAAATAGATGTGGCAGAAGAAGGATTTGCTCTTTGTGTACCGGGTGAGGGCTTGTTAGGTCATCTTGTGAAAGAACCGAAAACCAAGATTTTTCAGGTAAAAGACCGTAAAATCTCATTTGGAGAGGGAAAGGTACTTCCAATCCATCCAATGATAGGTGTCATTGGAGTTGCTCCGGCAGAAGGAACACCTCTTGCCATGATTCCGGGAAATCATGGTGGAAATATGGATACCCGCTACATTTGCGAGGGAGCAACTTTGTACCTTCCGGTTCAGGTAGAAGGTGGACTCCTTTCCATGGGTGATTTGCATGCTGTGCAGGGAGATGGAGAATCTTTCTATACGGGACTTGAAATTTCAGGGGAAGTTGAAATTGAAGTAAATGTCAGAAGAGATATGCCAATCGAGATTCCGTTTGTATGCTACGATGGGAAATTGGCATCAATTGCAACAGCAGAAACAACCGATGGTGCATTAACGCTTGCGATGGAAAAATTAGTAGATTTCGTTGCAAAAATAGGAAAGATGGATTTCTATGAAGCAGGATTTTTCTGCGGTCTTTATGCCAACTTAGAAATCAGCCAGGTAGTAGACCCGTTAAAAACAGCCCGTATGACAGTGGATGTGGAGCGATTAAAGGAAATTGGAATCTACATGGAAAAATAACCCCCATCGGGGCTTGTGGTATAACCAGAGCTTTGCTATCATAACAAAAGAAAGGGCAAAATGCCCGAAAAGATTATGATAAGGTGGTATAGCATTATGCATATGGCAGACGCTTTGGTTGTACCAGCAGTGGCGGCAACCATGTATGTATGTTCAAGCGTGGCAGCAGGATATTCTGCAAAACGTGTCCGCTTGGAAAATGATGCAAAGAAGATTCCGGTAATGGGGATTATGGGAGCCTTTGTCTTTGCAACACAGATGATTAATTTTACAATTCCGGGAACCGGTTCATCCGGTCACCTTTGCGGAGGAATGTTATTATCCGCTTTGTTAGGTCCTTATGCCGGATTTTTGACGATGATAGGAGTCTTGCTGATTCAGTGTCTTCTTTTTGCAGATGGAGGAATTTTAGCACTTGGTTGTAACATCTGGAACATGGCATTTTACGGATGTTTTATTGGGGCGCTTTTTATCTGGAGACCAATTATGAAAAAAGGTGCATCTAAAGCTAAAATTGTTCTGGCTTCCATTTTAGGATGTGTACTTACGTTGCAGCTCGGAGCTTTTTCTGTTACATTAGAAACGTTTGCGTCAGGAGTAACTGAGCTTCCATTTACAACATTCGTTGCGACGATGCAGCCAATTCATCTTGCAATCGGTCTGGTAGAAGGACTGATTACGGCAGCCGTACTTTGCTTTGTTCAGGAAGCGAGACCGGAATTGCTTTGGGGAATTGGTACAGAAAGTACAACAGAAGGAAGACTCTCATTTAAAAAGACAATGGCAGCGCTTGGTGTTGGTGCAGTAATAATTGGTGGCGTTCTTTCTTTATTTGCATCTGCTTTTCCAGATGGACTGGAGTGGTCCATTGAAAAAATTACCGGAAGCACAGAAGTAGAGGCTGCTGGAAGTATTTATGAAAAATTGGCAAATGTACAGGAAACAACTGCATTACTGCCGGATTATGCATTTAAAGGCTCCGAATCTGTGGCAGGAACTTCTTTCTCGGGAATTGTGGGAGGAATTGTCGTAGTTGCCGTTATGGTAGGAGCATGTTATTTGTTCAAATTCTTTCGTAAGAAAAGCAACTAGGGGATAAGAATGAGTAAATTAAATCAGGCACTTCATGAAATCCAGTCATTGGATTCCATGGCAAAGGAAGACCAGTGGATGAATCGAATTCATCCACTGGTTAAACTTGTTTTAACGATTGTTTATATTGCAATCGTAGTATCGTTTGAAAAATATAATCTGACAGGATTGATCGGAATGTTTCTATATCCATTGGCACTTTTTATTTTGGCGGATATTTCTATCAAGGAAGCACTCTGGCGTATGAGAATTGTACTTCCGCTTGTGTGTGTGGTTGGAATTTTTAATCCTTTCTTTGACCATAATATCGTGGCTGCAATTGGAAATGTTAAATTATCAGGTGGAGTGGTTTCTATGTTCACACTGATGATAAAAGGAATTTTAACCGTTTTAGCATCCTACCTTTTGATTGCAACTACAACGATAGAAAAAATCTGTTATGCTATGAGGCTATTACATTTGCCTAAGGGATTTGTGACGCAGATTCTTTTGATTTACCGCTATATCACAGTGTTATTAAAAGAAGCAGACCGAATCATGCAGGCGTACAGTTTGCGAGCTCCAAACCAGAAAGGTGTACATTTTAAAGCATGGGGTTCTCTTGCAGGTCAGTTACTTCTTCGAAGTATGGATCGGGCAGAAGAGGTCTATGAAAGTATGTGTCTACGTGGATACCGGGGAGAGTTTTACTGCGGAGAAGGAATCCGTTGTCAGGCGAAAGATTATGCTTATCTTCTGATATGGCTTGTGATTTTGGGGGTGCTTCGTTTTACACCGATATTAGAAGCTGTAGGAATATTTGTGACAACTTAGTGGAACATGATGAAAAAGGATTCGGGTATTAAATAGAAAATTGGTTGTGAAAGAGGGAAAAAATGAACCGGATTAAAGTGGAAGATCTTTCTTTTTTCTATGAAAAAGGAAGGACAATTTTGGAAAATATTCATTTTTCAGCAGAAGAAAAAGATTCGATTGGATTAATAGGAGCAAATGGAGTAGGAAAGTCTACACTCTTAAAATTATTAGTCGGGCTAAAAACAGGTTATACGGGAAGCATCCGAGTAGAGGGGATGCCGGTAGCAAAAGAAAACCTGACAAAAATACGAAAAAAAATTGGATATGTATTTCAGGATTCGGAGAATCAGCTTTTTATGTCTACCGTTTATGAAGACATCGCCTTTGGACCAAGAAATTACGGATTACCGGAGGAAGAAGTAAAAAAGCGTGTCGAATGGGCATTAGAAGAGGTACAGATTGAGCATTTAAAAGACAAACAGATTTATAAAATGTCTGGAGGAGAAAAGAAACTGGCATCCATCGCTACAATTCTATCCATGCAGCCGGATATTATTTTGATGGATGAGCCATCCGTTGCATTAGACCCAAGGAACCGCCGAAATCTAATCCATATTTTAAACCAGTTTGAATATTTAAAAATCATTGCATCCCATGATCTTGATTTTATCTGGGATACCTGTAATCGAGTTATTCTGATGTCTGGAGGGAAAATTGTTGCAGATGGATTGGCAGAGGAAATCCTTACTAATCAGGAGTTGTTAGAAGCCAATGGGCTGGAACTGCCACTTTCTCTAAGCCGTAGATAAGATGTCCATGGAAAAAACATTGGAGAAAAAAACATCGGAGAAAAAATTTCTGGGAAAAATTTTTCCTAAGAAAAGAAGTTTCCAGAAAAAGTGGTTGCTTTTTTCTTCTTCTTAAGATATAATGACAAAGCAACATTCGCGGGCATGGCGGAATTGGCAGACGCGCTAGATTTAGGTTCTAGTGTCCCTGACGTGCAGGTTCAAGTCCTGTTGCCCGCATTACTTAAGAATAGCCGAGAAATCAAGATTTGTTAGTAAAATCAAGGTTTCCCGGCTTTTGTTTTGCCTTAAAATATATATTCGGATTATATAAAATTTGTCATAGTTATATCATTTTTTGTCATGAAATTTGTCATGACAAATCTAGAATAATGTCTTTTCCAATGCATCAGAAGCTTTGGTTTGAGATTTTTTTAATTTATCTTTCATTGAGTGTCTGTAGATGTTCTTCATTACATAATCAGTCTCCCATCCACCCATTTCGAGAATGTCTACTTCCGGAATGTTTAAAGCTGACATGGAAGATGCAAAGTAGTGTCTGAGTTTATGGATAGAAAAGTGAGGCATGTCTAATTTGTCCTGAAGCTTGTTCATATACTTCGATATCGAATTCGGATGCCCATTGTAAACATATCCTTGCTTTCTAATTAAATCAGCTAATTGTGGCGATATGACAACCTCGCGAGTGCTTGCGGTAGTCTTTGTCTGTTTTTCCACCCAGTGATTATCCTTATCTAGCACTTTAGCCGAGTCAATAGTGATTGTATTGCCTTTTATATCATCCAAAGTCAATGAGCAGATTTCGGAGCGGCGCAGTCCATAGCACCCTAGCATTATAGGAATTTCAAACATGCTTCCTTTTGCAGCTTCAAGCAAACGCCTAACATCATTGTCTGACGGTATATATGGCTCATTTTTGACTTTTTGCGGGAGGGTGGTAGAAATATTAAACTCCGGTCTAAACATCCCAAAAACGGACGAAATAAAGCCGTGATAATTGCGGACAGTCTTTGGGGAGAGCGTCTTTGCTAGAAGATTAATTTCTTTTTGGATGTCAATTTGCGTGATGTCAGATATTAATTTGTCCGAAAAGCTATCTGAAAAGCGACTTGGTATTTCAAGATATTCCTTTACAGTTTTAGGGCTCAAAACGTGTTCTTTCGTCTCTGTATATTGCTTCGCCGCTTCTCGGAAGGTCAGATGTTGCTTTTTTGAGCTGATTTTATCCAATTCCGCAGACATAGCTTGCATGGCTTCTTTTTGAGTTGGCTTATAATCAAAAATAACAGTATACATTTTGCCTTTATACATCTTCCTGATCCGGTAAGATCCACTTGGTAATTTCTCAATTTTCATAGTATCATCCTCCTTAAAAAAAGTGTATAAAAATAACAGCCAGCGTGGAACGTGTGTTCCGCTTGCGTTTGGCTGCTCCGAATGATACAATATGCTTGTTGAGGGCAGTATCTTTTCGGAGTGCTGCATAACCGTCCTGCTTTGGTAGAGTGGGGCGGTTTTTCGTTATAGACTTTGCAAAGTAGCCGGATTTGTGCTAAAATTAATAAAGTAACAAGTTTATTTTAAATACTCATCAATGTATTTACAGAGGATATGTATAAATAGCTCTGTTGATACTACTAATGCAAGGTTAAGTAATGCTTCCCTTGGCGTCACTTCCTTTCGTAGATTTCCGGCTACTCGGTAAAATCTACAACCTCCGCTCTTGGTGTCGCGAGTACCAGGGGCGGTTTTTATTTTATAGCTCTGTTATGTCGTTGTTTGGGTTGCCGGAAGTTAAATTACACTTTTCAAGTAAATTATTGTATAATTTGACTCCATTATGTAGTCTTGTATCTTCAAAAAGCAGAGCGGATTCTTCACCCAACGACGTAGTATAGCTGATTGCAAACAGAAAATGATGTTCTTTTTTCTGTTTTGTTCCGGTTCCGCTGATAGCACCAACCTGCGCTCCAACATCGCCGAAGAGCACCTTCCCAACTATTGCCCGACCTATAACTGATTTGCTTTTTTCTATAGTTTCTATCTCGTCAGTATATTTGACATCTGTTATCTGCGAATACTTTAACGTAATTGGTGTTTTCTGTACCATATTGGAAAGTTCCAAGTGGTCGTCAAATAACTCTATTTTTGTCATGTTCCCAGCAGTAAGTTTTCCGATATCCTGTAATAGATTAAAATATTCACTTGTTACTTCTTTTTTACTAAATAATCCCATAAAAAGCACCTTCCTTTGTTTGATTTATATCAATTCAAGCACTGCAATACTTGGCTCGAAAATGATGGCATAATTATCGACGGTTGTATAAACGCCATACTTATTTTTGTAGTAAGTTATCGCTTCATCTAGAAATTCTTCTGTAACTCCTAAATATTCAGCAGTTTCCTCTTTATTTTGACAGTGGTTTTCATAAGCTCCAACAATACCTCTTAGGCCTATCATCTTGTCATATGCTAAAATTCTACCTTTTAATTCCTGTTTTCTATTAACAGTAAAAGATTGGTCTATTATATCACCAACTGCTGTTTCATGATGCCCGAGCTCCTCTGCTAATACACACGCTTTTTCACTATCTGTTTTTAAATCTTTATTTATGGCTATATGATTATTAATATATAGTCCCTTTATCCTTGTGCCGGAAAAATGAGAAGTTTCTACAACATCAACTTTTTTTCTTTCGGCATCATCTAAAAGCACTTCATATTTTGTCAAAGGCAATCCCTCCTATAGATATTATACTAACATAGTGTAAGTACAATAAATTGGACTACTTTCTACTTGCCTTTAAAAAAGAAGCATATTCTTTGATTTTATCAAGTTCTTCCTCTGTGTACTCGTCTCCGTCAAAGTGGGCGGCAATGGTTTGCGGTTGATTAGAAACTTCATCACTGCAAAAATAATCGGCTGTCACACCTAGTGCTCTTGCAATTTTAATAAGTGAATCAATGTCAACCTTAGACGCATCTCTTCTTATTAATGAATATATTGTCTGGGCTGGAACACCAGCTTTAGATGATAATTCATTTGCGTTTGTATCTTGTTCTTTCATTAACTTAGTTAACTTGCTTCCAATTCCCATTTTCGTTCCTCTCTTTCTAAGACCAAAATATCACATATAAATATAAATGTAAACAAAAAATTATTCAAATAAATAAAAAATACTTGACAATATATTCGAATAGATATATTATACAATCATAAGTTATTCAAATGAATAAAAATATCAGAAAGGAGGTAGGCGAAATGCCTTATCTAACATTAAAAGGCGAAATGGCAAAAAAAGATATAACTATTGAAGCTGTTTCCCAATTGCTATGCATTCATCGTAATAGCGTAGCAAATAAGTTAAAAGGAGAAAGCTCTTTCTCAATCGAAGAAGCAACACAAATCAGAGATGCGTTTTTCCCCAAAATGGAGCTGGAAAAGCTTTTCCAAAAGGAAGATTTTGAGGAACCAGATGCGGAGAAAACAAAATAGCTGGAAGCATGTGTGAGATGCTCCCAGCCGTGTGATTGCTTGTCTACATAAATAAAAATGAGTTGTGAAGCTAAATGTTATTTAGACTTCTTAGCGTAAGTCAGTATTGCAAAGATAATACCTACAAAAACATAAAGCTCTTCGTGGGTAACGTACCTTGCAGAAACCTACCTTTCGCTATATTTGCAGACAAGCACATGTAAAAGATGTTATCCCTTATTAACTCCTTTCTTGCACTAAGCAAATAAGAAATGATTGGGTAACACTTTTATACTAGCATTATCAAAATAATTATTCAAGTATTCAAAAAAGTGTTGACTATCTATTTAGCACAGAAGAATCAACATAAGAAAGGAGGATGAAGAGTGAATAGCCCAGCAGTATTAATTACATTAATTATCTGACTTACGCTGATAATTCTTAGCTACAACGGAAAAAGAAAGGAGTGAGCAGTATGCCACGTGTAGCAATTAAGAAAAAAGATTACAAAGTAAGTGATTTCAGTAAGTGGCTCGTGGCTAAAATGTACGAACAGAAGTTAACGCAGGCAGACATGGGAAAGCTGATAGGAATTACCCAGCCGGCATTTTGTAACAGACTGGAAAAAGGATTGTTTAGTTATTCAGATATGCTGACTTTGTTCAAAGAGTTAAAAGCTTCTGATGCTGAAATACTTACGTTGATGAAAATGTAGAAAGGCGGTGAGAAAGTTGCAGACAGTAGGAAAAGCGTTTATTGGTACCGGGTTAATCATAGCAGTAGTTAGTGCATGTTGTGTGGATTCTGTCGAGCCATACGGAACGATAGCATTAATAGTTGTTCTTCTTGGTGGAATCATCGCCGGAGCTGGATATGGAATGATGATGGCGGACAAGCCAGATACAAAAGCATTCTACTGTATTCACAGAAAGGACCGATTAGACGCTGATGTGGAATTTATTGAAATTAAAAAATAGCACCCTGATTTTCGACGATGATGATAGGGTGCTATCCAAGGCGAAATAGAAAACTATTTCTGTCCTTATATTAACAGAAAGAGAGGAAAATTGCAAATGGATTGCAGTATTGAAATGAAAATACAGGCGCTGGATAGAATGATTGAAATGAGAAAGCAGTTAATTACCATGCAGGACAATTTAGGGGTGTATAACTCACTTTCAGAAGATACATTCGTGTTGATTTACAGAACTGAAAATTTCTTTGAAATAGCGAACGAATTAAAAGCAAATGTAGAATCTGGACCAACAACAAAAGAAGGTGACATTATTTTATCGTTCTACTATAAAGACACTAAGTTCTCCACATTTATTCTTCCAAAAGAATACGAACTTTTAAAGCATGAGATTGACAGAGGTGAAAGTGATGATTGAGCAAGCACCTGATAGACCGGATTTTGACGAGTATGACGCAGAAATGGAAAGAGTACACCGTCACAACATACGGATGCAGAGAGAATATGAGAGATTAGAAAGGATAGAAGATGAACGAAGAGACGAGAAAGAAGATTATTGATTTATTAATGAGCACTAATCGAGATGGAATGGAAAATCTCATTAATTGGATGGACGCAAACGGATTTTTCACTTCTCCATGCAGTGGCGGAAATCATCTGGCAAAAGAGGGCGGTCTGTTGGAGCATAGCCTAAATGTTTACGATTTGATGGATGATTTGTATATGAGCGAATTACTTAAATATTCAGATATTCCATTGGATTCCATCATTATTTGTGCATTGCTCCATGATTTAGGAAAATGCGGAGATTATGGAAAGCCGGGATATGTTCCAAACATGGTAAAGGATGGTAGACCAACAAAGGCAGAGCCAGAGCAGAAGTACAAGAAATCTGAGACAAAGCCTTTTGAAGTGAATAAGGACTTGATTCCGGTGGAACATGAGATTCGTTCTGTAAAGATTGCATCAAAGTTTATTGACCTTACAGAGGAAGAGGAACTTGCGATTCTCTGGCATAACGGATTGTATGGAACATTTAAGTATCAGATACAAGGAAAAGAGACACCATTGTATTTACTTCTTCACTTCGCAGATATGTGGGCGAGCAGAGTTGTAGAAGTTGAAAATCAGCCAGAGTGAATAATGGGATTACCATTTTATACGCCTAGGAGGAAAAGATATGGCAGATAAGAAAATACAGATTCCGGTAAATAAAGTAAGGATTAACAATCAAGGAGTTGTTCGTTTGGACAATGAAGCGCTTGCGGCTGCATCATCAATTGCAGTACGAACAGGAATGTCCATCAAAAAGACAGTTTCCATGATTATAAAACAGGCAGTAGAAAATGACTTGATAGAGATTAAGGAGGATTAAAAAATATGTCAAAAGTAATTTGCATTGCCGGAGAGAGCGGTTCCGGGAAAACAACGTCTATGAGAAATCTTAATCCTGCGACTACTTATTATATAGACGCAGATAAAAAAGGATTGTCATGGAAAGGATGGCGGGAACAGTATTCAGAAGCAAATAAGAATTATTATAAGTGCGATGATGCGAATATTGTTCGGCAGTATATTAAACGTATTGCAGAGAAGTGTCCAACGGTAAATGTAATTGTAGTTGATACTATCAACGGACTTATGGTAGCTGATGAAATGCGTCGTAGCAAAGAAAAAGGTTATGACAAATGGGTTGACCTTGCAACCTGTGTATGGGATTTGGTTGTTGAGTGCTATGACTATAGGGATGATTTAACTATTATCTTTACCGCACACACTCAAACAGAGACAGATGACGCAGGTTATAGATTTACTCGTATTCAGACTTCCGGAAAGAAACTTAATAAAATTGTATTGGAAAGTAAGTTCACAACAGTGCTTCTATCAAAATGCGTTGATGGGAAATATCTGTTTGAGACACAGGCAAACAATAGTACAGCAAAGTCACCTATGGGAGCATTTGATACATTTGAAATTGATAACGACATTGTAGGCGTTATTGAAGCATTAAAAGATTTTTAATAACAGGAGGAAAAATTATATGAAACAGTTAAATGGATACGCAAACGCACAGGTTTATGCAGAACAGGAAAAATTGCCAATTGGAGGTTATATTTTAAAAATTCTCGATGTGAAGTACCAAGAGAATGATTGGGGAGATGTAATTCTACTTTCATTTGATATTGCTGAAGGTGAACAGAAAGATTTCTTCAAAACTAATTACAATCAGCAAGAAGGAGAGGACAAGAAATGGAAAGGTGTATACCGCTTAAGAGTTCCTAAGGATGATGGAAGTGAAAAAGATGAGTGGACAATGCGCCGTTTCAAAACAGTTATTTCTAACTTTGAAGAATCAAATAGTGGTTATCACTGGAACTGGGATGAACAGACGCTTAAGGGTAAAACCATCGGTGCTTTGTTCAATAACAAGGAGTATGAATTTAATGGTAGACATGGTTTTTTTACCAACTGCCACAGCCTTGTTACAACTGAAAAGATTAGAACTGGGAAATTCACTGTACCGGAAGACACTCTTTTAAATAGTGGTAGCAGAACAGCACAGAATAAGCCTGATGCAGATGGATTTATGAATATTCCAGATGGAATTGATGAAAATTTACCTTTTAATTAGGATGTGGAAAGTATATGACACCATTTGAATTGAAAGCATCTCTGGAATCCATGAAGTTACTCGTGGATACCAGAGAGCAGCCAACAGAACGATATCATAAAAGAATTGAACAAACAGGACTCCCTTTTGAACGACGCAAGTTAAATTATGGAGACTACTCTTGTGAATGCACATTACCTGATGGCACAGTATTAGATTTTTCGAACAAAGCAGTTATTGAAAGAAAAATGAATCTTGATGAAATCTGTATGTGCTATGGAAAGGAACGTAAGCGTTTTGAAAAAGAGTTTGAGCGGGCGAAGGAAGATGGATGCAGGGTGTATCTTCTAATTGAAAATGGAAACTGGGAGAAGTCTTACAGTGGAAAATATCGCAGTCTATTGAATCCATCGGCATTGACCGCTAGTTTAAATGCGTTTCGAGCAAGGTACGGTATGCAATTAGATTTTTGCAAAGAAGAAACAACTGGAAAACTGATACATGATATTTTATACCGGGAACTGAAGGAGTATCTGGAGAATGAATGTTGATGAAATTAAACAAAGATACAGCATGATTGATATTGTGGAACAATATGGATTTCATCCAAATAGGACGGGTTTTATTTCCTGTCCGTTCCATACCGGAGACAACTCTCCATCGATGAAAATCTATCCAAAAGACTTCCACTGCCATGCATGTGGCGCAAATGGAGATATATTCACATTCATTCAGAGGATGGATAATTGCGATTTTAAGACGGCTTTTTATTCTCTAGGCGGAACTTATCAGAAGCCAACAGATAGTTCGAAATTAGCTAAATACAGACTTGAGAAAGCAAAAGAAAATCGACATAAAATGGAAGAACGTATCAAGTCTAAAATCCGGCTAAATAATTCGTTAATTGGCATATATGTTACATGGATTAAAAAGCTGGAACCATTCTCAGATGCATGGTGTGATTGCATGAATGAATATACAAAGTGTCTGGGAATTGACGAGGAATTACAAAAAGAAATGGAAGGATGTGCAGGAAAATTGTGAAACAGTTAAAAGATTACGATAAGAATTCCATTCTTGAAGAATCAGTATTTGAAGAGATATTCGAAGAGGAAGATATTATAAAACGCTCATATATAATTGCTGATTTATCTATCAGAGCAAAGGAATTAAACGTAAAGAGTCAGTTTGATATGATTTTAAAATCATACGAAAAGGTCATACGGGAAGAAGAAAAAAAAGAGAAAGTAAAGTCCTTTAATTCCGTAACTGGAAGAGTAACAGAGTTTAATGTTCCAATTGAAGCTCGTTATCAGAATATGAATTGTGGATCATGGGTAGCAAATGAAAATGGAATTGTTACATATAACGTAATGGGAATGGAACTTCGTGCAAGCAGACAGCCAATCCTTCCGGTGGAACGACTTGAAAATATTGAAACTGGTGAAGAGCAAATTGTTTTGGCATTTAAAAGAAATTACAGGTGGAAAGAAATTACAGTAGTAAAAGATGTTGTTGCGTCAGCCAGTAAGATTGTCGCACTTGCAAAGTATGGATTGTCTGTCACGAGTGAAAATGCAAAGTACCTGGTTAAGTATCTGAATGATGTTGAAGCATTGAATAATGATGATATCGAAACAAAACAATCAAGCTCAAAGCTTGGATGGCATGGAAGTGAATTTATTCCATATGAGGGAGACATTATCTTTGATGGAGATACAAGATTTAAGAGTATATTTGAAGCAATTCACGAAAAAGGATCTGAAGATGTATGGTTGGACCATGCAAAACAAATCAGAAAAACAGGACGGATAGAAGCAAAATTTCTTCTTGCAGCATCATTTGCTAGTGTACTTGTTAAGCCACTTGGAGCGTTACCATTTTTCGTTGATTTATGGGGAGAGACAGAAGGTGGAAAATCAGTAAGTCTTATGCTTGCGTGTTCTGTTTGGGCAAATCCGGATGAATCCCAATACATAGGAGATTTTAAGACAACGGATGTGGCATTGGAAGCAAAAGCGGATATGTTGAACCATCTTCCAATGATGCTTGATGATACCAGTAAGACTTCTGCCAGAATCAGAGATAACTTTGAGGGAATTGTGTATGATTTATGTTCCGGAAAAGGTAAGAGCCGTTCTAATAAAGAGCTTGGAATTAATCGCGAGAATCGCTGGAAGAATTGCATCCTAACAAATGGAGAGCGTCCACTTGCCGGATATGTTAATCAGGGTGGTGCAATTAACAGAATTTTAGAAGTTGAATGTAAAGACCATGTATTTGCTGATCCACAGACAACAGCAGCACTTTTAAAACAGAATTATGGATTTGCAGGAAAAAGGTTTATCGAAATCGTAAAGGAAATTGGATTCGATTCTATCAAAGAAATTTATCGAGATTTTTCCAGTCAGTTGTTTGATACGGACAAAATGCAGAAACAGTCAATGTCACTAGCCGTTGTACTGACGGCTGATAAAATCGCCACAGATTACATTTTTAAAGATGGGTGCTATATTTCCTTTGATGAAGCAAAAGAGACGCTAATTGACCGGAATTCACTGTCAGACAATGAACGTTGCTACCGGTATCTACTTGATAAAATCGCAATGAATCAAACAAGATTCGATATGCAGACAGGTATTGAAAAATGGGGGATTATCGAAAATGGGTATGCTGTATTTTATAACCAGGCATTCGATGATTTATGCAAGTCCGGTGGATTTTCAAGGAAGTCATTCCTTTCTTGGGCTGATAGAAAAGAACTCTTACAAACACAAGCCGGTCAGCTTACAAAAGTAAAAAAAATTAACGGGACATCTAGTCGCTGTGTATGGTTGAAACTTGATAATGGAATCGAAGTGGACAAGGATGGATTTTTACAAATAAGTGAAGATGAGCAGGAAAAGTTACCATTTGATTAGGAGGTTTTATGTCAAAAGTAATTATTATTGAACGAGGAAGAGAAGTTGAAATAGAGTGGTAGGGTTACAAGTTACACGGGTTACACGAGGTTTTATACATTTATATAGAAAAAAATAAAAAAATATATTGTTTTTATTTTTTATTTTTCCATATAGAAATCGCTTGTAACTTTTGTAACCTTAATTTAAAAGTACATCAAACGCAGTAAAATCAACGGTTCTAGCGGTTACAACCAAATAGTAACTTAAAACTTATTTTTGTAATTATTGTAACGGAGACAGTATGAACGAAAAACAACAACAATGGTTAAATGACAAAATTGAATTTATGAAAAAGCAGATAGAAGCGAACTGGCCATTAACAGAAGAAGCATGGGAACAGGTAGCGGAATACATTGAAAAAGTGGTTAATCTGTCAAAAGGAAATGCAGAGGTTCGTACTGCGCTGCTTAGAGTAGCAGAACATTACACCATTAAAGAAGAACAGGAGAAAAAATGTATAAGGAAAGCAAATTAAAGCGCACTGAGATAATTAAAATGATGCAGAGTGCTGAGTACCAGAAGCTATATAAAGATGTCAATGAAAAAGCTCTTAAATGGTTCAAAGAAAAACCATACCAGCTTAAGTACTTAGAGAAAATCAGAAAGAAGGGTGAGTAAATGGTAACAAAATTCTACGATGTCAGTAATTTAGAAACTGGAGATGTAATGAGTGAAATGACTGTAAAAGAAATTCAAGCATTCTTCGGTTCAAGAATAAGCGTTTCAAAGTACTGCTCTGAAAACAGAGTGTATCTTGGTAGATATAAATTCAGTTTGTCTGAAAAATCATCAAAAAAGAATACTGAAAAGAAACAAAGAGCGGAAGTACTTCCAAGCCCTAAATTCTGTGATGAATGGAATAGCATGAGAGCATTATTTAAAAATATCGAATGGATCCGGAAAGGAAGTGAAGCCAAGTGAGTAATGCACTAACACGCAAGAAAAAGAAGATGCAACCAGTAGGATACAAGGAAGAAATCCATGTATTCAACCAACAAAAAGTAAGAACGATGAATTATGCAACTGGAATGGCAGAAAAAACATTTCTCGATATGAAGTTGGTGTCATATCAGATTTTGCATGATAAGTTTGGATTTGGTCTAAAACGCATCAAGAAGCTAGAAGAAGAATTAAACAATCTTCTTGATGGAAAGATAACTTGTCCTCAAATGGTTTATTACTTAGAAAAGGAAAAAGGGCATTGATTTGACAGAAGTAGATATTCCACAAAGAGAACTTCTCGGATTTCAGAATGCGACATATGACAATAGGATTTTGCCATTGAAAAATAAAATAAAAGTTATTGCCGGAACAGTTTCGGACTACATAGTATTATCAGTTGCAGTGCTTAATGAGTATTTTAAATTCTCAAAAAATAAGATTATGGAATACGTCGGATGGATTTGTTACTACATCAACAGCTTATCTAGCGGTTTCGAAACCATGACCGGAGTTGCAAGCGTTCTGTATTACGAATGTAATTATTGCGACGAGAGATATGCTGGGAGAGTTTATGAGATTTAGGAGGTAGAAGATGAGATTAAAAGAGATTGAACAGGGAATGGATATTCATTGTAAGACGGAAGATGAAGCAGAGAAATTGCTTAAATATCTGCATGAATTTGGGTATAAATGGTTTTCTGGAATGTCATTACTGAAAGAGACACATTATGGAAAATTTAAAGAAAGCACTTGCTACACGATTATGTATGATAAGCTCGTTGTATTTGGACATATTGAAGATTCTGAAAACACAATTGAGTTTTCAGACCTTATCATTCCAGAACTGACTGCTGAGGAAGTATTGAGCGTATTAGGAGAGATAAAAAGGCTATGCGCAGATGTTGGTACAAATTGCAGAGAATGCCCGCTTGATAGGTTAAATAATAAAACATGCGGTGATTTGTGCGATATTGAAAATTTCACCGGAAACGAGGAAGTAATAATAGCAATCTGCCAGAAGTGGAAATCCGACCATGAGAGGAAAGAGCCGGAAGTGGAATGGGTGTATCGAGTGTTCGGTGCGGAAAATTACGGAGAGAAGTTTTTCGATACAGAGGAAGAAGCTATCAAGCGGTGTGAGGAATTAGCAAAACAACAGAAAACAAGGCAGTATACGAGATACGAGAGAGTTTGCAGAGTGAAGGTAAATTAGAAGTTAGTGGAGGTAGATTATGCTATATAGTGAAATGAACAACACAGAAATTAGAAAGATATCTTATAATGATTGTCCTTTAAAGTGTACTGGTTGCGAAGCATTATGTGGAGAAATGCCTATAGGACAATGCAGGAAAAATTTATCTCAAGCATTTGATGATAAGAAGTCAAACTGAAATTTATCTAAATAATTGAACATTGAAAATTGAATATGGTTAGTGGTATTATATGTCAAAAGGAGTGTGAATTATGAACAATTTTAAAAGATTAAAAAATTGTGAAAATGAGTATGAAATGGCAGATATTATTTGCGGGTATTTTTGCAACAATGCGCACATACTGATAAAGGAAAATGGCGAATTTAATCAATTAGAAGTATTGAATTGGCTAAAAAGCAACAAAGATATATTTGGTAATGAGAGAACCACTAACTAAATTCAGTTGGTGGTTTTTTTATTTGTAAAATTTAAACCATTATAAAAACATGGTAGAAATTTAAGAAAGGAGACGAGCTATCCGGATAAAAGCTGCAGCGGCTCCTTTTGAAAAGAATGATAAACGGAGAATTAATAGTAGACAATTTTGCTGGTGGAGGAGGTGCCAGCACCGGAATAGAAATGGCAACTGGAATCAGTGTTGATATAGCAATCAATCACGACCCAGAAGCTATAAAAATGCATAAGGCAAATCATCCAAGTACAAAGCATTATTGTGAATCTGTATGGGATGTAGACCCAGTAAAGGCATGCAACGGTCATCCGGTAGCACTTGCCTGGTTCTCACCGGATTGTAAACATTTTTCAAAGGCAAAAGGTGGAAAACCAAAGGACAAGAATATCAGAGGTCTTGCATGGGTAGCCTTGAGGTGGGCTGGAAAGGTCCGACCCAGAGTAATCATGCTGGAGAATGTAGAAGAATTTAAGACATGGGGACCATTGAACCGAAGTCATAGACCAATCAAAGCAAAACAGGGTGTGACATTTAACAAATTCATAAGTCAGTTGGAAGATTTAGGGTATGAGGTAGAACACAGAGAGTTGGTAGCAGCAGATTATGGAGCACCGACTATGCGTAAGAGATTCTTTTTGATTGCTAGGTGCGACGGTAAGCCTATTGTATGGGCGAAGCCAACTCATGCACCGGCAGACAGTGAAGAAGTGAAAGCAGGATTATTGAAACCTTATGTTGGAGCATACACGCAGTTGGACTTCTCGCTTCCATGCCCGAGCATCTTTGACACAGCAGAGGAAATCAAGGAGAAATATGGAATCCGGGCTGTGCGTCCGCTGGCACCTAAGACAATGGAGCGAATAGCAAGAGGATTAAAGAAATTTGTAATCGATAATGCAGAGCCGTTTATATTGCAGGTCAATCATAGTGGAAGTAAATCTGATTATTGTAAGAGCGCAAATGAACCTTTACAGGTAATTACATCAAAGCATGGATTTGGGATTGTAGAACCGATGTTGGCACCATACATGGGGACTAATACAACAAATCATCCGGGTGGAAGTTGTGAGGAACCTATACACACAATCACAACCGGAAATCAGCAGTGCCTTATCAGCCCAACACTTATACAGTATCACGGTGAAACGTCAGAAAAAGATGTCAGAGGGCAAACGATAGAAGAACCAATAATGACGGTTGACAGCTCTAACAGATATGGATTGGTCACATCATTCATCCAGAAATACTACGGTGGTAATTATCAGGGAAATGGTTCTGATGTCAAGGAACCTCTTCATACAATCACAACTCTGGAAAGAAATTCCCTATGTGCCGTGAATCTTATACAGATGAATAATCACTGTGATGGTAGGGATATAAGAGAACCAATTCCAACAATTACAGCAGGAGACGGACATTTCGGAGAGGTAAGAGCGTTTTTAATTAAGTATTACGGGCAGGGTACAGGACAAGATATGAAAGAACCTTTAGACACTATACCAACACATGATAGATTCGGACTTGTAACAATAGAAGGAGTTGATTACCAGATAGTAGACATCGGTTTGAGGATGCTTGAACCAAAGGAACTATATGGATGCCAAGGTTTTCCGGATGATTACATAATAGACCATGACTATACTGGTAAGACATATCCGAGAACAGAACAGGTTAGAAGATGTGGTAATGCTGTGTGTCCACCTATTCCGGCGGCGCTTGTGAGAGCAAATCTGCCAGAACTGTGTAGGTGCGAGAGAACCAAGAACATGAAAATAGAATCAGAGCGGACCGGACAGCTAAGGTTTGCGTGAAAGGAGCAGATATGAAAAAATATATTTGTCCGAATTGCGGATTTAAAAGAAGATTCGCTACTAAGAAAGATGGGAGAAAGAGATACTGCAAAGGCTGTGAGACACAGGTATATACTAGTAAATCAGTATTGAGAGCGGTGTTAATGAGTGCTGTAGTAAACCCACCTAAATTTACATGGAAAATATCAAACCAAATAAGTCAAGAAAATTTAGAAGAACTACATAGAAACATTCGGAAAATTTAGAAAGGAGCAGATATGAAGGTATTTGAGAAGATTATAGAGAAGTTGGAAGAAGAAAATCGCAGATTAAAAAGCTTGAAAAATGATTGCATCGCACTATCTGATAGTGAAGTGAACGCAATAGAAAATAAGGCTTATAATTTTGCAATCGAAATCGTCAAGCAGGCAGCCGCAGAGTACAACAACGGCTGGATTCCTGTATCGGAGCGACTGCCGGAATTTCCGAAAGACTATGAAGATGAAAAAACGTATTTAGTTACTGTCAGAAGAAACGATGGTTATATCTTTTGGGACAAAATGATTTTTCATGATTACGGGTGGTATCTTCCAAGCACATGTGAAGTTATTGCATGGAAAAATGTTGAGCCATATCAGCCGAAGGGAGAGTGAGAAGCATGAGTTGTTCTAAGAAATGTCCTTATACAGATAAGCATTGTATACACTCATTGCCAATTTGCATGGCATATGAAAAAGAATACAAACCATTGACTGCTATAAGGTGCAAGATTGAAGTTAGCCATAAGGCAAGAGAAAATTCGAATCATACAAACGCCGACCGCATCCGCTCTATGAGTGATGAGGAGCTGGCAGAATGGCTGACTAAAATTACTGATGATGCGCAATTAGACGCAGCAACAAAGTGCAACTACCAATGGGAAGAGTGGCTGAAGTCAGAAGTGGAGCAGTAAGTTAAAAACGCACGAAAAACGCACGCGTGCGTTTGTTGTTGACAAGTTGTGAGCAAGTCAGAAGTGGAGGAATAGCATGAGAATATACATTAGCGGTCCAATCACCGGAACAGACGATTATATGGAGCGGTTTGCAGAAGCGGAAGAAAAGCTGAAAAAGAGAGGATATTCCGTCATAAATCCGGCTGGAGTTAACTTTATGATGCCGAAAGATACAACCTATGAGGAATACATGACGATGTCGCTTACCATGCTGGGAATGTGTGGCGCAATCTACATGTTGAAAGGCTGGGAGAAGTCGTGTGGAGCGAATCGGGAATATGGGTATGCGCTGGCGAATGATTATATAATTTTAAAGGAGGAAGAAGAATGAGTTACTGCAACGGAAATTGCGAGCATTTGAACGAGAAAAAGCATAAATGCGAGTTGACCGGAGAAAAGTTAACGGTCATGAAATATCGTGGCGCTATCTCATACACGGCACATGAACATAGAGGATTTTGCGACAAAGACAAGGAGGTGGCAGAAGATGAATGATAGATATTTATATAAGGCAAAGCGGACGGATAACAGAGAATGGGTGGAAGGATTTTTAATTTATGATGAGCGTGATAATCAGTATAGAATAATTGAAAAATTAGAATATTCTACTGGAACGTGTATTCATACAAGTTATGCACCAAGAGTTGACAGACGGACAATTTGCCAGTGCACCGGGCTTAAGGACAAGAACGGAAAGCTGATTTGGGAGAATGATATTATTAAAGAATTTAATTCAAGCGGAGACGAATGGAATCTTTCACAAATTGTATTTGGAGAATATTCTTTAAATCTTGGATGGTGCGCAAAAGGAATAAAAACATTGCACGAATATAACCGAAGATTGTTTAATGTTGGATTCGGAACATCAGAAGCAGGAAAATGTGAGGTTGTCGGCAACATTTTTGACAATCCGGAACTGTTGGAGGTGGAATCATGAAAACAAGAATTAAAGTATTATATAGCTGTAACCCTATTAAACAGTATGGGATATGCGGAAAAGAAAGTGATTTAATTGATATTGACGGAAACAAATTGTGTGTAGGTGACGTTGTAGAATTTTCAAAAGTAACCAAAGGCAAAAGATTTAAGACAGGAGAACCATTTGAGATTACTACAAAAGGGAAAGCTTATGTTGTAGAGCGCCACAATAAAACATTTGTAATGGGATTAAATACCAAGGAATTGGCAGAATGGAATATAAGAAGAATAAAAAGCTTTACAGACACGAAACAGAATGAAAAATATAGTTCTGTAATGACAAAATTCAAAAAGAGACATGTACTGTTGGAGGTGGGAGAATGACAGAGCAGGAAGCAGTTAGATACGGAGAAGAATATTTGCACGACTTATTCTGTGCGGCTTGCAAGGTAGAGGATAAGCATAAGGATTTTGTAAGAATGTCAATCAAGGCACTGGAAGAGATTCAGCAGTACAGGGCAATCGGACTCACACCGGAGCAGATAGAAGCAATGCAAGGACACAATACAGCGCTGATTGAGGAATTAGCTGAATATCAAGCAATCGGCACAGTAGAGGAATGTAGAGAAGCGGTGGAGAAGCAGACAGAAATCAGAAATAAGGCTATTGATGATTTTAAGGATGCAATAGTTCAAAAGTTCACAGAGTATGACAAAAAAGGCTATGTAGACCACACAAATGCAGGAATTAAAAGCAAAGTAACAGAAATCGCAGAGCAGTTGAAAGTAGGTGTTGAAGAATGAGGTTAATTGATGCTGATGTACTGATTGTATTTGTAGAAAAATGGTTATCTAAAGAATGTGATGAAGATGGAAATACAATTCCTAATATATGGATTGATTCATTGAAAAAGTGCATTAATGCACAGCCGACAGCCTATGATGTGGAAAAGGTCGTTGAGCAGATTTGCAAAGAGCAGGAAAGAGAATTTATCAACAATGAGGTTGCTATTGGAAATATTACTTGTTCTGAGGTAATCGAGATTGTGGAAGGCGGTGGAGTGAATGAGTAAAGCAAGAGTAAAATCATGCATCATCTACCGAATCGCAACTTTTGACGGACAAGCAGAGTGCTATATTGACTGCTATCCTCAACAGAGATTTGAGTATAGAGTGAATGGTGATAGAGTGACATTAGACAGAAAAGGCATCTCACTTGTAATCCCAAAAGAGGATTTCGATAAGCATTGGAAGGTGGTGGAATAGATAAAATTAACAATTAACCACCGTCCATGTATTATTATTCCGGCTATAGCTTAATCTAACAGGCTTTGCGATTCCGGAATCGTCCACAACGCAATCAAATGTTGGGTTCATCATTTCCATATGCGGTGTACACTGCATCACTTTGAGAGAAACACCGTTAATGCGTACATATAGCGGTCTGATTTCTCCAAAGGTTGAAAAGTTGGCTATGACCGGAACGGTGACAGGAAAGAAATCCATAACATTTTACCTCCTTGTAAGAATATTATACGAACAAATGTTCTGTATGTAAAGTGGATATTTTTGTTCTTCGATAATTGAATACTGATGGTTGAAGTGGTATAATTCCAATATTAAATCATAGGAGAAGATGCCGTATGAAAACATGTAAGGAATGCAGAAATTTTGTTACTAATCCAATGAATACAGATGGAAAGTGCGAAGCTGATGAAGAGCAACACGGATGCAATCAAGAATGCTGCAACGAATTCAAAGAAAAATTGGACGAAAAACAATTATGTATTTTAGAAATATTCAGAAAGAAAAAAATAAGTAGAAATGAATATGAGAATTATACTGGAATAAAACAAGAAGTATTTGAGGAACTAAAAGAAACTGGGTGTATTACAGGAAAGGGTTTAGATAGACCAGGATATTGTTACGTAGTGGAAATGGAATTTAAGAAAAAGTATTATGATATTATTTGTGACTAAATTTTAGGATTCAAATATATGATTGATAGCATTCTATTTGACCAAACACATCATTCCGTTGTATAATAATCACATAAAAATTAGCGCCTAAGAGCCGAATATATGAGACTATATTAGTTTCGTGTGTTCGGCTCTTTTTATTTGGAGGTGAGCTTAAAGGGCAAAAGGCAAGTATCAAGAATGGCTTGAACCAGAAAAGTTAATATTGATTGAAGGCTGGGCGCGCGATGGGCTTACTGATGAGCAGATAGCGCATAATATGGGAATTAATGTAGCTACGCTATATGTATGGAAAAAGAAATATGGCGAGATTTCAGAGGCCTTAAAAAAGGGAAAAGAAGTAATTGATAGGCAAGTTGAAAATGCCTTGTTAAAACGTGCATTAGGCTATAAATACAAAGAGACCACCAGGGAGCTTGTAACAAACAAAGAGACAGGATTTAGCGAGCTTGTAGTTACAAAGGTTGTGGAGAAAGAGGTTGTACCGGATACCACGGCTCAAATCTTCTGGTTAAAGAACAGAAAGCCGGAAGAGTGGAGAGATAAGCGTGTGATTGATGATAATAGTGCTGATAAATCTGCTGAACTCATTCAGAATATGCAGACCATAGCAGATATCTTGCAACACCCGGTAAGCAACCGGAGCATAGATGACTTTGAGGAGGTGCAGGACAATGAATAATCCGGCACCACTAAGCCAAAGACAGTATGACTATATGCTCCGATGCTTCAATAGTTGGTTCAATGTGGCAGAGGGCGGAAAGCGAGGTGGAAAGAATGTTCTTGCAACACTGATATTCTGCTCAATGCTTGAAAATCATAAGAATAAAATTCATCTGGTAGCCGGTGTATCTGTGGCAACCGCAAAACTGAACATATTGGATTGTGACGGATATGGATTACTCAATTACTTTGAAGGTCGCTGCCGAGAGGGAAAATATAAAGACCGTGATTGTGTCTATGTACAGACAAAGACCGGTGAAAAGGTAGTATTAGTGTCCGGTGGTGGCAAGGATGGAGATGAAAAGCTGATAAAAGGTAATACTTATGGTATGGCGTATGTGACAGAGGCAAATGAGTGTCACAAGAAATTTCTGAAAGAAGTATTTGACCGTACATTATCCAGTTCGGACCGTAAGATATTTCATGATCTGAATCCAAAAGAGGAAGAACACTGGTATTATACGGATATTCTTAAATTCCATGAGGAGCAACAGGCAAAAAATTCGCTATATGGTTATAACTATGGCCATTTTACACTTGTAGACAATATGAGCCTGTCAGATGAGCAGATAGCAACTGTTTTAAGCACATACCAAAAGGATAGCGTTTGGTATAAACGTGATATTCGCGGAGAGAGAGCAGTTGCGGAAGGAATCATCTTTCGTAGATTTGCAGAGAATAACGAGCCATACTTGTATGAAGATGAAACAGATCCATTGTTAGAGCGAAATAAAAACGGTGAACTTATTCATAAGCCATCCAAAATTGTAATAGGAATTGACTTTGGTGGAAATGGTTCCATGACAACGTTTGTATGTACATTGTATTTTAATAGATATCATGATTTTAGAACTGCAGAGGAAGATGGAATAGAGCTGTCAAAGGATATCGATGCAGACAAGATATGTGAGAAATTTATTGAGTTCTACAGGATGTGCATTGAGAAGTACGGGAATGTCAGTTGGGTGTTCCCTGATTCCGCCAGCACAACAATGATAAACAGCTTGCGTAGTGCTGCTAAAAAGGCAGTATTGCAGAGTCATAATATAAAAGGTTGCCGGAAGAATGAAATATCAGAAAGACCAAGGACAATAGACTTATTATTTAACACCGGAAGGCTGAAAATAAATAAGCGTTGCACAAGGTTACGTAAAGCAATAGGGAGTCTTAAGTGGGATGAAAAGAAGCCAAACATACCTGAAGATAAGAACATTGGAAATTGCAACGACTGGTGGGATGCTTTCAATTATTGCTTTTTAGATTTTATAGAGTATATTAACTTAGACAGATAGGAGAGTGATACAAGGAAAGATTGTGTAAAGGTATATTTAAGCAAATTAGGGTACTCGGTGAATAGCAACGCACTTGAAATCATCCAGATGTGTGATAATTGGTATTCTAATCGAGTTATTGATGATTTTCACAAAAGGAAGAATCTTAATGATGTGGAATATGAGCTAAGCAAGATGAACTTTGCAAAACGATGCTGTGCCGACGATGCGAACCTATGCGAGATTGTATCTGTTTCACCGGAGAAAGAGAACGCATCACAGGAGTTCATTGATAAGTTATTGACAGATAACCGCTTCGATGTACGGTATCGTGAGCAGCTTGAGAAAACATCTGCAACAGGAACAGTAGGTGCATATCTTTATCTTCGCAATGCAGAATACATTAAGACAAGTAATGATGTGATGTCGGTCAGAGGTGGCGATATTCGGATTAATTATGTGGATGCCGATTGCATTATACCTCTGACAGTAGAAAACAGACTTGTAACAGAATGTGCCTTTTCTGCAACGAATATTGTTAAGGGAAAGGAAAAGACCACACTTGTTATTTTCACACTGGAAAGCGGAAGATACAGAGCTGACACAGTAGTATTTGATGAACTAGGACAGAAAGTAGACGCAGAATCATCCAGTATTCAGCTTGGAGATATTAAGCCGTTTTCCATTATGACTAATGCAGAGGTAAACAATCTTGATAACATGGATGGGTACGGTCTGCCGAAGATTTATAACTCAATTCCACTCTTTAAGGCGGTAGACCTTTGCTACAACATTCTGCATGGAGATTTGGATAAGGGTCAAAAGCTTGTTTTTATCAATGAGCTGCTTGCGTGTATTCAAAAAGATAAAGATGGAAAACCATATTTGTCACCGCAACAGAAAGAGATTTTCATTCTGCTTGGCTCTGATGGAGAAGGAAAGCTACCAGAAGAAAAAACACTTGTACAAGAATATAATCCTGAAATCCGAGTAGAGCAGATTACTAAAGCATTTGAGCTGGTTCTATCACTTCTGTCAATGCAGTTCGGCTATGGCACAAAGCACTATAGTTTCGAGAACGGGCAGATAAAGACAGCCACAGAGTACATCGGAACGAAACAGGATGCCATGCAGGAGCTTAACAAGCAGCGTAAACAGGCAACAGACTACATTAATGACATTATTCATGCTGCAATGTGGTTTTCCAATCAGTTTTCCGGCACATCTTACAACGAAGAGGAACCATTATCTATCGAGTTTGACGATTCGTACGTTGAAGATAAGCAGACAAAGCTTGAAGCCATGAGAGCAGATGCACTGTCATTTATGGATGTTCCAATACTTAAGGTGTGGTATCTAATGGAAAAATACAACATTCCAGAAGAGGAAGCAAAGAAGTATTTGCAGTATACAGAGGAACCGGTTGACGATTTAGAAGATTAAGGGCGGTGATTTAAAGGGCATTATCAGAAGAACAGATGGACACTCTAATAGACAAGTACATAATGGGGCTTTACCAAGATTTGGAGGATGAAATTATTGCAGATATTGCCCGCCGTGTGAAAAAGACTGGAAGATACACCGAGACTGCAGAACTCATGGCTAAATCTATGGTAGAGCAAGGTTACTCTGCAGAGAAGATACAGGCAGAGGTTATGAAGATGCTCCGGGCAGATAAAAACTATCAAATGGCAGTTGCAGAAAATACCGCAGCATATAAACAGGAAGTGCAAGATATCATCAATCAGACAGTAAAAGATGCCAAGAAAGCCGGTAACGAGCTTGTGGCAGAAGCAGGTAATATGGCATGGAATAATGATTTGTCTATGTGGCAAGAACATGGTGTTGACTTAAAAAAGCCGAACAGTATGAGCCAGTTACTTTTAGCATTTCAGAAACAGACTGCCGGAGAGCTTAAGAACCTCACAAAGACAATGGGGTTTAAAAATACGGTATTTGGAACGACGGGAGTGCTTAATGCGTACCAGCGAGAGATGGACCTTGCATTGCTTAAGGTGGCAACCGGAACATTCTCATATGATCAGGCAGTAAATGATTGCGTACACAGACTTGCACAGAGCGGATTGCGGTCTATCGATTATGCAAACGGTCGGTCGTATCAGATTGATACAGCGGCTAGAATGTCTGTAAGAACAGGATTGAGCCAATTATCCGGTAAAATCATGGAAGCAAACCTTGCAAGTACCGGGCAGGACCTTGTCATTACTTCTCAACATATGGGAAGCAGACCGGAGCACGCACCTTGGCAGAATAAGGTCTTTTCGTACTCTGGAAAGAACAAAAAGTACCCGGATTTCTTTAAGGCTACCGGATATGGAACAGTTACCGGATTGAAAGGTGCAAACTGCACACATGATTTCTATCCGTTTTGGGAAGGTGCAAGTGTTATTCCAGATGATTTGAAAGAGCCTGATCCGGTTAAAATCAATGGAAAGGAATACGATTATTACCAGGTATCTCAGCAACAGCGTAAGATGGAGCGCGATATCCGGGCAACCAAGCGAGAGATTGAAGCGCAGAAAGCCATCGGCGGTGATACTGCGGTATTGCAGAGCACATTGCGGAAGCAGACGGCAGATTACAAGCAGTTTAGTGCTGCGGCTGGTGTGAAAGTGAAAAATAATAGGCTTAGAGTTGCCAGCGGAAGCAGTGATATCAAGAAAACATCAACATATGAAAAGATGAATAAATCTATTTCAAAGAGTCAAGATAGATTTGATACATTAGAATCATATCGCAAAGGAAACACGCACAGAAAAAGTGCTGATGGAATTGAAATTATTGACGAAGCGACGTATAATAAACTTATAAGGAATGTAAAACACAACGGCGGTATAATCATCAGAGGAACGAGTGAAGTAGAAGAGCATCTTGCAAAAAATGGAAGTACTGCATCGTGCATAGGAGATGTGATTTTATTCAGCAAGAACGCTACGGTATCTGATGTACTGGAAGAAACATATCATTTTAACCAGAATCTAAAAAAGATGAATCACAATAAGCCAGTGAAAGAACGATTGTTACTTAACGAGATTGATGCGCAGGAATATTTGTTGTCTGTAGCAGATAAATATCACATTCCGAAAGCCGAATTGGAAGTTACAAAGAAAAATCTCTCTGATTATAAAAAAGCATTGGAGGAATATTATGAAAGTCGTAAATAAGCTAAGCATAGCAGGAAGGACATTGTTAACGCTTGATGGAGATGTATTAAGTGTTAATGCAGATAAAGTACTTGTCGATGGTAAAGAATATGAGTATGATATTGCATTTGATATGAAAAATACAATAGGCATAAAGTCAACAAATGTCGAAGGGAATACGGTTGAATTTGTATAATCATAAAATCGCGCCATCGCAGAAATGCGGTGGCTTCTTTTTTTATATATTTAAAAGCATTATTTGCAATAAAATCAAATAAAAACATTGAAAATATGTAAAAAGTGCTATATAATACCAGTAGGGGTGAGATAGTGCAACACACCTATAAATGGTATAAATGTCCGAAATGTGGAAATCCAAAGATGCTTGTTGTTAGAGACGACACAGTATTAGTGAATTTCCCTGGATATTGTAAAAAGTGTAAAGAACAAAGTATTATAACAATAGAGCCTAAGAGCCGAATAGTGAATTCTTAAGAAATTAGGAATTTATTATTTGGCTCTTTTTATTTACCTAACATGGCGGATTAGTGAAGAGGTATCACGCTGGTCTCCTTAGCCAGAAAGCGGGGCTCGATTCCCCGGTCCGCAATTATCTGTGGGTGATTCTCCCACGTTAAATAAATCATCGTTAAAGGAGATAGAGAAGAATGAAAAGAGAAGACTTAGAAGCACTTGGATTATCCAAGGAACAAATTGATAAGGTGCTTGATATGCATCACGAAGAGTACGACCCTGTTAAGAAAGACTTGGAGACGGCTCAAAAAGATTTGGAGAGTGAGAAGGAAAAGACTTCCACACAGGCAACTACTATTAAAGATTTAAAAAAGGACCTTGAAGAGTTCAAGGATGCGGACGTCAGCGGAATGAAGCAGAAGATTGCTGATTTGGAAAAAGATATCCAGACAAAGGATGAAACTCACCAGAAAGAAATCGCTGACAGAGACTTCAATGACATTCTGAAAGATAGTATTGCAGCTGTAAAAGGTAAAAATGTCAAGGCAATCACCGCTTTATTGGATGTAGATACATTAAAAGCATCCAAGAATCAAAAAGAGGATGTTGCTACAGCACTGAAGGCCTTAACAGAAGCAGAGGACAGCAAGATGTTATTTGAAGAACCGGAGCCTACACCTGCAGGAAACGGAAATCCAATAGGAACAGTAACAAAAGGTGGAAATCAAGATGGAGATGCAGCCATGCGCGCAGCTATGGGATTACCACCTATCACAGAACAGAAATAGGAGGAAAATTAAATGCCAAACACAGTCGCTTTAGCAAAAAACTATACCAGTTTATTAGATGAGGTATACAGAAATGCATCCGTTACAGCGGATTTAACATCTGATTCTACAATGTCAAGAGCTGGTGCAAACGCAAATGAAATTATTTATCCACAGATTAGTGTAACCGGTCTTGGAGAATATGACCGTAACAGTGGATACACAACCGGAGCAGTAGACCTCAAGTGGAAAACTGCAACATTCAACTATGACAGAGGAACAAAGATTTCAGTTGATGTCATGGACAATGAGGAATCAAGAAACCTTGCATTTGGAATGGCAGGCGCTACACTTATGCGTGAAAAAGTTGCACCGGAAGCAGATGCATTCACATTCGCAACATTGGCAGCATTGGACAGCATTTCTAAAGCAACCGGAACCATTGAAAATGCAACACAGTTCTTGGATGCGTTACTTACAGCATGGTCTCAGATGGATGAGGACGAAGTTCCACAGGAGAACCGAATTCTTTATGCAACAGCTACACTTCTTAACAGTGTAATGGCTCTTGATACAACAAAGTCAAGAGAAATCCTTGCTAAGTTTGCAGTAAAGAAGGTTGTCCCACAGGCAAGATTCTACACAGCTATTGACTTGTTAGATGGAAAGACTTCCGGAGAGGAAGCTGGACATTACAAAAAAGCTGAAACAGGAGCAGACATCAACTTTATGATTGTTCATAAACCTGCAATTATTAAGTTTGACAAGCACACAGCAAGCAATATTATTCTTGCTTCTGGAAATCCGGATGCAGATGCTGATATTGTTAAGTATCGTAAATATGGAATTGTAGACGGATATGCAAATAAGCGCGCCGGTATCTACATGAACAGTAAAGCGTAGGAGGTAGATCATGAAAAGAGTAGGAGTAGGGGCTGAAAAGCCTGATAAGAAAAACACGGCTGATGCGAAGCTGAAAAAGGAACTGAAAGAGCTCAAAGCAGAGAACGAACAGTTAAAGACTGAAAATGCCGAGCTCAAAGCAGAGAACGAACAGTTAAAGGCAAAGCCAGAGAAGTAGAGCGAAAGGAGGGAGCCGTAAATGTCACATGTAACTTGGGAGTATTACAGCTCCCTTCATGATACCGTGAAGCAAGAGGACTTCGACCGTGCAGAAGCTATGGCAGAAAAAGAAGTACAGCGCGTAATTGGTTGGATTCGTTGGGCGAATATCAACGAGGAAACATTTGGATTCGACCAGCTGAAAGATTGTATCTGCAATGTCATTGATAAGATGGCGGTAGATTCCAAGTCCGGCAAAGGCAAAGGTGTTTCATCTGTCAGCAATGACGGATATTCTGAGAGTTATGTTGTTCAGACCGAGGATCAGCTTCGAATCGAGTTGCAAAGCTCAATCAGAGCATGGCTTTCCGGCACAGGATTGGTAGGTGCGTATTAATGGCATTATTCACTGATACAGTCACAATCTACAACAAAATATCCGAAACTGAGTGGAAACGAACCGTTGTTGATGAAGTTCAGTGGACTGATAAGACCGAGAAAAAGAATGAAAACGGCAAAATAAGCGTTGCCAGGTACACATCAATAACATTTCCGGAGGGAACTTATGACGGATTGGTATTAAGTTCTTCCAACGAGGAAGATTGCATCGTATTTGGGGCAGTTGAAGACGTTGTCGAGGATGTAAAAGGCAAGAGAATCACTGATTTGATGAAGAAATATCCTAAGTCAGGCATCATCCAGTCTGTAAACGACAATTCCAACAGGGATTTTTGTAAGAATATTAAGGTGGTGGTTGCATAATGGCTGATATGTTTAAGCTTGAGACTCCAAAAGGAGAACTTGTAAAGATAAAAACTCCCGAAGGAGAAACAAAGATGGAGATTCGATGGAATCCAGGATTTGGACCTGATATGACAGAGAAGATAAATGGTGTTCAGGCATTTATTGATTCTGAATGTTTGAGATTGTGCGACCCATTTGTTCCAAAAGATACTGGTATTTTAAAACAATCAGGAATTATGAATACAAAAATTGGAAGTGGCCAATTGGAATACCGAACTCCATATGCTAGAAAATGGTATTACATGCCGGCTGATTTCAGTGAAGCACCTGAAAGAGGAAACTATTGGTTCGAACGAATGAAACAGCAACACAAGGCAAAAATCCTAGCAGGAGCGAAGAAAGTAGCAGGTGGAACATGACAATTTCAGCATATATCGTAAATTTATTAAAGAATTATGACGGAATCGAGATTGATACAGACCATATGGCGGAAGGTTCTGACCAATATGGATTATTCAAATCTCCTAGTCGTGATATTAAGGACTATAACGATTCAAGCTATCAAATTACAGAGTATTATCAGTTCTTGGCAAGACAGGCTACAAATTCAAAATCGCAACGCAAAGAAGCCGATGAATGGTTAGAAGATTTAGCTTACTGGATTGATGATTTTCCATATAACTACAGTTTTCCAAAGATTGACGGCAATCGTGAAGTCATTGGATTATCAATCACTGGTTCACCTTATCCAATGGAAGCAGATGATAAAGAAACAATGTACCAGATATTATTATCAATTACCTATATTAGAGAAAGGGAGGAATTATAAATGGCATTAGAAAGATTAAAGAAGTTTAAAACAATTCCGTTTTTAAATATTTCTACTACCAGCTCAGAAAGCTGGGCTAGAATCGGAAAATCAACAGTCTTCGACTTAGTTTTGAACGCACAGACAGAAGATAATGATTTTATCGAAGATGAAATGACTACAACGGATGTAATGTATTACAAACCGGAACTGTCACAGGAATTACAGGCAAATAAAGGTGACCCTGCATTTGACTATTTATATGACATGTTCTATAACTTGCCAACTGGTGAGGATGTTAAAAAGAATCTGCTTATTGTATTTGCTGGCAATATCGGAACGGAGAGTGCACCGAAGTTCAATGCATGGAATACAACAGCAACATTAATTTTAGATCACTTTGATTCCGTAGCAGAGAAGATTTATTTCAAATTCAGCATTATTAAAATTGAAAGAGGTACTTGCACTGTTGAAGATGGTATTCCAACATTTACTGAAAACGGTGCAACCGAATAAGGAGGAAAATAAGGAATGGTATATACAATCATTGTTAATGAGCAGAGTTATGATCTGCCAAAGAAAACAATTACTGTTATGAGTGAATTGGATGAGGTGTTGAGAGTAGATTCCAATACAAGGCTTTCCGTTAAGCAGAAATACGAGAAGCTTCATGGATTTATGAAACATCTTGTCGGGGATGAAGCAGCAAAAGAGATGTTTGGTTCTGAAAATTTGAATGAAATTGATTTGTCGGAACTGACGCTTGCAGTAAAAAAGGTAGTCGACGCATACGATAAGCCGATTGAAGAGTATAACGCAGATAAAAATACGAGCAAATTAAACAATCTTCCGATTGATAAAATCATTGCATTGACAAAGGCAGCAGATAGAATGGCGGTTATTCCACCGCAGGGCAAATGATTGATCTAACAAAAAGGGCTTTACCTAATACCGTTGTGGTAGGCGGTAGAGCCTATTCGGTTTATACGGATTTCCGCTTGTGGATGAGGTTTGAAATTTCCGTGAGTAAGTTAAAACGTGGTGAAACGATTGATATATCGTATCTTTTTAAAAATGATATGCCGGTTTATTGTGATTTGAGAGAGCTTTTTGTATTCAGCAGACCAATATCTCCATTGCCGCGTCAGGTTTCACACAATAATGTAATTGCTCTTGACTATGAGATGGATTCGGACCTTATTTACGCGGCGTTTTTAGGTCAATACGGCATTGATTTGTGCGAAGTGGAAGAATTGCACTGGCACAAGTTTTTAGCGCTTCTCAATGGCCTTAATGATAGTACGAAGCTACGTGAGGTCATGGGGTATCGGTGCTATGAGAAATCTACAGATAAAGACAAGGATGTATACGAGGAATTACGTAGAGCTTGGGAGATTGAGCCACCTATGAGTGCGGAAGAACAAGCAGAGTTAGACGAATTTAGCAATTTATTTAAGTAAGATTTAAAGGCGGTGATGCAAGGGCAGACGGAAGTCTGATTTTTGATACAAAATTAGACACTAATGGTGTAGTAAGTGGAATTAAGACGCTTGGAAGCACGCTTGGAAGTGTGGCCACTGGTGGTCTTAAGATATTCACTGCCGGAGTAGGTGCGGCCGCCGCAGGTGTTACAGCGCTTGGAACTACGGCTGTAAAAAGCTATGCAGAGTTTGAGCAGTTAGTTGGCGGTGTTGAGACGCTTTTTAAGGATAGTGCTGAGATAGTATCTAAGTATGCTGATAACGCTTATAAAACAGCGGGATTGTCAGCAAATGCTTATATGGAAACCGTTACGAGCTTTTCTGCAAGCCTTTTGCAGGGCTTGGGCGGAGATACCGAACAGGCAGCAGAGATAGCAAATCTTGCCATTACAGATATGTCCGATAATGCCAATAAAATGGGCACGGACATGACGTTGATTCAAAATGCTTATCAGGGATTTGCTAAGCAGAATTACACCATGCTTGACAATCTTAAACTAGGCTATGGCGGTACACAGGCAGAAATGATCCGGTTGATTAATGATTCTGGTATTCTGGAAGAAACGATTGATAGTCTGGATAATGTTACATTTGACCAGATGATTCAAGCAATCCATGAAGTACAGACCAACATGGGAATAACCGGTACAACGGCAAAAGAAGCAAGTACCACTATTGAGGGAAGTATAAATTCTGCAAAAGCAGCATGGTCTAATCTCGTAGTTGGAATAGCTGACGATAATCAGGATTTTGATGTTCTGGTAAACAATTTTGTAGAGAGTGTGGCAACTGCAGCAAATAACCTCATTCCGCGAATTGAGATTGCCATCACTGGAATAGGAAAGCTTATTGAAGAACTTCTCCCAGTTATAGTAGATAAAATACCTGTTATTATCAACGATATTTTACCTGATCTAGTTGAATCAGGAATAAATATAGTTGATGCACTGGTTAAGGGTTTTGTTGATAATCTACCAATTCTCGCAGAGGCTGCAGGAAAGATTGTGGATATAATCCTAGAGGGCATCGGCGATTTGTGTCCTGCATTAAAGCCTGTAACGGACGCATTGCAGACATTGATTGATAATTTTGATACTGTTTTGGCGGTAATCATACCATTAACGGCAGCGTTCGTTGCTTATAAGGCTGCCCTGGCGATTTCTTCCATAATCAGCGGTGTTACAAGTGCTATGAATGGAATGACAATAGCACAGTATGCTCTTAATTTAGCAATGAGCTTGAATCCAATAGGAATTATTGTCGCACTGATTGCAGCATTGGTGGCAGCCTTCATATACCTTTGGAATACAAGCGATTCATTCCGACAATTTTGGATTGACTTGTGGGAAAACATAAAGACATTCTGTTCGGATGCACTTAATGCTATTATTTTATTCTTTACCGAGACTATACCAGCTTTTATTCAAAGTGTTGTCGATTGGTTCATGGAATTACCGGACCGTCTGGCAGAGTGGGGAGAGAATGTAAAAGAGACAGTATCAAATGCTGTGTCCGAGATGATAGACAATGTTATTACGTTTTTCTCAGAGCTACCGGAAAATATGGCGTACTGGTTAGGCTATGGCATAACGAAGCTTATCTTGTGGGGAATTGATTTAGTTGCCAATGGGAAAAAGGCAGCAAGCGATTTTATAGATAATGTTATCGCCTTTTTCACTACACTACCATCCAGAGTGTCAGAGTGGCTTACATCCACGATACAAAATGTAGGAACATGGGCCGTTAACATGGCAGCCAACGCCAAAAAGACGGGGCAAGGATTCATCGATGGTGTAATCGAATACGTGAAAGAATTGCCGGGAAAAATCTGGAATTGGTTTACTACTACCATTAATAAAGTAGTGGCGTTTAAGACAAGTTTGATGCTTAGAGCTACAGAAGCGGCGGTTGGCTTCGTGAAAAATATAGTAGATGGTATTAATTCCTTACCGGATAAGATGAAAGAGATTGGCTCTAATATTGTAAGCGGTATTTGGAATGGAATACAAAATGGCTGGGATTGGCTGACCAGTAAGGTAAAAAGTCTTGCAGATAACTTATTCAAGGGAGTATGTGATGCCCTTGATATTCATTCACCATCACGTAAGTTTAAATGGATTGGTGAAATGTGCGTAGCTGGTTTTGATGATGGCGCGGAAGATCTTGGAAACATGGATGGAATTCAGAAGAATATCAGCGCAAGCTTAGATTCTATGAAAATGAGTGTGAGCGGTGGAAATTTAGCTGGAGGAAATACTACTTCTTATGGCGATACAAATATCGTTATTCAGCAGCCGGTAAAAACACCATCTGAAACAGCGAGAGCTATCAGAATGGAAATGCAATACGGATTGGCAGGTGCATAGTATGTTTTTGACATTTATAAGAGATGATTTGAAAAAGTTTACTCTCGGCGGGCGGTATTCAGATACCGCTAGCTGGGGGATAACAAAAATAAGCGGGATAAGTGATATTGAATATGAGATTTCAACGGAAAAAAATGCCGTTGGTAATGGTGAGACGGTTACTTCCATTCAGTTGCCTAAAAGAAATATCGATATTACAGCAAAGATAAAGAATGGACTGAACAATGGAATTGAGCGGTCAAAAGTACTTTCGTTTTTTTCTTCTAATCACGACTTTACACTCTATATCGAGAGAGATGACCATATCAGATGGATTGAGTGTATTGTCCAGAAAGTAAAATGCACGGACAGGGCATTAAAAGCACCGTTGCAACTTGAATTGGCATTGATTTGTCCTGATCCGTATTTCAATTCAAAGGATAATTACGGAAAAAACATTGCTTCTGTAAAATGCGGATTTGGTTTTCCGTATATTTCTCCGGCAGGAAAAGGATTTAATGTTGGTGTTTACAATTTCGCTAAGAAAGTTGAAATTGAAAACAATGGAGATGAAGAAACCTATTTTACCATTCGCATTGAAGCTTTTGGAAACGTGATAAATCCGAAGGTGATGAAGGATGATGCGTACGTTAGATTGATAGATACACTTGCATCCGGCGACAGTATCGATATTGATTTGGTAGAGAATACAATCAAGAAAAATGGTGTAAATTGCATTGGAAAAGTAGACCGCACATCTTCATTTAGTGGAATGGTTATGCCTGTTGGCGATAACACGATTTCTTTTACGGCGGATGATGGAGATACAAATATGAGAGTATTAATTTACTATAACTTAAGATATTTGGGGGCTTAAATATGGAAATCCGAGCATTGAATAAAGATTTTGAACCAATTGGAAGAACTAAAATTAAATACTTTGATTTGGCGTGGAATCGAAAATATTATGAGCCGGGAAGCTTTTCTGTACAAATAATGGCTTGTGACTATCTACCAAACATGTCGTATATTTATACGTCAGAACGACCGGAGCTTGGAATGGTCCAGTCTGTAGAATATAGCGACGATGGTAATATGGTAGTGCTGAGCGGATTCTTTTACGAGAAAAAGCTTGCTGACAAGATTGTATATCCAGTTTATAACGGAACCGGTACACCGGAGAATATATCGCGGGAAATGGTATCGACTTACAAATCAGATATTCCAAAATTGAAACTTGGAAGAACTACTGGAACCGGAACTTCTATTACAAAGCAGGAGACTGGAGGAAATCTTGACAATGTTGTATCCAATCTTCTTATGACAGAAGAAAAAGCGTATCGATGCAGATATGATTACACGAGTGATGTTGTATATTTTGACATATACCAAGGTGTTGACCGAACACAAAACCAGAGTGTAAATAATTTTGTCACTTTCTCAAAAGGGTTCCGGAATATCAAGAATATAAAAAGTAAAGATGATTGTAGCAATTATAAAAATTATGCAGTTGTAGCCGGAAGCGGTCAGAACGATGAGCGTATTTATCAGATTGTAGATTTATCTGGTGGAGGCTACCAGCAACAGATTTTTATAGATGCGCGGAACGAAAAGTATAACGCAAGTGACCAGACATTGGAAGAATACAAGAGTAGCCTTTATCAGAAAGGTGTAGAAAAGCTACAGGAATATGTTGATATTCACAATGTAGAATTTGATGCGTTAGCCAATAGTGGATTTTTGTATTTACAAGATTACGACCTTGGAGATAAATGCGATATTATTATTGAATCAATACAAAAGTCGTATGAAGCAAGAATTATAGAGGTTTACGAAGTTTGGAACAAAGGTAAGCACGAAGTAACATTAACATTTGGGGATAAAATCCCAACAAGATATGAAAGGGCAATGGTGAAATAGTATGAGAAGTTTTCCATTTGATAGTGATGTAACTTATGACGCAGATGGCAATCCAGAGTATGACAGAGGGGCAGATAGTACAATTCTATCTGACTTCATACATTTAATGTTTACAGATGGGGTATTTCCAAATCCATCTACCGGATTACAAGTAACTGCTTCTAGTGAAGAAATGAGTGTTGTAGTAAAACCAGGTAATTGCATGATTCAAGGAAGAATGGGGATTGAAGAATCAGACAGAACGCTTGTATTTAATGCTGCCGGAACATCTTATGACAGAATCGATTCGGTAGTTGCGAGATTGAATACAAACCACGATTACAGAGATATTGACCTGTATGTGGTGAAAGGAACAGAAGCAAGCACTCCAACGGCTCCAGAATTGACAAGAACAGGTGGAATCTACGAACTACGACTTGCAAATGTTTTCATATCCAAAAACACGACGTTAATATCAGCAGAGCGAATCACTGATACAAGGTTAGCAGATGAATGCGGAATTGTAACATCTAATCCGAATCCGGTTGATACAGCAACTATATTTAATCAGTATCAGGCGGCATTGGACGCATATTTACAGTTTGTAGAGGAATGCATTGACGGAACTACGGCTGGAAATTTACAGACGCAAATCGATGCGCTAAACGAAACATTAGCTAATATAAACACCAATTTAGGCAATGTATCAAGTGCACTTACGACACACAAAACTTCATCCGACCACGACACAAGATATTACACTAAGACCCAAACGGATGACTTTTTTAAGAGTTCTTTTTCAACCGTCACATCAAAAGTTGGCGTTGCTTATACAAAAAGAGCTGGGTGGGTATTCGCATTCTGCACTGGCGCTCCAAGTTCTGCAATACCAGCAAACGTATGGACAGTAATTGCAACTATGCCTAGCGGATATCGCCCTGCGGATAATATTCCCTTTGTTGGAAACTTTGGTTCTGTATTTTTTATTGGATATGTTTACACAAATGGAAATATTGTTATTTATCCAACACAAGAGTTACCAACTGGAAGTAACGCTATTTGCTTTAATATCAGTTATCCAGTTGTGTAAATAGCTATTTAATCATTACTTACTATTCTGATTTGATATTTACATAAATAGCTCTTTCCAGCCTCAATGCTGGCGTGTTCAAAACACAGTGAAGCATATTCTGCTGTAACTTGTTTTACCGAGTAGGTTTCAACGTCACCTACGTTATCTATTCTACTATTACTTAAATAAACACTTGGAATGTTTTTGAATTGATGATTAAAGTTATATATTACATAACCAATTCCACTTTTGTATCCGACAAGAACACCATATGTCGAAAAATACTGACTATTTCTTATTTCAGAATTTAAGTAATCATCTAAATTGGTGTTTAAAAAAGTTTATAAAAATAGAGCCAAAGCGCCGAATACATGTTTTTATCGTGTGTCCGGTGCTTTTTGTATAGCCGAAAGGCAGAAAGGAAGTGATACCAAGTGCCAGAAGGAAAGGATTTCGAGAGAGAGGTTTTAGACCGTCTCATCAAGATTGAAGCCAAGCTAGAGAGCTGGGACAGTTCCAAGAAGCAAGTCTATGAAAATCAGCGAGAAATTATAAAACTCAAAGAACAGAATTCGCAACAGCAGAAAGACATTGAGTGTCTCGTTGATGGAAACAAGTGGCTTAAACGAACCGTTGTAGGAGCAGTCGTCACGGCAGTTGTGAGTAGCGTTATAGCAATAGCTATGACAATGATTTAGAAAAGGAGAATGAAAATGAGTGAAAAAACAAAGAAATGGATTAAAGCCGCAGGAGTAAGAGCAGTTAAGACAGTAGCGCAGACGTTTGTGGCATCGGTCGGAACGGCAGCAGTAATTAGTGAAGTGAATTGGACAATTGTTCTGTCAGCGTCCGTGTTGGCAGGAATCTTATCGTTGGCAACATCCGTCGCAGGATTACCAGAAGTAAAAGAAAGTGAGGAATAATTATGGCAACTATTTTAATTGGACATGCAAGTATCAGTGAAACAGGTGGAATCAATGGAGAGAAAGGAGACAGCACTGGAAAAGAAGTGTGTACTCGCACTTGGTACAGTAAGCCTTGGGATTTTATGGCAATTCATCCGGACGCTACTGTAAGGGAAAAACATGCTAAAGCAATCGAATCAGCTTGTGCAAATGACAACATCGGATATGGGCAGTCAAACAGAAATACATTAAACACATTGGCAAAGGCTGTAGATTACGACTTGTCAAAAGTAGGTCTATGCAATTGCGATTGTTCTGCTTTACAGAATGTAGCTGCAGTCGCATCCGGTGCATCTGGTGTCACATATGGAACTAATGGTTGGACAACCTCAACAATGAAGTCTGCATTACAGGATGCAGGATATAAAATCATCACAGATAGCACTTATTTAACAAGCGCAGAATATTGCGTGCGTGGTGCAATTTATGTAAAATCCGGTTCTCACACTGTTGCCGGTTTAACTGATGGTTCAAAAGCAAGTCAGACACTTTCCAAAGCCGGAATTTCTTCAAGCGGAAACACTGAAACTTCTGACACTACATACTCTAAGACACAGTTCATTAGAGAAGTTCAGGCAGCTATCGGAGCAACTGTAGATGGAATTGCCGGAAGCGAAACTCTGTCAAAGACAGTTACAGTGTCGAAGACAAAGAATAATCGACATGCTGTAGTAAGACCGTTGCAGATCTATCTTAATTTCTTGGGTTATGATTGCGGTACCGTTGATGGAATCGCTGGAACTAAATTCGATACTGCTGTTAAAGCATATCAGAAAGATAATGGTTGTGTTGTTGATGGAGAAATCACAGCACAGAAAACAACATGGAAGAAGCTATTAGGATTAGCTTAAGAATCATTGAGCCGGTGCAGAAATGTGCCGGCTTTTTACATACAAAATCAACATCTTGTTGTTGACATTGATAAAAAACATATATATGGTGTACATTATTTTGGAATTATGTGTTATAATTTTATTACAAAAGATGGAGAGGTGCGAAATGTACGAACTAGATAAGAATGTATTTGCGATGCATATGGCATTGTTTTTTGAAGACCAAACAGAAGTTCCAGTACTGAAAGTTGCATTAAAATTACAAGAAGAATTTAAAATATTATTTCCAAGCGAACCAGAGATTGTTCCTATACCTATTGATGCTCCGAAAGAAATCCCAAGATGCACATTCAGAAATGATAGAAACGCATCTATGACGTTGGCTCTTAATAGAATAGATTTTGATGGAGGATTTAAAGTCGGTAATGATTGGAAAAATAATATAACGATTATTTTATTGAACTTTCTTAAAATATGCAAACAATTTGATATAAAAGTCAATAGAATTGGAGTTATTGTACAGGCGTCAGGTAGCGATGACGTTATTAGTGAATTGAATTCCAAAGTCAGAATAGATGGTTTTGGTGAATCAGAAGAAAAAAACATCTCTTTTGTAATAAAGAAACAAAAAGAAAATATTTTGTTAAATATTATTACAAATATAATTTATAATAAGAAAAATTCGGATAATAGCAAGGTTGTATCAATAGATGCAAATACTGATATAAGCAATGAGTTGCCAGATGATATTAATGGCAAAATGGATATTATTCAACTTATCATCGATGAAATAGAAGGGAAATTGAAAAATGTCTTCTGATAATGCACAAAATATATATGATATACAGACAAATGCAAGGTATGTTAGAAAGAATGATTATAGTGATTCTACGCCATCAATGGGGTTTTCTTTAAATGGAAGTAGTACATATTATGACAATGAAAATTCTTATAATCAATATATATTTGATAGAACGGAAAATATTGCTATAGAAAAACAGTCCATTCAAGATGAAGGTGATGATATGAATAATAATGAAATTTTGCGTGCATATATGGATAAAGTCGATAATGATCAACGTGATTTAAAGGGTGAGATGCGAGAAAGAGAAAGACGTGTAGAGCAGAATATTAAAGATTCGGAACACAGAATGGATGAACGGCTAGATAGAATAGAAAGAATGATAATCGAACAAAATAAGAACTATGTCGATGAAATAGATAAATTGTCTAGAAAAGTTGATGGTTCTGTCAAAGAAATAAAGTCTGATAAGAAACAGACTGTTGCGATTGTAATTGCCACTGTACTTTCTGTGGCGGCAATCGCAATTGCATCTATTCAAGTTGTGCAAGGATTTTTAAGCTTAGTAAGATAAAATTCGCGCCACTGTTCTACTTTGATTTTTCATGTCAGGAAAGAAAATGAAAAAATCACAAATAATTCATATTAAACAAGAGCCGTTATGGAGAAAAACATATCGGCTTTTTTTATAGTTAATATATTAATAGTGTTTATATAATAAGAAGAAATGCAAATCAGTGTATTATTTGATTATAAAAAAATAATTTGTCATGAATTTTGTCATGAAAGTTGATAGACGTTGAAAAATCAATGAATATAGCAGTTAAATAAGCAGGTTCAAGTCCTGTTGCCCGCATTATGAAAAGCTCTAAGGATTAATCATATGATTAGTCCTTAGAGCTTTTTTTCATTTTTATTATTTTGTTATAATTGCCTTATAGGATTAGGGTGTCAAAAGACACGTTAATTAATATATGATTTTGTTTGTACC
>JBJELY010000168.1:0-5099 GCA_051879395.1 Roseburia sp. | reverse complement strand
TCCTAATATCATATGTTCGTCCACAATTGCTGTGGGATACCTCACTCTCCAATATTGTTGGCATAATTGTATCCGCGTCTGGCGAAGCACTGTAAACACTTAATAGTTTACGATCATAACGAACCTTCATACGAATATCTGAAACTTTATCGGGTGCCTCCTTAGCCTCATTCCACTGTCCGTTATTATTTGTGAGATTAATCAAGTGAATCGTAAGCCGATTTTCCTGCTCCCTGATAATTGTCCATACCTTCCCAGCTTCTGCAGTTGTTGAAAATCCTGTTCTTTCCGACTCAAAAATGATGTCTTCATTAATTCCGCCGCTTGCAGTCATAGAAACATCCATACCACTATCATTATACATAAAATCTGCATAGGCGACCAAATAATCACAATATTTTTTCACAATCGGCAAAAACTCAGTCCGCAACTTTGTGTGCTCAACATAATAACTGTCACAAAGAATAGACGCATTTCCTCCAAGGGCTAACTGTGTTCCGCCCGAAGCACATATAGTAGCATTTGTGAGCAAATAGGAATATTCTGCTCTTCTATAGTCCATCTCACTTGTTACGCCTTGAAATGGTTTCATATACGCTGCAAGCACAACATTTTTCCCACTTAACTGCCGCGCATTTCGAATCAAATGGTACAAATCGTAATATTGGTCATTTGGAGGCCAAACCTCGATATACACTACATCCTGCTCACTCTGTGCTACGCTTTCAACCGGCCAGTTATTTACCGCATTAAAAATAACTCCATTTTCCGAATCTCTCTTTTTTACAAGCTTTGCGGCTTCATCAATCAATGGTTTAAAATCGTCCGCTAAATTTATTTTTTCATGCTTTGCATCAAAAACATTTTTGGGAAAACCGTAAGTATCCATGTGAATGCCCTGAAAACCCATTTTCTCCACGGCTAGCATATATTCATTTAAAATATATTTTTTCCAACCGCAATCATCCGCGATATTCATATAATACAGCCAGTTTGCAAATAACATGGCCTCTCCATCCATGGTATACAATGCCCATTCCGGATGTTTTTCAAATGTTTCTTTTGTCGCCGCATACACAGCTCCATATGCAATTGGTCGCATTCCTGCATCCTTGCATCCCACTATTTTTTTGTGCAAACATCTACTGATGATTTTTCTTCCAAGCGGATCTAGATACTCCTCCTCATCGGATACCAGTTGGTCATGTCGATACATCCAGTCATAGAATTGCACTGCATTTAGATGCCATTCTCTCATCACCTCGATATCTTCATTTTCTTCATTTGTAAAATCTGTTAAAAACCCATATCTGACAACATCTGTTCTAGTATTTACAACGTCAAACGCTGTTTCAACATATTTGTTCTCCGTTTTTACCGATACAATATAATTTCCCAGGGGCAAATTATCAATTTTAATGAGGTATTCTTTGCCCCTTTTTTCCTGTATTGCATCATATGATACCTCTCTTTGCCTTTGATAAAGTTTTACCTGTATTTTCTCGTTTTCTTCATCTGCTGTAACCAGAATCTCTATAATATCTTTTTCTAGATATTGTGCTTTATTTAACTTGATTTTCATGATTTTTTCCTTTTGCCTTTATGCAATCATCCTTTTACTGAACCTTGCGTCAATCCTCCAACGACTAACTTTTTCTGACTGATAATAAATAAAATGATAACAGGAATTAGAGAAATAATTGAAGCCGCAAAAATCCATTCCCATCTTGTAGAATGTTCCCCATACAGTCTCTGTAAGAGAAGTGGCAATGTAATCATTTTTTCATTGGCACCCACTAATACCTTTGCAGTAAAATACTCCTCCCAAAACCCTTGCAGCGCAAATATTCCTATTGTTCCAATCGCAGGCTTCGATAGGGGAAGCATAATGCGAAAGAAAATCGTACCATGCCCGCCACCATCCGCTATTACAGACTCCGATAATTCATTAGGTAAGTTTTTAAAATAATTTCTAAGAAAAAATGTATGGCCGCAAATATTTGTGGCAACATATACCAATATCAAGCCCAGTCTCGTTCCTACCAAACCTGAAGAATATCCCAATATCTTTATTTCTTTTAGCACAAGAAACTGGGGAATGATATTCAAAAAACTAGGCATCATAAGTGTGAAAAGATATATTTTGAATATCGCATCTCTTCCGGGAAAATCGATTTTTGCAAATCCGTATGCAGAAAGAGACGATATAAAAACAGCTAATACAACCGTTATACTAGTATTTACGACACTATTTTTTACTGCAGTCAAAAACAAATCCTGAGATAAAATATACTTATAGGAATCTAAATTAAACGAAGATGGAAATATACGCGGTGGGTATGGCAACACATAGCTGAATGTTTCAAATGAATTTGAAATCATAAACAAAAAAGGAACAGAAAATATCAACAGGGCTGAGACTAAAAACAACCATACAAGAAACTGAGAAATTTTTCTGCGAATTTGCAGCCCTCCTCTTCTTTTTTTCATTATTTTCCACCTCCTTCTCCATTATCCAGCTTAAATACTTTGTTTAATACAACAGTTAAGATTAAAATTGTTATTGCCGAAATCACACCTATCGCAGACGCTTCACCGAATTCAAATTTGCTAAATGCTCTCTCATACAACAAATATTGTAATACGGATGTGGTTCCATTCGGTCCACCGTCTGTCAGCATCATTACTTGAATAAATACGTTGAAGGAACCTATAATCATGTTTACCATTACATAAAAAATTGTGGATGAAAGGCAGGGAATTGTGATATAAAAAAATTTTTTCCAGATTCCGGCTCCATCCAAAGCAGCTGCTTCATAATAGTCTGGTTCTATACTTTGCAGTCCAGCAAGAAAATTCAGCATTGCCCAGCCTACATTTTTCCAGATACCCATTAACCATATGGCCATATTTCCAGTCCATGTCCGGAGAAGCCATGGTACATACTCATCCAATAAGTGTAACTTATCAACCAGAATATAATTTATTAATCCTCGTTCTGAACCATTGAACATATATGTAAATACCAGTGAAACAATCACCCATGATGTAATAACCGGCAAATAAAATCCAACTCGGAATATTCCCTGCCCTTTTTTCAGGTTATTTGTCAGATACGCAAATATCATTCCAAAGAAAATAATGCAGGGAACTGTTACTAATGCATAAAGAAAATTGTTTCTATATGCGTAAAAGAATCTTTTGCTATCATCAAACAGCACGTTAACATAATTCTCTAAGCCAGTAAATTTAATATCATTTGTAACGATATTGTAATCAGAAACTGATATGCGCAGTGTGTATATCATTGGATAAAGTACAAATGCACACACCAGAATCAAACCAGGTAAAATAAATGGCAATGCTGCCAGCCATCCCTTTATTCCTTTCTTTAAAGCTTTTTTCTTTTCACTTTTCAAACCGATTCCTCTTTTCTCTATCTCTCTGATATTAAAAAAATGCCCATTGGAAGTCCCAATGGGCATTTTTCTACTGCAAATATGAATCAATCTTTTCCGCAGCTGCTGACAATTCAGATTGTACATCTGCATTGTTCAAAAAAATGTTTGTCATAGCATCTTTCCACGCTGTTTCAATATCCGAATTATTCGGTGAAGGAATACGGGCCTGTGCCGTTTCCAACTGCTCCATATAAACCGCCCATACTTCATTTTCCTGTATCTTTTCATGATCAACAAGCGTTTTTAATACCGGAAGCTGTCCCGCATCAAGCATTAACAACTGGACTTCCTCGCTTGTCATAAATTTTGCAAATTCATAGCTTTCATTAGGATGTTCCGATGTGGCAAAAACAGCAATGTTTTCTCCCCCTACTACCGAAGTTGTTTCTCCGTTATAACTTGGTATCCGCGCGGGTTCGATTCCAATTTCTGCTTTGTCAGAAAAACCATACCATGGTCCTTCGAAGAACATAACATATTCGCTCTCTATTCCATCCCATGCGTCAGCCGTTCCATCTAATTCTTTTATAGTCAGAATTTTTTTATCATGCAGATCTTTGATCTTCTCGATTGCTGCCACGCTTTCTGCACTGTCCAAATAACCGCTTGCCTGCGTAAAATCTTCATTTGTTAATGTTCCGCCAAAAAGCCAAAAATATGGATACATATCCCAATCTCCAAATCCAGATACACTGATTGAGTAGGTACCTCTGTTTTCTGCCGCAGAAATCAATTCTTCCATAGTATCCGGTATTTCAGATAATCCCAGCTCGCTCTGAAGAAGCTGTGTATTTACAACAGCCGCCTTACAGTTTGTGTCCAAAGGCAGTCCATAATAAGATCCCTGATAAAGATTAGTAGATAATGGTCCTTCGAGATATTCCTCTGATTTTTTTCCAAAATCAGCATAATTACTAAGCGCAACCAATCCGCCCTGTGCTGCAAATTCTGCAGTATTCGTAATATCAATACGAGCTACATCGGGGCCCTGTCCTGTTCCGAAAGAAATTACCACCATTTCATCATACTGACTGCTATCCTGTCTCACACATTCCACTGTAATGTCAGGATGTAATTCGTTCCAGAGTGGAATTACGTTATTTAGCAAAACTTCTTCTTCTGCATCCCCGTAAGTATACCAGAAAGTAATGGTGCATGGTTCCAATTCATCACTTTCATTCTCAATTGGCGCCGTGGTATCTGAATTTACTGCAACATCTGATGTCTCATCTGCTCCCCCACAGCCAGCTAAACACATACTCGCCATTGTTGCTGATAAGAGCAATGCCACTGCTTTCTTTTTCATTATAAAGACCTCCTCATTTTTCATTATTGTTGTTACCGTTTTTCCGCTTAAGCTTATTTTATAAATAACATAATTTTCTATTTTTCAAAATAAACCAAATCTACATTATTTGTATTTTAGCGACTTTTTGTGCATGATTCTTATCTGCAGACGATGGCCCTACGCTACAAGCCATGCACAACTCGAAGGCCTTCGGCCTTCTTCGTCGCGGGCTGGCGCCCTATAAAAAAAGAGATAACCTGAATTCTCCGCAAATAAATTTGCTCGAATTCAGCCTATCTCTTTTTTGCATGGCTTGTAGCTTTCGCGAATGTTCCCAGCGGGAATCGAAC
>JBJELY010000167.1:0-5119 GCA_051879395.1 Roseburia sp. | reverse complement strand
TCCAATAATCGTAATTTCCACTACTTGCAAAGCTGATAGCACCATAAATTATCAGTGGAAGCAACATCCCAAAATACATCCATAAATGATAAAGTTTTCGTTCCTGTCCAGTCTGGGGCACAGGTGCATCCTTCTGTATGGATTTCGGATAACTGCACATCATGATACGCGGATTAATAATCACAATAACAGCAGCAAACAGATTAAAATATGCCGCCATGGCAATGCCATCCAATATAGTTCTACTCCAATTCATCGTTTTACTCTCCTAAACAAATAATTAATTATGCGAATGTCATTCATTTACCTTTGCAGTTAGTTAATACTAATCTATTATATCACTTTACTCTGTAAAAACAGTATTAAAAATATGATAATATTTTTAATTAAGAAAAGGTGCACCCGTGTAATGCACCCTTTTTCTTTCTGTCTATTAGTTACTGCTCTATTAGCCGCATTCTTCCTTATACCTTTTCCTATGGCTCATCTTTTATACAGAAAAACACAGTCAAAAACATAAATGCCAATCCCAACGGTAATACTCTTCCTGTATTTCCGGCGGATAATCACTGATGTCCCAATTAGAAAAAATTCTTTAATAAATCTTTCTGTTTCGATATTCTGTTGGTGACATTCCCATGATTTTGCGAAAAGCAATTGCAAATTTGCTCGGGCTGTCATATCCAACCTCGCCTGCTAGTTCTACAATACTGACTCTGCTATCTGCAAGTAGTCTTTCTGCTGCATAATTCATACGATATTGCATCAGCCAGTTTCCGATTGGCATACCGTAAATTGATTTAAAACATTTTTTCATTGCAGTGATTGGTATTCCAAACTGCTTTGCCAACTGCTCCTGTGTATAATTCTCTTCTATATGTTCTGTCAAAAAATTATTCAATGCTTTTGTTTTTTCCACCTGTGTTTTATAAAAATAAGGCTTCTCATCCGGAACTTCCAAAGCGTCCAGGTACAAAAATAATTCCAGAATCTTTATTTTATAATATGCTTTCCTGATTTTTTCCGGCACCTGATAAAGTTCTCCAAAGATGTGTTCTACGGAGGCAGGTTCATGTATCACTTTTGGATAAATATCTGCGCAGAATTTTTTCTGCAGCTTTTTTAAATCCACTGGAAAATCCTTAATCTCCTTATGGATCGATTTTTCGGCGATTTTCATATCTACCGCCACCATGGCTCCATGGTAATGAGAAAGCGGCATTTCAAACCGCTCTACATGAGAAAGTCTGCGATCCAGTTTAATGTCCCCAACTTCCACATATGAGTATGTGCCATTTCCTGCCGTATACTCCAATCTGCCCTCTCTGCAGTGATCGATGCAGAACATATCCCTGCCCGGTTGATACTCGGAATTATAATAGCTCATGTGAAAATCATTGTAGGCAAGCGTCACACCGGGAAACACCTCATAAAGGGTAATCGTCCCCTCGCCGGTCTCATTCCGAAACTGATATACGCTGCATCCATCACTCTCCGCCACCGGTTTTTCTCCCGCAATTGTTTCCATGAGCTATCCTCCTTCTGCTTCAGAAAGTAATAAAAAAGTGTTTTAACTTTTCTACCCCTTTCTGATTTAATTCATAAACATCCTGTAATCCGCCCTCTTCAATCTGTACCACATGGGTGCAGGATTTTAAGATTAGTTCCAGATCATGCGTCACAACAAACACTGTTTTCTTGCCTAAAAAGGAAAGCAGCATATCCGCTGTTTCTTCCATATGGTCATAATCCAACCCGCTAGTAGGCTCATCAAAGATTAGAATATCTTTGTCCGCTAAAGCAGCCGCTGAAATTGCCACTCTCTGCTTCTGACCACCGGAAAGGCTCATGGGGTGTCTGTCCTTATATTCCAACAAATCAAACTTTTTTAGAACCTGCTCTGCTTTCTCTTGTTCCACATTTTTCTGTTTTAATGTCACATCTCCGATTACTGTCTCGCAAAAAAGCTGATGATTCACATCCTGCATCACCATATAAGTACTATCCGCCATTTTCCTTTTTGTTTTACCATGAAGAGTAACAGTCCCTTTAAAACGCTTGTTTAAACCACATAGGCATCTGGAAAATGTGCTTTTCCCGGCTCCATTATGTCCTATAATTGCCACAATAGCATTTTCCGGTATTTCCAAATACTTTATATTCAGCGCATATTCCTTTTCCTTCTTATATCGATAGTTGAAATCTTTTAACACAATTTTTTCATTTGTACCCAAGTTTGCAGGAACTGAATATTCAAGGGACGCAATATGTAAAGTTCTCAGACCCAATTCTTTTAACTGCACATCACTGTATTTTTGAAATTCTTCCATCGAGATATCAAAATCAATCTGTCCATCTTTAAGATAAACCACACGGTCACAGATGTCTTTTAACCAATAAAGTCTGTGTTCTGCAATGATGACTGTCTTTCCTTCTTGCTTCCATAGCCTGATGATATTTCCCAGTTCTTCTATTGCATCAACATCCAGATTTGAGGTAGGTTCATCCAATACAATAATTTCCGGACCGGCAGCACAGACTGATGCACAGGCAATCTTCTGTTTTTCACCCCCGGATAACATAAATATATTTCTTCCCGTCAAATCTTCAATGTGAAATTTATGTACTGTATCCAGATAACGCTGCAACGTATCCTCTCTACTCAAACCCTCATTTTCACATCCAAATACGATTTCTCCCGAGGTATCCACACAAAAAAACTGACTTCTGGGATTTTGAAAAACACTTCCAACCTTTTGGGAAATTTTGTTCAACTCGGTCTTTCTTACATTTATCCCGTCCACCATAATGGTTCCGCCGATACTTCCCTCATAATAATATGGAATCAGCCCATTAATCAGCCTTGTTATGGTTGTTTTTCCGCATCCCGATTTCCCGCATAACAGCACAATTTCTCCCGGCTTTACAGATAAATAAATATCATCCACCGTACCGCCGTCCAGATTTTTGTATTTAAAATTTAGATTTTGTATTTCAATCATATCATTTTCCTGCCCACTACACTTTTATTGAAAACCATATTGATGACACAATCACTGACAGATAAAGAAGCATCATAAGATAGTCAAGTATTCCAAACTTTACCTGACTTACGCAAACTCTGTCCATATCACCACCAAGTCCTCTGGTCATGGCTGACTGAGACAATTCATCTCCAATCTTAACAACACAGATGATAAGCGGAACAATTCTGTATTCAATAAATTTTCCAATATAGCGAATATCAAATTTAATCCCTCTCATCTTCATAGCATCATTGATGCTCCGGAATTCCGAAGAAATCGTCGGAAACATACGGAACATGACGCAAAACGGAACTGCAATTTTATCTGACACATGCCATTTCTTAAGTCCGGCCGAGAATTCACTCACTGTAGTGGTGGAAATAATATACGCTGCCGCAATCATCATAGGTATAAATTTTACAAAAATAATGGTCATGGCAACCAAAAAAAGTTGTGCACTTCCTTTTGCTCCCGGAAAAACATATTCTGTGAGAATGACAGATAACAAATATATTCCTCCATATACGAAAACCGGCTTAATCTTTCCGGCAATGAGCATCAGCAAAAACAATGCAGCACATACCATATGCTGAAGATACGGTATGTGATTGCCTAACCCACCCAATACAAAGAGAGAAATCATAACTAACAGCATGATTTTTGTACGGATATCAAGGATATATGGTTTTCTTTCAAATGGCAAAAGCAGTTCTTTCTTAGCTACTTCCATTTAAACCAGCCCCGCTTTTTCAAAATGCTTTTTGCTGACCGCTTTTGCTATAAAAGCACCAATCACTGCAGATATCATCATTCCCACAGCGAGAACAGGCAACATCCAAGGTGGCAGAAAACTTGTCAACGCATCTGCATATTCCTGTCCGTATTCCTGTCTTGTGGCAAAATAACCTGTAGGATTGATAAAGATAGGAAAATAATTTCCCAAAATCCACAACGAATATACTGCATAACTGACAATAATTGCTTTTACACTTTTGTATTTTCCTGCTTTTAATATAAGGTCTGCAAGCACTGCAAAAACAATTGCAAAAACGAATGGAAAGATTCCCATTCCGCACAAGCCTGTAATTGCTCCTGTTATGATTCCTGAACCAGACAACATTCCGAATTTATTAATCTTCGTATAATAAATCATCATCGGAATAGCTCCGAGAATCGGTGCAATAAATGCATAACACACCATCAAAATCGGTATCAGTCCCATAAAGGAACATACCATAATAATCACAAAATAAATGGCCGTATAGACTCCAATGTTTATCAAATCTTTTCCGCTCCATTTTTTTGCATCGTACTGCAATCCATCATTATCATATTTTGAATTACTATTCATCTTTTCCTCCTTTGGTTAGTTTCTTCTAACCACATCATAAATATAAAATGTGCCATCAGCACATTTTATGCATAATTATAACAGACTCTTTCAAAATGTCTGTCCCGATTGGTTTTTCTGTCCTGTTTGGACAATAATCGTATCAAGGAATCGTTCTCAACCAATTCACAGTTTCACCTCCGGTTTCCTCTTCGAATACAACCATATCAATAGACTCACAAACCACAATGCCATACTCTCGCTCATCAAGCCGTTGGTGAAGGCCAGACAAAACGCATTGTCCTGCATGAACATGGTAAACAGTTTCAACAGTCCATAGAAAATCAGTGGATTGGATACAGCCATCTGCAGCGGCAGAACACTTTTCCTGCGTAGCACCAGCCAGCCCCAATGGAGGTAAGGCGGCAACATCAGTGCCTCGCTTACTGGGACAAGCCAAGCAAAATGGGAAATGATTGCCTCTGAAACCGGCAGTGCTGCGGACGTGTATCCGTTCCCACTCATCCAGGCAAAGCCATATAAAATCATGATGTAAAACAGGTGCAGGCACAGCCAGGGAGTCAGACTGAACACAGTGAGGTAATGATAGATCCGTTGCCGCTGCTCCCCTTGAATCATCGCTCCGATTGCAAACAGCGCGATTCCGTACAGGATAACGCCGGGAAAGGCCAGCGCCATTGCCAGATTGTTGCGCCATGGGGCAATCTGCGCTACGCCCAGAGTCAACCAGGAAACCGCTCCG
>JBJELY010000166.1:0-76246 GCA_051879395.1 Roseburia sp. | reverse complement strand
CAGCGACAACTTCTATATCTTATCAAAAACTTTCGTTTTTGTCAAGAACTTTTTTTATTTTTCTTTTCTGTCGTTTTTGCAACAGCAAGCTTGATAAGTATATCAGTTCTTCTTTTCTTTGTCAAGAACTTTTTCTTTTTTATCAAAGTTTCTTATCAAGAGCGGAGAAGGAGGGATTTGAACCCTCGCGCCGCTATTAACGACCTGCACCCTTTCCAGGGGTGTCCCTTCGGCCAGCTTGGGTACTTCTCCGAATAAAATAGCCCATATAAAAATAATGCCAACACCGTATCAGCTCGAACTCAATCGGGATAACAGTATTGGTGAAGCGGAGAGGGTGGGATTCGAACCCACGCGCCCTTGCGGACAAACGGTTTTCAAGACCGCCTCGTTATGACCACTTCGATACCTCTCCGTATTTTTCTGCACCGAATCAGTGCAAGATTTATTCTACCATCATGTTTAAAATATGTCAATATATTTTTTTCTTTTTTTTGCATTTTTTAATTTAAAAAGCTTATCCTTTCAGATAAGCTTCTGCAATCACTAAATCTTCTGGTGTTGTGATTTTTATATTACGGTAGCTTCCCTCTATTAACTTTACTGGCAAACCATGCACACGTTCTAACACCATGGCATCATCCGTAATCGTTTCATCTTCCTTTTGCAGCATTTTTTCATATGCTTCATAAATAAGTCCAAACTCAAAACACTGTGGCGTTTGTATCATCCATACATTTTTTCTCTCAGGTGTTTCTTTGGAATACCCGTTTTCATCCGCAATCTTTATTGTATCTTTTACCGGCATTCCAACTACACAAGCGCGATATTCCACCACACTATTCATGACACGCTTTAAAATCTCGTTTGTCACAAATGGTCTTGCTCCATCATGAATCAAAACATAATCCGTATTTTTTATTGCTTTTAATCCTTCAAATACGGAGTGGTAACGCTCTTTTCCGCCTTCCACAATTGCAGTCACTTTTTTAAATTGATATCGCTCCACAATTTCCTTTTTGCAATATTCTACTTCTCCATGTCCGACTACCAAAACAATATCTGTTACTGCACTTTCTTCAAATGCCTTCAATGAATAATATAAAATTGGCTTTTCTTCCAATAATAAATACTGTTTCTTTACCTTGGTATTCATTCTGCTTCCGCTTCCTGCCGCAAGCACAATCGCAGTATAGTTCATCATCTTTCACCCAACTTCAAATTTGGAACCGCATTCAAATCTAATCCATCCCGTTTTCCTGCCATAAAGTCATAATACGCTGCAACTCCAATCATTGCTGCATTGTCTGTACAAAAAATTGGAGATGGATGGTAAAATGCAACTCCTTTTTCTTCACATGCCTGACGCATTGCCTCTCTCAACGTTCCATTTGAAGCTACGCCTCCTGCAATTGCAAATTTATCCATTTTGAATTCATCAATTGCTTTCATCGCATTTCCAACTAAAACATCTGTCACAGACTTTTGAAAAGATGCAGCCACATCTGCCTGCACAATCTCAATGCCTTTCATCTGACATCCATTTAAATAATTTAAAACCGCTGATTTCAATCCACTAAAGCTAAAATCATATGGTCCATCTGCAATCTTAGCACGTGGGAACTCGATTGCATGCGGATTTCCCTCTTTTGAAACCCGTTCAATCTTTGGCCCACCCGGGTATCCTAATCCAATTGCTCTTGCCACTTTATCAAACGCCTCACCTGCTGCATCATCTCTTGTTCTTCCAAGGATTTCATAGGAACCATAATCTAATACTTTAACAAGATGCGTATGTCCACCCGATACGACAAGACATAAAAACGGTGGTTCTAATTCTTTGTTTTCAATATAATTTGCACTGATATGCCCTTCAATATGATGAACACCTACTAATGGTATTTTTTTTGCATAACTGATTGCCTTTGCCTCTGCAACTCCAACAAGTAATGCACCTACCAGTCCCGGACCATAAGTAACACCAATGGCATCTATCTCATCCAGATTTGTACCTGCTTGTTCCAATGCCTGTTCTATCACCTGATTGATTTTTTCAATATGCTTTCTCGATGCAATTTCCGGTACCACTCCACCATATAAAGTGTGCAAATCAATCTGAGATGAAATTACATTAGAGCGTACCTCTCTTCCATTCACAACAACTGCTGCTGCTGTTTCATCACAAGAGCTTTCTATTGCCAATATTTTTACTTCTTCTTTACTACTCATTTGAAGAATCTCCTTCTATTTGATAGAATACCAGAATTTTCCAGTCTCCATCTTCGTCTTTTCTTAGTACATATTCCTGATATGTTTTATTATAATTTTTTCCCTCTTTAATAAAGTAGGATGCAGTAACATATGCACACTCATCACCATCTACTGTCTTGTAAAGCACATCGCTACTACTGCAAACACCTGACTGAGATATTTGTTTTTGATTTTCTTCGTATTCTGCAATCTCCGCCTTCAAATCTGTAAAGTACTGTTCTCGCGGATTATTTTCTAAAAGCTCTTCATCAAAAAGTGCTCTCGCCTGATCTCCAAGTTCATAAAGTTCCTCTTCTGTATAATCTTCTTTGTAATAACAGGTAATAATCCGATTATACAACTTTACAACTTCTCTCGGTGTCTCCGGATAGTCTTTTTCCAAATCCCTTGTTACAATTTTATCTACTTCCGTAAGTTCTACATTTCCTTCTGTTTTATTTCCACTCTTCGTCGTCAGATAATAATAATAGGCAACGATTAAACTTACACAAATAATTGCTACAACTACAACACGTACTTTCTTCATATGCTACCTCCCACATTATGATTTTTTGTCTGTTCCCTGAATCTAATCTTCAAATCCCAGTTCTACGCTTTTCCCATCTTTTCCAAGATAGGATGCTTCAAAAATCTTTCTGACCTGTGGCATATAATCTTCCGCCCTAACTAGAGATGGTGAAAAATGTGTCAGCCACATTTCTTTTACCTTTGCTCTTGCAGCAATTTCTGCCGCCTCATAAAACGTCATATGCTTATACTGTTTTGCCTTTGCAATTTTTTCTTTTTCTGCATACATTCCTTCGCAAATTAATAAATCGGATGCTTCTGCAGCTTTTACAAGTGAATCTGTTGGTCTTGTATCCGTACAATACGTAACTTTGATTCCCTTTCTTGGTGGTCCTAATACCATATCGGGTGTAAACTGTTTTCCCTCCACCTCTACTGTTTCACCTTTTTGTAAAATGCTCCAGTATTTTTGTGGAATTCCATGTTCCATTGCACTCGCCACTTCAAACTTACCAGCACGTTTAATCTCTATTGTATAACCGTAGCAAACAATATTATGATTTACCCGGAATGCATGAATATGATATCCATACAATTCCAAATCCACTTCCGGTTCTGTCAATTCGATAAATTTCAATTCAAATGGAAGCTCCGGTGCAATCGTTCTCAATGCATTTACAACCCGTTCCAGTCCCTTTGGCCCCACCATTGTAAGTGGCTCGGTTCGTTCCGCATTTCCCATGGTAAGTAATAATCCCGGTAAGCCACTGATATGATCTGCATGATAATGTGTAAAACAAATAACATCTATCGGTTTAAATGTTAATCCTTTTTCTTTTACCGCAATCTGAGTTCCTTCGCCACAGTCAATTAAAAGACTGCTTCCGTTATATCTCATCATCGCGGCGGTCAGCCAACGGTTTGGCTGTGGCATCATTCCTGCCGTTCCTAAAAGACATACGTCTAACATGAGTTCTCCTTTACATATATTCTGTAATCTCCTCCTGCTCTGGTGGAATTACAAAACCCGAAACCCACTGTTCATAGCAGGATTCGCACAATGTAATTCGATGAATCTGTCCATCCTTTTTATCCGAAAAATATCCCCAGCGTTTTTCTATTTCCAAAAAATCACTTCGCTCTTTTCCTTCCTGACAGATTTCTTTTCCACATTGATTACAGATTATTTTCTTTCTTGTCTGGCTCATTTTCTTCTCCTTATTCCGATACGTTTTTCTCTGTTATTATAGCGAATCCTGCACCGGAATGAACACAGGGAATTACTGGCCATATATCATAATATAGGCATCTTCCTTTGGTTTTTCATAAAACCCTTTTCTGACACCTACCGATTCAAACTGATTTTTTTCATAGAGATGAATGGCTCCTGTGTTGGAAACGCGAACCTCTAGAACAATTCGATTAATTCCCCGCTCTTTCGCACAATGAATTATTTCCTGAATCAGCTTATCACCGACTCCTCTTCGTCTTGCCTGCGGTGCTACTGCAACATTTGTAATCTCGCCTTCATCAATAGAAGCTATCATACCACAATATCCAATCACCGTTCCCTCTTCTTCCGCAACCAGAAAAACTCCATTTTCCATTGCCAAAGATGCGGCAAATCCTTCTTTACTCCACGGCATAGAAAAAACTGCTGCTTCCAATGTGCTGACTTCCTCTAAATCAGTCTGCTGCATCTTCCTTACTGTTATCATTTTTCCTTTTCCATTCTTTCCCGTTCTGCCTGAGACAATCTTAAGTACTCCGGCTTATGCTCTGCTGCCGATTCGTATTTTCCATCTTTAAAATACTTCATTCCCAAAACAGCAACCGCTCCCGCTCGTTGCTTATTTAGATGTGCCGGAGCAAAACGATAAGAGACCTTGCAGTTTTCTGCAATATATGCCTGAAATACCGGCACGCCATCTCCTAAGAAAACAACTTCTTTTCCTATTGTATTAATTGCTTCTATAATTTCATCAATTCCAACAGCACATTGTTCTTTCAATGTTATCATTTCATTTCCCTGAAACTCATAAAGACCCGTATAAGTCTGATTTCTTCTCGCATCCATCAAAGGACACACGACTTCCCGGCATCCTGCCAGATTATATGCGAGTCCCTCTACGGTCGGAACGTTCACAATTGGCTTTTTCAATGCGAGTCCTAATCCCTTTGCGGTTGCCGAGCCAATTCGAAGTCCGGTAAAAGAACCCGGTCCTCCCGCAATCGCAATCGCATCAATTGTTTCCAAATCCAGCTCTATCATTTTTGCCACTTCATCCAACATCGGCAAAAGAGTCTGGGAATGTGTTTTTTTATAATTCACGGTGTACTCACCAAGCAGATTGTCATCCTCTATAACTGCTACGCTGGCAACCAGACCGGAACTGTCTAATCCTAATATCTTCATAAATATTGCCTCCAAGTGCCACTTTTCAAATAAACATCATGACACGATTTTCTCAGCTAAAAATCTAGCCTTCTACATTTTTTACGATTATCTTCCGATAGTCAAATCCTTTTTCCAAATCTTTTTCAATCGTAATCTCACGCCTTTTTGCAGGAAGAATTTCTTCAATCAGATTTGCCCATTCAATCATGGTCAGTCCTTCTCCATAAAAATAGTCCTCATAACCGATTTCATCCATTTCATCTAAATCGCTGATACGGTATACATCAAAGTGATAAAACGGCATTCTGCCTTCTTCATATACCTGTACAATCGTAAACGTCGGACTGCAGATTGGTTCTGTAATTGCAAGTCCGTCTGCAATTCCCTGCGTGAAAACAGTTTTTCCAACCCCTAAATCTCCGATTAATGTATAAACATCTCCCGGCTGCGCTGCTTCTCCGAATTTTCTCCCCAGCTCACGTGTTTCTTCCGGAGAATTTGTCTCATAAATGGTTGTTTTTTTCAATGATAACCATACCTCTCTATTTCATTCTAATACGATATTTTTCTAATTTGCTCTTTGCAAGTTCTGTCACTTCCTGATATCTGTCTCCCATCTTATCCCTTGGGATTACATAAGCAACTGTTCTGCTACTGTAAATCAGGACATTATGCTTTGTCGCAATCATTTTATAAATTTGATTCCATGGCAACAATGCACTATCTTCTCCCTGTGAAACATGAACTCCTTCTTCATCTAATGCATAATGTAATGTATTTTTCAGCACTTCAGATGATGCGAGGCTATGTTTGGAGCGAATCCACAATGTTACCGGCATATAAAATAAGAACAATATTCCAAACAATACATAAAGCACTGTATAGGTCAGTGTCACACCACCGTATGTTAATCCTGCTACGACAAAAATTGCAATGGCAATTACAATAGAAAAAATTCCGTGAAATCCGGAATAAATCTGGTACATATTAAAACGATACATATCTTTCGATTCTAAAGTAATATCAAATTCAATTGGCATATGTTGTCCTCCTCGTCATATCTATGGAAAGTATAGCATTTTTTTCAGAAAAAGAAAAGACGCTAAAAATGCGGTCACCAAAGTGACCGCATTCTCTTCTTTCTTCCTCTTATAGTTTAACGCTCTACGCCCTTTAAAATTGGGGAAATGTGTTTGTAAATCAAAAATGTAATCGCCACAGAACACAATCCTTTTACAATTGTAAATGGCATATTAAAGCAAACCAAACATTGCAAAATATTCTGCATTCCCGGAAGGATTGCACGATAAGCTGCTAATACTGCTTCTTTTGGTGTAAAGTTATAGTAAACCGGATATACCAGATAGTAATTCGATACTACACTAATGAATCCCATCACCACTGCACCAACAACCGATCCAATTAGTGCACTTTTTCTTGTCTTTTTATGTTTATAAATTAATCCTGCCGGTAACACAAATGCAGCTCCTAAGATAAAGTTTGATAATTCTCCAACACCACCTGTCTCTGTAATTGCTAAATGCAATAAATTCTTAATGAGACATACTAACACACCACATGCCGGTCCCATGGAAAAAGAGCCGATTAATGCTGGAAGCTCTGACAAATCCATTTTAATAAAACTTGGTATCACCATTGGAATACTAAAATCACAGAACATCAAAATGTACGATACGGCAGAAAGCATAGCCGTTACCGTGAGATAATGTACGTTTACTCTTTTTGCTGAATTTGTTTGTTTTTTTGTTGCCTGTGTATCCATATTTTTCTCTCCTTTTTTACGGAATTCGTATGAGAAAATATCATGTCGCATTGTATAAAAGCATTTTTATACAAAAAGCCCCGGACTTTATCAAGCCGGGGCGTATGCATTCATCTCTTCGGAAATGTATCTTCCATTTCCATTCTTTGCATTGTATCTGCATCTCTTCTCTCATCCAGACTATACTGTCGGTTCCGGATTCACACCGGATCAGCTGCTTGCGCAGGTCACGGACTTTTAAGAAACCTTCGCTTCTTAAATCACCGTCGGTCGGGAATTCATACTTTTGAAACTGTTTTGTTCCATAAGATTCTGACAAACCAATGTGGCTTATCATCTGTCACCCTGCCCCGAAGAATTCCTTATTCTTTTTTCTACTCTATTGTATGCAGTGTAGCCTGCTCTGTCAAGCAATTTGAAACATTTCCATATGCTTTATCAGAATTATTCAATCACAATTCCATCAAAGAAACTATTTCCCTTGTGTCCTCTGTCATTCTTTTTGCGGTCATTCTGATTCTTTCCGCCATTCTTTCCATTTTGTGAACGCTTACCATTATTTTTTCGATTACCATCATCTGCATTCTGGCTCTTCTGTCTCTCTTTTTCTTTGCGCTCTTCTTTTTTCTGAGCTTCTGGTTTTCCGCCACCGATTTTCATCGTAAGCTGAATACGCTGCTTCTTCTCATCTACAGAAAGTACCTGCACATCTACGATATCTCCCACGCTGACAGCCTCTAACGGATGTTTGATGAAACGATCACAGATTTCAGAAATGTGCACCAGACCATCCTGATGTACTCCGATATCTACAAAAGCACCGAAGTCAATCACATTACGGACAGTTCCTTTTAAAATCATTCCAGGCTTCAAATCTTTTATTTCTAAAACATCACTTCGTAAAATTGGTTTTGGCATATCTTCACGAGGGTCACGTGCCGGCTTTTCCAATTCTTTTACAATATCCTGCAGCGTAATTTCACCAATACCAAGTTCTTCTGCCAATTTACCATAGTCTGCAATTTTCTTGGAGATTCCATCTAGGTTACGATTTTTTACATCTTCCATCGTATAACCAAGCTTCTCTAACAACTTTTCTGTTGCTTCGTAACTTTCCGGATGAACTCCAGTGGAATCCAACGGATTCTCACCTTCTAAAATACGCATAAAGCCGGCACACTGCTCATATGCTTTTGGCCCTAATTTTGCAACTTTTAATAACTGTGCACGAGTGAGGAAACGTCCATTTTCTTCACGGTAAGTTACAATATTTTTTGCAATTGCTTTGCTGATACCTGAAATATACTCTAACAAAGATGCGGAGGCTGTATTTAAGTCAACTCCGACTTTATTTACGCAGTCTTCTACGACACCACCTAACGCTTCGCTTAATTTTTTCTGATTCATATCATGCTGATACTGACCAACACCAATGGATTTTGGATCAATCTTAACAAGCTCAGCCAATGGATCTTGAAGACGTCTTGCCATGGAAGTTGCACTTCTTTGTCCTACATCAAAATTCGGGAATTCTTCTGTTGCAAGCTTACTTGCGGAATAAACAGATGCTCCTGCTTCATTTACAATGATGTACTGTACTTTTACCGGAATCTCTTTTAACAGTTCCACAATGACCTGTTCTGATTCACGGGACGCCGTTCCATTTCCTAACGAAATTAAGGTAATGTGATATTTTGAAATCAATTTCTTTAAAACAACTTTTGCTTCTTCCACTTTATTCTGTGGTTCTGTCGGATAAATAACGGTGGTATCTAACACTTTTCCAGTAGGGTCTACTACTGCCAACTTACATCCGGTACGGAATGCAGGGTCCCATCCAAGTACAACCTGTCCTGCAATTGGTGGCTGCATTAAAAGCTGCTCTAAGTTCTTTCCGAATACTTTAATTGCTCCGTCTTCTGCACGTTCTGTCAAATCGCTTCTGATTTCACGCTCAATCGCCGGTCCAATAAGACGGTCATAAGCATCTGCAATGACTTCCTTTAAAACAGGTGTGGTCTGCGGATTTTCTGCTGTAATAACCTGTTTTTCTAAATATCTTAAAATCTCTTCTTCTGGTGCTTCTACTTTTACTGTTAAAATCTTTTCTGCTTCTCCACGGTTTAAGGCCAAAATACGGTGACCTGCTAATTTCGCAATCGGTTCATCAAATTCATAATACATTTCATAAACAGATTCTGTTTCCGGATCTTTCGCTGTCGAAACAATACGACCATTTTTTACCGTTAAGTCACGGATTTTGATACGATAATCCGCTTCATCTGATATTGCTTCTGCAATAATATCTTTTGCCCCTGCAATTGCCTCTTCTGGAGAATTTACCTCTTTCTCCGGATTCACATACTGCGCAGCTTCCTCCTCTAAGGATGTTGTCAGTGCCTGTCCTAAAATAAGTTCTGCAAGAGGTTCTAATCCTTTTTCCTTCGCAATAGTAGCACGTGTTCTACGTTTTGGACGGTACGGACGATACAAGTCCTCTACTACTACCAATGTTTCTGCCGCAAGAATCTGTGCTTTTAACTCCTCTGTTAGTTTTCCCTGTTCTTCAATTGTATTTAATACAGTTTCCTTCTTATCTTCTAAATTACGTAAGTAGTTCAATCTTTCATATAAATTACGCAATATCTCATCATTTAATGCTCCGGTTACTTCTTTTCGATAACGGGCAATAAAAGGAATCGTATTTCCTTCATCAATCAATTTTACTGCTGCTTCTGTCTGACTTTTCTTGATTCCGAGTTCTTCGGAAATTTTTGCAATAATATCCATCTAATCCTCCAATAATGTCAATTTCTTTTCTCATTATATATAAAAAAAGACTTTCCTTCAAGAAAAAAGTCTAGTGTTTTCCATATGGCAGTGTTACAATCATATTAAAAAAAACAGTTAGAAAGGTTCTTTTTATGGATGCTCAATTTTATCAACAAAATAATTCTTTTTCAAAACGTTCTCAAACAATGGAACTTGCTTCTGTTGTCTTAGGTGGGATCGCCCTTGCAACAAGTTGCTGTATCTACTCTGCTCTTTTCTGCGGAGCTTTAAGTATTATGTTTGCCCTTCTCTCACGCGGCGGAGAAATGACACTTTCACAGCGTGCTAAAATCGGTCTTATTTTAGGCATTGCCGGTCTTGGAACCACCCTATTAATTTATGCCTATTCTTTCGTTGTCCTATTGGCGCAATACGGAAGTTGGGAAAATATGTTAGATGGTATGGCTGTTTTTTCCGGTTTTGATTCTTTCCAAGATATGTACCAATTTTATGGCGGCATGTAATTAACCAAGCTGTGCTAGAAAGTCTGTTTTGGTAATCACCTGTATGATGATTTTTACTACAAACTGAATCACTACAATTGCAAGTGCAATCCAAAGATAGCAGTCGCGGTAACGCATTGCTATCTTTATTTTATGTCTGGAAATCCTTTCTATCGTCTGGCTTATCATAAACCATCCCCCAAAAATCGCTACATACGGTACAAATGGGTGATACAAAAAGGAACGGATGAGATGTCCATGAAGCAATGCAAAAACAGCTCTCGTTCCTCCGCATCCCGGACAATAAAATCCGGTTGCCGCATAAAATATACATGGCATCACATAGTTTTCAATTGGAAATCCTGTGATTTTTATAATCAAATACAACAGTAGTACTGTTCCCATGAGACACCACCCTGTTATCCATAATCCTTTTTCTAATTTTTCATTCTCATTCATATCTATTCCTAACCTGTCTTGCAAGCTTTTCTTCCCGACAACCTTTCTTTTCCTTTTGTAAATCTTTCATCAATTCACTGCTACTGAGTATACTAAAGAACCTCTTCTTTTGTCAAAAAATACTCTTAAAAATCTATTTTATTTTCACATTGTCACTTTCTAGTATTTTGTTATATAATGTTTCTAGTCTGCTTATGAATTCTATTCAAATCACGCAGACAGAGAGGACTATTTTTCATGAATCGTAAATCTAAAGAACTAAAACGTATGGCAAGAGAAACCTTGAATAATCGCTATCATCTTCCTATGACAGCTTTCTTTTTATCATGTTTAATTACAATTTTAATTGAAATGCCTTTTTCTCTTTCCATGGGAAACACACCGTCGCTTTCCCAATACATCATTACTTATGCAGCAGAATTTTTTATTTCTTTAATCGCTGGTGTGTTAAGTGCTGGTGAAACTTTTATCCATATGAATATGTCACGCAAAAAAGCTTGCTCCGTTGGTCAGCTCTTTTTTGCTTTTAAACAACATCCAGAACGCTATATCGGAGCAGGACTTCTTTCCATGTTAATTACTTTGGGAAGCAGTATTCCTTTTCTTGGTGGTTTTATTTTTTCTCTATTATCAACCTCCGATACTGCCGTCCTTATTGTCCTTATCCTGTCCGGAATTATAAGCATTGTATTAAATATTTATTTTCTATTAACCTACGGGATGGTAACTTATTTCTTAATTGATTATCCAGAAATGAAAGTAACACGTGCTTTTCGAGAAAGTCGCCTTTTAATGAAAGGACAAAAGGGACGCTTTCTTTACCTTCATCTAAGCTTTTTAGGATGGTATCTTTTAATCCTGCTTAGTTTTGGCGTTGCGTCCCTTTGGATTATTCCTTACCAGAATCAAACTCTGGTAAAATTCTATTCTGATTTAACCGGAGAATTAGACCGTAGTCAGGTCAATTTTACCAACTCCGCAATTTAATCGAATGGTTCCGGCAGCTTCCGCATTTCTGCGGCTTGTTCCTGAACCAAAACTTCCTGTGGTAGATCCGTTAACTCTGATTGTTCCAATGCCACAGGAAGTCTCAAAATTATAATCTTCTTCTTTTCCTTCTAATTGAATTGTGATATCACCGACACCACATTCTGCCTCCAAATTCTTTTCCACTTTTCCATTCATCTCAAATTTCCCTACCCCGCAGGAAATCTTCATATTCTCTGTATGTGCTCTTTCCATCCGCACATTTCCGGCACCTGCCTCAATATTACACTCTTCTAATGCTTCTACTTCATTCATGACAATATTTCCAGCTCCGGACTCTGCTTCAACAATCTTCGCTGCAATTTTTGCTCCCATCAGATCTGCATTTCCAGCACCTACTGTAATACCAACTTTTTCAAATTGCTTTTCTGCCGGTATCGTAATTACAATACTACATGGAGTATTTTTATTCACATGTATTAATTTTCTCTTTATTTTTTCTTTGACTTTCAGTTTTCCCTCTTCTAAGTTACAGCTGTACTGAATATCATCTATTCCTTCTGCTTCCACTATAATAGAGTCTGTGTCTGCTTCTTTCATCACCAGATTCGCACAATCTAACTTTGCTTTTAATTTTTGCACTTCTTCTGCTTTAAATTCATCTCTCTGTTTCATTTTCCTGCTCCTTAAATATAGTAGATATTAATTGTCCCAAAATCTGTTTGGCCTCTGAGATAGAGTGTATTGCTGCTGCTTCCCTCATATCTTCCGTGTTCATCAATCGTACCAAATGAATGTGACAAATTATTCACTACTTTCCAAACCTTTGGTATATAAAGATTGGTAGTTCCAAAATCATTTTCTACATTGACATACGCTGAACCGCTTTGAATTACGGCATTATCAAAATAAACTGTTAATTCTCCAAAATTATTTTCTAATTCTGCATTGCAGAAATTCTCGGAGTTAATGTACTTAATACTGCTGCCAAAATTGTTTTCACAACGAATATGTTCTCCATCGCAGTTACTATCAGAAGTTGCTCCTATTGTTTCTGTGCTATCACCACAACTCCAGCTCCAAGTGTTTTTTTTTCTCTTAAAAATCATAGACAAACCAATGCTTCCTAATAATGCAGCTCCCATCACCGGCCATGGTGTGAGGTTTTCAATTCCAAGCTGACCATCATAAATCCAACACAGGAATGCGATTCCAAATAAGATTTCAAAGAAATTCAGTTCCCGAATTCCTTTTATAATCATTGCCGCAAATACAATCGTTAAAATAATGCTCCAAACACTGATTTCCGGAAGTACAAAAATTCTGCTGACTACAATATAAACTGCTGCAAGAATAAAAATGACTCCCCAAAAAATTTTCTTTCCTTTTCCTTTCATTGACGTAACCTCTTTTCTTCTAATTTGCTAATGAGTGGTTTATAATAATACCGCGATACAAAAACCTGCTTATGACAGTTTTCAAACTTGACAACACTCGATGCAGTTAAATTGCGGTCAATAGAATAAATATGATTGGTATTTAAAATTGCCGATTTCGACACTCTCATAAAACATCCAGGCAGTATGTCTTCCAATTCATATAGTTTGTATTTTGTCTGATAAATATCATTTCTGGTATGTGCCTGAATACTACCTTCTTCTGTTTCAAAAAACAGGATTGAATCTAATGGCAGATAAAATTCTGTGTTTCCTTTGTAAAAAACAAGTTTTTCCGTACTGCTGACGATGTCACTAACTGCCTTCTGAATCATTCCTATCTGTTCATTGAGGGAGCGGCAATGTATTACCACTTCGTCTTCCTCTATTTTTTCATCGATTTCAATTCTGATTTTCATATGCTAAGCTCCTTTGCTTGTATTCAGTATAGGAAAAGTGCTCCCGAATGTAAATAGCTTTTCGGTAAGTGGTAAAAATAGAAATGTAAGTGGTAAAAAAAGTGCCGCCAGATACGGCGACACCTTTGTTTTCCTGCTATTTTACAATAGTCTTTTATTTTTCTGATAACTTCTTTAAAACTTCTACTGCCTGTTCTAAATAAGGATTTTCCATTGTGAAGAATTTTCCTTCATCTGCACTTTCTGCATAGGCTGGATCAAGTGGCATTTTACCAAGTACCGGAATTTCTAAATCACAAGCAACTTCTTCAATATGACTTTCCCCGAAAAGTTTGATTTCTTTTCCACAATCCGGACATTTTAAATAACTGAAGTTCTCTACCAGTCCAAGTACCGGTATTTTCATCATTTCTGCCATATTATATGCTTTCTTTACAATCATCTGAACCAGCTCCTGTGGAGAAGTTACAATTACTACTCCATCTACCGGAAGAGACTGGAATACCGTAAGCGGAACATCCCCTGTTCCAGGTGGCATATCTACGAATAAATAATCAATATCGCCCCAAACGGTTTCATTCCAGAATTGTTTTACCACACCTGCGATTACCGGCCCTCTCCAGATAACAGGCTGTTCTTCATTATCTAATAATAAATTGACGGAAATGATTTTGGTGCCGTCCTCTGCCACCATTGGAACCATACCTTCTTCCGTTCCGTAAACCTGTCCATGTACACCAAACATTTTTGGAATGGATGGCCCGGTAATATCGGCATCTAAAATACCAACTTTATATCCTGCTTTGTTCATGGCACTTGCTAAAGAAGATGTCACAAATGATTTTCCGACACCGCCTTTTCCGCTAACAACACCAATTACTTTTTTAATATTGGATGCTTTGTTCATTGGCTCTTTAAAACTTGCAGAGCCCTGATTTGCCTTATTGCTTGGACATCCTTCACAACTTGCTTTATCGCAGGTAGATGCCCCGCTACAACTACTATTTTCTGGCATAATATACTCTCCTTCTTTCTAATAGACAGTTGTGAAACGTATTTTCTTTCACAACTGCACCATATTTCTTATCAATCTATAAAGCTACATTTGCATGACTGCCGCAATTAAAATAAGCACCGAAAATGCTCCTCCTGCAAGACCTAAGAAAATTCCAATAATTGAGAACACTTTTTGATCCCCTCTTATTCCTAAAATTCCAAAAATCAATGCCGGGATTGCCAAAACAATTCCCATTCCCATACAGTCTGCTGGCAACGAAAGTAGGCCAAGGGCAAATGCAATTGCAGCATACTGAGCCTCTCTCCTCTTTTGGTAGGTCTCTTTCGTAATTGGCTTTCCGCCTAATGGTTCACCATAGCCTTCTTGACCATAGTCAGCTCCAATATTGCCATTCGTCTGTGGTCGCTCACTGAGACGTCTGTTTCTCTCAACCTCATCATCCGGTAGATAAATCCGTGCGAATTCTCCATTCTGTGCACCACAATTCGGGCAAATATCTTCGAGTTTTTCCATATGATTCTTACAATACGGACACTCATATATATACATGTCTTTTCTCCTTGTGCCTTTCACTCTGAAAGTCTATTTCTTTTGTTGACCATTTTTTCTCAACGAAATCCTTTGTATTATACTACCTTTTTCCACTTTTTCCAACCGGAATCCGGTATTTTTCCACATACATAATAATATCCAGGTATATAACTATTATTGTTCTCTCGAAAATACTCTTACTTTCCCTGCGCCACTCTGCGCTTTGCTTCTGCAATTACTTCTACAGGGAATTTTACATATTCTAACAACCGAATTGCATTTTTTGTATTTGCAGGTCCCTCTTTAATTTTATAATCAAAGAGAATATCTTCTTCCCCAAACTCTTCTGAAAAATGATAATTTTCATAACAGTCATTCCAACCATCTGTCAATTCCTTGTCGTGAGATGCCACAAATGCAATACAGTTCTTTCTGGATAGTTCGTCCAAGATTGCTTTCGAAGCCGCAATACGTTCTTCGGTATTCGTTCCTCTCAAAATCTCATCGATTGCACAGATTGTCATTTCTTCCTCTGATACGGTATCCAAAATACGTTTTAAATATTTAATCTCTTTCATAAAATAGCTTTCCCCTGACATGATATCATCTGCCACTGCCATAGATGTTATCATCCTTGCTACCGGAAGTACCATTTTCCTTGCCGTCACCGTATGAATCGTCTGCGCCAGAATCACATTTACTGCCACCGCTTTAATAAAAGTAGATTTTCCGGAGGCATTTGAGCCGGTAATAATACAATTCTTTTCTAGTTTCAGCGAATTACACACCGGATTGGAAAGTAACGGATGATAAAGGTCTTCCATGGAAATCATGCGGTCTTCCGTGAATTCCGGCTTTTCATAAAATGGCAGACTTTTTCGGAAAGAAGCAATACTGATGGCCATATCCAACTCACCAATCATACGGTAAATCTCCATATACTCCTTAATATGGCATTCTAGCTGTCGAATTACTTTATCATATGCAAAAACTTGCCACATCGTAATTCCAAGCAGATAATCAGTCATCATGCCAATTACATCGCCCGAATATCGCGCATTCCGTTGACTCTGTAACGAAATAACAAGACGTCCTATTTTCTTAAATATTTCCACATTTTTTCCTAATCCATCGCAGATTCCTTCTTTTTCATAACCTTTTGAAAATTCTTCTCCTACCAGAAAAAGTGATACCACATTTCCAAGCATATCGATTTCTAATTCATACTTTGACTTTGTCATCGTATATGTGATCATATTTATTATAACTACAAAAACAAACAAGCTTATCATATTTGTATTATGAAAAATCAGCATCAATACAAATGCCACCGCCAAAAGCACTTGCTGCAACCGATAGGTCCAGAGATGTTCTAAATGATACTCCGATATTCCATCCAGGTAGGATGGAATCAAGTAAGAAGCTTCCCCTTTTCCTAATTCTGCCAATGTCAGTTCCATTTTTTTTCGTTCTTCCTCATTCTGCTCTGCAAATTGTATTCTCTTTTCGAGCAATTCAATTTCTTCCTGCGTCAATTTTTTGCCGCGCAATTTACTATAAAGAAGTTCTTCTCCTACAGAAGAATCACATCGATTTATTCGTTTAAAAATCTCATCAAAAGACAAATCGTTCCATGTAACATCATCTACACACTCATCTTCCCCATAGTTCTTAAAATAACCATCTAAATGTTTTGGCAATTCTTTTTCATCAATTTCAGGAGAACCATACTTTTCTTCGATTACACGCTTTCTCCGGCTTAATTCTGTCTTTCTTCCAACTCTTCCTACATAAAAGAAGCAAATTGCCACAATCCCCACAAAAATCACTAGTTCCATCTTTTCTTCCTGCCTTTCTTTTCTGTCATTTCATTGATAGTTAGCATCTATTAATCATAACAGACTTCTTCTAGAAAACAAAGTTTTTCAAGCTTAAAATAAAAAGACCCTTCTACTTTTTTGTCAAAATGAATCAAAAAAGTAAAAGGGCTTTTCTATTTTATTTCACTATGAAATTGTAAATAATCTTATTTACCCATTTCAGCCTTTAATGCTGCTGTTAAAGCTGGAACAATTTTATTTAAATCTCCAACTAAACCGTAATCAGCTACATCAAAGATTGGAGCATCTTCATCTTTGTTGATAGCAACGATAAGATCAGAATCCTCCATACCTGCAACGTGCTGGATTGCTCCGGAAATACCGATTGCGAAGTAAATCTGTGGACGTACTGTCTTACCTGTCTGACCTACCTGTAAATCAACTGGTAACCATCCGTTTTCTACAACGGCACGGGAACAACTTACTGTACCACCAAGTACTTCTGCTAAATCCTCTAATAATTTGAAGTTCTCTTTGGAACCAACTCCACGACCACCAGATACTAAAATCTTAGCTTCCATGATATTTGCTGTGTTCTTCACTGCTTTTACAACGTTTAAGATTTCAACATATCTGTTGTTTGGTGTGAATCCAGGATTGAATTCTACTACGTTTGCTTTTGCACCAGAAATTGGAGCAATTTTTTGCATAACACCTGGACGAACAGTTGCCATCTGTGGACGGTTGTCAGGACATGCAATTGTAGCAATTGTATTTCCACCAAATGCTGGACGAGTCATTAATAACTGATTGTGTTTCTGTTCAGATTCTTTTCCTGGTGTTGCAACCAATGGGAAATCTCCAATTTCAAGAGATGTACAGTCAGCTGTAAGACCTGTTTTTACTCTTGCAGAAACAGTAGGACCTAAATCACGTCCGATAGCTGTTGCGCCAACTAACATGATTTCTGGTTTGTACTCATTGATAACAGATGCTAATGCATGTGCGTATGGTTCTGTTCTGTATTCTTTTAATTCAGGATCGTCTACAACGATAACTCTGTCAGCACCATATTCTGCTAACTGATCAGCTAAACCTTTTACGCCAGAACCGATTAATACTGCAGTTACGTCTGTATTTAAATCTTTTGCTAAATCTTTTCCTTTGCCGAGCAATTCGAATGCAACGCCATCTAATACGTTATCTACCTGCTGTGCAAAGACAAATACTCCCTTATATTCTTCTAATGACATCTTATTCACCACTTTTCCTTATTTTTATTAGATAATGTGTTTCTCTTTGAATTTGCCGATTAAGTAATTTACGGACTCTGTTGGGTCAAGGTTTACTTTTTCACCAGCACCCTTTGGAACCTTATCAGATGCTTTTGCAATCTTAGTAGGAGATCCCTTTAATCCAAGATCAGAATCGTCAACATCTTTTAAGTCTGCTCTTCCCCAAACAGTTACTTCTTTGTCACATGCATCAAAAATTCCGCCTGGTGTCATGTAACGTGGCTCATTTAATTCTGAAAGAGCTGTAACTAAGCAAGGCATTTTTGCTTTTAATTCATGATATCTATCTTCATACTGACGTTTTACGACAACAGAATCACCTTCTACTTTAATGTCTGCTGCATAAGAGATAACTGGTAATCCTAAATGTTCAGCAATCTGAGGTCCTACCTGAGCAGTATCACCGTCGATAGCCTGACGTCCTGTAATAATCAAATCATAATCTAAGTTACGAAGAGCTCCTGCAATTGTAGTAGAAGTTGCCCATGTATCAGCTCCACCTAATACTCTGTCTGTTACAAGAACTGCATCATCAGCTCCCATAGCCATTGCTTCACGAAGAACTGCATCAGCCTTTGGAAGTCCCATTGTAAGAACAGTAACTTTTGCTCCTGTCTCATCTTTAATTCTAAGTGCTGCTTCAAGACCAGCTTTATCATCTGGATTCATGATAGCAAGCATTGCTGCTCTATCAAGAGTTCCGTCTGGGTTGAACTTTACTCCACCCTTTGTATCAGGAACCTGTTTAATACATACTACGATATTCATGTATTTTTCACTCCTTATATTTTTTATATTTGACGCGGCTCGCGACTATTTTAACAATGCACCAGAAATTACCATTCTCTGAACTTCGCTTGTTCCTTCGTAAATCTCTGTAATCTTAGCATCACGCATCATACGTTCTACATCATATTCTCTGATATATCCATATCCACCGAATAACTGAACAACTTCTGTTGTAACAGCCATTGCTGTCTCTGCTGCAAATAATTTTGCTTTTGCAGCTTCTACGGAATATACTTTCTGAGTAGCTTTTGCCATAGCAGCTTTGTAAACTAACATCTGAGCAGCTTCGATTCTTGTAGCCATATCAGCTAATTTGAACTGTGTATTCTGCTGCTGAGCGATAGAACGACCAAACTGTTTTCTTTCTTTTGTATAAGCAATTGCTCTGTCTAAAGCACCTTCTGCGATACCAAGTGCCTGAGCAGCAATACCGATACGTCCACCATCTAATGTATGCATTGCGATTGGGAAACCTTTTCCTTCTGGTCCAAGTAATGCATCTTTTGGAATTCTACAATCTTCAAAAATTAATTCATATGTAGAGGAACCACGGATACCCATTTTCTTTTCTTTTGTTCCGAAGGAGAATCCTGGAGCGCCTTTTTCTACGATAAATGCAGAGAAGTTCTTTTTCTTTCTTCCTCTCTTATCTTCTGTGATGCTTGTAATTGCAATTACGATATAAACGTCTGCAACTTTACCATTTGTGATAAAGCATTTAGAACCGTTCAATACCCATTCATCACCATCTAATACAGCTTTTGTCTGAGCTCCCTGTGCATCAGTACCAGCACCTGGCTCTGTCAAAGCGAAAGCACCAAGTTTTTCACCTTTTGCAAGTGGAACTACATATTTCTGTTTCTGTTCTTCTGTACCGTAAGTCAAAATTGGATCGATACAAAGAGATGTATGTGCAGATACGATTACACCTGTAGTACCACAGACTTTTGATAATTCTTCTACACACATAACATATGTTAATGGATCACATCCCTGTCCGCCGTACTCCTTTGGTACTGGGATACCCATAAAACCATATTTTGCCATTTTGTCTACTGTTCCCTGTGGGAATACTTCTGTCTCATCTACTTCCTGAGCCAGAGGTTTTACTTCATTTTCAGCGAATTCTCTGAAAAGAGATCTCGCCATTTCATGTTTCTTGTCTAAAGAAAAATCCATGATTCTTACTTCCTCCATTTTATATATTTTTATAAAATCACATCTATCCGCTATAACTACTGAGCGTCAACTGGTGTTTTAGTACGATCTGCATTGTAGATATAGAATCCTTTTCCGCTCTTAGCACCGAGGTTACCACCACGAACCATTTTACGGATTAATGGACATGCACGATATTTGCTATCACCTGTTTCATTGTAAAGAACATCCATAATTGCAAGACAGATGTCTAATCCGATAAAGTCACCTAATTCAAGTGGTCCCATTGGATGATTTGCACCAAGTTTCATAGCTGCATCAATACCAGCGATATCAGAAACACCTTCCATTTTGATGAATGCTGCTTCATTAATCATTGGGATTAAGATACGATTTACAACGAAACCAGCAGCTTCGTTAACCTGAACTGGTGTCTTTCCGATTTCTTCAGAAATTTTCTTAATTGATTCTACTGTTTCAGCTGGTGTATTAACACCTGCAATTACTTCGATTAATTTCATTCTGTCAGCAGGATTGAAGAAATGCATACCTACCATTGGACGTGTAAGACCATTTCCGATTTCTGTGATAGAAAGGCTTGATGTATTAGAAGCAAAAATACATTCTGGTTTTGCAATCTTATCTAATTCAGAGAATGTAGTTTTCTTAACTTCCATATTTTCAAATGCAGCTTCTACGATTAAGTCACAATCTGCACAAAGATCTTCTTTTAATCCTGGTGTGATTTTAGCAAGGATAGCGTCTACTGCTTCCTGTGTCATTTTTCCTTTTTCTACAAGTCTTGCGTAGCCTTTTTCGATTTTAGCTTTTCCATTGTCAGCCCACTCCTGCTTAATATCGCAAAGTGCAACTTCATATCCATCAACCTGAGCGAATGCCTTAGCAATTCCCTGTCCCATTGTTCCTGCGCCAATAACTCCAACTTTCATTTTAGTCCTCCTTTAATTTGCGAAGCAAATCCGAGCACCTCTGTGCGAGGGGTGGACTGCCTCCTATTTTTTATAAACCCATATTATGTACCGAAACAAACAGATTATCTGTTTCTATCACTTCTTTGCAGGCATAACCCGCAATCACAGAATGATTCAGAGCCGCCTACCTTACAGCTGGCTCTGAATCCCATTTTCTTTTATTCGTATTTTTCAACGATTGTAGAACAACCCATTCCACCACCGATACAAAGTGTAGCAAGACCTCTCTTAGATCCTCTCTTCTGCATCTCGTGTAATAATGTAACTAAGATACGGCATCCTGAAGCTCCTACTGGATGTCCAAGTGCGATAGCACCACCGTTTACATTTACTTTAGACATATCGAAGTTCAAGTCTCTTGCAACTGCGATAGACTGAGCAGCGAAAGCTTCATTTGCTTCGATTAAGTCGATATCATCAATTGTAAGACCTGTTCTAGCTAATACTTTCTTAGTAGAAGCAACTGGTCCAACACCCATGATTTCAGGTTCAACACCACCAAGTGCTCCAGCTACCCATGTAGCCATTGGTTTTACACCAAGTTCTTTTGCTTTTTCTTCGCTCATAACAACGATTGCTGCTGCACCATCGTTAATACCAGAAGCGTTACCTGCTGTAACAAGTCCGCCTTCTTTTCCAGAACAGCATTTCAAGTTTCCTAAAGATTCTGCTGTTGTACCAGGACGAGGACCTTCATCTTTTACGAAATCAACGATTTCTTTCTTAACCTTAACTGGTACTGGAACGATTTCGTCATTGAATTTGCCTTCAGCAATTGCTTTTTCACATTTCTGCTGGCTGTTTGCTGAGAACTCATCTAATTCTTCACGAGTAATTCCATATTTATCACATACGTTTTCTGCTGTAATCATCATATGATAATGATTGAATGCATCTGTTAATGCATCATTTACCATTGTATCGATGATTGTTGCATTGTTCATACGATATCCAAAACGAGCTTTTGTCATAGCATATGGAGCCATGGACATGTTTTCCATACCACCTGCAACTACGATATCAGCCTGACCTGCCATAATCATGTTAGCTGCTTCGTTTACACATTTTAAACCAGAACCACAAACTACATTTAATGTAAATGCTGGAACTTCAATTGGTAAACCTGCTTTGATAGAAGCCTGACGTGCAACGTTCTGTCCCTGTGCTGCCTGGATTACACAACCCATCATTACTTCATCAACCTGCTCTGGTTTTACACCTGCTCTGTTCAATGCTTCTTTAATTACGATTGCACCTAAGTCAACAGCTGGTGTGTTGCTTAATGCTCCTCCCATTTTACCAATTGCGGTACGGCATGCGCCTGCCAAAACTACTTTCTGTGCCATTTTCTCGTCTCCTTTTCCATTTTACTTCTGTGCCCTAAGCCGTTAAATTTTTAACAATCTTTGGGCTAAAAAAAATAAATTTTAAATCTGGCATTTAAAATTTATGTTTTCATGGTAGCCACATCAGCAAAAATTACTGTTTTTTCGCTTATTTGCTGACTTTCAAGTACTTTCTCATGCTACCACATTTCAATTTAAAATGCAATAACTTTATTCTCTTTTCCTGGAATTTATTTTCCATCTGGTCTATTTTTCCTATACCAGTTTTGCTTCTTTTTCGTGCAATTTTGTTAAAAATTTATCATGTTGTTTTCGGAAAATAAGGAAAAGAATAGGCATTCTTTGTGAATTTCCTACAAAAAATGCCTATTTTTTCAGTCTTTAATAAAAGACATGGTTTCCAATCACTGTACCGGAAATCAATCCGTTATTTCTTCTAAAGTAAAGACAATTTATCGTAATATTTCCATCCAAAACAGACTGTGCGGCCTGAAGACATTCACTATTAACACCTGCTTCAAGTCGATATGCCAATCTGCCACTCGCCACTGGTGAAAATTGTCCACTCTGATAAATAACACCGGATACCGTATTCGGAAAATAAGAACTTCTTACTCTATTAATAATAACACTTCCAACTGCAAGCTTTCCCTCATATGGTTCTCCCTCCGCCTCACACTGGATGATTGCTCCAAGCAGATACAAATCGCTTTCTGTTGCCACCACTTCTACACCTGATGTATCTTCTTCCTCCTGTGCACGAATCTCCGCAAGTCTCGCTGCATCCTCTGCTGCTTTCTGACGTTCCAGCTCTTCTTCTATTTTTTCCATTTCTGCAATTTGGTTATCCAGTTCTTCCACGCTTCCCTGTGCACTTGCCAGATCTGATGTAATGGCACTTAGATTACTTTTGGCATTTGCAATGAGTCTGTCCACTTTTTCCTTCTTTTCCTTCATCTCTCCTTCTAATGCCAGAAGTTCCGTCTTTTCTGTTTCGAGCTGCTCCTTTTGTTTTGCAATATCGATTTTAAGCTGGTTGTAGGATTCTAACATATTCCGGTCATATTCATTAATATCTGCAATGTACTCCGTTCTATTTAAAAAATCAGCAATGGATTCCGCAGACAACATCATTTCTATCATTGTCGAACCGCCGTTTTCATACATATACTGAATTCTGATTTTCATTGCCTCATACTGTTCTTCTGCCTGCGCTTCCGCCTCTGCTAATGCTGTATTTGCCTCTGCTATTTCTTTTTCCTTCGCAGCAATATCTTCCTCTAGCTGATTGATTTCTGTATTAATAGAAGAAAGCTGATTATTCAGGCTTGAAATTTCACCCTCTGCATCCGCTTTCTGTTCTTCCAGACCGCTGACATCTGACTGCGCCTCTTCTTTTTGCTGCTGTAAATCTTCTATCTGAGATTGTGCATTATCAATATCTTCCTGTGTTGTTTCTGCTTCCACTGATGTTGCAAACAGCATTGTCATTGCCACAAACAATGCAATGTTTCTTTTCCAATGTATGTTTTTCATGCTATCGTTCCTTTTTTCGAATAATTACGCTCTTTTTTACTTAATTTCTACCTTTTTATTTCTATGCACATCATATCAGATTGTTTTTCAGCTTTCAATATGCTAAAATTAGTTATATTTAGGATATTTTTACTAATGGGATTTTATATACAGGAGGTAATACTATGCAATTTGTTCGTACAGAGGATTTAAAACCTGGTATGAGGCTTGCCAAACCTATCTATAATAAATCTGGCGTGCTTCTATATGAAAGAGATACCAAGCTCACCCCACAGGGTATTAGCAGTATTGAAAACTTTAATCTGATTGGTATTTTCATTCTGGAGCCTGCCGAACCACTTCCACCTCTTTCAAAGGAAGATTTGGAATTTGAACAGTACCAGACAATTTATATGTTCAAACTCCGTGAAAATATCAAGCAGCTTCAGGAGCATTCTCAACCTGAGACCTTACATGAATTAACAGAAGATATTATTCTTCGCTATGGCACTCTAGATCATAAATTAAACTTTACACAGAATCTGCGCAGCTCCGCTGATTTTATTTTTAAGCACGCCATCAGCACTGCCATCCTTTCTGCCATGATTTCTAATGTGCTCAAACTTACTCATTCAGAAAAATCTATCTTGATTCATGCTGCACTTTTATATGATCTTGGCTATTTAAGCGTTCCGGCACCTCTCCTCGATAAAGGAGACAAATTAACCGCAGAAGAACAGGAAACAATTCAGCTTCATTTAGAAAAAGGATATGCTCTGCTTCGCCCTGAATATAATGACTACAATCTACCGGAAGCCTCCCTTGAATTAATTCGTCATTTTATTTTCAGCAGCCGCAGTAAAGCTTCCAATGATTCCGCTTCCCTTTCACCGGTCTGCCAAAAATTGCTGCCTATCCTTAATGTAGCCGTTACTTTTGATAAATTAACTGCAATGAACCTGAATCAGCCTCCGCTTTCGGAAATCGCTGCCATGCGTCGCCTTTCCGTTTTACCGGATTTATATCCTGCCAAGGTTGTCCATGCTCTTGCAGAATGCATCCATATTCTTCCTACCGGCTGTTGCATTGATTTGTCAAATGGTGGAAAAGCTCTTGTCCTTCAAGAAAATCCGGCTGATTTTTCCAGACCGCTTGTTCTTGATTTTGCTACAAATAAAGTCTTAGATTTAAGTGATGATAAGGTTTATGAAGAATTTCATGTAAAAGATACCATGAAAACCATGGATAATCGAATCCAAATGGATGAGGAAACATTAAAACAATTTTCTGCTGACGACAAAATCCGTCAGCTTGCAGAAAAATTCCAACAAGCAAAACGAGATAGCGCTGCAAAACGTGCCAAAGCTCTTTTATCTTAAAACGTATTCAAGAAGCCACTCATTCAAGCGTTTATGTTTGAATGAATGGCTTCTTTCTTTTACTAAAAATATGGTTGCGAAGCGTTTTATTAACAAGCGTAGTTGCGCTGTTTTCTTCTTCCCTTCCCTGTTACATCCCTGCATGACATTACAATTGAAAAAAATGTTGTTAAGTATGGCAAAATACCTGCAACCACAATTGGATATAATAAATTCCAGATGGTTAATTTTCCATAAGCAAACAATGCCGCCCCACATTGTATCATAACTGCTACCACTACACACTTCCAGAGCATCTGGTTCAAATATTGTAACCTGCTTTTCAAAAATTCCTTTTTAGAAATCGGAAGGTATCTGCATTTTCTCCAAATCGGAATATTTTTTCTTTCTTCCATAACATATAAATAACGTCTGATATAAAGCATTGCACTTCCTATACTAAAGATAAGCCCATAAAAATAAATCGTTTCCTCTCCCTCTTCTAGTCCACCTACTGGTATAAAAAATAATAGGCATTCGATTACAACATATATCCAAAAAACTAACATTCCACTCGTTACAATATCTTCATTCTTTCTAATCTCTTCATCAAACATACTGATTTTTCTGCGTTGTATTTCTGTCTCTTCCGTAATCTGTTCTTTCAACATAACCTCTCCTTCCTCTAAGCCGGATTTTCCGTAAACGATTTTAATGTTCCGTCTTCCAGCACCCCAATATAATCTATATTTCGTTCGATTTCGTCAGTCAGATGCGTTGTCAGCAAAACGGATGCCATTTCGTCTTTTACAAGTTCTCGCAACAAATCATAAAATTCCATCCGAAAAACCGGGTCCATTCCGGCTGTTACCTCATCCAGCAGATAAAGTTTTGTCTGGTGCGCCATAGCAAATGCCATCTGAAACTTCATAAATTCACCTCTGGATAAATTTTTTAAAGAATTTCTGATTGGAACCTGAAATTTGCGGAGATTGCTGCGAAACACATCCTCATTCCAGTTATCATAAAGTGTTCCTAGCCACTCTCCATTCGTAAGAACACTTCTTTCCCAGAAAAACGCTGTATCATCTGAAATAAAAGCAATATCATTATAACTGGAAACCGGCATATCCCGACATTCCTTTCCAGCAATCTGAATGCTTCCTGTATATGGTTTGTCTCCTAAAATATAATGAAGCAACGTTGTTTTTCCTGCTCCGTTTTTTCCAATGACTCCCATAATATAGCCTGGCGGTAACGAAAAAGAGATTTCTTTTAACGTAAATCCTTTTCCTACTCCCGATACTTCTTTTAGTTCTAACATCCTCTACTCCTCTTCCCTGCCTGATTTCTCTTACTCTGTAATCTCCTCATAAAGTGTTTCTGCCATTTCCATGAGTTCTTCTTTGGAAAGCCCACTTTGTTTTGCCTCTGTTACAATTTCTTCTAAGTGCTTTTCTAACATCATGTATTGTTTTTCCTTCAAATAATCTTTGTTGGATTCACACACATAAAATCCTTTGCCCGCTACCGAACGAATCAATCCTTCCTTTTCTAACTCTTCATAAGAACGTTTCGTCGTAATCACACTGACCTGCAAATCAGCGGCAAGAGAACGTATGGAAGGCAGTGCTTCCCCCTGTTTTAATTCACCTGCGATAATAGCACTTTTCATTTGATTGACAATCTGCTCATAGATTGCCATTGTCCCTTGTGTTCTAATTACAATCTTCATTCTGATAACCTTATCTTTCTATCCGACATATGTCTTCCATTTTCTTTTTCTGTTTGAAGTACTTTCTGCTAACTGAATGACTTCAAAGTTCTGTGCCAGTTCCATTGCAGGCTTCCAATAATAGAAACTCCCCATTCCAAACAGAGTTGGAAGTACTATTCCAAGCACAACCGTAAACCAATCCACAAAAAATGTTTTGCCACCAGACAATACATGGATAATCATATAACCTGTCATATTAATTCCTTCTGCAATTGCATTCCAGATTCCATAGCCAAATAATCCTCTTTTTACTGTTCGGTATAAAATCGAATTATCCACCCACTCCAAATCAAAATTCCCTTTTGCAAAAATTAAAAATCCCACCCAGACGGCACTCAATGCCTGTATGATATGAATCTCTTTCATCACTACGAGAATCAAATGAAGCACGCATAAAGGGATGCACCCTGATATCACACGTATCCAATAAGCTGTTATGACATATTTTTTTCGTTCTGATTTCTCCAACGGAAGTAAAAACATGATTTCTGGAAGCTGATTTTGAAATAAACACGCAATCATAACACCCCATATAATGGATGCATAGCATAGAATCAAAAGAATCATAACAACAGGTTTCTCTTTCCACTCCTGTGTTTTTCCCCAAATCATAGTTATTAAAATATACATGTTCAAGCATGTAAAGTAAAAGTTAAAAGTCTTCTTTTCAAAAAGATTTTTTAGTTTTTCCAGATGAATGCTCATTCTATATTCCCTTAATATCATGCGAATCATGCCAGATCCCCCTTTTTCCAAAAATACATCAATTGTTCCATCGTAGGTTGCTCTACAAACAGTTCTCTGTCGTAAGTAACTCGCTTATAATGTCTGACCAACGCCCTCGCTCCGTATTCCCCTGTTTCCATATATAACACATCTTCTTTTGGAATTAATTTGATTTTATAAGCTTCCCCACTCACAATTCTGTATCTTTCTCTCATTTCTTCGATGGTCTGACTAAATACCAGCTTTCCTTTTCTTAAGAAAGTTACATAGTCAACAATTCTTTCCAGTTCATTCGTCAAATGGCTTGCAAGAATAACGCTATGCTGTCCATCCGAAACATATTGTGTGATTTTCTGATAGAAAATTTTCCGGAATTCCGGATCAAAGTTTCCAACCGGCTCATCTAAAATTAAATACTTAGGACCATAAGCCAACGCAAATGCAAACTGAAATTTTAATCGTTCTCCTTTGGAAAGTTTTCCATATTTTTTCTTTTTCTCTAATGCAAATTCCTGCAAATTCAAAAGAAATTTCTCCTGATCATAATTCGCATAGTAAGCACCATAAAGCATACCATTCTTTTCTAAGGAAAGTCCTATCTGAAAAAGTTCATCCTGCAATACATAACCAATCTGCTCACTAATGGCTTTTCTATCTTCCTGATAGCTTTTCCCATCAAACAGCACTACTCCTTCTGTTTCACGATATAGCCCTAATAAAATACGGAGCAAGGTTGTCTTTCCAGAACCATTCTCCCCGATCAGCCCCATAATATAACCGTCCGGAAGTGCAAAAGAAATATTTCTTAAAGAAAATGCTCCAACTTTTTTTGTAACATCTTGTAACTCAACCATAAATCGCCCTTCCCTTTTTTACGTGCATATACTGTATATACACATATATACACTATATGCACAGCATTGTCAATTCCCTTTCATTCTTTTAAGAAAGTTTTAAATTTTAACAGAATAATTGCAACTGATGAAAGAATTCGATATAGTAATAGGGGTTACAAATGAGAAAGGAGTTTGCTATGTTACACATTTCGACAATTTTTCTTCTCTTTATGGTATACAGCATTTTAGGCTGGCTATTCGAAACAATCTACTGCAGTCTGACGCACCTTTCCTGGGACAACCGCGGTATGCTAAACGGTCCTTATTGTCCAATTTACGGTGTTGGTGCCATCCTCGCAGCCATTTTATGTCAAAACATAACTTCTCCATGGCTTATTTTTTTGACTTGTGCCGTTGGAGCTTCTATTTTAGAATATTTCACTTCTTTTGTGACAGAAAAATTATTCCACGCAGTCTGGTGGGACTATAGTTATCTGCCGTTTAATCTTAATGGAAGAATCTGTCTCTCCGTTGCGCTTGGCTTTGGCTTTGCCGGAATTGTTGTAGTACGTTTCCTACACCCTGTTGTTTTCCGGTTTGTCAATTCGCTTCCATTTTCGATTCATGAATTTTTAGCGCTTTTCCTGATGTGCATTTTTTCTGCCGATATTGCCCTCACTTTAGACGCACTTATTTCGTTAAACGAAAAACTGGCAGCTTTAGAAGATTCCATCAACGAATCTATTTCAGAGCGTTATGACGCAGTTGTCTCCCGGGCAAAAGAGACTTTAAGTACCTCACAGAAACATATCTTGAAATCTTTTCACAGTTTCCGTGAAGTTCGTTATAGCGAACTTGGTTATAAATTAAAGGCCGCAATCCAAAAGAAAAAAAATCCGGAAGATGAATAGAATGTTATTCTTTCATCCTCCGGTAAAAAGTGGATTATTCTGTGCCATATTTCGTGCTTCTCTCGGTGTACAATCATATTTTTCTTTAAACATCCGGTAAAACAGCTTTTGATTGAAAAAGCCATGCCTTTCTGTAATCTCCTGAATCCCTTCTGTTGTATGAAGCAAATCCTGGTAAATATGATTCAACCTTACTTCATTCACATAACGAATAAAAGAGGTTCCCGTATTCTGCTTGAAGAAACGGCAAAAATATTCTTTATTCAGTCCTAGTTCATCCGCCGCCTCACTTAAAGTAATCTCCTCCTGATAATGGTGTTCCACATAATCACAAATCTGCCCTAGACGTTCCATATTTCCCACACGATTCTGCGATACACTCTTTGTAATCGGCGTACTGAAATGTTCTATAAGTTCTGCTAACACTTCCAAAATAAGTGCTGTGCTTCGCAACTGATATGTTTTTTTCTGATTCACATATAAAACCGTCAGACTTTTCAATAGTTCACAAATTTTAGCATAAGCCTTCTGCTGTTCCCCTACCACTTCTTCTCCTGCACATCTGATTTCTGTCAGTTCCGGATTCGGCAAGTAACGATACAGGAGTTGTCTTGAGATATGAATACAAATTCCCATCGTCTGAGGCAGTTCATATAGCACTTCATGCACTTTGGAATAATCCATTACAATAACGTCTAACGGGTTCAAATGATATTCTTTTCCCTCCATATTAATCGTTGCATGTCCATTTAAAATATAAAGAATTTCCATCTCTCTATGCCAATGAAACGAAGAATTATGATTCATGGTTACAAAACGGATATCAAACCCAACATCCGGTTGCAACGTTACTTTTTCATATGTGTTGTCATTTTCCTGCATCGATATACCTACTTTCTTAATAACAGGGATTGCCAAATATAATTCCAGGCAAACTGAATATGTCATAAACCATCTTGCTATATTCTAATTATTATTTTCTCACCCACCAGTAAAAAAGTCAATATCGCCTAAGTTTTTGTTAATATTGTATCTAGGATATTGTCTAATTTTTTTGTATGATAAAACCTGTCAGTTGGAACAACACCTGACAGGTTTTAAGAAAATCAAGTTATATATGGAGGAACTAATGATGTTCAAGAAATGGAAAGAAACTTTTATAGAAAATATTGATACTATTGCAATGGCTATTATCACCATGAATGGTGGCTATTATCGTCCTATTAATTTATAGGACGATTCCCCGTCTGAATGATAGCAATAGGAGTCTTCTTGTCCTGTTACTCTTTCGTCTTTGCCCCCTCAACAGATAAAATCTCCCACGCATCACAGCTTTTGCCAGTCTGGGCATAAGCTTCTTTTTTATTTAGCACAAGCCAATCTTTTGTACCAAGGCAAAACATATACGCACCATCCCCATATTCAAAAAGGCTATTTCCAGTTTCAGTGTTTACAGCAATTTCTTTTGCAATCGTGCCATCTTCTCCGATTGCACATACTTTACGCTCCGAGGTAGCCCCACTGATATAGGACTGGAAATTATCCACATACACATATTCTCCATCATATGCCATTCTGCAAAGAATCAAATCACTATCTTGATAAATGCTCTCTATACTGGAATCAGCAAGGTTCATTTTGTATACATCGCCTCCGCACACATGATAATACAAAATGTTTTCTTCTTCATCCACAACATAATCATCAATGGATTCCTCTGACACAAGACTACTCTCCATTGTCGAAGTATCATATTTTTTCAGCTGGTAATACATTGTTGCATCCAATGCATTCTCCACATCATAATCCTCGCACCGGAATGTAACGTAATATATTTGATTTCCATATCCCTTTATATGAGTAATTAAAGGAATCGATCCTGTTATTTCATCTATTTTTTCAGGCTCTGCGCCTTCTTTTAATTCGACTTTATATAATTCTTTCGTACCTTCTTCTACTTCAGATGCTCCTTTTGAAAAATAAGCATAGCCTTCATGCACAATCAAGCTGACATCTTCTTTTGTATTATCCGAAAGGCAGACTAATTGGTTTCCGAACGCTTCCATCACTGCTTATCTGCGTCAAATAAAACCCTTCTCCGCTCACCTGCTGTAATACAAGCAGACTGTCTCCATATGCCCAGATTTTATTCATAACATATTCAGAAGAAAAATAGGAATTACAATCTTCCCCTGTCTCTATTTCCAAGGAAGAAGAAATCTTATGCTCACAATCCGGCTTATTACAAAGCAGGACTTGTTTTTTTGTTTCCTTATCAAAAAACAGTAGGTGCGAACCACTTACATCCCACATATAATAGCCATTTTCTGTACTTGCAATTGAATTTCCAGGATAATAACTGCTCTGATCTTCCGTGTTTTCTGTCACCGCTGATAAATCTTCCAATGCTGCTGTGTCTCCACAACCACATATTCCAACCCAAATACTAAGTACACTTATTGTGATAATTCCCCTTGTTGTTGCTTTTTTCTTCATGTCTGTCTCCTTTTTTCTGCCACAAATTATCGGGCAATATTTTCCTTGTTATTTTCATTCTACTTGTTTTTCCCTTTGTTGACAATATCCACTCAAAAAAGCACAACACCGGTATTTTTTTACCGGCGCTGTGCCTTTCCTGTATCAAAAGATTCGTTTCCGAATCTTCTTACATATTCTTTACTTTTGCAATGTCAACCGGGGTTAAGGTATCCATTGCTGTTTCTAAGCTTCTTGCTAATGCATTTGCCGTATCCATTGCTGTGATACAATAAACACCTGTTTCGATTGCGTTACGACGAATGAGGAAGCCGTCACGCGTCTTATCACCATTTCCCTGTGTCGGAGTATCGATAACAAGGTCAATTTTATGTCCTAAGATTAAGTCCATAACATTTGGTGATTCCTGTGAAATCTTATTGACACGAAGTGCATTTACGCCATGCTCCTGCAAATATTTTGCAGTACTTCTTGTCGCATATATCTTATAACCTAATGCTTCAAATCGTTTTGCAACACCAACTGCTTCCGGTTTATCTGCATCTTTTACAGTCATAATCATCTGTTTATGTTTTGGAAGTTCTACGCCTGCACCTAAGAATGCTTTGTATAAAGCTTCGTTAAAGGTTTTTGCAATTCCTAAACATTCTCCGGTGGATTTCATTTCCGGTCCTAAGGAAATCTCTGCTCCACGTAATTTTTCAAAGGAGAATACCGGCATCTTGATTGCAATGTAATCTGCAACCGGTGCAAGTCCCGGTGTATATCCCATTCCTTTAATCGTATCTCCAATAATTACTTTTGTAGCTAAATCTACAATCGGAATACCTGTTACTTTACTGATATATGGTACGGTTCTGGAAGAACGTGGATTTACCTCAATAACATAAACCTGTTCATCCATAACGATGAACTGAATATTAATTAAACCAACAACGTGAAGGGCTTTTGCAAGTCTCTTGGTATATTCTACAATCATTTCTTTTACAGGCTCACTGATTGTATGTGCCGGATAAACAGAAATACTATCTCCGGAATGTACTCCGGTACGCTCGATGTGTTCCATGATACCCGGAATTAAGATATCTGTTCCATCACAGACAGCGTCTACTTCGATTTCTTTTCCCTGTAAATATTTATCAACTAAGATTGGATGATCCTGTGCAATACGATTGATGATACCGATGAATTCTTCGATTTCTTCATCGCTAAAAGCAATCTTCATACCCTGTCCACCTAATACATAAGAAGGACGGACTAAAACAGGATAGCCAAGACGGTTTGCTACTTCTTTTGCTTCTTCTGCTGTAAAGACTGTACCACCTGCTGCACGAGGAATTCCGGTTTCTTCCAGAATTTTGTCAAATAATTCACGGTCTTCTGCAGCATCAACATCTTCTGCTTTTGTTCCTAAAATCTTGACACCCATCTTCATTAAGCTTTCGGTTAATTTGATGGCAGTCTGTCCACCGAACTGAACAACTGCTCCGTCCGGTTTTTCTAATTTTACAATTGCTTCTACATCTTCCGGAGTCAATGGCTCAAAATACAATTTATCTGCGATATCAAAGTCAGTAGAAACCGTTTCCGGGTTGTTATTAACGATAACTGTTTCCCATCCTTCTTTTGCAAATGCCCATGTACTGTGTACGGAACAATAATCGAATTCGATACCCTGTCCGATACGGATTGGACCAGAACCAAGTACCAATACTTTTTTCTGTGGTTTCGTCTCAGCTGCTTCATTTTCGCTTCCAAATACAGAATAGTAATATGGTGTGCTTGCCTCAAATTCTGCTGCACAGGTATCTACCATCTTGAATGCTGCTACGATACCGTTTTCATAACGCATATCGTGAATTTCTTCTTCTGTTTTTCCGGTTAACTGTGCGATTACATTGTCCGGGAACTCAATACGTTTTGCTTCTTTTAATAATTCAACTGTAAGTGGCTGTGTCTTTAATGTTTCTTCCATTTCTACCAAAATGGCAAGTTTATCAATAAACCAATTGTCAATCATGGTAATCTCATGGATTTTATCATAGCTGACACCACGACGGAGTGCTTCTGCAATTACCCAGATTCTGCGGTCATCAACTACATGCAGTTGTGCATCCAACTCTTCATCTGTCAAATCACTAAAATCATAAGACATTAAGCTGTCTACATGCTGCTCTAACGAACGGATTGCTTTCATTAAAGCACCTTCAAAGTTATCGCAGATACTCATAACTTCACCGGTTGCTTTCATCTGCGTTGTCAAAGTTCTCTTTGCTGTAATGAACTTATCAAATGGAAGTCTTGGAATTTTTACAACACAATAGTCAAGCATTGGCTCGAAACTTGCATATGTTTTCTCTGTAATGGCATTTTTGATTTCATCTAAGGTATATCCTAAGGCAATCTTTGCCGTTACTTTTGCAATTGGGTATCCGGTTGCTTTTGAAGCCAAAGCAGAAGAACGGGATACACGAGGGTTTACCTCAATAACACAATATTCAAAAGTTTCCGGGTTCAATGCATACTGTACGTTACATCCACCTGTAATCTGTAATTCATTGATAATATTTAATGCTGAACTACGAAGCATCTGATATTCTTTATCACCTAAAGTCTGGGAAGGTGCTACTACGATGGAGTCACCGGTATGAACACCAACCGGGTCAAGGTTTTCCATGTTACAAACGGTAATACAGTTTCCGTTTGCATCACGCATTACTTCGTACTCAATTTCTTTCCAACCTGCGATACAACGTTCTACTAAAACTTCTCCAACACGGCTTAAACGAAGACCGTTTGTTAAAATATCAACTAACTCCTGTTCATTGTGTGCGATACCGCCGCCGCTTCCTCCTAATGTAAAAGCTGGGCGAAGTACGACCGGATAACCAATGGTATTTGTAAATTTAATTCCATCTTCTACGGAATTTACAACCTGTGAAGCTGCACATGGCTCACCAATTTTCTCCATGGTATCTTTGAATGCCTGGCGATCTTCTGCTTTAAAAATAGTCTCCGCGGTTGTACCGATTAATTTTACATTATATTTTTCTAAAACTCCGGCTTCTGCTAATTCCATACCGAGGTTTAATCCTGCCTGTCCACCTAATGTCGGAAGGATGCTGTCCGGTTTTTCTTTTGCGATAATCTGCTCTAATACGCTAACAGTCAATGGTTCAATATAAACTTCGTCTGCGATTTCTTTATCTGTCATAATGGTTGCAGGGTTTGAGTTTACCAACACAACTTCTACGCCTTCTTCTTTTAAAGAACGACATGCCTGTGTACCTGCGTAGTCAAATTCTGCTGCCTGTCCGATAACGATAGGACCGGAACCAATTACTAATACTTTTTTTATCTCATTATTTCTTGGCATTTTTATCCTCCAAATCAATCCAGTTTTTCTGTAATAATCCCTAACTATTCGTTCTTTGACATCATCTCAATGAAACGGTCAAACAGATAAGCAGAATCCTGTGGTCCAGGACATGCTTCCGGATGGAACTGCACAGTAAAGATATTCTTTCCTACATATTCCAATCCTTCATTTGTTCCATCGTTTACATTGACAAATGCCGGTTTTGCAATATTTGGATCTAAGGTATCCGTGTCTACCACATAACCATGATTCTGGGAAGATATATAAACACGGTTCGTCTTTAAGTCTTTTACCGGATGATTTCCTCCGCGATGACCGTATTTCATCTTATGTGTATCAGCTCCTGTTGCTAATGCCATCAACTGATGTCCTAAGCAGATTGCAAAAATCGGTGTATCAGATTCATATAATTTTCTTACTTCTGCAATAATCTCTTTACATTCCTTTGGATCTCCAGGTCCGTTACTCAGCATGATTCCGTCCGGATTTGTGCTTAAGATTTCTTCTGCAGATGTGTGAGCCGGATAAATTGTTACCTCACAGCCACGTTTATTTAAAGACTGGGCAATATTGTTTTTTGCACCGTAATCAAGTAATGCTACTTTCTTTCCGCTGCCGCTTAATACTCGTTTTTCTTCACAGGTAACTTTATCAACTACATCACCTGTTGTATATGCTTTTAACTTGGGAATAATTTCTTCTATATTATAGTTTTCGTTTGTGGTAATCATACCATTCATAGTTCCCTTTTCACGAAGGATCTTTGTAAGGGCACGTGTATCAATTCCTGCGATTCCTGGAATATCATGTTTTAATAAGAAATCCTGAATCGTTCCTTCGCAACGGAAGTTACTTGGCATTCTGGATAACTCTCTTACAATATAACCGTCCGGCCAAGGTCTTCCGGATTCCATATCCGGTGTCACCCCATAATTTCCAATTAAAGGATATGTCATAACGACTGCCTGTCCGGCGTAGGATGGATCTGTCAAGACCTCCAAGTAACCAGTCATGGATGTATTAAATACGATTTCACTGATTACTTCTCTTGTGGAACCAATACTTGTTCCAGTAAATACATTCCCGTCTTCGAGTATTAAAAAAGCTTTCATTCGTTTCCCTGTCCTTTCTTTTTTCTCATTGCTCTCGCTGCCCACGGTATTTGTCAAATCTACGTGCAAGCACGTGATTTTCCTCATTACTCGCGCAAAAAAAAAAACGTTTCCGTTTTTTCCCATTATCTCTGACATTTATTCTCTTCAGAGTTACTATATATAAGTTATACTTCATAATGTTTATCTCTTCTTAAACAATACTAATAAAGATGTTTAAAAAAAGCACCATGAAATATTTTGCTTAAATTGTTATGAGTTTACCATATGTCAAAACTTTTTGCAACCTTTTTGCTCAAACAAATAGTACTGATATTTTAAGTTTGGAAGGATGAAAATTTATGCATTTTATATAGAAATACATGGGTCTCTTTTTACAAGAAACCCATGTATCTTTTTTATCTCCTATCCTTTTACACTACCAAGTGCTACGCCTTGTACGATGTGCTTAGAAAGGATTAAATATACAATAATGACTGGGAAAATGGAAAATGCAATCATAACATAAACCTGACCCATATCAAATTTTAGCCAATCGGCTGAACGAAGCTGTGCAATTAAAATTGGCAACGTCTTCTTTTTATCATCATGTAAGATTAAGGCTGGTGTAAAGTAATTATTCCAACTGCTTACAAAGGTGAAGATTGCCTGCACGGCTATCGCCGGCTTCATCAATGGTAATACAATTGTATTAAATGTTCTAAATTCTCCTGAACCATCCATGCGGGCTGCTTCAATCAAGGACAACGGTAACGAGCTTTCCATATACTGCTTCATATAGAAGAAAGTAACCGGTGCTGCAATCGTCGGAACGATTAGAGGGATAAACGAATTTTCCAGTTTCATACCGGAAACTAATTTTACAAATCCCAATGCTGTTACCTGTGTCGGAATCATCATAATCATTAAAATAAATGGGTAAATGATTTTCTTTAACTTAAAGTCATATGCATGAATTGCATAAGCTGTCATCGTAGAAAAGTATACACATAACACAGCACTGCAACTCGATACAATCAAGCTGTTAATCATTCCATTCCAGATTGGAAGCATTCCATCTACGAGATTGTTCCAGTTTTCAAGCAAATGTGTACTTGGTATCATGGTAAATCCCGACTGTAGTTCTCCATTTGACCGCGTTGCGTTCACAAACAGAATATAGAACCAGAACAAGCAGAAAAATGTAATAATGATTAACACCAGGTATGCAATGATTCTTCTTGCCTGAAGTCCAATTCCCTTTTTCAAGCCACTTTTCTTTTCCATATTCTGTCACCCCTTTCTCTTATCATTACCGGTTACTTTAAATACAATCAAGCTTAAAATTGCAGTAATGATAAATAGGATTACGGACAACGCACCTGCCATACCATAGTTCTTACTATATAAATGTTTATTTAAGAACATAATCAATGTCATAGTAGAACGCATCGGATCTCCGGTTCCATTTGTTAAAATCTGTGGTACGTCGAACAATTGCAGTCCTCCAATTAAAGATGTAATCATAACATATACTAAAATTGGTCGAAGCAATGGTAATGTAATCTGGAAGAAAACCTGTGTTGATGTAGCACCATCTACTTCTGCTGCCTCGAATAAGGAACTGTCAATTCCCATCATTCCTGCCATCAAAAGAATTGTTGTATTACCAAACCACATTAAGCAGTTCATAAATCCAATCAATCCTCTTGCACTTCCCACATTTGACAAAAACTTATATGGTTCCGAAATAAATCCTATCTGCATCAGCATGGAGTTAATTGGTCCGCCATCTGAGAATAAGGTAAAAAACAACATCGAAAATGCAGATGCCATAATCAGATTCGGCAGATAAATAACGGTCTTAAAAAATCTGGAACCCTTTAATTTTAAGCGGATATCGGAAAACCATGCTCCTAAGAGCAGGGAGAGAAAAATCTGTGGTATGAAGCATATAATCCACATAACCAAAGTATTTTTCGCATAAGTCCAGATATCTCCCTCTGAAAATAGTTTCTGATAATTTGCCAGTCCCACAAAGTTAGGTCCAACCTGTGTTAAACCGGACATATAATTTTCAAAGAAACTATTATAAATTGTGCTAACTAAAGGTATCAGCTGGAACACTACATATACAACCATAAATGGAATGAGAAATATATAGCCCCATTTATTATATCTGACAACCTTTCCTCCTCTTTTTTTCATCATAACCCGCATCCTTCTATTAATTAATATGTTAATTCAGGATATTTTTCTACAACAGATTTATAGAATAACTCTAATGCTTCATCCAATGTTGCATTTCCTTCAAAGTAATTCTTCATTGCATTCTGGAATTCCTCGTTACAACCCTGATCGTATGCTGAAAGGTTGCTTAAATCAAGATCTTCTACTCCTGCGCAATACATTCCAAGTGGATTCTGTCCTCCTAAAATCTTGCTTGAATATGAAGTATCTTCTGCCATAGCTTCCATAACTGGTTTATTGTTTACAAAATCATCGTCATCTACTACGATTTCTTTCATAACATCTTCATTTGTTGTCATCTGAAGCATAATATCTTTTACAAGGTCTGCATTATCTGTACCTGCTGCTGCACAAATCCAAGTACCTCCCCAGAAGAAGCCCTGTGGTCCTTCAGCAGCACCCCAGCCACCTTCATATCCGATACTTCCTTCTGTATCAGCTGCCATAGAGAAGTTTACTAACCATGCAGGTCCAAAGTAGCAGAATACTTTTCCTTCCGGATAGAATCCTGATTTCCAGTCATCACTCCAAAGTTCATAAGTTTCTGTTTCTCCTGCATCTACTAATTCTTTCGAATCTTCTACCCACTTCATGATGTTATCATCAATATTAATCTTACCATCTACAACCCATGGGCTTGTTACATTATTGGAATAAACACGATAGGTATCGTTTACAGAAGATGTCATGCTATATCCAGCATCTTTCATCTTCTTTGCTGTCTCATTAAAGGTATCCCAATCAGATACAGTTTCCTGAACTTCTGCTGGATCATCTGTTCCTAACACTTCTTTTGCAGCTTCACGGTTATAAAAAAGAACACCCGGGCATCCCTGCCAAGAAACACCTTTTAATACACCATTGGAATCTGTTACAATATCTTTTGTATACTGATACTGATTTGCAAGATCTTCCTCGGTAATACCAAGATCTTCTACTGGCATTGTATAATCTGTATCTACATATTTTAATGCGTAATCAGCTTCCACTAAGAACAAGTCAATCTTATCATTGTCTGCTGCATCTGCCTGTTTTAACAGTGTTGCATCCAAATTATTCTGGTATGCGTTGTCATCATTTGGTGTAATATTCCAAACAACTGTCACATCACCGATGGTACCTGTGGTAGCGTCTACTTCCGTATAACCTGGATAATGCTCTGTAATACGTGACTTAAATTCTTCATTCCAACAGTAGATATTTAATACTTTTCCAGCTTCAAGGCTTGCCGTGTCAACACTGCTTCCAGCTTCAGCACTATCACCCTCTTCTGTTGTTTCTTTTGTAGCATCACCTGTTGTTTCTTTTTCATCTGTAGTTGTTCCACCACATCCTGCTAACATTGATGCTGCCATTGTTGCACATAATAATGCGCTAATGATTTTCTTTTTCATAGAAAACCCTCCTCCCAAAAAAATAATTAATTTAGAATAATTTAGGAACCAAAAGTTCTTCCGTATCATCTTATTTAAGATATCAACTCCCCTACGGACTGCCCTTTCATTAAAGTTCCCTCTATAACGACTCTCTCAATGAGAGTTGTTTTCGGTTCTTCAATCAGATGTACCAAGCGTTTTGCAGCTTCACTACCAATCTTATCTACATCCTGTTTAATGGTTGTAATCTGTGGATATAAAAGTTCTGACATCCTGATTCCATCATATCCCGCAATAGAAATATTCTCCGGAATCCGAAGTCCTTTTGCAATGATTACATTTCTTCCTCCAATTAATGCTGTGTCATCCGGATATAAAATACAAGTTGGTGGATTCTTTAAGTTCAAAAGTTCCTCTGTCTGTCTCGCAGCTTCTTTTGTCTCCAAGTAATCGGCACACCGGATATACTCATCCGGAATCTCTAAATTGAGCTTTTTCATGGTTCTGTAAAAACTGACCAGACGATCTTTTGTCACATCTGAGTTATCCTGTCCATGAATATATGCAATCTTTCGATGTCCTTGTTCGTAAACATATTGAACGAGTTTCTCCATACCACTGATATTATTAGAGCTAACTGCTGTACAATTATGATGCACATAATCAATTGTCACTACCGGGATTTCCCCATTCATTAATTCTTCTACATCTGCTGCCCCAAACTCAGCACATACAATAATTACACCATCAAAATTGCGATACCTGCAATGTTCATAGTAAGACATTTTTCGACTTTCAAGACGATTATTGATAAAGGTAATATCATATCCCATCTTTTCTGCCTGCACCTTCAACCCATTCAGCACTCCTGAAAAATATTCATGTGTTAATCCTCTTCCTGCTTCTTCTTCAAAAAGTACTCCAATATTATAAGAACGGTTGGTCTTTAATGCCCTTGCTGCCGCATTTGGAAAATACCCCAGCTTTTCTGCTTCTTTCCGAATACGTTCCTTTGTGTCATCACTGATATCTTTCTGATCATTTAATGCCTTGCTCACGGTTGCAGTAGATACTCCACACTTCTCAGCAATCGTTTTTAAAGATACCATGTTCCCTCCAAATTCCTTAATCGTTTTCGTATCTTTACTATATTCCATCTCTCACCATTTTGCAACCGTTTTTTGTTATTTTTGTACATTTTAATATTTTTTAGCCTGTTTAATTGTGCATTTTTCACATTGTGTATCTTTATTTTTATCATTGACATTGTTTTTTCTTATGATTTCGCATTCGTTTTCGTTCTATCGAATTATTTTTTCTTACGTAACTCTCTATCCCTTTATGCTGATAGCACACATTTTCCCTCTTAAAAATCGCCTTTTTACGATATTTTAGAATATTCTTAAATATTTTTCTTTTCTTAAATATAGTCGTAATCGTTTTCGAACAACGTAAAAAAAATATTGCGTCGGAGCCAAAAAAATGAGGCATCACTGCCCCATTTCATGTTCCCAAAATTCTTCCATGTCTGCTGACGTTTCATAATCTCTGGTCACTGCGTCATAAATATTATAAGAAAGTGCTATTGTAAATACCAATACAAGTGTTCCGATAATTACACCCATTATGATATCCCAACGTATTGTCCGCTCTGGCTTTACTTCCGGCATATCTTTGACTTTTGCCTCCATCGGAACAAATGCCGCCTGTGGATAGATTCCTCCATTCATATATCGAAATCCGGCACGTTTAAAATACTCTGCCGCAAAAATTGGTGTTACATTCGCTGTTACCATTTTCAAACGAAGTGTTTCTTTTGCATAACCACGCATCCAGTCTAAAAGTGCCTTTCCATATCCCATTTTCTGGAAATCAGATCTGACATAGAGCATCGTAATCTGCCCTTCTTTTCTCATGGCGGATACTGCACAAAGTTCTTCTCCTTCCCAGGCTCCCCATAACAGCAGACGTCCTCCCTGTACTTCTTTCCATAAATTTTCTAAATTTACATAACCATTATACTGGTTAACTTCCTCTTCCGTTCTTACAAAAGGAAGGATGCATTTCTGATAAGCTTCATGCGCCACATTAATGGCAAGCTGTATTTCATTTTCCTCTAACAGTCTGATTTTCATTTTACGTTCTCCGTTCTATTCCCATAATCTTTTCTAATCATTCTCGCAAAAAGCTCATGTATCTATCATACCATTTTTTTAGAAATATGAAACACCTATTTTTTACTTATTCAAATCGTCCAAATGATTTTGGCATTGTCAATACATTTTACCGCTACGCACCAGTCGCATCCTGCCCGGAGGGCTTTTTATCAAACAGGAAATTCCTATTCGATAAAAAAGCAGCCGGTAGCTTACAAAATGCTTTCCGGCTGCCATATATCTATATTTTCTTAATTCTTCCTTGTAAGCTGGTACAGCTATCTACGTGTTACTACTACTAATTCTCTTGCATAACTGCTATTTCTACTGCCAGTTTACCTGAACAGTTGCTGTTCCCTCAGACGGTGTTGTTACAACATGGTTGGAACCACTTTCCCATGTTACATTTCCACTACCATCTATTTTCACAAATTTGTACTCAATCGTTGTTCCTGCTGGAACACTTACATCATAGAACCAGGTTGGATATGATGCGATACTTGATGTTGAATTAAAGAACGAGCCAATTGCTTTTGAAGTATCCCAGCTTCCTAATTCCGGCACGCTGCCGACCAGGTAAACATTTGTACCATAAGCTGTTTCTGCATTATTTACCATGAAGCGGACAGAAACCTGTTTTCCTGTTAAGACGTCAAATCCTGCATAAGAATCTGAACTACTTCCAGCTGCATTGGTCACTGTAACTGCATATTCGCCTGCTGCTACACTAGGAACTTCAATTGTAATTCTACTATCAGACCAATCTTTTACAGTTGCTGCTGTATCACCAAATGTTACACTTCCAGTAGAATCACCAAATCCACGTCCTGTAATCGTAACTTCATTTCCTGCAATTCCCATGCCCGGATCGACATTTCCAATTGTTACCTCTGTACTATCTGTTTTGGTAAACTGCCATACAGCAGAAGCACCTGCGCCTAACGTAAAGTTCGTGACTGCACCGTTACTATTTACTGTAATACCATTTCCACCTAATAATCCATTCATCACATCTGAATATGTACCTGCTGGTAAATCCGTATACAATCCACTGATGGAATAGCTCTGATTCTGATTACGGTTTACTGCTGTTAAAATCACGCTACCATTAAATTCACGCTCATAAATCAATACATCATCATTCATCCAGCGCTCCTGTGTTGTTCCATAAGCTGCTGCCGGATTTGATTTTCTCAGTGGTGCTAACGCACTGATTACTTTATAAGCAGTCGAATTTTCATTAAAAGATGTCATATCTCCACGGTTGTATGGATCTGTGCTTCCCTGCGCATACTGTTCAGAGCCATAGTAAATCGTCGGAACACCTCTGGATGTGAGAAGTAATACATAGGCATTTTCAACATCTCTTGCATTGTTATCTGCCAATGTCATAAAACGGCTCATATCATGATTGTCAATAAATGTAACCTGGTCATTTACTTCCTCATAATCAGACGCTGTATCCACCATCACCTGATACAAATCTTCCATGGTTCCACTGCCGCTTCCGAGTGCGTTTCTGACAGCATTTGCATAGCGGAAATCAAGAAGGCTCATGCCACTTTCATTTGCGAATGTCGTCATCTGGCTGTCGTTTCCTGTTCCACCATTGTACCATTCACCAAATATAAAGACAGAATGTTCTTCATAAATACTGCTTAACCAGTTTGTCTGCCATCCCATTGACATATGTTTTACAGCATCCACACGAATTCCGTCTACACCATAATCTAACCACTGATCAATGGCTTCTTTTAAATAAGAATCTACTGTCGCATTCTGCTGATTTAAATCTGCTAAACCATACATACTATGGTAAATTCCATTCTCATAGGTACTATAGTCTGTCCAGCTTTCATGATTAAAAATGCCAGCGTAATCATTGGAAAATGTTCCAATCAGACTTCCATTTCGATACAATGCACCGTCTTCCGGAAATGTATATCCGGAAAACTCTGCTGTTGAAGTGTGATTTGGTGCAAAGTCAATTACAATCTTAATTCCATTTTCATGCGCTGTATTGACTAATGTTGTAAAATCCTCTTCTGTTCCAAAAGCTTCGTTTGTTTCAAAAAAGTCCTTTGCCCAATATCCATGATAAGATGCACACTGATTCGTTGGATCTAGCGTCATAATATTTTCTACCGGAGAAGAAATCCAAAGGGCCGTTACTCCCATATTGGTAAAATAACCATCTTCAATCTTTTCCGTAATACCAGCCCAGTCACCCCCGTGATACTTTTTCAAATCACTGGTATCAAAAATATCTCCTGTCGGATTGTTGCTGCTATCCCCATCTACGAATCTGTCTGTTACAATCTGATAAATTACATCCGTCGAAAAACTGGCGGAATTATCTGTATCCGCATCTGTCTGTGCGAAAACCGTACTTCCAAGTCCTAATGTCATCCCAAATGTACATAAAATACCACATACCGCTTTTGTAAAAACCTGACCATATTCTTTTCTCATAGAAAATATCCTTTCCCTTTCTAAGAAACCTATCCTTTTACTGCTCCTTGTGCCATACCATTCACCATATCTTTTACAAGGAAGAAATAAAGAACTACAATTGGCACTGCAATAAAAACACTTCCGGCTGCAAATCTTGCAAATTCGGTCTCATCCAAGCTCATCAGTCCTACTGCAACGGTGTAAAGATTTTTTTCTTTTAACAAAAGTTTTGGTAAAATGAAATCACTCCACGGCCATGTAAAGGACGTCAAAGCAGTATATACAATGATTGGTTTTGATAATGGCAGGTTGATTTTCGTAAAGACCTGAAAGTTTGTTGCACCATCGATTCTTGCTGCTTCATCGATTGCTTTCGGAATCGTATCGAAAAATCCTTTCTGCGTCAGATATCCCATCGGCGCGCCTGCTGCATATATCAGAATCAATCCCCACAAATGGTTAATCAGGTTAAACTGTGTCATCAGAAGATAAACTGCAATCATCCCCATAAAAGACGGGAACATCCCAAGTACCATTGTGGTTTTCATCATTGGTTTTCTGGCTTTGAATGTAAATCTCGACATCGTATACGCTGTCAAAATTACAAGGAAAGTTCCTAAGATACAGCTTCCCGTTGCTACAAAAAGTGTATTGAGAAACCATCTTGGATAATTATAAAGTGTTGTATCCGTAAAAAGCTTTTGAAAGCTTGCCAGACTATATTCCTGCGGGAAAAATCCATCAAACGAATAGATTGTTCCTGACTTTGAAAAAGAAGCTAAAATCAGCCAAAGGCATGGGAAAAAGAAAATAAATGCCACGGCTATCAATATGATATAAGTAATTCCGGTGTCTACAATGCGACCAAAATTCCATTTTTTTCTCATTGAAATGTATCCTCCTCCCGATATGATGGTGATTTTATGTAAACCACAAGTGAGATTACTGACGTAATCATGAAAATAACAAGACTGATTGCAGCTCCAATACAATAGTAGTTATTATCAATAGAAAGATTATAAAGCCAGTTAATCAACAAATCCGTATCACTCGCAAGGAAATAACCATCCAGATAGAGACCTCCTCTTAAGAAATAGAAGATACCGAAATTATTAAAGTTTCCGATAAACTGTCCTAAGAGAACCGGCATTGTAGAAAAAAGCATAAACGGCATGGTTAGTTTCTGGAACTGTTTCCATCTTCCTGCCCCGTCAATTCGGGCTGCTTCATATAGGGAAATATCCCGGTTGGAAAGATTTCCGGTAGCTAACAGCATAATAGATGGTACACTAATCCAGCAATTGACCAGCAAACCGATTAATCTTGCTGTCCATTTTGCATCCAAATCCAAAAAACCAATAGCTGTTCCTCCACCATCGACAATCATCTGATTGATTGGTCCTCCATAGGAAAACATAAATTTAAATGCCAAAAGAGTAATAAATCCAGGTATAGCATAAGCAAGTACCGGAAAAGCTCTCCAGAATGCTTTTCCTTTTACACATTCTTTTTCCAACAAAAGAGCTAAGCCCAGTCCTGCAAAATAATTCAGTGTGGTTGAAAGAATTGCCCATACCACATTCCAGCCCAAAATTTTAAAGAATGTCGGTGCAAACTGGGAAAGTGTTACTAATTTTTGAAAGTTTGCGATTCCAACCCAATCTACCAATTCCGGTGGTACAATATTCCCACCATAATTGGTAAATGCAATTAAAATCATGAACACAATTGGTAATATGTTGAAAATACAGACTCCAATGACAGGAAGTGCCAACACCATAACATAAAACTTCTTATCAAAAAGCTGTGCCACTTCCTCACGGAATGTCAATAATGGCTTTCCCTGCTCTTTTCTTTTCTGCATTTGATAAACATCTTTTAAATTTAATCTATAAAGTGCGATAAATACTCCCAGCACAATCCATGCAAAAATTCCCATTAAAAGCATGACAACAGAATTATCGCCCTCTATTCCGAGCCAGGCATCTCCCTTTTGTGTTCCTAACGTAAAGAATCCCTGTATGTCACTCCACCCTCTGGTAATAAAATAGGTGAGGATACTTAATTCTGCAAATAGAAACAGAATTCCTTTTGCAACTCTTCCATAACAAATCTGACCGCCTCCCATGAGAACAGCTGACAGTCTTACCTGCCAGCTGCTGTCACGGCAGCACTCCCCGATCTTTTTTATTTTTTCTTTCACCATAATACCCCACTTCCATGCTGTAATTTCTGTATCTTGATTATTTTAAGGTAAAGATTGCATCATAAATCTGCTGGTCCACTTCTTCTAATCCCGCTTTCAATGATGCAAGATCTGTATATTTTCTCTCATTTTCTGGGCGGAAAGCATCTTTTGCCAAATCAGTAAAGAAGGTCTGTCCCGGTGTCCATATCTGTGATACTTCCTGAATGGAAGGCATTAAGTTGATATTTCCATTTTCCAGATTCTCATAAAGAAGTGCTGATGTTCCACCTACTGTCTCTGCTGCATCTTCTCTTGCCGGTGCAATTCCAAGCATCTCACTTCTTGTCACCATCATTTCATAGCTGGTCGCAAACTCGATAAATGCAAGACATGCATTCGGATATTTTGTGTAAGCACTGATGGCATATCCGTTTACTCCACCCATTGTTTTACTATCAATGAGTTCCGGATCTTCCTCTGTCAGATCTCCACTTTCCGGAAGCTGTGGCAACGTTGTCATCACCAAATTTTCGTTTGCTTTTTCCTCTGCTTCAGCAGCGCTCATTCCTTCGCTTTCATACTCTGCTGATAATTCATCTAAAAACGTAGAGTAAACATCCGGTGTGGAAACGGTCGCAAAATAGGTTCCATCTGCTAATTTGCTGTAAGCATTTGTCGTAATCGTATCATCAATACATTCCTCATTCATGACACCTGCTAACTGCTGTAATACCCATGCTCCCTTTTCTGCTTCTCCCTTGGAAAATCCAATATCAGATGGGTCTGTATTGTCAGATCCAAATACATATCCGCCGTAGGAAAACAGGAATCCACTAGAAAAATAAACATCGTAAAGGGATTTCATATAGCCATACTGAGAGTTGTCTGCTTCATGTCTTGCAACAGAAAATGCATACATATCGTTCCAGTTTTCAATCATATCCGGAATCTGATTTCCATTATCGTCCCAAGTTGTTTCCCAATCTTCCGGCAATAAATCTGTCCGGTAATAAAGCATTGGTGCCTGCACATTTACCGGAACTCCACAATAATAAGTGTTTCCGTCTACTTCTGTTTTGTAAGCATTCCAGGCTGCTTCCGGAATAGAATCATAGCATTCTAATTCTTCTACCGGGAGTGGATAAATATGTTTTCCGGTTGCATACTGCATAATAATGTCATTTGCCTGGTATAAAACATCCGGTCCATATCCATAAGGTCCGTCATTAGCCAAATCCAAATACTGATCCATGTTTGCATCTACAGCTGTAATTCCATATTCTGCATACGCCTCATTAAATGCGTTGATCAGCTCATCAAAATATCCCTTTGAAATTGCTGTATCATTCTCTAATACCTGAATGGTTACATTCTGTTCCAATTCTCCAGTAAAAACACTACTCCCCGTCGAAGTCTGACTTGCTCCGCTTTCTGTTCCTGCGTTATTTCCTGATGTGTCTGCGGCATCTCCGCAACCTGCTAACTGTCCTACGCAAAACAACATTGCCATTACAAGTGCTATCTTTCTTCTTTTCATTTTTAACCTCCATTCCTCCACAACCAAAAACTTTGTGGTAACACAAACTTTTTTCTCGCATCTGTTACTTTACAATTACAAACCCATTTTTCTTTAATTTTCTTCCTTCCATACGATTTTCAACTAAAACCGTACTAGTATTTTCTTCAGGTAATTCTACTGCATTCTCTGTCAGATTAATCCAGAGACGAATACTGCTGCTTTCCTCTGTTTTCATCTTTGCCGGTACTAAAACCGCCTCATTTTCCACTGTTTTCCCCTGTGCTACAATCGCCTCATTTCCTAATTGCCGCTCTACGCATAACATTCCTTCTTTTGAAGTAATACGCACCGCGCCATACGCAATTTCTTTGTTTTTTCGTAATGTGATGAGCTCTTTTACTTTTGTGAGGAAATCATGATCCCATTCATTTTCATTCCAAGGAAAACATCTGCGGGAATCCGGGTCATAGCCACCTTCCATACAAAGTTCCGTTCCATAGTAGATGCATGGGGCACCTGGGAACACCATTTCCAATGCAATTGCTGCTAACAATTTTTCCTTATTTTTTCCTACTTCTGTAAAAAAGCGGTGCGTATCATGAGAATCTAACAAATTCAGCATCATGCAGTTCACCTGTTCTAAGTTTCGCATCAGGTTACTGTTCAACTTTTCTGCCATCTGCTTTGCACTGAATATACCTCTTGCAAAATAATCCAGGCAGGCTTTCGTAAACGAATAATTCATGATACTGTCATATTGGTCACCCATCAGATATGGATATGCATCATGCCAGTTTTCCCCGATAATGACACAATCCGATTTCAAGGACTTCACTTCCTGGCGAAATCTTCTCCAGAACACATGAGAAACCTCATCCGATACATCAAGTCTCCATCCATCAATATCTGCTTCTTCAATCCAGTAACGTGCAATATGTATCAGATAATCCTGTACTTCAGGGTTTGCCGTATTAAACTTTGGCATATAAGTACAAGCCGCAAAGCATTCGTAATTCCCTTTTTCCGGATCCGGGAAATCTCCATCGATCAAAAACCAATCGTAATACTTAGATTCCTTTCCCTTTTCCAAAACATCCGCAAACTGTTTCAGATTCATGCTGCAATGATTAAATACCGCATCGAGAACAATTCGCATTCCTTTTTCATGGGCTTTCTGCACCAGTTCTATCAAATCTTCCCTGCTGCCGAACTGCGGATCTACCTGCATGTAGTCCATAATATCATATTTGTGATTTGAAATGGAGCGAAAAATTGGTGTCAGGTAAATTGCTGTTATTCCAAGTTCTTTTAAATAATCCAGTTTATCAATGATTCCCCGTAAATCACCACCTGCAAAATTTTTTGGTGTTGGTACTCCACCCCACTCCATGTCAATGTAAGACGTATCCTTTGTCATATTTCCACGTGCGAATCGTTCTACGAAAATCTGGTAAAATACTGCTTCTCTCATCCAGTCTACGACTTCTAGCACGTCATTTTTGTTAATATACGGCATCTGGAAAAAGTTGTAGAATCCTTCTTCGAAACGATAAGATGTTGTAATCCCATCTTCACTGAAATAATAAGTTTCCCCATCTTTTTCAATTTGAAAAATATAAGCAAATCTTACATCCTCAAGTTTTAGCTTCACTTCATAAAAATGATAAAGCCTGTCGCTATAGCTGATCTCCATTTTTAATTTCTGACGCTTCAGTGAAAAATCATATTTCTGCGCGTAGATTAAAAAAACTTCCGCGTCCTCATCTTCCCGTGCCATACGTAATCGTAAAACCAGTTCTTTTTCAGCTGTAGCAAAACAATAACGTGAATCCGGGATATGTAAAATTGCATGTTCGTTCATAATGTCCATCCTTTATATTTTATTTTGTAGTTGTATTTTTATAGTTGACAAATATTCTAAAATTCTTTATAACAAGTGACAGAAACTTGTTTTACAGGGAGGAATCAATCATGAGTCAAAAAGTTACGATTAAAGACGTTGCCCGCGAGGCTGGTGTATCTGTTGCCACTGTTTCTTACGTGGTAAACAACCGTACCGACATGCGCATCAGTGAAGAGACTCGAAAAAAAGTACTACAGGTCATTAACCTGTTAGACTATACTCCAAATCAGTCTGCAAAAGCACTTGCAACAAATCGCAACCACATGATTGCCCTCTATCTGTCACCTGATGTATCCATTTTAAAAAACGCAGAGCAGCTGCATTTTATTCATTTCTTATCCAAATTTCTTCACGAAAGAAATTATGATTTGATTTATTTAAGCGAAAATTATACAGAGAAATTTGACCATGCAGATGCCATTGTCTGCTATGATATTTCTTCTGACTATTTCCGAAAAATTGGAGATTGTAATTTTATTCCCCTAATTGCTGTCGATTGCATGATTCATGATCCATTATTCTTCCAGATTAATTCTGATTATGAAAAAATTGCAAAAGATGCTGCAGAGTTTTTCCAGGGTCAGTCTTTCAAATTAGCAATCTTAGAAACCCCAAATCGAGAGCGTATAACTTATCTTTCTTCCATTTTTTCCGACATCTGTTATCTCCATGATTTTACAGATGTTGCGGCTTTGCAGGGGGAAAACCTCGTCGTGGTAGACGATACGTTAAAAGATCTTTTAGAAAAAGAGAATCATCTCTATTACGCACCTGCTATCTCTTGGAAAAAAGCGGAATCTCTTCTGCAGAGCATCGAATATGCACTGCAGAGAATTCCAATTGAACAGCATGATATACTTGTTTAAAAATGCGTTTTTAGAAGTGTCGCACAGCAGCACTTTTTGCACGCCGGCGACACTCTTTTTTACTTGCAGGATACTGTCAAAATCTGAGTTGACGGATCATAAGTAAAGGTATAAGTTCCTGCCTGTGATGCCACAAGATTTGCACTGTCTGTTCCTGTTACAAATGAAAGACTTTCTGTATCATCTTCTGCGATATTGGTATAGCGGATATATTCGGTTCCTACACTGCTGTTTTCTCCTACTGTTACCATCGAAGTAAACATGAACTCATCTCCTTCTGTCAAATCAACCGTCAGAGTATAAATTCCATCTTCTTCTACGAATTCTGTTTCGTCAGAATAAACATCTTCCCATCCGGTAATTTCTGCACCTTTTATGTAATAATCAACCTGTTTTTCTTCCCCGTTGGAAGCACTTTCTCCATTATAGGTCCAGGTAATCACATCATATGGGTTAATGTTAAATGCCTCTTTGTTATCTTCTGAATAATTCGCATTATCTGTTTCGTACTCATCTTCTCCCGGATAAGTTGTTAAGGTAAAGGTATAATTTCCTGCCACTGCACATTTAATGTTGGAACGTTTTGTACTGGCTTCTCCAAGGCTTCCGGAATTCTGGAAGTAGTCTTTTCCATCTAAAGAAATGGTATCAAGATAACCATAACCTCTCTGGTTATTCCAACTTGAATCAATTGCAAACTGGAATTCATCTCCCTCTTCCAAATCTAATGTAATGGTATAAACATTCGCTCCATCCGCTTCTTCTTTTGTCAGGGTCTGTGCTTCTCCGATGTTAGCACCCCAATTAGACTCTAACAAAACTGGGCTTGTTCCACTTCCTACAATTGCAAACGTTCTGGTGTCTTCCACATAGGAAACAAATCCTGCAAATAGTTCTGTATCACCTGTGATTTCCTGTGTAAAATCAAACTTATGACTCATCTGCGGGGTTGCATACCAGCCTGCGAAAGTATATCCATCTTTCTCCGGTTCATATTCCTCTAAAAGCCCGCCATTTTCTACTTCTACCGTATTCAATACCGTTGTTCCATCTGAATCATAAAAAGTAACGGTACAGGTTTCTTTCTCTCCCTGATCTGCTGTTTCATTCACTTCTGATTCTTCCACTGTCTGTGTTTCTGTTGTTCCACATCCAGTAACTCCAACTACTTCCCCTGCTAACATTGTTGCTGCCAGCAATAAAACTACTACACTTTTTCTTTTCATCGTATTCCTTCTCCTTTTCTTTTATAATCGTTTAACCGTTTAAGCATTAGAGCAAGAAAGTAGCAAACCCAGTGTTTGCCGTGGAGTTTGCTTAAACGGTTAACTTAATTTTAATTTAACACTTCTTCTTATGTATGTCAACAAAAAAATGAGGTGTAATCTTACGATACTGTAAGGTTACATCTCATTTTGTAAGGCGAATCGATGGCAGCAAATTTCCCCGCTTGCTATACTTAATTCATCAACAAGAACAACAAATGATTTCAAACGGAGGTATTAATTATGGACTCTTTATTATCAAGTATTTCACTGGGTGCTGCCCATTTTCCAATGACTGCAACAATTTTGGCTCTGCCAATTTTACTTTTTGAATTCATCAGAAGTAAAAAAATCAATCTATTTCGTATTGGGCTTTGCTTCCTGTTTCTCTTTTATATGTTATGTGCATACGCATTGATTATTTTTCCACTTCCGGACGTTGCAACAGCTGCTACACTTTCCGGTCACCAGATTCAGTGGATTCCATTTCATTTTGTAGCTGATATTATTCGTGAAACACCTTTCGTAGTTACTGATGTTCACACCTATCTGCCAGCACTTTTAGATAACGCTGTACTTCAGGTTGCCTTTAATGTTTTACTAACAGTTCCATTTGGAATGTTTATTGGTTATTACTTTAACTTAAGCCAGAAAAAAGTCATTCTTTTTTCTTTCCTTTTAAGCCTGTTCTTTGAATTAACACAGTTGACCGGACTTTACTTTATCTATCCTGGTTCTTACCGTCTGTGTGACGTAGATGACTTAATTGCAAATACATTTGGCGGCTTCTTAGGTTACCGTTTGATGCTTCTTTTCGAAAAATATCTGCGCAAACTTGACCACGCTATTTAAAACGAAGTTTTCTTTTATTCTTCGTCTTCCGGTTCATCCTTTGCCCAGCCATAAGCATATTTTACTGCTTTGTTCCAACCCTTTCGCTTTATCTGGCGGTCTTCTTCTGACATCTCCGGTGCAAAGATACGGTCGATTCCCTGATTCTGTACCACATCTTCTTTGCTACTCCAATATCCGACTGCAAGACCTGCAAGATAAGCTGCTCCAAGGGCAGTTGTCTCAATACATTTTGGTCTTTTCACTGGAGCATTCATCATATCTGCCTGAAATTGCATCAGAAGATTATTAGCACTGGCTCCACCATCTACCTTTAATGCTTTAACATCAAGTCCCGCATCTGCTTTCATAGCATCAATGACATCACACACCTGAAGTGCTATTGACTCTAAGGTTGCACGAATAATATGATTTTTATTCGTTCCTCTTGTAAGACCAACAATGGTTCCTCTCGCATACTGATCCCAGTGCGGTGCACCCAGCCCGGTAAATGCCGGAACCACATAACACCCATGCGTTCCATGCACTTTATTTGCCATATATTCCGAATCTGCAGAGGAATCTATCATTCTCATATTATCACGAAGCCACTGGATTGCCGCTCCTGCCACAAAAATAGAACCTTCCAATGCATAGTTTACTTTTCCATCTAATCCCCATGCAATCGTAGTGACAAGTCCATTTTTAGAAAAGACTGGCTTCTCACCCGTATTCATTAACAGGAAACATCCCGTTCCATATGTATTCTTTGCCTCACCTTCGTGAAAACAAGTCTGCCCGAAAAGTGCTGCCTGCTGATCACCGGCTGCTCCCGCAATCGGAATCTCATCTCCCAAAAAAGACGGATCCGTATAACCGTATATCTGGCTGGATGGCACTGGCGTTGGAAGCATATTTTCCGGAATATCCAGTTCCTCTAAAATCTCTTTATCCCAACATAAATCATTAATATTAAAAAGCATCGTACGGGACGCATTGGAATAATCCGTTACATGCACTGCTCCCTTGGTAAACTTCCAAATTAACCATGTCTCCACGGTACCAAATAATAACTTTCCTTCTTCTGCCAGCTTTCTGGCACCTTTCACATTGTCCAGAATCCATTTTATTTTCGTTGCAGAAAAATATGCATCGATAATCAATCCTGTCTTCTGACGGTAAACCTCTTCTAACCCTTTTTTCTTTAATCCATCTGCAATATCTGATGTTCTACGGCACTGCCATACAATCGCATTGTAAATTGGTTCACCTGTCTCCTTATTCCATACAATTGCTGTTTCCCGCTGATTCGTAATTCCAATTGCTGCGATATCTGCTGCAGTTGCTCCTATCATATTCATCGCTTCTACCGACACCCCAAGCATAGATGACCAGATTTCATTCGCATCATGTTCTACCCAACCCGGATTCGGAAAAAACTGGCGAAATTCCTTTTGCGCCATGGAGCAGATTTCCCCTGCTTCATTAAATAAAATACAACGGTTACTTGTAGTTCCTGCATCTAGCGCCATTACATATTTAGCCATATGAAATCCTCCTTGTTAAGACCCCTTATTTTAATTTCTACTCAAACCCAATACATTGGAATAGCAGCCACGGATGTCCCTCTCCATACATCTCATGGCTGCTATCTCTGAATCGAAGTTCCCCTGCGAAGTCTGAAGTACCACTTTTCCTTCCAACCCCATCTATGAACAGGTGATGCTCACCTGGCAGCAGGTCCTTTTTTGTACGCTCACTTTATTGGACCTCTGCATAAAAAGTAGCTACGAAAAAAGTCCTATAGACTGCCCCATCCAGCCATAAGAATTTAAATCATCTCCACTCTCCGATTCCACTGTATTTGATTCCTTTGTATTATAGCACAAATATTTCAAAAAACCAATCTTTTTTTTGTATATTTTTACAAGTTATGATTTTCTTTTATTCGTTTTCCTTCATCATTTTTACAAATTCTGTTCTAAAACGCTACTTCTTATAGCTCTACGATAAATTCTTCTACCAATTTTGCACAATGCTCTGCTGCTTTCCGCTCAAAAGTAGGGTAATCCATTTCGGCAGAATCGTCTGCTTTATCGGAAATTGCTCTTAAGATGACAAATGGAACACCATTTAAGCAGGCTGCCTGTCCGATTGCAGCACCTTCCATTTCCGTACAGAAGCCATGGAAATTCTCCTGAATACGATCTTTTGTTGCTTTATCACAAATGAACTGATCTCCACTGACAATTCTTCCGGAAAATACATGAATCTCTGTATTGACTTTTTCACAAACACTCTTTGCAAGAGAAATCATTCTCTCATCTGCCGGAAAGCTTAACATTCCAAGCTGTGGAATCTCTCCTAATGCGTATCCAAATCCGGTTGCATCCATATCATGATGTAATACATCGGTTGATACCACGATATCTCCAATGTTAATGTCAGGATTTAAGGAACCTGCTACTCCTGTATTAATAATATGTGTAACACCAAATAAATCTACCAAAATCTGTGTACACATTCCTGCGTTTACTTTTCCGATTCCACTTCTGACAATGACAACCTCTACTCCATTTAAGGTTCCTTCAAAAAATTCCATTCTTGCCTTTGTCGTTGTGTTTTTTACCTCCATTTTGGATTTTAATGTTTCTACTTCTAATTCCATAGCACCAATTATGCCGACTTTTTTCATTCTTCTAATTCTCCTTTTTGCTTAAAATTCACTGTGTATATTGTATTATAAAGTATGATTTAAGGCAAGTATGCAAAAATGCCGGAGGAACATATTTGATATGTTTTCTCCGGCATTTCGTTGCATTTACATTTGTAATAGATATTCAATTAATTTGTGGCCTTCTGCAATGAAGTTGTCTGTCTGTGCAGCTTCTTTTTCATTATAATGCCAAGTCTCTTTTCTTGGTGCAGTGCTGTCATAGAGTAGGTATGGCACATTGTCTGCAGAATGAGTGCGAATGGAAATCGGTGTCGGATGATCCGGTAGGATAACCAGACGGAAATCTTCCCCTGCTGCTTCTAATCCCTCAACAATTGGTTTAATAATACGAGAATCCAAACGTTCAATTGCTTTTACTTTCTTTTCCACGCTTCCCTGATGTCCCATTTCATCCGGACCTTCTAAATGAACATAGACAAAATCATAACCATCTTTTGTCAGCACATCAATCGCAGCCTGTGCTTTTCCTTCGTAATTGGTATCTAATCCGCCATTTGCTCCATCTACTGTAATAACCTTCATGGAAGAACCTACAGCAATTCCTTTTAACAAGTCAACTGCCGAAATCATAGCTCCTTTTAAATGTGTTTTCTCTTCAAACGGTGATAATGCCGGTTTTGTTCCAGCTCCCCAGAACCAGCAGGAGTTCGCCGGGTTCAAGCCCTTCTTCTTACGTTCGATATTGATTGGATGATTGACTAAAATATCATAGCTTTTTTTCATCATATTACGTAAGTCTTCATTTTCCGGGAGCTTATCTCCGATTTTCTGACCTAAAATATCGTGTGGCTGTACTAAATCTACCACTTCTCCATTTTCCCAAATCAGGCAGTGACGATAACTGGTTCCCAGATAAAATTTATAAATATCAGTTTCTAATTCCTTACGGACTGCTTCTAGTAAAATAGCACAGTCTTCCGTACTGATTTCACTGGAACTATGGTCGATAATGGTTCTGTCTTCGTACTTTTCCTCTTCCTCGGAAAGTGTTACAATATTGCATCGAAGTGCAACATCGGTATCTTTCATTGGCACACCAATCGAAAGTGCCTCCAATGGAGAACGTCCGGAATAATATTGTCTTGGATTATATCCCAATACAGAAAGGTTTGCGGTATCACTTCCCGGCTTCATGCCATCTGGAATCGTATGTACCATACCGATTTCTCCCTTTGCTGCAAGTTCATCCATTTTTAGTGTTTTTGCAAATTCTAATGGTGTTTTTTCTCCTAAACTTTCAATTGGAAGGTCTGCCATACCATCCCCTAAGATTACTAAATATTTCACAAGCTTCCTCTTTTCTGCACCCTTTGTGCCCTTTCAAAAGGAGCCAGACATTTGTCTGACTCCACCTCTTTTCCTCTTTTTATGCTACACGAATCATCTGACAAATGCCGGAAAGGTTTGCGGATTTTTCCTCATAATCGGCTTCTGTCATAGTTTCTGTGATAAATCCAAGTTCATCCTTCACGCCTTCAGCTTCTACATAAGTTACGTTTCCAAATACTTCTTCAACCTCTGCTTTGGAAGCCTTTGCACGTACAAAGAACTGATTGCTGGACTTTTTATAATCTACCAATTCCATTTTTTCCTGGTTCCATTCCACGCTGATATTGATGTTGCGATGTTTTGCCATCTCTACAATATCTGCAACTACAGCGCTGGCTGTTGGAAGTTTTCCAGCTCCACTTCCATAGAACATGGCATCTCCTAATACATTTCCGTGTACAAAGATAGCATTAAATACATCATCTACATTATGAAGTGGATGAGAAGCAGGCAGTAAAAATGGCGCTACCATAGCTACGTATCCATCTCCAACTTTTCTGCTGGTTGCAAGCAATTTAATCTTACGGTCCATTGCCTTAGCATATTTGATATCCACTGCAGAAATCTTTGTAATGCCCTCTGTATGTATATCTTCAAAATCCACCTGCTGTCCACAAACCAAAGATGTTAAAATTGCAATTTTACGGCAGGCATCATATCCTTCAATATCAGCTGTTGGATCTTTCTCTGCATAACCTTTTGCCTGCGCATCTTTTAAAACATCATCAAATTCAGAACCTTCTTCTGTCATTTTTGTCATCATGTAATTTGTAGTTCCATTTACAATTCCTGTAATCTCTTCAATCTGATCTGCTGTTAAGCAGGAATTTAATGGACGGATAATTGGAATTCCACCGCCAACACTTGCTTCAAACATGAAATTTACGCTTTTTTCTTTTGCAAGTGCAATCAGTTCTGCTCCTTTTGCAGCAACCAGTGCTTTATTCGAAGTTGTTACATTTTTTCCTGCTTCCAGCATCGCTTTTACAAATGTATAGGCAGGTTCTACCCCTCCCATTGTCTCTACTACAATTTCAACCTCAGGGTCTTCTACTATCGTCTTATAGTCATGCACAATTTTCTTTTCTACCGGATCTCCAGGAAAATCTCTTAAATCAAGTACATATTTTACTTCAATCTCTTCATGTGCTTTCTTTGCGATGCTTTCTCTGTTCACTGTTAACACTTCTACTACGCCGGAACCGATTGTTCCATATCCCATAACTGCTACTTTAATCATGATGTCCTCCATTTTTTTAATTCCTAATTTGCGGCATCTGCCGTCCGGCACGAAAAAACTCTCTAATCCCTTTTGTTTATTCTCTCGCCAAAATTTTTACATAGTGAATGCCCTCTACACCCTCTATGCGCGCTACCATTTCTGAAATATCACCGGTCTGTGGTAATACATCAATACTAAATGTTAAAGATGCGATTCCATTAATCGGAATACTCTGATGAATCGTCAAAATATTCGCATGGAATTCTGCAATCACATTTAAAACAACAGAAAGCAATCCAGGTTCATCATCTAGTTGAATTACCATTGTAATTGTTTTTCCTTTTGTTGTATCGTGAAATGGAAAAATATCTTCTTTATATTTATAGAAAGAACTCCGGCTGATTCCTACCATTTCTGTTGCTTCCTGTACTGAAGCAACACGCCCTGATTCTAACAATCGTTTGGCTTCTACAACCTTCAGCAATACTTCCGGTACTGCCTTTTCTTTCAAAACATAATAAGCTGTTTTCTCTGACATAAATGTAACCATGCCCTTTCTTTGCGTGTTTTTTCCCCGCTTACAAATGTCCTCATGAGGAAGATAATAACACAAAGAGGCTGCTTTCGCAACCTCTTTTTCTTTCATTTACTATTCTGTTTAGATATAGCTATTATTCCACTGCGTTAATTCATTAAAATCCATGGCCTCCACCACCATGTGACCTACCACTGCTACTAGTATGTACACTACTTCGGTTTCCACTACCGCCGTTTCCACTACTCTGCTGAATATGATGGTGTGTTACAAATTTATGAATTAGGCGATCTTCTTTCCGCACTAAGTTGAGTTTTCCATCACGATGACCGTCATAATGATAGGTTCCCAATTTAAGACGATATGTTCCTATAATAGAAGCATAGACAATGCCTGCCACTACGCAGCCAAGTACAAGTGCCACAATCACCTCCACAAGGCTGATACTATGATAACGACTAACAGCTCCTGTCTCCACATCATAATTATATTGTCCAGATGGAATTCCTGCTTCATAAGCCTCTTCCACTCCACCTACCATGGTTCCAAAACAGGTTGCATAATCCCCGTCCCCTGCATACGATGCCGCATTCTCTGTGATTCGGTCAATCCGACTGTCTGTCAGATATCGGATTGCAGATCCCGCAGTAGAGAGATAGACTTCACGGTTATCCATATCAATCAAAAGAACGACTCCATCTTCCGAGTCTGCATGGTCATCATAAAAATCATCTGCATATACCATAGATGTTTTTCCTTGGGTATCCTCTGTAGTCACTGCATAAACTGTCCAGCCCGTATTCTCTTCCAATGCTGTAATTTCTTCTGCTAATTCCTGCTCTTCTATCTCCGTCAAAAGGTCTGCCTCATCATAGACGCTTCCCTGTTCTGTCATATCTGCCGATATTCCTGCCGCATTCACTGACATCTCTGCCGCTCCTGTTAACATTCCTAACGGAAGAAATAACATAGTTGCAAGAAGCAATGCCCCTACTTTTCTCTGCACTTTTTTTCTTCCTGCTTGATTGTTCTGATTCATTTTTCCTCGCTTTATCATATGAAAAATCCTCCAATCAACGCTGCTACAAAAACTGCCAGTCCTGCTACGAGACTTACCAATGCCACCTTTTTCTTATCAATCGGCAATTCTCCACAAACATTTCCTGTCTGCCCATTCATGGAATAATAATAGATTTTTCCATTGCTTCCCTTGTATGTCACTGTCCAGACAGGAAGCAGAACATAAGACCACTTCTCTGTTTTTACGCGAAAATCAGAGGTACGGACACTTACAGAATGATATCCTTTGATGGTATCTTTCATCATTTTTTCTGCCTGCTGTTTCATTTCATTCTGCATCTTTCCTGCAACTGCCACCTGTTCGATATCCCGCCGTTCTGCCAGGAATCCCGACAAATAGCCCATTGTAAAATCTTTCATATCAGAGAATTTATAAGGCATAACTCCGCTTGCCAGTTTTGCATTTGCTTTCTGGAGTGCATTTTCTGTCAGATTTCTCAGTTCTAAGTCACCCATACGTTCCACCATATACTGCCGGGTTTCTGTAAATTCTTCATGGCCACTTACCCAGGTACGGATTGATTTCGCATCTGCACAAATGTTTCCACTAAAATCCACATCATAAACCCAATATGGAAAGTAAACGCCACTAAGACTTTCAATCTGACTCTTATTAAAAAATGCTTTTGGTACAAACTTTTTCGTCTTTACATACTCCAAAAACCGAGCCTCAGCTTCTTTTCTTGGAATACGAAATGGAATCACCTTATCCGGAAGATAATTCCCTTCTAATTTCTTACTTAAAACAATCGGATTGTGACAGTAATAACAAAACGTCGCTGCTGTCGTCGCCTCAGTCACAATTTCTGCGCCACAACTTGGACAAGAATAAAATACTGCTTCCGTTTCCTTCTTTTTCTCTTCTGCAACCTCTTGTTCTGTCTGTTCCGCGAAGTCGTTCTCCTGCTTTATCACCTGTTCCTGCGTTTCAGCCGGCTTCATCGCATCTAATTCCTCCTGTGAGAAACCGGAACCGCAGTATTCACATTTGTAAGCCTGTGTCGTTGGATCAAAAATCAGTTCTCCGTCGCAGTTTGGACATTTAAAACTGATTACTGCCATAATTAGTTCCTAGCCTTTCCGCAGTTACTGCAGAATTTTCCTGTGTTGGTCTGACCACATTCACAAGTCCATTCTGTTGCTACAACTGGCTTTGGTTTTCCACAGTTACTACAGAATTTTCCTGTGTTAACCTGGCCACATTCACAGGACCATTCCGTTTCAGCAGGTGCCGGCATTGGCTTTCCACACTCGCTACAGAATTTTCCTGTATTAACATGGCCACATTCACAAGTCCATCCTGTTGCCTGTGCTCCTGCTGCCTGTGCCATTCCTGCTACTCCTGCCATATTCTGGTTCATTCCATTTGAAGCAGCTCCGTTGTTTGGGGCACCTATTTTATTAATAGCATCCATAGAGTTGTTCAATGCATTCATTCCCATACCAACTCCCATGAATCCTCCCATGGCTCCGCCTGCATTTCCTCCTGCATCTTTCACACCTTCTGTTATATTTAACACTGCTCTTGCATGTAAAATTTCAGGGTCCATCCACATAGTTGTTTTATTTCTCAGATTAATCAATTCCTGAGATTCTTCATCATAAGAAATACTTGCAATGGCAGCCGTTTGAATCATCATACCTCTATTTGCTGTCCATTCTTCATCTAAAATGGTAGACATTTTCTTTCCTAGCTCAGTTGCTTTCGAAGTTACAAATGAAATTCTCATTCCTTCAGCAGACATCTGATTAATTGCTGTCTGCAATGCCTGCAAAAACTCTGCCATATAGTTCTGCATTAATGGTTCTGCTTCCATATGATCTGAGTTTTTTTCTACCACTTCTGCATAAAATTGAAGCGGATTCGTAATTTTAAAAGAGAAAGTTCCATGCGCTCTTAAAAACAATTCTCCATTGTAGAAAGTATCAAAGTAGTTAATTGGATTTCTCGTACCAAACTTGATTCCTTTAATCTCCTGTAAGTTAATGAAAAATACTTTCTGCTCTAATGGTGTCTGACCTCCGAAACGAATACGGTCAAATAAATCCTTCGCTGGTGCAGCAAACTGTCCGTTAAAGAAAGATGGCATTGAAGAATTGTCAACTTTGTAATAACCCGGCTCTGCAGTATAATCGACAATTTTTCCTCCGTCAACTAAAAGCATGAACTGATTTTCATTTACCATAATCATAGAACCATTCGATATTACATTTTCAGTTCCCTTGTTATCGCCCTTACGAACCTTTACCCCCTTTGTAAAAACGGTCTGTCCGCCCATGTCATCTGCTTTAAAAACCTCTAAATACTGATCCGCAAAAGTTCCGCTAACGGCACTTGCTGCTGCTTTGATAAGTCCCATTTCTTTTTTCCTCCTAATTTCAAAAAATTCTTTCGTATCTTTTTATATGTATGCATTTTGTTACATACGATGATAGTCTACTTCGTAAAAACTGTGAAGTGACCATACTTTTATATTGATTTCTTCTACGGCAGAACCACAATATTCACAGAATTTTGCTCCTAAATTTGTGATAGGCGCACCACAATTCGGACAAGTTGTTCCTACAGCATTTGCCATACCAGCGATTGCAGTATTCTGTACATACAGCAGTTCTACATTGTAACGTGTCTGTTCCAAACGATCCTCGCTACCTTCAATCATCTGTCCATCCTTTTTCTTATAGTGAATATATTCCACTGCACTTTGTAGTTTTATTACACACTTTCCCTGTTTTTTTTCATAATTAGCAATTTCTGTCTGATGAATCTTAATCCGATCAAATACCTCTGTAATTCCCTCTGTCTCATTTAAATGAATCCGATTGGTAATCTGATTTTTCACCTCTTCGGAAGCCTCCGTTACCAGAAGCGGATTCCGTTCTTCAATTGCCTGCAAAGCACTGATTAACATATTTTCTGCCTTATCACGAAATTGCAACCAATTAAAGTCTGGAAAATCACGCTGAATCTGCGGTTCCATCAATCTTGTCATTCCGGTCACAGATTTTGGCGTTGTAGAAAGCTCCTCCATCTGCTTTTCATATCCGTTTATGAAATTCTTTGTTCCAAACATACTAACAGAAAGTCGTTCTATTTTTCTTTTTATCTGATAATAAACAACATAACCTAAGATGCCGATTCCAGCTACTACAACCAGTCCAAAAATCAATCCCGTCATGCATCTGCCCCTCCTGTCGTCTTCGGGCAGCCTAAGGACAACCATTTCAGATAACCATTCATGAACAAGTTGATATTTCCATCCATAACGCTGTCTACATTTCCAGTCTCTACACCTGTTCTATGATCTTTTACCATCGTATATGGCTGCATCACATAAGAACGAATCTGATTACCCCAGCCGATTTCCGTTACTTCACCACGGATATCTGCTGCTTTTTCTGCATTCTCCTGCTGTTTTAACAAATATAACTTTGCTTTTAACATCTGCATCGCTTTGTCTTTATTCATATGCTGTGAACGTTCATTTTGGCATTGAACTACAATTCCAGTCGGAAGATGTGTAATTCGAATGGCAGAGGATGTCTTATTAATATGCTGTCCACCTGCTCCACTAGAACGATAGGTATCTACCCTGATATCATCATCATTAATTTCGATATCAAGATCCTCTTCAATATCCGGCATAACATCACAGGATACAAAAGATGTCTGACGTTTTCCTGCTGCATTAAAAGGAGAAATACGCACAAGACGATGTACTCCTTTTTCCGATTTTAAATATCCGTAGGCATTCTCACCATTTACCTGAAAAGTAATCGATTTAATTCCAGCTTCATCACCATCTAAAGAGTCTAACACCTCAACCTGAAATCCTTTATCTGCTGCCCAGCGTGTATACATACGGTATAACATCGCTGCCCAATCGCATGACTCGGTTCCACCTGCTCCAGCATGAAGTGATACAATTGCATTGTCTGCATCATATTCTCCAGAAAGCAATGTTTTGATTCTGATTCCATCGTAAGTCTCTATAAAATCATTTAAAAGTTCTTCAATTTCCGGTATTAAAGATGCATCATTCTCTTCATATCCCATCTCCAAAAGTGTTTCTATATCTTCAAACTGTGTTTTGAGCTTATCAAAGGTTGCTACATCATCCTTCATGCTCTTTAACTCTTTCATCTTTTTCTGAGACAACATCGGATCATCCCAAAAAGATGGAGCTTCCATCTCCCGCTCTAATTCCTGGATTTTCTGTTCTTTATTTGCCAGGTCAAAGTGAATCCCTCACTTCCTGTAGCGGTTCCCTGTATGTGTTCAGGGTTGTTTTAAACTGATCTAACTCGACCACAGTATTCACCTCTTTCATTTTTTATCGCTTTATTTGTCTGTACCTTTCTAAAATTCAGCACAATACAAATATATTTTAAGGGAAGTTCCTGTATTTCGCAAGAACTTCCCCCAAATATCTTATATTTCTCTCTTCTTTTATTCTGCCATCTCTTCCTCTAAAACTTCAATGGCCTTCTGAATCTGATTATCATATGCCTTGTCATAATCAGACTCTTTGTCCCCAGTATACTCATACTCTAATTCAATATCCGGTTCAATTCCTACTCCATGAATATAATTTCCATTTGGAGTAAAATATTTTGCGGTTGTTAATTTTAAAGCATCACCATCCTCTAAGTTAAAAATGGTCTGCACAATTCCTTTTCCAAATGTAGTTGTACCAATCAAAGTTCCATATTCGTAATCTTTGATAGCACCTGCCAAAATTTCAGATGCACTTGCGCTATCTCCGTTAATCAAAACTGCGATTGGAATATCCAAATAACTTTCTCCGTCAGAAGTATAATCCTGTCTGTTTCCATTCTTATCTTCTGTATAAACCACGGTTCCTTCCGGCAAAATATCATCCAGAATCTGTACTACAGATGTAATCATTCCACCCGGATTATAACGTACATCTAATACCAATGCCTGCATTCCTTGCTCCGTCAGTTCTTCTACCGCTGTCTCAAACTGTTTCGCAGTTCCTGCTTCAAACTGTTCCAGGTAGATATATCCTACTGTATCATTTAACATTTCATAAGTTACACTTGGAAGTTGAACATTAGCACGCTCTACGTCAAACGAAAGCTCCTCTCCGGTCGACGGACGCAAAATATCCAGATGAACTGTCGTTCCCTCTTCTCCACGGATTAACTGCACCAAATCAGATACTTCCATGCTGGTAGCATCCACACCATCTACAGAAGCAATAATATCCTCTGCTAAAAGCCCCGCTTCCTCTGAAGGAGTCCCTGCATAGACCTTTGAAATTGTCACTACCATAGTATCCGGATCCTGCGTCAATCCAGCACCGATTCCATAATATTCTCCGGTCGTACTAATCTGTAAATCCTCATATTCCTGCGCATTATAATAGACTGAATATTTATCACCAATTCCATCTACCAATCCCGCATAAAGGCTGTCTCTTAATGTATCTGTATCTACATCCTCATCTTCATAATAATATAAATTTATGTATGCCATTAATTCATTTATCTTTGTAACTGTATCAGAATCCAAAATGGTACTTCCACTCTCTACTTTGCCTCCTGAACCATTTCCCATACTTAATACAATACTAGTTCCCGTTAATTTACATCCCAGAAAAAGAATCAGACATAAGGCTATCACTGTACCAATAATTCCTGCTGCGACTCCTTTTCCAAATCCTTTCTTTTCTTTTGGGAAACTCATTTCATCTTTTACTTCAAAATTCTGTTCCTCCATCGTTGTTCCTTCCTTTCGTACTCATTCTCTCATTATATAAGAAATCCCTGCCAAATGACAGGGATTTTTGATTATTTCAAAAAATTTTCACTTTTATTAGGAAATCTTTCCTGTTATGGTCTGGATAAATAGTTCCATGGGCTAACATAAGAACCATTCAACGATACTCCGAAGTGCAGATGATTTCCGGTTGAAATTCCGGTGCTTCCCACCTTCGCAATGACATCCCCAGCACTTACTGCCTGTCCAGAAGAAACGCAAAGCGAAGATGCATGCATATAAACCGTATATAAACCATTTCCATGGTCAATCATGACATAGTTTCCACCAGAGCTACTATAACTTGCCGTCACAACTTTTCCATCTGCTGCTGCTACAATATCAGCTCCATAAGAAGCTCCAATATCAATTCCTTTATGATTGGATGAAGCTCCTGCTGTTGGGGAAGTTCTTGGTCCATAATCACTTGTAATCCGGTAACTACTTGGACATGGCCACGTAAAAACACCTCCTGTGTACTCTGGAGCTGAGCTTCCAGAATTTTCACCTGAACCACCGCTTTCCGAACTACTGTCTCCACTATTTCCCGCATTCGCAGCCTGTTCTGCTGCTGCAGCCTGCTCTGCTGCAATCTTAGCTGCTTCCGCCGCCTGAATCTGTGCAATCATTTCATCCTGTGCCTGAATTTCTGCTGCAAAATAATCCGCCTCACTCATTGCTGATGACAAGTCGCTTTCAATTCCGGCAAGCTGTACTTCTTTTTGTTCCATCAAAGCAGCTACCGCCTGTTTCTGCTTTTCTACTTCTTCCTTCATTTCTTCAAGCTCAGCATATTCCTGCTGCAAAAGAGCTTCTGTATCCGAAATATATGCAACTGTTTCTTCATATTCCGTTAATTTATTTCTATCGTATCTTTCTATTTCCGCAATATATTCTGCTGCATTTAAAAACTCCGAAATGCTTTTTGACGATAAAAGCATTTCCAGATAAGAATCCGTTGAGTTCTCGTACATGAACTGAATCCGCACTTTCATGTCCTCATACTGAGATGCTGCCACTTCCTGCGCTGCTTCTAAGGCTTCCTGTGTACTGATAATATTATTACTTTTCTCTGTCAGTTCATTTTCCAGCGAAGTAATCTGTGCAGAAATTTCAACCAACTGACTATTGAGATTCTTGATGCTTTCCTCAACATCTCCCTGAGAGGTCTCCAGCTCATCAATCATGGACTGTGCCTGCTCTAATGCTTTCTCTAGTTCCTTTTTCTCTGCCTGTGCCTCAGAAAGACTGCTTGCGAAGGCGTTTTGAATGTCACCGCCCAACATGGCAAATCCCAGCACAGCCATCATAATTACTGCTAAAACACGTTTTAAAAAAAATCTTTCCTTCATACCTTTTAAACTTTCAAATGCTTTCTTATGGTTATCCTACTTCCGATAAAACCAATTCCAACCCCAAGAACTAACGCTACAGGTACAAGCGTCTGAAATACCTCCCCAACCGGAAGGAATTTCATCATACTGCTAATGAAAGTAAATTTATCCCCGATATAGTTGATAATTTTTTCATAAAGCACGTATAACAGCCCTAATGGTAATGCTGATCCAATCAGCCCAATTAAAATTCCCTCTACTACAAACGGTGCACGTACAAAATAATCTGTCGCACCAATTAATTTCATAATTCCAATTTCTTCTCTTCTGACCGAAATACCGACCGTAATCGTATTACTAATCAAAAAGACAGAAACACCAAGTAGAATCAAAATAATTCCCGCTGAAATATAACCAATCAGCTTATTAAAATCTGTCAACGTATTTGCAACAATCTCTGACTGTTTCACTTCTCTGACTCCATCAATGGACTCTAAATAATCTACCAAAGTGCTCTGCATTGAAATATCGTTCATATATATCTCATAACTTGCAGAATTAGCAAGCGGATTGTCCTCTGCAAAACTGCTGGCCGCTTCTTCATTTCCCTCAAAATAAATTTCTTTAAACTCTTCCCACGCTTCATCTGCGGAAACAAATTCCTTTTTTGAGACTTCAACACGTTTATCAATCATCGTTCCGATTTCTTCAATCTGTTCCTCAGAAATACCCTTATCAAAGAAAACCGTAACGGCCACTCCTGCCTCTGCATCCTTTACCATGCTCTGAAAATTCTCCACAATGGAAAAAAACAATCCAAATAAAAAGATGCAGGCTCCCATAGTGGCAATTGATGCCAGAGAAAACATTTTATTTCTCCAGATATTAATCAAACCCTGTTTTAAACTGTAAAAAAAAGTACTAAGTCTCATCGCTGTCACCACCCTTGTTGTCATCTACGACAACACCTTTCTTCATTGTGATCACACGCTTATTCATTGTTTTTACAATTTCCATATTATGAGTTACAACCACTACAGTAGTTCCTTTTTCGTTAATCTCTTCCAAAAGTTTCATAATTTCCCATGCATTATTGTTATCTAGATTACCCGTTGGTTCATCTGCCAACAATATCTTCGGTTCATTAATTAACGCTCTGGCAATCGCAACTCTCTGCTGTTCTCCTCCTGACAACTGACGTGGAAAAGAACGATATTTTGCAGCAAGTCCCACCATAGATAACATGACAGGCACATTCTTCTTAATAGAACGCGTTGGTGCCCCAATTACTTTCTGTGCAAATGCCACATTATCATAAATATTTCTATCCTTTAACAAGCGGAAATCCTGAAATACGACGCCAATATTCCGGCGGAATTTCGGGATTTGCTTATGTTTTATCTTATTCAAATCTTTATCGTTAATCGTAATCGTTCCCTCTGTTGGTTCGAGTTCCTTTAGCAACAGCTTAATCAGCGTTGACTTTCCGGAACCGCTATCCCCAACAATGAACACAAATTCTCCTGCTTCAATATTCAGACTCACATCATTTAATGCAGGCACTCCTGCCTGATATGATTTACTGACATGTTCTAGCTTAATCATGGCTACCTCCTAAACACCCTTAGTAATCCAATGACTCCATATATTTCATGTATTTTACAACCATAAGCGCAATCTTAAATGTAATAGCATCTTCAAATACGCGCAAGTCAAGTCCTGTAAATTTCTGCAATTTATCCAGACGATATACCAATGTATTTCTATGGATATAAAGCTGTCTGGATGTTTCAGATACATTCAGGCTGTTTTCAAAAAATTTATTAATGGTTGTTAATGTTTCCTCATCAAAATCATCTGGAGATTTTCCATCAAAAATCTCTTTGATAAACATTTTACAAAGTGGAATTGGAAGCTGATAAATCAAACGTCCGATTCCTAATGTGGAGTATGCAATTACATCCTTATCTTCAAAGAAAATCTTTCCTACATCCAAAGCCATTCTTGCTTCTTTGTAAGAACGTGATACTTCTTTGATCTCATTGACAATTGTTCCATATGCTACATGAACATCAGCATCTGCATCGGAACGGAATAAGTTCACAATCACTTCTGCTGTTTTGTTCAAGTCATTATATCCTTCATTATCCCCAACTTCTTTAACAACTATGATATTTTTTTCATCTACTGCTGTCACGAAATCTTTTGACTTGCCACCAAAGACACTTCGAATCTTTTCCAATTCATTTCCATCTTTATCGCGATTTGTCTCAACAATAAAAACAACTCTGCGCACATCCGTATCAATGTGAAGTTTCTTTGCTCGATTATAAATATCTACAAGTAACAGGTTGTCCAACAACAGATTCTTAATAAAGTTATCCTTATCGAAACGCTCCTTGTATGCAACAATCAGATTCTGAATCTGGAAGCTTGCAATTTTTCCGACCATGTATACATCATCACTGTCACCATTTGCCAGTAGAATATATTCTAACTGATGCTCGTCAAATACCTTAAAAAACTGACATCCATTTACCACCTGACTATCTGCTGGCGATTCTACAAACGCCTGTGCCGGTTCTACATACTCATCTGCTTCCGGAAATGTAGCAGCCAACACCTTGCCCTCTACATCAATGATACACAGGTCAATTCTCGTTATTCCCTTTAATCCATCAATCGTATTTTGAAGTATTTGATTTGAAATCATATCTATGCTCCTTCTCTACCATGCCTGTTTCTAGGCAACTTTCACAAAAAATTTTTTAAGTTTTTATTAAATTCATAATCCTCTAATTTGTATTTTAATGCAAAACATCAAAAAAAGAAAGAGGAAATGCATATTTTTTATGCATTTCCTCAACTTTTTTTTCAAAAAATGCCTTTTTTCGACCTATACATTGTGACGAATTACTATTTTACATGGTATTCCAAAAATCCTTCACCTAATACTTCCGTTGCATCTGATACGATTACAAATGCATCAGGGTCTATTTTAGCTACGATATCTTTCACGTTCACAATTTCTTTCTTGGATACAACACAATATAACATATATTTTTCATCTCCGGAATACATTCCCTTTGCATGGAGCGCAGTAACCCCACGATCCAAATCTGTCAAAATTGCCTTCGCCACTTCTTCGTAACGTTCTGTAATAATGTAGGCAACCTTAGAAAACTTAAATCCCTCCATCAGCATATCAGATACCTTGGCGGTCACAAAAATTGCCACAATGGCATAAAGTGCTGCTTTCATTCCAAAAACATACAAACCGCAAAGTACAATCAAACCGTCCAAAATCTGCATAATCTGCACCACAGAATAATGTCTGAGCTTATGTTGAATCAAAGCAGCTACCATATCGGTTCCTCCGGTCGTAGCTCTCGACATCAATACCATTCCCATACCGGTTCCTCCAATTACACCACCAAAAATTGCTGCCAGTGTATAGTCACTCTGTGTCAAATCAATACTTGGTATCACATAAAGCCATGCAGAAAGTAATATTGTACCTACCAATGTACGCCCAATGAATTTTTTTCCTTTTACAAAATAAGCAATCAAAAAAACGGGTGCATTCAATACAATGTTGGTCAGCCATAACGGAATCCCGCCTTCAAAAAACTGCTCCGTGACCGCCTTGATAATAATTGCAAGACCAGAAAAGCCACCTGTTACCAAATTAATAGGATCATAAACACATTGTACAGACATCGCAATCAGACCTGTACCAATTACAATACAGATATAATCCATCCATACGGATCTCTTATAAAAAAAACTATTACTCATTTTCCGCCTCATTCTTTGCAGCATATTTTAAAATACTGCTTTTCAATCTTCCTCTATGGACTATTCTTTGAATTCTTCCTAATACACCATGTTTTCTTCGAATCGGAAGCTCTCCCATCCCATACCAGATGTTAGCATTCATTTTTTCCTTATGCTCCCAAAAGAAATGCTCCTGCACTGGTGTTGGTAACACTGAAACTATAACATCCGGTGTAGTTGAATTCAGTTCATTAATAACTGCATCCAACGCACCAACACAGTCTTCCGTCGCATAAGAACCAACAATGTCAATTTTATGAAATTCCTGTTTTAATTCATTTCTTAATTCTTCTACTTTTTCTTTTGACTCTCCAATCAAAAATACGCTCTTGCGATTACGTTCTACCCGTTTGAAAAACTCAAAGAAGAAATCATTTTCTTCTGTTTCTCTGATTCTTTGCATAGAGCTTGACTTGGTTGCCTGAAGAATCTCCTTTTCTCCAATCACCGCCAAATCCAGCGACTGTATTACATTCCGCAGAACTTCATCTTCTTCTGCCTGAATCAACATCTGCATAGAAATACATTCAATCGTATTTAATACATTGTTGCTTAAATATGTCTCTACATGTCTGATAGCTTCACGTACTGTATAGTTGTCCAAAGAAAGTCCTAACACATCTATCTTCTTAATCATGCCGCTCCTACTAGTTTCTTTCTATTTCAAAAATATATGCATGTAGTATAGCAAATGGATTTCATTTTTTCAAGCACCAAGTAATGCGTTCCCTTCCCTACCCTTTCTTCCATTTTTTAAATTAACTGACATTTTTTCACTTTTTTCTATTTTTTTTGACTTTTCAAAAGTCAATTCTTTTTTTGTTTTTTTCAAAAATATTAAAAACTTTATTAGCTTTTCACAAAACAGGCGTTCTATTTTTTTACTATGTAAACCTCATTTTTTACCACTTTTCCTGTGGATAATGTTTATAACTTCGTGTATAACTCAATTTTTTCCATTTTTCCGTACTTTTTAATGTGGATAACTTTTTCTTTTCCACGGTACTTTTTGTTAACTTTTTTCAATTGTTTTTTTTGTTTTGTGCATATTGTATAGTCTGGTTTTGTCGACTTTTTCAAAAAAAGAGGTATTGCTTATGCAATACCTCTTATCTGTTCAATTCTTTAATTTTTTCTAGAAAATACGTCTTACACAAACAACACTCTTGTAATCTACTGGAGATGTATACTTAATACCTGTAGACGCTGTACTTGCATGTACAATGGTATTATTACCAACGTAAATTGCTACATGTCCACTATAACATACAATATCTCCTGGCTGAATATCACTTAAACTTACTTCGTATCCAACACTTCTCATTCCACTGGAAGAATGTGGAAGACTAATTCCGAATGCTGCATATACACTCATAACAAATCCAGAGCAATCCGCTCCATTTGTTAAACTTGTCCCTCCATATACATAAGGATTACCAACAAACTGGCATGCATAATTTACAACTGCCTGTCCATTTGATCCACTTGGTGCACTGTAAGATGCTGCACTTGAAGAACTAGAGCTACTTGAAGATTTCTTTGCAGATGCAGATGCTGCTGCCGCCGCTGCTGCTGCTGCCTGTCTTTCTGCCTCTTCTTTTGCAAGTCTTGCTTCTTCCTCTTCTTTTGATTCCGCTTCTACATAATCTGTCCAAAGAGTTACATATTCTGAAGAAACATATCCATCTCCTTCTTCAATGGAAACTTTTACCCATCCATCAACAGATTCGTCTGTTACTGTTAAGTCTTCTCCTTCTGGAACCATTCCTAATCTACTAGACTCTGTTGTTGGTTCTGTACGAACATATAACGTTGTTGTATTTACTGTTGCAAGTCTTGTCCCAACTTCTTTTGCAAGCTCTTCATCACCAACTACAACAAACTCACTTTTTACATATCCTGTTACCGTACCTGATTTAATCTGATACCAATCACCTTCTGTTGCTAATACTGTTGCTGCAGAGTTATCATAAAGCTTTCCAAGAACTTCTCCCTCTTCCGAAGCTTCTGAACGAATATTTACATAATTATCAACCTGAGCAATTGCAACGTCCGCATATTCTGAAGCTACAACCGGTGCCTCATTCTCACTTACTGAAGTTACAGATTCTGTTGCTGTAGTTTCTGCTGTCTCCACGCTCTTTGATAACGCCTGAGACATTGCAAGTGTAATACCTGCATTCGGTGTTGCTGTCGTAGTAGAAGTCGTCGTTGTCGTAGCTGTACCCACATTCAAGCTACTTGTCACTCCTGCCAACGGTGCCGCATATGTATGAATAGTACTTCCACTAATCATTAGCGTTCCTGTCATCACACATACTGCGATCTGTTTCGTCTTACGGTTCATTTCTCGGTTGCCTCCTAACATTTTATTTTCCCCAATATTTATTACGAATTTATTACATTTATTACAGCTATTATAACAAAGCTATACTATACTGTCAACCCGACACTATTAATAAATTCTGCTATTTTTACCAATTTTTATCATATTTCGTAATCTTTCTTGATATATATGCTCATTTTCTTAAGAAAACCGAAAGAATTTCTTTCATTCCTTCCATAATAAAGCCTTATCAATCAAAAAACTGTTACATTCCAATCTTTTTTTTCAAAAAATGTAACAGTTTCTTCTTATTTCGTAATTCTCTATTTTAATGCGATTGCTTCAATCTCCAACATCACATCTTTTGGAAGGCGTGCTACTTCAACACAGCTTCTTGCCGGAAAATCCGCATGAAAGAATGTCTGATAAACTTCATTAATTGCTGCAAAGTCATTCATTTCTTTAATAAAAACAGTGGTCTTTACTACCTGATCCATACTGCTCCCCGCTGCCGCTAACAGATTCGAGAGATTCTGTAACGCCTGCTTTGCCTGAGCAACAGAGCCTTCTGGTATTTCACCTGTTTCAGGAACAACAGGAATAATTCCGGATGTATATACCATTCCGTTCACTTCAATTGCCTGAGAATATGGTCCAATTGCTGCCGGTGCTTTTTCTGTACTGATTACTTTTTTCATAATAATACCCTCTTTCTTTCCAATTTTCTTACAGGTTATTTTACTTCTTTTCTATATAGAATGCAATTCTTCCCTGCTATTTTATTTTACGGATGGATTTTTCCGTTATCTCCACTCGACGCTCTTTATAAAGTCTTCCAACCGCACGTTTAAATGCATTTTTACTTAATCCTGTCTCTCTTTTGATTACTTCCGGAGAAGCCTTGTCACTAAATGGAAGAACCCCTGCAAATTCCTCAATTACCTGCATTACTTTTTCTGCATCCGCATCCATCTGCAAATATGCTTTTTCCCGAAGTGTAATGTCGAGCTTTCCATCTTCCTTTACATTTAAAACTTTTGCCTCTATCACATCTCCTATTCGCAAATGTGTGGTATCTTCAGAACGTGGTATCATCGCAGAATAACGGTCATCTACCGCTACAAAAGTTCCAAAATTATCACTGAATTCATAAACACGTCCTGTTATGGTATCATCCTTTCGATAAGGTGAATTCGTCGACAACAAATCATATAACTTTTTCATGCTGGCACAAAGCCTGTTGCTTTTATCTATATATAAGGTAACTAATACCTCATCTTCCGGCTGCACCTTCGTTGTCATTTCTTTATATGGAAGAAACAGGTCTTTTTCCAGCCCCCAATCCAAAAACGCACCGATTTTTCCGACTTCCAACACTCGTAATACCGCCAATCCTCCCAGCGTCAATTTCGGTTCATTCGTAGTTGCAATCAAACGGTCTTTCGAATCCTTATACAAAAATACTCGAATTCTGTCGCCTACCTTCGTTCCTTCCGGTACTTGTTTTTCCGGCAAAAGAACTTTATTCTCGTCCTGCTCCCGTTCTACCAGATATACGCCAAAGTCTACTTTCTTTTTTACAATTAATTCCTGATATTCACCTAATCTCATGTCTGTTCCGTCCTTTCTTACTTCTATTCCACATCTTCATGGTACATTATTTTTCTTCCTTATGCCTGAAACTCTATTATAGCATATGGGCTTTCTGTTTCATCTGCCATAATGACAGTTGTTTTTCCATCCTCTTCTATGACACTTGGAAAAATCTCATCCTGCAATACCGCTGCTTTCCGGTATTCTACACGAAGTGTCTTTACTTCAAACTCTTCCGGCAGATATTCTTCTGCCGCTTGCACATACTTCCCATTATTCATATGATGATTCGTATCAATATGAAATCTTTGTACAAAGAAATTATCTTTTTTCACTTCATTTCCCTTGTATGCAATTTTCCTTGGCCCCCATTCTCCTGGTAACTGTGGTTCAAACTGATAAACCTCCAACATCTTTTCTGTTGCCTTAATCGGATGCATGGTTTCCGTATCCATAAATACCCACACAGAATTTGCAGCCGCCACCACTTCTCCTTTTGCATCTTCTACCAAAAGGTTTCGGAATCCCAAAAATCCTTTAAAACCATATGGCCATGTCGAAACTTTAATTTCTTCTCCAAGTTCCGGGTATCGATTTATTTTTATTTCCCAGGAAGAAAGAATCCATGCCTGCTGATGTTCTTTTAAATAATCTACTCCGACACCCAACTCTTCCGACTGCATGATGCAACAGTCCTGAAAATAATCCAACAATGCCGGAAGCGTCAGTTTCTTTTCACTATTTACTTCACTGTATCTGATTCTACTGATAAAACTATACATGTCCTCTTCCTTCCTGCACGAGGTGCTTTTGTTTTATGGCAATTGTCTCAAATTCTTATAATGTAAAAAAGCACCACTTTCGTGATGCTTCTCAAAATAGCTGGCCCACAAGGATTCGAACCTTGGAAATGACGGAGTCAGAGTCCGTTGCCTTACCGCTTGGCGATGGGCCAATGTCTTGTCGACAAGAAATATTTTAACTCAATTCAAAAAAAATGTCAAGCACTTTTTTTATAAAATTATCAAATTTTTGTAGGGTTACAATTGATGTGACACCCTACCACTATACAAAAACGGTTGAGTCC
>JBJELY010000165.1:1582-5153 GCA_051879395.1 Roseburia sp. | reverse complement strand
TTATATGGGGAGAATCAGTAATTTACCGGTAGCGTTGATTTTGGCTCTGGTATGTGCTGTGTTGCCGATTAACGGAACCATTATCATGGCTGCACTTGTAGTGCTGTTAGATTTCTATGCATTGTCTGTAGAAGTATGTCTTGTGGCATTAGCAGTGTTTGTTTTGGTGTATTTTCTGTATTTCCGCTTTGCACCAAAAAATGGTTATAGTGCGATTCTGACACCGATTTGTTTTAAGTGGAATATCCCATATGTTATGCCGATTGGCGTAGGACTGCTTCGAGAAGCATATTCTGTCAGTGCATTAGTTTTTGGAACAATTATCTACTATTTTGTAGATGGAGTACGTATGAATGCTGTGCTTTTAAGTGAAACTGCGGATGAAAGCCAGACAAGTACATCGAAATTTGTAATTGCATTAAATCAGCTCTTCGGAAATAAAGAAATGTATCTTGCACTTGGAATTATAGTGGTAGGAACTTTGATTGTTTATTTAATTAGAAGAATGTCAATTGATCATGCATGGCCAATTGCAATAGTAGCAGGAGTTTTATTTGAAATCGTAGGATTTTTTGTGGGATATCTGATGCTTGGTGTAACCGGGAAAACATTATGGTTGATTTTAGGAAATATTATTTCGCTAGGTATTGCATTTGTGATACAGTTTTTCTGCTTTGATTTGGACTATTCCAGAACAGAAAACTTACAATTTGAAGATGACGAGTATTATTACTATGTAAAAGCGGTTCCGAAGGTTTATGTATCTTCTTCCGACAAGAAAGTAAAACATTTTGGACAGAAGGAAAAAGAGGAACAGGAACGTTTGAATAAGAAATGCCTCGCAGAAGAAATGGAAATTGATGAAGATTTATTTGATTAAGAATTTACATGCATTGTTTGCATAAAGAAAAAATAAGAAAAGAAGGGAAGTGAAAATGTGGAAAGTATTACAACATCAATGCAAAATATTTATGACAAGATATCATTAATACTGAATTTGCCGGAAGTATCTACGATTGATATTGTGGAAATCTGCATTATTTCATTCCTGTTTTATCAGGTGTTATTATGGATTAAAAACACAAGGGCATGGATGCTGTTGCGAGGAATTCTGGTTATTCTGGCTTTCGTAGCAATCGCTGCAATTTTCCAGATGAGTACTATTTTATGGATAGCAGAAAAGACCTTAAGCGTTGGTTTGCTGGCACTTGTAGTTATTTTTCAGCCGGAGATGCGAAAGGCATTGGAAAATTTAGGAAGTAAGAATTTTCTGGCAAGTATTTTATCTTTTGATTTTTCGAAGGGATTACAGGAGAAATTTTCTGATAAAACAATCAATGAACTTGTAAAAGCCTGTTATGAAATGGGAAAGGTAAAAACGGGAGCCTTAATTGTAGTCGAAGATGAAATTGTATTAGCTGAATATGAGAGAACCGGTATTGCAGTAGATGGTATTCTTACCAGTCAGTTGTTAATCAATATTTTTGAAAAGAATACACCACTTCATGATGGTGCTGTTATTATGCGTGGAAACAGAGTTGTATCCGCAACCTGTTATCTTCCATTGTCTGATAATTTATCTCTTAGTAAAGATTTGGGAACCAGACATCGTGCAGCGGTTGGAATCAGTGAAGTGAGTGATTCCATGACAATTGTTGTGTCAGAAGAAACTGGAAAGGTGTCCATCGCTATGGGTGGAGAACTGTATCGTAATGTGGATGCAGACTTTTTGCGGAATAAATTGCGCTATATTCAGAAACGTGAACAGGAAATATCCAAAATTGAATTAATGAAGAGGAGGCTGAAGAATGGTAAAAAAGCTGGGCAAGATGCTAACGAATAATTTTAGCCTCAAGATATTGGCTGTTTTTTTTGCTGTTATCCTCTGGCTTGTTGTGGTCAATATAGATGACCCAACCAGAACAAAAGACCTTACAACAACGGTTACGTTGGAGAATGTCAATTACATGGATACCCTTGGGAAGTATTACGAGGTAACCAACGATAGTACGTCGGTAACATTTACCATATCAGCAAAGCGTAGTATTTTAGACAAGGTAAGTGCGTCTGACTTTTCAGCAACGGCCAATATGGAAAAAATTGAATATAATGAAAAAGCAGAGACCTATCAAATACCAATTACGATTACGTCGAACAGATATAGTGGTTCGCAGGTATCGATTACTTCACGTACGAAATACGTAACGGTTGCGTTAGAGGATTTGACGAAAAAGAAAGTAATGATTACTGCGAATACAGAAGGTACGGTTGCAGATGGTTGTGCTCTTGGAGATGTTACAATTGACACTACAAATGTGGTTAATATTTCGGGACCGGAATCCATTGTCAGCCAAGTGGACGCAGCAGTTGCTACAATTAATATTGATGGTATGTCAACGGATATTACGGATAATGTTATTCCGGTACTTTTTGATAAAGAAGGAAATGTTGTTGACACAACGAAATTAACTTTGAGTGTTGATGTTGTAACGGTATCTGCAACAATTTTGAATACGAAGGAAGTTGGTGTCCGCTTCAATACTTTGGGAGAAGTTGCAAGTGGCTATGAAATGACAGGGATTGAATACAATCCTCAGACGGTGGTAATAAAAGGAACGGCAAGTACACTTAATACGATTGATGCAATTGAAATCCCGGAGGAAGTACTTGATATTTCAGGTGCAACAGAAGATCTGACAAAAGAAGTAGATATTACATCTTATCTTCCGAATGGAACTTCGCTGGTAGATAAGGAAAAAAACAAAATCAGTATAACAGTACATGTGGAACAATGGGTAACGAAAGATTTTGATGTTCCGGTGGCGAATTTGACATTAACGAATGTATCTAGTTCCTATACGGCAAACTTCGAAGTAGATACGGTAAAAGTAACAGTGGGTGGTCTGGCTTCTGATATGGAACGCCTCACTGTTTCCAATATAAAGGGAACTGTTGATGCCAGTGGGCTGACAAAAGGAGTTCATATGGTTCAGGTAAGCTGGGATATTGATCAAGAGGTTTATTCGATAAAAACTAGTGTGACTGCGACAGTAAATCTGAAAGAAAAAGAAACGACTTCTGACCCGTCAACAGGAGAGAATACATCGAGTGAGACGTCAGAGAATACCAATGAAGACTCTGGAAATACCGATGAAGAAGACAATGGGACGACAGGAAGTAAGAATGGTAGTTCCAACTAAGACAACAAAAAAACTGCATAAAATAAAGGAAGAAAAAGTTATTTGAAAGGAATTTATAATATGGCGAGAATGTTTGGCACAGATGGAGTGCGTGGTATAGCAGGTTCAGAACTGACAATAGAATTGGCAATGAAATTAGGGCAGGCAGGTGCTTATGTCCTTACAAAAGAGCAGGAGCATCAGGCTACGATTATAGTAGGATGTGATACCAGAATATCAGGTGGTATGTTAGCAAATGCATTAATTGCGGGAATTTGTTCCGTGGGAGCAAATGCTATTTTTGTAGGAGTCATGCCAACTCCGGCAATTGCATACCTGACCAGAATGCATAAAGTAGATGCAGGAGTTGTAATTTCTGCATCCCATAATCC
>JBJELY010000165.1:0-1482 GCA_051879395.1 Roseburia sp. | reverse complement strand
TGACCAGAATGCATAAAGTAGATGCAGGAGTTGTAATTTCTGCATCCCATAATCCGATGGAATTTAATGGAATTAAGTTTTTTAATGGAGATGGTTACAAACTTTCAGACGAATTAGAGGATGAAATAGAAGCGCTGATTCGTTCTAATATGAAAGATGTGACATTGCCAATTGGACCGGGAGTGGGAAAAGTAGAATATCGTTTTGATATGGCAGATGAATATATTAATTTTATGAAGAAAACGGTTCCGGTTGATTTGAGTGGGCTTAAAATTGTAGTCGACTGCGCAGAAGGAGCATCCTACCAAACATCTGTACAGACACTAAAAGATTTAGGAGCGAATCTAGTAGCAATCCATACAGAGCCGGATGGAACGAATATCAATGCAAATTGTGGTTCTACACATATGGATGAACTGAAAGCAAGGGTTGTGTATGAAAAGGCAGATATTGGTCTTGCATTTGATGGAGATGCCGATCGAATGCTTGCAGTTGACGAAAATGGTGCTCTTGTAGATGGCGACCAGATTATGGCAATCTGTGGTAATTTCATGAAGCAGAACGAAACCTTGAAAAAGAATACCATTGTAGTTACTGTTATGACCAATCTGGGATTTTCTCTGATGGGAGAAAAAAATGGAATCCATATTGAAAAGACAAAGGTTGGAGACCGCTATGTTTTGGAAAATATGTTGGAAAATGGCTACAATATCGGCGGAGAGCAGTCGGGCCATGTTATCTTTTTAGATGATAATACAACGGGAGACGGTCTTTTATCAGCTCTTCATTTGCTTGAAGTGATGGTAAAGACAGGAAAGAAATTGTCAGAGCTTGCAACGGTTATGGAGGTACTTCCGCAGGCATTAGTGAATGCAAAGGTACCAAATCACAAAAAAGACAAATTTATGGAGTATTCTGAAGTGGCAGAAGCAATTCGATTACTGGAAGAGAAGTTCAACGGGGAAGGCAGAGTGCTGATTCGTCCGTCCGGAACGGAACCACTTGTCCGTGTTATGATAGAAGGCAAGGATCAGAAAGTGATAGAAGAAGAAGCAGAAAAGCTGGCAGAATTAATTACGAAGATTATTGTATAAGAAATGATAAGAGCAGAGATTGCAGAAAGGATAGGATGGATTTATGGTTAGTCAGAAAGTAGTCATAAAGAATCCAACAGGGTTACATTTAAGACCGGCAGGAGAATTATGTAAGGCAGCAATGCAATATAAAGCGAAAGTGACATTTGAGTATCGTGGAAATGTTGCTAACGCAAAGAGCGTATTAAGTGTGTTAGGCGCCTGTATCAAATCCGGGGATGAGATTACACTCATTTGTGAGGGAGAAGATGAAGAAGAAGCATTGCAGAATATTGTGGCAGAAATTGAAAAAGGACTTGGGGATGCCTAAGAAAATCACAGAAAAGTGCGAAAACTCGCGAAAAACTTGACATATATGGAAGATGATGTAAAATAAGACAGTATGTTT